>JBKCLO010000044.1:0-16295 GCA_046300675.1 Ignavibacteria bacterium
TGGGCACGACGTTGTTGATGTAGGTACGGAAAGCGAAGATTCTGTTGACTATCCTGACTACGGAGCGGCAGCAGCAGCGCTCGTGCGCGACAGCAGAGCTGACTACGCAGTCTTGATCTGCGGCTCTGGCATCGGCATCTCGATTGCCGCAAATAAAGTCCAGGGCATCCGCGCAGCCAATTGCACAAGCGTCGAAATGGCACAACTGGCTCGTCAGCATAACGATGCAAATGTTGTTGCCGTTGGACAACGCCTCGTAAGCCTTGAATTAGCAAAAGACATCGTGTCCGCGTTTTTGTCAACCCCCTGTGAAGGGGGCAGGCATCAGCGCCGCATTGATAAACTCAACAGTGCTGGAGAGCAGCCGTGAAGGCCGACGTCCTCGTAATCTGCGCGCACCCTGATGATGCAGAACTCTCGTGCGCAGGCACGATCAAAAAGCTTACGAACGAAGGTCGCACCGTAGTCTTTATCGAATGCACGCGAGCAGAACTCGGTACGCGCGGTACGCCCGAGATCCGAGAAGCAGAGGCTGCAAGCGCGGCTGCGATACTAGGTGTGCATGCACGCGAACAGTTGGGTATTCCTGACGGCGGCGTTGAGGACACGCTCGAGAACGCACACAAACTGGTTGCAGCTATTCGGGCATGGAAGCCCACACTAATGCTCATACCATCTGAGCTCGAACGTCATCCCGACCACGAAGCTGTGCATGCTATTTCGCGCAGAGCGGCGTTCTTGTCGGGCCTTGTGAAGATCACCACAATGCGCGACGGTGTTGAACAAGCACCGCATAGACCGAAGCGGATGCTGTGTTATCAGCAGTTCTATGACTTTCCGGGTGGACCCGACCTGTTCGTTGATGTAACGGAGACGTTTGGTGACAAAATGAACGCTATTCGTGCGTTCTCATCACAGTTTCATGTCCCCGAACATTACATCAGCAATGAGCCCGAGACACTGTTGTCAAACCCCGATTTTCTACTCACCATCGAGGCGCGCGAACGCTACTATGGCAGTCGCATAGGGGTTACCTATGCCGAAGGTTTCAAAACCGTAGAGCCCCTTGGACTGGGATCACTTAGCGTTTTGCTGTGACAGCGACTGTGATGCGCCAAACTTCTGGCGCACAGTCTTGCCATGAATGCGGCGGACGCGCTGGACGTCCTGATCGGTGATCAAAACATCTTTCTTTGCAACAAGCTGGGTAACGTACATCGTAACCTGTGCAATGTCGGCATCGCTGTACGGAGAGGCAGGCATACCTCTACGTGTTCCGTTTTTCATGGACATCGATCCGCGGGCTCCAAACGTAACTACGCGAATAAGCTCGTCGACTGGCTTGTTCCAGACTTCTTTTTGCTGGATGCTGGCTGGGCCTTGCCCCTCGGCGCCGTGGCATCGTAGGCAATATTCCGTGTAGATAGTCCTACCGCGGTCGTTTTGTGTGCCGGCAAAGGACTCGCCAGCTGCAGAAAGACATATCGCTGTTGTCAGCAGGAACAGTGCAGTGTTCCATAGCATAAACATTCCTTGCAGGTTGTTGCAGATGCAAAACTACACACTATTGACCGACCGAGAATTACTACATATGCATGCTGCGGGCTCGATAAACCCTATCGTAGGGGCGTTTCGACTACAATACGAGCTGTACAAAACAGCGCAAGCATAGCCATGGACGAAAAATTCGGCAATTTCACCGTATGGCAAGAGTCGAAGCCGACGTTTATCACATCCCAGTGATGCTCCAGGAGTGTCTCGAAGCGCTCAACCTTACATCCGACGGCATCTATGTTGATGGCACGCTTGGAGGGGGCGGGCATACCGCTGCTATGCTCGACAAATCACCCACGGGCGCTACGGTGGTAAGCTTTGATGCCGACGAACAGGCCATCAATCACTGCTCGCAGCGATTCGCAGAGGAACTTGCTAAAGGTGCGGCCTCGCGTCTACGCCTTGTGCATGCAAACTTCTCAACCATGGCAGACGCGCTCGCCGGAGAGCCCATCAATGGTGTACTGCTCGACCTCGGCGTCTCGTCATATCAATTCGATCACCATCACCGTGGATTTAGTTTTCGTGCTGCTGCGCCCCTTGACATGAGATTTATGCCAGAGGGGTTAACGGCCGCGGATATCGTTAACACATTCCCGGAAGAACAACTTGTAAACATCTTCCGCGACTATGGCGATGAGCCGCAGTCACGCAGAATTGCCAAGGCCATCGTGCAACGCAGGTCCATTGCCCCGTTCAAGACAACCGTAGACCTGCGCGATGTTGTTGTGCAGCACATCCCACCGCAGCATCAGCCGAAGACCATGGCGCGTCTGTTTCAAGCGCTACGAATAGCTGTCAACGATGAACTTGGCAGACTCCAACACACGCTCGAGTCCATCATCCCGCTTCTTTCTCAAGGGGCTCGCATCGTGGTGATGAGCTATCATAGTGGCGAAGACCGCATTGTGAAGAATGTCTTCCGAGACCATCCAGAACAACTTCGTGTTGTAACGAAAAAGGCCATAGAGGCTGGACCAGAAGAGCTTGCACGAAACCCACGCTCACGAAGCGCACGTCTGCGCATCGCAGAACGCCGTTGAGGCAATCGTTCGGTAGATTTGCAGATCGCATTTACGAGAGCCACATGACGAACGTCGCAACGTTCAACCACGCAGACCTGCTTGCCATCTTCGGCGATCAGGCAAGCCACCTTCCTGCTGCACTCCAGTTAACCGGTATCAGCACCGACACACGCACTCTCGAGGTGGGCAATGCATTCGTTGCGCTGCGCGGAGAGCGGTTCGATGGACACGACAACGTACAGGAAGCATTGGAGAAAGGGGCTGCCCTTGTCGTAGTTGAAGAATCGTCGGGCCTGACGTCAAACGAGACAACACTCGTTGTTACGTCTACTCTCAACGCCCTGGGTTCGTTCGGCTGGTATCACCGTCGTCGATTCCAGATCCCGGTGATCGCCATTGCCGGCGCCGCTGGCAAGACCTCTACCAAAGATCTTACAGCCCATGTGCTATCACAAGACATGCGTGTGCTCAAGACACAAGCCAACTACAACAACCAGGTAGGCACGCCCCTTACACTGCTGCAGCTTACTGATGAAGTTGATGCCGCTGTGATCGAGATCGGCACAAATGAGCCGGGGGAGATAGAGGTGTTGAGTGCTATGGTTCAGCCAACACACGGTCTTATCACGAACATCGGCAAGGAACACCTCGAGAAGCTGATAGACCTTGATGGTGTTGAGCGAGAGGAGACTGCGTTGTTCGATTACTTGCGTGACCATGGCGGCCTTGCATTTGTGAATAACGATGATCCACGTCTTTCTAAGTATGCCACATCGTTTACTCGAGCCATAACGTTTGGTGTTGAGAACGTTGCAGACATCCATCCATCGGTAACGTTCGATGCAGATGTACGTCCGTCACTGCATATCGTGCATGGTGCATTTACGTTCCGCGCGCAGATGAAGACGCATGGTCTGGCTTCTGCCTACAATGCTGCATGCGCCATGGCAATCGCATGGTCCATGCAGATGCATCCACAATTTGTTCAGCGCGGACTCGCCACGTATCAGCCCCCTACAGCCCATGGGTATGGTAGGATGACGGTTGAACGTGTACGAGATATGGTTGTCCTAAACGACTGCTACAATGCAAATCCGGAGTCGATGATGATGGCACTGCGGACCTTGCAACGCTATCCGGCATCAAAGCGCATTGCGGTGCTTGGAGATATGCGCGAGCTTGGAGGCGCCTCCGAAGACGAACACATGCACATCATTTCTGCCTCGCAGGAGAACGCAGACGTTGTGATCGTGATGGGTGACGAATTCCGTAGGGCTGCAGAGCGTATGGATGCGCCGCATCTTATCGTAACGTCAACACACAGAGCGTGTGTAGAACATCTTATCGATGTTGCTCGGGAGAATTGTGTCGTCCTTATCAAAGGTTCACGAGGAATGACAATGGAGCGAGTGATAGATTTGCTGTTGGAACAGTAACGGGGCCGACAACCAAGGGGAATCTGCATGCTTTATCAACTTGCTCTGTGGATCAAATCGATCACAGATGTGCCTGGCATCAATTTGTTCGGATACGTGACTTTTCGTGCGGCTGCCGCGGCGATTTTTGCGTTGCTGATTACGTTTCTCATCGGACCCCGCATAATTGCCATGCTTAAGCGCAAGCAGGTAGGCGAGCAGGCAAAGGTCGAGCTGCAGAGTGTGGGCCTTCATGTGAACAAGGCGGGCACGCCTACTATGGGCGGACTCATTGTCCTTGGTGCAATCCTTATCCCGACGTTGTTGTGGGCCAACGTTTTTAACATGTATGTCGTGATGGCTGTGTTTACGACTGCGGCACTCGGGGGCGTTGGATTTTTGGATGACTACCTGAAGGTCGTAAAGAAGTATCCCAAGGGGCTTATCGGAAAGTACAAGATCGTTGGGCAGGTTAGCGTTGGCCTAGTTGTTGGATGTAGCTTGTACTTCATGCCGCACTGGTTTGGACTAGAGCCCTGGGAACGGGCACTCTCAACAATTCCGTTTGAGAAACTTGCGCACTTCGACTTTGGCTGGCTCTACATTCCACTTGTGATCTTCATTATCACAGCTACCTCGAATGCCGTTAATCTTACAGATGGACTCGACGGACTTTGTATCGGCACTGTAGGTATCAGTGCTCTCACACTTGCTGTTATCGCGTACGTATCTGGCAGCGCAGTCTTTGCGGATTACCTCAACATCATACATCTGCGCGGCACGGAGGAACTAACAATCTTCTGTGCAGCGATTGTTGGTGCTGCGCTAGGGTTCCTGTGGTATAATTCATACCCAGCACAGGTGTTCATGGGAGACACAGGTTCGCTCGCACTCGGCGGTGCTATCGGCGTACTGTGCGTGCTGATCAAGAAGGAGTTTTTACTCCCGATCGTAGGTGGTGTGTTCTTTGCCGAAACGCTATCTGTCATTATCCAAGTGGCATACTTCAAGTATACCAAGAAGCGCTTTGGAGAAGGCCGCAGAGTTTTCAAGATCGCTCCGCTTCACCACCACTTCGAAAAGAGCGGCTGGCACGAGGCCAAGATCGTGACGCGGTTCTACATCATTGCCGTGATGCTTGCCATCATCACGATGGCTTCCTTCAAGGTGCGATAAGCCCCCTACCGCAGAAGCACGGAATATGTAATCGGTGATGATGTACCATCGTCAGGCACGATTATCACGAATACAGGGCCCCGTATATCCAACGACACGTGAGTTCTCTGAAAAGGGGCTAGTGAGTCAGTTACAATGTTTTGTCCAAGAAGATTACACACACGGTACGTTAGACCAACCTCTTGTGCAGTTACGGATAGGCCTGTGGGTGTTGTCTCGATGGTCGCAAGGGAAGATCTTGTGCGCGGATTGACACCTACGGTTTCATACACAGTTGTAAACGTAGACAGTGGACCCGTTTGCGTCGTGCCATCTTCACGAACACCTATTACCCGCCAATAGTAGCGCGTGTGTTCAAGCAGCTGTGAATATTCGACACTGGAGATTGTTGAGGCGAACGTGAGGTCAACATCTTGAAAAGCAGAGCTTCGGCTGAACTGCACGTCGTAACGGATGAACTTGTCGAGTGTAGTGTAGCGAACAGTGCCCCTTGTTGGTACATCTATTGAAGCGATAGCAGGCCACAGCGGCGTTAGGGCCGTTGAGTTGTCTCGTGCCGTAATGAATCGCGCCGTGTCGGACCATGGACTGACAACATAGTCGCTGAGCGCCATAACACGCCATGCATATGTCGTTGCTGAGGCAAGGGGGCCAACATTGAACTCTGGTTTGTCCACAACGGTATCTGCCACAAACTCGCGGAACTCCAGGGCCGATGTTATCTGAACATGATATGAGGCCGCATCGTTAACTGCGGTCCAGCGCAAGATGACGTCTTGTGTGGTATCGATGTTGTCGATATTCTTTGGCGTAGTTGTCTGGGGCGCGCGAAGTGGTGTAGTTGAATATGTATTGAAATAGAATTCGGCAGACGTACGACCTGGGCCATATCTACCTATGGCCTGCACGGTCCAGGCCAATTCTGTTTTAATGGGAATGTTGCCAAGCACCGCCCACAGACCGGGCACTGTATCTTTTGCCACAACAGCCCCAGTAGTCCGCCTTTTGACCATCACCACATATTGCTTCGCACCGGCAACTGGCTGCCATGAGAAATATTGATTTGTTACATGCGGCACAAGTGTATCGTTGCTGGGACTTACAAGTCGTGGAGCAGCCACGGTTGTAACAAAGAACTGTCCAGCGCTTGGTCTGCCGGTAGTTGTACCTTTGATAGATCGAACCACCCAATGATACCGCATGTTCGACATCAGCTCTTCCTGCAACGCAAGGCTGTCTGCCGCAGTTACAACATCCACTATGGGTTGTTGCAGTTCAACATCACTTACCGTGACGCGATAACGGTCTGCACCCGAAGTCTTAGACCAGCGGAAAACTACTTTGGGCGAGATCGCCACTGTGTCCCGCTGCACCTTGGGATAGATTGGCTCTGGGATAGCGAGCTGGGTAGTGTAGCGGTAGGTTTCTGACCATGGTCCGCGCTCGTATCCCTTGTAGATTCTGCGGACTCTCCAGTAATACGTTGTGGCGTCCTGTTGGCCTTTGATTGTTGTATCAACCCTGCGTGTTGTGAATCTCAGTGGTGCTACAAACTGGGGGGTTGTTGAGATTTCAACGTCATAACCATCATTGATGGCTGCGCCTTTCCAGATGATCGTCGTAGCAACCGGAATCTCTACCGATGCATTTACCGGAGATGCGGGAGAAGGTTCCAGGCAATCGAGATAGGCCAACATGAATTCGCCAGACATGACCCGCTTGATAACAAACTGACGCTGCTGAGCATTGTATGATCCATCAAGGGCAATGAATGCTCCTTGTCCTTCTATCGGTCTATACAGAAGCTTGATCCGGTCGGGGTCCTCCACGATAGACATTAGATGAACACCAAACCGCAGCGAACCAGCAAGTGCAGTTGTGTCCTGCACGCGAACGACCCACCGTAGGGGTAGAATACCACAGTATGTCTGCCCATTGAAAGATGCCAAATGCGGTTGGTAGCTGTGGCGCTCTACAGCTATTAGCGTTGGGCGTATCACAGAGTCTACTTGCAACGTGATATATGTTGTACTATCGTCACAGTCAAGATTGATTGTTGTTGGAGTTACAACCTCGATGTTGCAGGCAGACATGCCGAAGGTAGACTTCACAACGCGATAAGAAACGACCTCACTCGAAGCTGTATTCTTGAGACTCACGGCTACACGTCCACTCTTGGTTACCTCTTCTGCCACAAGACTGCCTGGTGTAGAGCCATCACGCAATGTCCCATAGCCTATGAGAACATTTCCATTATCGAGTTCTTGTACACTTCCCATGGACGCCGATATGGTCTGCTGGTTGGGTATGTGTTCCCAGACTTTTCTGGCAACATGCTGCTCAACATCGAGGTCGTACTCAACGGCACGGGAGCTGGACGGTTGAGGCTTCAGATTGCCATTATCAAAGAGAAGAATTGTTCCGCGTGGTGTTTCCCAAGCAGTATGTTGATGGGAGAACCCTGTAAAACCATTGTATGTGTCATTTTCAAAGGCAAACTCATTGCCCTTTGAGGAACTACCACCTAGGCGCCACATTACCGCACCGGTGAACTTGTCGATCTTGATTACCTCGTCGAGATGCCTACATGAGATAAGGATGTTTCCATCGAGAGATGGACGTATAGAGTTGACATGGATGTAGTCGATCAACGACTGTGTTAGATCAATGTCTTCTGTGGCATCTGTTATTGGAATATGGTCAAACGACTTCCACTCAAAGACGAGTCTGCCGTCGAATGTTCGCTCTTGTAGAACAGCACCTTCGACAGTTGCATCCGGACGTCCGCCTGGGTGCAGAACAGACATGTTTATCGTACGTCGCTCAATCCCAAGAACCATGTACGTAGAATCGGTCCACATGCCCCCTTCGTGAAAGTCTAGAATGTGGCTGCCGAGAAGTGTAAGTGTATCTACTACGCGCAGATTGTGATCGCGTCTGATGAAGTAGCGCTTATTCGTCAGGGGGTCAACAACAAAGTATGTTATGTACTTGTTTGAGTATGCCTGGAGCGTAGAAACGATACCGGATTTCTTTCGAATGACCGTTTTGCCGCTGTGGTCCATTAGACCAATCGAGTCTCGGGCATTCGGTGCTAAAAGATAGTATCCCGGTGCAGCGAAGTTCGAAGTAGTAACATCGAGATCTTGAAAACCGGTTTGTGCTTCAAGGCTCGCTGCACAGAGCAGGACAAGAAGGGTTTGGCAGATAAGCGTCATCAGCCCCAATAACGCGAAACGGGGCTTATTGTTACATCAGAGAGAATTATGATCGGTGTTATTGCACATCCTTAACATCGACGTAGAATATCTGGCCACGAACACCAGTGAGATAGATGTGGTTGTTCCACACATTTACAGAGCGTAGCGTTTGATTGTCCGCAACACCAAACACTCTCCATGTTACACCTGAGTCGCGCGAAACAAATAACCCAGGATATCCTGCTGCATAGATGGTTTTACCATTGACAGCAACGTCGATGATATGGGGTTTGTATTCGAATGTTCCCTGTGGGCGAAATGCAGTAAATGAACCGCTATCGGAGATCACGTAGGAATCATCGTTGGCTTGAACCAACCAGCCTTGCGGCAGTCTGTGCACATCACGGATAGACTGTGACGGAATCGATGTAAAGACTCTCGTCCACGTTGAACCCAAATCAAGAGATTCCCAAGCCCCTTCGCTTGTGCAGACAACAACACGTCCGCTGGTGCAACGAATTTTGCGCAGCGATGCATATGGCACTTGCAGGCTGAGCGTGTCCCAGGTTTTGCCATCGTCGGCACTTCGCAGCACATAACCTTCGAGAACTCCCACAAATACGTTGTTGCCTAGTGCACCAACGCTGTACTCTCCGCTGTGCGGAAGTGTAGAGGCAAACGTCTCCACTTCTGCGCCACAGTTGCGAATGCGGACAATCCCTCTCGATAATGTGGTCAGCAGCACATCGTTCTGAAGCAATCCTTTACTGATCGTAGCAACCGTCCCCATTGCATCGTGAATTGGATAAGCTACGCTACCGCTATTGGGCACAAACGCAACTCCCTGTTCACGAAAACCAATGTAGACGCCTTGGGGTGTTGAAATGATGCGTTGAGCATCTGCTTGTTCCAGATTTCTATTGATGTTAATGCTTTCCCAGTTACCACCTTCTATGCGGCGTCTGTAGACCACCCCTGAAGGGGAGACGGACCCTGCATAGAGCCACGCCTGATGTAGGCACAGCGTGTTGACAAACTCTGTGGACATCTGGGCCATGTCCATTTCGTCTATGTCGCCAGAACCAAGGTTGATCGAGAGAATCGGCTTTCGTTTTCGACCGATAAAGATTGTTGAGCCATCGGTAACCATACAACTGGCGTCTGCGAACATGGGTGACGTAACTGCACATGCCACGCCATATGAATGATCGATGTATAACGTCGAATCACGTACATGATAGTAGCCCGTTCCGTTAACGGTCTGTTTATCTGCGTCTATCAGATACCAGGCCTCGGCTCCGGCGGCTGTTATACGAATGCGGTTCATTGTTCTAGGTCTATACCGCTCAACTTGACTCCACCGTAATCCTTGAGTTGTAGATCTACTAAGTACGCCGTTGTTTGTGAGAACATACAGCGTATCGTTCACGCAGAGAATGTCGACTACTGATTTATGTGTCAGCGGTGCTGCTATCTCCTTCCATAACACTCCGCCGTCGCTGATTGCATAGGCATTGTCGGTTGTAACAACTATGAGCGCGCTATCACAGGGCACTACGGCCTGTGCACCACTAAATGCGCGCTCGCCAAGCCGGCGCACGTCTAGTTGGGGTGTCGTATCTTGGGCTGTCAATGGTAGACTGCACAAGGCCAAGAGCAAGACAACTATGCGATTATACATGAAGCAAATATCGGCAATGTGGCCCCTTCTCATTGCGGTGGGTTTGGCATCCTTTGCACCAGCGGTTGTATGCTCCCAGGTAAACTCCTACGTATACAACATCGTGCAGAGCGGTAACGCCTATCCGGGGTATTTCCTCATTGCGCCAACTGGTAGTGACACAGTTGGCGTGGTTGACAATTCTGGGTTGTTCGTCTTTCCTGTAAACGTTGGCATGCAGACCAACCTAAACTCGTTTAACAACAAAGAGCTCACATACTTTAGTGTTTCACTGGGTGGCGGCGTCTTTGATCTACGATGCTTGGTTCGTGTAAATGCGCAGTTTCAAGTAGTCGACTCCATCAAGCCTATCGGTCCATATGCAGCAGACTTTCATGAAGGTTATGCCACATCCGATTCAACTGCTTTGGTTCTTGGAACCTATACGCTTGATGTAGATCTCTCAAAAACCATTGCAGGGGGCAAGCAGAACGCGAAGGTTGTTGGTGCAGTCATTCAAGAGGTAACACGTTCTGGGCGGGTCTTGTTTGAATGGAAGTCCTTTGATCACATGTCGTACATGGACGCAACCGAAGACATCGACTACACACAGCCCCTTATCGACGTGGTTCATGTTAACTCTGTCATCCGTGATACTGACGGGTCTTTGATCATCTCTTGTAGGCATCTTGACGAGGTAATCAAGATCAGCAGAACAACGGGTCAGATACTCTGGCGCATGGGTGGATCGAAGTCAAAGAACAATCAGTTTCGCTTCTTGAACGACACCGTTAACGGCTTTGTGGGTTTTTCACACCAGCATTCAACGACAAGAACATCAAGGGGTACGCTTTTGATGTTTGATAATGGAAATCTGCGAACCGCACCGCGATACTCTAGGGTTGTAGAGTATGACGTTGATGAGCAGTCGAAGACCGTTAAGAAGATCTTTGAGTACTCACCAAGTACGCCAGTATATGCAGTTTCCATGGGGAGCGTCTACGAGCTTCCCAATCAAAATCTACTGATCGGATACGGGTCGGCAGCAACGATCACCGGCACCGATAAGGACATTGCGGCTCAGGAGATCGACCGAACTGGCAATGTGGTTGCAACGGTCTACAACATACCTGCGGCTCGCTATAGACCATACCGCATTGTGAAGTCAACATTTGGCATGACGGGGCTTCAACGGACGATAACTACCAGTGGGACCGCAACCTTTGCAAACACCGACAGCACCACGTGTATGGCCTTGACAACTACACAGGTGAAAAAAACCACGGTTGTTACGGTCGAACGCCATCACTACGCTCCTCGCGGTGTTGTAGATAGCCTCGTGAACAAAGCGTTCTTCTTTCCCGCACGGTGGACGGTTCGCCTCAGCGACACATCAAGTCTGACTGGCAGCACAACTTTGAAACTTGGCAGGGCTTCGCGTATTGAAGATCCAGCCAACGTGAATGTTCTTTACCGTCCTGTCGAAGGCAAGGGTAGTTTTCTCGGCGTCAGCGCGACATTCTCATCTACTGATTCGAGTTGGTCGATACCCTTTATCAAGCAAGGCGAGTATGCCGTTGTCTATAGGACTCGTATCTCGCCTGAGTTGATCTATCCAAGCAACAAGGCTCTAAGTGTTGAGCGTCGTGTTGCACTTAGGTGGCACCGGCTGCTCTACTCGGATGCATACGACGTGCAGGTCTCGGGCGATAGCTTGTTTACATCGGTGAGTTTCTCGACATCAACCAAGGACTCAACGTGGTTGTTGCCTTTGCTAGCGCAAAACTCCACCTATTGGTGGCGTATTCGTAAGGTGCGGGGAAGTATAAACGGGTCTTGGTCTGAAGTTTGGCGGTTTACCACAGAGATCGACGTACCTGTAGTTCTCGAGCCCGACACAACTAAGGCCCTCAATCTTGTCTACCCAAGCAGCCCATTTCGCTGGAAACGAGTGAATGGGGCTTCGCAATACCAAGTTGTAATACGCGATACCAACAACATCGTCGTATTCGACACTACCACTGCTGATACGGTCTGTTACCCGGTCCGCTCATTGCCAGCCAACTCCAAACATCTATGGAACGTCAGGGCTCTGATCGGAAGCAGCACCAGTAAAGAATCGACATCGCGCGCTATAGCAACAGCACCGCTTAAGCCTGTTTTACTCTATCCCGAACCAAATGTGTTTATCGCACCAACCACAGCGGTTGGACTACAATGGCGGCCCGGGGCGATCGACTCTTGCCGTGTCCGTGTTTATCGAATGCCAGATCAGCTGCTAGCTGTTGATACAACGCTAAGCGATTCCACGCTTGAGACTGTTGGATTACTACCAGGCAGCAGATACATGTGGCAGGTGAACGCTCTTGGGGTGTATGGCCCTTCTGAGCCGGCAACACGGATGTTTTCATTGGCTCTAGATACCGACCTTGCCCGGCCAGTTCTTGACGCGTCGATTCCGAGAGTGGCTATAGCAGCACAACAACCCTCTCGCTATTTCTGGCAGTCGATAGATGGAGCTACGGAGTATCACATTCAGGCCGCAAATGCGGTTGTCTTTGACGAACCCATGCTGGATTCCGTCGTAATGCAACCAGAGCTGATGGCGCTTCTGCCGCGAGCCTCCTCGCATTACGCCTTGCGTGTACAGGCGCGAAGGGGCTACAGTATCAGCGCTTGGTCGGACACAGTGTACTTGTCGACAATCGTTGACTCATCGAGCTCCATAGTGCCTGTTTATCCTGTTCACGGATCAACCAACGCCCCGTCTTCTGGTGTTTTTCGCTTCTTTACAGATGGGGATTATGATAGCTACGAGGTTCAGCTCGCACGCGACCCCCGCATGAACAGCATAGACTTTAAGTACTACTGTTTTGCCGATAGCACCAGTTATACCTTCCTCAATGATGGTACGCGCTACTATTGGCGGGTAGTCGGAACATCTTCAACGGGCAAAATCTTCTCAAGCCAGGTCGCCACGATGCAAACCGATGGTCAGGTTTCTGTAGATCTGGATGATCCCACACGTTTGCCCATCAGCAGCCTTCGCGTTCCAGAAGGCATTGTCTTGAAAAATAACACCCTTGAACGAGTCGCGCACATACGTGTTTATACCGTGCTTGGTCAATGCATCAGCTCTATGGCAACCTCCGAAAGCAGAGAGTTTGGTTTGTTACCATTAAATTTTGAAGCCCCTTACTTTATCGTAGTAACTTTTTCTTCAGGAAAAACTTATCTTTTCCGTGCTTAACTGGGTTAGGCACCATCAATTACAGGAATAAACTGTTCTTTTACTCATAACTTTTGGGGAGCAACTCGCATGACACAGTTATTGCGACGCTTTTTCACGAATACAAACCTCGTTGGGGTTTGGGCTCTGCTTGCCATGCTTTTGGCAACGTCGGCTATTGAAACAACAGCTCAACCATGCTCGTATGGTTATGGCAATATCATTGTAACCAGCCCTGCAACTGGCAGCTCTTGGGTTCGCAATACCAGCATGACTATTCGCTGGTATGGTAGCCCATACGTTGCCGGTAACTACAGCGGCAAGTACGACATCTACTATTCGACAAATGGTGGTGCCTCTTGGGCGTCGGTAGCATCTCGCGTTGATGGATATGCAACGTCGTACACATGGACGATTCCTGCAGGAGCAACGCCGAGTTCTACTTGGCGCATCCGTGTTGACGAGTACTTCAACCCGTCAAGCTGGTACTGCACACTTTCTAACCCCGGTTACACTGGTAACTTTACTGTAACAAAGGGTTGCTTCCCTGCTACGATCTCGCAGCAGCCACAGAGCCAGACGGTATGTACTGGAGCAACGGCGTCAATCAGTGTCACTTCAGACATGACGACTGGTCAGTACGACTGGTATAAGGACGGCGTGATGATCGCCTCGACCCGTTCAAACGTCTATACAATCAGCCCTGTTACCCTAGCATCTGCGGGTGTTTATAACGTTGTCTTGAAGGATGACTGTAATCCTTCAACAGCAACAATTACATCGGCAACAGCACGGCTTACGGTTATCGAGTCGCCGAAGATTACAACAGACATTCCGGCCTCGAGAACTGTGTGTGAAAGCGCAAACGACACTCTTCGTATTCGCAGTGTTGGTGCGGCGCGGCGCTTCCAGTGGTATAAGGATGGAGCTCCTATTACCGGCGCTACAGACTCTAACTATGTAATCAATAACGCCGGCGCATCAGCTAACGGCGCTTACTACTGCATGGTCTCTGGAACATGTTCGCCTGCAGCAGTCAGCACAACCTGTTCTCTTGTTGTTGCTATGAAACCACGCGTTACAGCTGAGCCAAACAATCTTGACCTTTGTCCAGGCGGCAACGGCACCATCAGTGTTACAGCTACTGGTCTGAACCTTGTGTACCAGTGGTTCAAGGATGGAAAGCCTGTTGCTGGTGGTTACAACTCAACACTCAGTTTTGGTAATTACGACTACGCAATGAACGGACAGTATTACTGTCAGATCCAGTCGAATATTCCAAATCCGAACAACTGCGTCATCTCTGCTCAAACGCGCACTGTGCGTGTTTCTGGTTTCCGTCCGCCGGTTGTTAAAACGCAGCCACGCAAGGCTATCGATGCATGTCTTGGAGGTCCGGTTAACGTTCTTGCTGAATTCACAGGTACGGGCCTTAGCTATACCTGGTATAAGGATGGCAAGGCTGTTTCGAACTCAAACTCGAACGAACTCATCATCGCAAAGGCTACGGCTGCTACGGCTGGAAAGTATATCATTGAAGCTACGGGCACTTGTGGTCTCAAGACAAAGTCTGACACAGTTGTGATCACAGTGCTTGATAAGCCAACAGTTACCACCCAGCCTGTCGATGCTAAGCTCACGGTTGGTGATCGTCTTGATCTTTCGATCGAAGCTACAGACATCCGTTCGGTACAGTGGTACAAGAACGAAGTCGCAATTCCAGGCGCCACAACGACCACATATTCAATTGCCAGCGTTGTTAAGTCAAATGCCGGTTTCTACTCGGCTCGCGTGACGAACACATGCGGCGGTATTGTTTCGAACTATTCAAAGGTCGAAGTCAACGATCCTGTCGTCCCACGTCCAGCAATCGAGCTTGGTCAAGTAAGCGCAGAGTTTGGTGAGATCCCTGTTGGATACGACAAGACGATCACGCTGAATGGTCTTATCAAGAACGTAGGCAATGCTCCTCTGAACATCACAGCACTCAACATTGCTCCAAACGATTTCTCGATCAGCAATGCTCCTGCTACACCGTTCGAAGTTGCTCCTGGTTCAGCTCAGACAATCACGATCAAGGCCGCTCCAACTGCGAAGGGTCCTCTCTTCGGTACGTTGACGATCCTGTCGAACGCCCCACTTACACCACAGGCTTCGGTTGCACTTTCGGCGTCATATGTTCTGCGCTACAGCCATCCAGCTTCACAAGAGTTTGGCTTGCTCGAAACAGGTAAGTCTGTTGACAAGTGCGTAACGGTAACAAACACGTCAAACCAAGAGGTTGTGATTGACCAGGCAACAGTAGTCGGATTGAATGCGTCAGAATTCACGGTTACAACAGCAATGCCTGTTACAATCGCCGCTGGTGCATCAGCCGAGATCTGCGTCAAGTTCGCCCCGGGAACAGCCGGTAAGAAGTCAGCACAGCTTAGCCTTCGCTCATCAAACGGTGGTAATGCAACCATCGACCTGACTGGTTCTGGTGAAGTTCCTGGTGATGTCGTAGACGCTACGGAAGCAGCAATCAGCGTTTCACCTAATCCAGTCCGCGAGTTCCTCAACATCCAGTTTGGCAAGAGCATGCCTTCTATGGAGTTCGAGGTTGTCAACGCAGCTGGACGCACGGTGGCCAACTTTACACACGACGGCATTGAAGCAGGCGGAAATGTCCGCTGGAGCGGTTCATCGCTTGCCAGCGGCACGTACACACTGATCGTAAAGTATGGTGCTTCCGTCACCACACTGCCTCTGACTGTGGTCAAGTAAGGCCCCGGCCCTCAGACTCTACGTCGATCAAAAAAAGCCCCATTCACTCTGTGGATGGGGCTTTTTTGCGTTTTGTTAGTAGAATTTATTGTTTGTTGTTGTGATATTGTACTTACCACACACACCACACACAATTGATAAGGGTTGTAGTATGAAGCCGTTTCGACTCTTTTCGATGATTTTTCTGTCAATGTTGGCTGCCATAACAGCCGCCAACGCACAGATTGATCTTAACCTAACAACCACGGTTGGGAGTTTTGCCTCGGAAGT
>JBKCLO010000045.1:0-8568 GCA_046300675.1 Ignavibacteria bacterium
GGAGGTAGATGGAATCATGCTGGGCTGAACATTGTGTATGCCTCGACGTCATTGTCGCTTGCCGCATTGGAAGTCTTCGTTCACCTCGATCGATATGATACGGGGCTTCGCTTTACTGCAATCGAGCTGGATGTCCCGGATACAAGCATGGATCTGCTCGATGTCAACGCATTACCAGAGCGTTGGCGCAGCTTTCCAGCGCCAGACGCATGCAAGGAGATTGGAACACGTTGGGCGCGCGAGCAAAGGTCGTTGTCGCTGTTGGTGCCGTCCATTATCGTGCCGCAAGAGCACAACGTCTTGATCTCGTGCGACCATGCATTGTTTGATCGTGTTCGTGTTGTGTCGACGCATGACTTCGCATTTGATACGCGATTGTGGAAATCTACCTTCATGTAACGCAATCGTAACTTCGTAGCCGCACCGACGATTGTGATGTTTGCACATTATCGACAATCACTAATCTGTATCAGTATGTTCGAAACCACACGCAAAATCAACGTTCTGTTTTTATGTACCGGAAATTCTTGCCGATCCCAGATGGCAGAAGGATGGGCGCGGACGTTGCTTTCGGATGACTGCGTGGCGTATTCAGCCGGAATTGTTGCACACGGTATCAATCCGATGGCAGCGCGGGTAATGTCGGAGGCTGGTGTTGACATCACAACCCAACTTTCGCAACGAATCGAGCAGCTTCCTGTTATCGCTTGGGACATGGTGATCACCGTCTGCGATAATGCGCGCGAACAGTGTCCGTATTTGCCGGGAGTAGCGATCACGGTGCATCACAGCTTTGATGATCCGCCGGCTCTTGCGACCAACTTGACAGAAGAAGAAGCTCTCAAGGTCTACCGCCGCGTCCGCGACGAGATCCGAGAATTCGTGTCGGCCCTTCCGCAGTATCTTAAGCCCCTTCACGACCTGGTATAAGAATTTCTGAATGGGGGATGGCCGCATGTCACTGCTCGATCGATATCTCACAGTCTGGATTCTTCTTGCAATGCTTGTTGGCGTTGCACTCGGTGTGCTCGTGCCAACCGTGCCTGAAACGCTCTCATCAATGCAGACGGGCAGTACGAACATCCCACTGGCAGTTGGTCTGATTCTGATGATGTTTCCGCCCCTTGCCAAGGTGCGCTATGAGAGTATTGGAGCAGCATTCGACAACAAGCGTGTGCTGGGTCTCTCGTTTGTTCTGAACTGGATCGTCGGACCCTCGGTAATGACGATCCTCGCGCTGCTCATGCTGCCGAACAACCCCGAGTACATTCAGGGACTCATGCTCATCGGCATCGCGCCGTGCATTGCCATGGTAGTCGTCTGGAACGATCTCGCACATGGACACCGCGAATACGCCGCCGGACTTGTAGCATTCAACTCCTTGTTCCAAGTTCTCTTCTACAGCGTCTACGCCTGGTTCCTGCTCACATGGCTAGCGCCTCGCGTGGGTATGCCGGCCGGCACTGTCACGATTGGCATGGGTGATGTTGCCCAGAGCGTGTTCATCTACCTTGGCATACCACTCATCGCCGGATACGTCACACGCAAGGTGCTCATCGGCATGAAAGGGGCTACCTGGTATGAGCAAGAGTTTGCCTCACGCATCGGCCGCCTCACACTTACGGCATTACTTGGTACGATCATCATCATGTTCAGCCTCAAGGCCGAAAGCATCGTCGCCTTGCCACTTGATGTGCTCAAGGTAGCAGCTCCACTCTTGGCGTTCTTCCTCATCATGTTCTTCGTTGGGTGGTATGCGAGCAAAGCCATTGGGGCCGACTATGCCCGCACGACAACACTTGCATTTACTGCGGCATCGAACAACTTTGAACTTGCAATCGCCGTCTCCATCGCCATGTACGGCGTTGCTTCGCCCCAGGCCTTTGCCGCAGTGATCGGCCCCCTAATCGAAGTACCGGTTATGCTAGCACTGGTAAAGTTTGCGCTGAAAAAGAGAATAGCCTGAGCAGCGAACAGCGAACAGCGAACAGCGAACAGCGAGCAGCGAACAGCGAGCAGCGAACCGTAATTGGTCATTCGTCATTGGTCATTGGTCATTTGAACTTCTCCTTGCCCATCCCTCGACCTTCACGACGACATCAGCGTTGCCTGCCAATTCAGGCGTGAGTTTGTTATCGGTGAGGGTGCAGATGCACACGATAGTTCCTTCTCTTCGTGCCAACTTCATTGGTGAGACGAAGTCGCTATCGGCAGTTACCAAGACAATAACATCGGCGATCTTCTTTGTTGCAAGCCAGGCGATATCGAGGCCGATCTTCATATCGACACCCTTTTGTTGGAAGATCGGGCGGTAGACGCCATTCGTTGACTCCCAAGCGCGGAATCGTATTACCCCAGCTCTGACTGCGACTTGGTCTTCGTATCGTAATTCGGCTAGAAGTCTACGCTGGTTCCTTGCAGCAAATGTGTCGCTAAGATCCAAAATCTTACCATCTGGCTGTCGAAGAGTCCCTTCAAAAGGATCGGTATCATAGAAGTATGACCTGAGCCAGCGAAGTCGCTCACCATCATTGCACAGCCTTGTTTCGACCAGCGTATGAATCTCTCTGACGACAGATACAACGTGCCGCGCAGAAACTGCTGGTCCTCGACGCGTAGCTCTCAGATATCCACCGTCGATGAGTACCACTGCCGTATTCATCGAGACACCCTCAGCATAAAATATCGCGCCCCCAGTAGAAGACATCCACTGAGGGCACTGGTCCCGCCTACGGGTGTATCGGTGTAATAGTCAGCACGGTCATAACGCGCGTTACCATGCGACGTAGAGAAACAAACATACGAATCATTGGAGTGTTCTTGGGAAAGTGGCTGTTTACTTCTTCGTGCCGCCAGAAGACCAAAACGTGACAGGATGAACAGCGAACAGCGAGCAGCGAACAGCGAGCAGCGAACGTAATGCCCGGGAATGCCTGTAAGGGCGAGCCGGTGGCTCGCCTGACATCATCGCAAAGATCTCGAGGTCCCTCGTCGCTGCGCTCCTCGGGATGACGCAAAATGAGTGGAGAGTGGAGAACAGCGAGTGGTGAGTATATCTCATGCGGAACTCTCAACTTCCCACTCTCAACTCTAAACTCGCAATGCGTCATCCCGAGCTGCGCCAGCAGCGAGGGACCTCGCGTAATGTGCGAGTGCAGCGAGGGACCTCGTGTAATGTGTGATTGCAGCGAGGGACCTCACGAAATGTGCGATACACGCATCTGGCGTCGATGTGTTACTTATGTGTCCGAACAGGTGTTCACTGTATCTCCATGTGGCGTTGCCTAGATCCCAAGGTCCCTCGCGCCTTCGGCGCTCGGGATGAAGCATCGCACGTTCACCAAAAGCCGGGTGGCTCCATTTCGGGTGGAAGCGGGAACATTTGCTTAACGATGGGAACGAGTTCGGAGAGATCTGGGAGTAATGGTGAGTCGGGGTCTACGGATTGAATTTCTCCATCGACCATGACAACGAGCCCCATGCCGGCCCTACGATATTGATCTCGGATATCATAACTCGATCGGATGAACGCTGCAGCTATGCGCGCGCGTTCGTCATCGCCGGAAAAAAGCTCATTTCTGAGAGAATCCACCGAACCCTGTCTCGGTGATTTCGGGTGGCTGGTATTGGGCATCGTAGATAGTCCATACATGACATACCTCAACGTATAACTCGTGAAAATTACGATAAGAACGCTCAAACCGGCGCAGTTGGTCATCTATCGGAATATCGTGTCCACCAGATCGAACACGTAGCATAACACGATTGATAGAGATCTCTACTGACGGAATCTGTAATAAGCAAACCGCTATCGTGTATCCATTCATTTCGGCTTTGCGCAGAGTTTGGGCAAGGCTCCGTCCGGAGAGAGTCGTTTCAATTGCAAATGAGCGGCCCTGAGAAATCAATTCGTCTATTGTCGCAACCGCTATCCGTCCGGCCACTGCATTTCGCACAGAAGCTTCAACATCGTCCAATTCGCGGGCAATCGCATCAGGATCGACTATCCGCTCGCATGTAGGATGTTGCGCAAGGTACCACCTGGCAAAGGAGGATTTGCCGACTCCATTGGGGCCGGCAATAACGATGATGTAAGGAGTCTTCACTACATCTACGTGTCATGAAGCGACCCAAATGTGACATTGTTAGTGCCGAACAGCGAACAGCGAACACCGAGCAGCGAACAGCGAACAGCGAGCAGCGAACAGCGAACAGCGAACAGCGAACAGCGAACCGTCATCTGTCATTGGTAATTCGTCATTGGTAATTCGTAATTCGTCCTTGGTATCTTCGCCCTATGGACATCCTCTCCCTCCTAATCGGTATTGTGCTTGGCACGGCCGTGGTCTACGTTCTCATGCAGCGTCGAGTGCAGCAGCAGGCGCTTGCGCTTGCCACGGCGCAACAAGAGCTTGAGAAGCAGCGACAAGAGCTCGGGAAGATTGGCGAGGACCTTCAGCAGGTGCGCACCCAGCTCAGTGATGCTGTGAAGAACGAGGCAGCATATCATAAAGAAGTGGACATGTTGCGCGAGATGTATCGCAAACTTGAGGAAGAGCGCAAGGAGGTTAAGACAGAGCTGACGCAGGCCTTTGCGGATATCTCGAACAAGGGGCTGGTGGAGCAGAACAAGCAGCTTACAGAGCAGCAGACAGAGCGACTCGAGATGTTGTTGCGTCCGTTCCGTGAGCGTGTTATCGAGTTTCAGCAGCGTGTGGAAGAAGGACACAA
Source organism: Ignavibacteria bacterium (assembly GCA_046300675.1). GTDB lineage: Bacteria > Bacteroidota > Ignavibacteria > Kapaibacteriales > Kapaibacteriaceae > UBA10438. The sequence continues at coordinate 4,732 of JBKCLO010000045.1, forward strand.
AGCAGCCATCACGCAGCACACCAGTCTGCTTGAGCAGATCAAGCACCTGACGGAGCTCAACACCATGGTCTCTGCCGAAGCGCAGAATCTTACGCGTGCTCTCAAGGGCGATAACCAGCAGCAGGGGGCATGGGGAGAAGTCGTGCTCGAGCGGTTGCTCGAGGCCAGTGGACTCCGCTCTCCGGAGAATTATGAGGTGCAGCACTCAAGCGTCAACGAGGATGGCCAGCGCATACGTCCCGACGCCATCGTACACCTACCGGACAACAAGCATATCATCATCGACTCAAAGATGTCGCTCGTAGCATTCACAGAATTCGTCGAAGCCCCTGAAGGCAGTCCGGATCGCGAAGCAGCACTTGCTCGTCACATGACCTCGCTGCGCACGCACATCAAACAGCTGAGCGAGAAGAAGTACGAAACCATCAACCTCTCGACGCCCGACTTCGTCCTCATGTTCATCCCTGTTGAGTCAGTGTTTGTAACAACCCTACAGACCGACCGTGGGGGAGAGCTTTACACGCAAGCGCTCAACAAGCGCATCATCCTGGTGAGTCCGTCTACGCTCTTGGCAACATTGCGCACCATTGCCTCGATCTGGAAGATCGAGATGCAGAACAAGAACTCCGAAGAGATTGCGCGTCAGGCCGGCGCCCTTTACGACAAGTTTGTTGGGTTTGTCGATGACCTCGGTAAGATCGGAGAACAACTCTCTCGCACCCAGAAATCATACGACGACGCCTACAAGAAACTCACGGCAGGATCGGGCAACCTGATCGGTCGCGCCGAAAAGCTCCGCGAGCTTGGTGTTAAGTCAACGAAGAACTTGCCGCCTGGTTTGGGTGACGCATGACAGCCGACGAGCGAATAGCAGCAATGGTGTTTGCATCGATCTACCCACTCTACCGCACCAAGGTCGAGAGAAAGGGGCGTCAACAAACCGAACTCGACGAAGTCCTCTGCTGGCTTCTGCAAACCGACACATCTGGCTTGCTGCATGCCATCGACAAGAAGTGGACATTTGCAACGTTATTCGAGCAGCACACAGTTAACCCGAATGCAGGTCTCATCACTGGCACCATCTGCGGATATCGGGTCGAGAGTATCGAAAACCCACTCACTCAGAAGGTGAGATACATGGACAAACTTGTAGACGAACTCGCCAAGGGACGTCCACTGACCAAGATATTGCGGGCGCCAAAGGAGGAGTAGGGAGGGGCGCATTACCAGGGGCGGGAAACCAGAAGTTGTTGGTTGTCCAGATTGCTAGACCTATATATCTTGCTCACCGTTAGACGTCTTGGTATTCCATAACATCGTTTCTTATCGTCCTCCATTCCTATGCAGACCAACGTCCGTACGCCAACCGAGATCTTTAATCAGCCGCAGCGATTGTTAGTGCCACTGTTCCAGCGTCCATACGTGTGGAACGAAGACCGACAGTGGGAGCCCTTGTGGAACGATGTTGTGCGCGTTGCCACGCGGTTGCTCGAGGGTGGACATGAAGCACAGCAGCCGCACTTTTTAGGTGCGGTGGTGATACAGCAGATTCAGAATGCAATGGGAGATCTGCAGACGCGAATTGTGATTGATGGTCAGCAGCGGCTGACAACACTCCAGATTGTTCTCGATGCAGTTCATGCGGTGTTTGAGATGCGCGGTCATGTTCACGCAGCGGCGCGCCTTGCATACCTTGTCGAGAATGCTGAGGCTTTTCGGCGGAACCCAGAGGATCGTTTTAAGGTATGGCCGACAAATCGTGATCGCGATGCCTTTAACGAAGTTATGGGCATAAAACCACCCATTGACTATGACGCCCTGCGTCATGCTGGGTCGAGGCTAGTAAAGGCACACCGTTACTTTCTCTCGCAAGCCGAGGCGTGGCTGAATGAAGACTCGGCATACACCGAAGCGCAGCGTGCGGATGCCCTTGAAACATCCATCAGTAAACTGATGCAGCTGGTGGTGATTGATCTTCAGGTTGATGAAAATGCACAGGAGATCTTTGAAACGCTCAATGCTCGGGGTACACCTCTTACTCCAGTCGATCTTATCAAGAACTTCGTCTTCCAGCGTCTAAGCGAAGAGGGGGCTAATGTTGAGAAGATCTACACGGACTATTGGGAACTCTACGAGTCAACATTCTGGGAAGAAGAGATCGTCTCAGGTAGACTTCGGCGTCCGCGTGCTGTGGTCTTCTTCAACCACTGGCTCTTCAGCATGCTTGGGGAAGACGTGACCTCAAGCGAGGTCTTCACGGTCTTCAAGCGCTATCTTCTTGATCGACCAGCCATCAGTACGCTGGATCTCATCAAACGTATTCATCGTGCTGCGAAATTGTACGAGGATCTCACACACAAGGGGGCAGCCGGACAGGGTGATGTTGATCGTGTAGCGCTGTTTGCATATCGCGTCGAGGCTATGCAGACCGACATCGTCAAGCCACTGCTCATGGCGATCCTTGATCCCGACCGGCCAGACCCAGTGCCGCAAGAAGTCGTGGAGCAGATAGTCAATGACCTCGAGAGTTGGCTTGTTCGCCGTATGCTCGTGCGCGTTACCAACAAGAACTACAATCGAACGATGGCTGATCTGATCAAGCTTACACACGTGACGCCAGCAACAGAGCTTGCGACTGCGATACATGAGTTCCTTAAGTGTCAGCGGAGCGACTCCACATATTGGCCTGATGACGCAATGGTACGCAGTGCCGTCCTGCGAACACCAGTGTACAAGCGCTTCTCGCGTGGTCGACTTCGCATGGTGTTGGAGTCGATTGAGGATTACATGCGTGGTTACGGCACAGGCAAGCAGGGTCTTACAGGTGTGCGCACGCCACGGGGCATGTACACGATTGAGCACCTCATGCCGCAATCGTGGGAAGCAAACTGGGCTGTGCCTGCGGATGGCGACGCGCAACTCCGTCAGGAGCGCATTCACACGCTCGGCAATCTGACCTTGGTGACACAAGCGCTTAACAGCAGGGTGTCCAATGCAGCGTGGGATGTAAAGGCGCAAGAGTTGAATCGACATGGTGTTGTGCTGCTCAACAACCGACTTGTTGAGTATGTCCAAAGCACGTGGTCGGACAATGCAATTGAGCGTCGCACACAATCACTCATCGACATCATCCTCGCGATCTGGCAGGTACCTAATGGGCATGTCATCGAGACGCTCGCGCAGGACTTAGCTGGAGCATTCGATGTCTCACTTGCCGATCTGATGTCAGCTGGAGTGATAAAGGAAGGTGACGTTCTTGTGCCATCGTACAAAAGCCTTCAACATCGCACTGCTTTGCTACTTGCGAACGGACGCATTAGTATCGACGGTAAGACCTATGATACTCCATCCGGTGCAGGATGCTACGTACGCGATGGCAAGGCAACCAACGGTTACAGCTTCTGGTTGCTTGGCAGCGTGCAAGGTCCATCCCTGCGCTTACTTCGCGAGCGCTACTACGAAGTGCACCAAAGCGGCGGCGCATTCGAAGATATCGACATTAGCGAACTAGCTGAAACTGAGGAAACCGGATCAATTCGTGACTTGCAGATGCGCTTCTGGGAGGGATTCGTTGAGCATGTCAAAGACTGTGGCTCACCATTCGCCACACGATCCCCGCAGCGTCAGAGTTGGATGTCTATTGCAATAGGTTCGAGCGGTGCATACATCGATGCCATCTTTACATCAAGTATTGGCACTATGGTATCGATGCGTACCAATGAGACAGGCCCGGAGATCCGCGTAGACTTCTACATCCCCAATGACGACAGCCTGTTTAGACTGTTAGCGGATCAGCAAGCAGAAATCGAGGATGTGTATGGCGCGCCACTTTGCTTT
>JBKCLO010000046.1:0-1506 GCA_046300675.1 Ignavibacteria bacterium
GAAAGTGTTGTCGCACCAGTTACGCCAAGCGTGCCACCAACTGATGTATTACCATTTGCTGGTGCTACAGTAAAGTTCGTTCCTCCTACCGTCAGATTTGCACCTGTTACATCTAGTCCACTCGTAGCATCAACATTACCAGCAAACGTTGCCAGACCAGCTGATGTGATCGAGAGCTGCTCTGTGTTATTCGTGTAGAACCGCAGAGAATTTGCATTCGTCTCAGTGATACCAATGATGTTGTTGGTATTGGTAATGCCCGTATTGCCGCCAAGCTTCCACGAACTACCATTAACAATGCTCGACACAGAGGCTGTACGCAACGTGCCGACGTTACTCAATACTAGGTCGTCTGAAGTGCTGCCTGTTGTTGGCAGGTTAGCTGCCGTTACTGTTGCCGCGTTGATCGTTACTGCGTCTGCTGACGCATCACCAAGCGTTACGTTACCATTAAGCGTCGTTGCGCCTGTAACGCCAAGTGTTCCAGCAATCGATGTGTTACCCGATGGTCCGTCCACAGTGAACATACTTGTGTTAACACTAAGGTCATCGACTACATTCATCGTAGAGTTTGCAGTAACTGCGCCTTCGATTGTTATACCGGAATCGTCGGCCCTGACGGAGTTGAAATCACCTCGCAACTCTGCATAAGCTGAACCCGCAGTTGTGTTAACAAACAGATTGTATCCAAGATTACCGATCTGGGCTGATTCACCAATAAGTTCAATTGATACCGACTTGCTGTCTTTACGACTTGAAATAGTGAGGTCACCGTAACCTGGTCCTACACCAAAACTGATGCTTGCTTTGTCATCGTTAGCACCAGCGCCTGCCTGACTATACATCTCGAGACCTGAACTGGATGCATCAACGTACGTTCCAGCATCTGAAGTTAGGTTATTGATAACAGTAGCCTTAAGTGTCGTTGCACCCGTAACTCCAAGGGTACCACCAATGTTTGTGTTTTCTGCAACACCTAAACCGCCAGTAACTTTTAGAGCACCGGTGGTAGACGATGTGGAAGTCGTATTGTCAGATATTGAAACTGGCGCTGCCATTGTAACGGCCGCCGATGTGAGTTGTATCACATCAACCGAGCCAACGTTGAGTGATGCTGTATTATTTGTCGTGTTATACCCTATCGCGATCTCGTCGCCCCCTGCAGTAGTAGAGCCGATATGCACTGTGCTTGGTCCAACATATACATCCGACCAGCGAGCAGTATTGGTACCAAGTGAGAAGTTGTCGTTCACCGAAGGCTCAACATTATCTGCGATCACAACGTTGCCATCGCCGTCGCTTACAGTGCCAAAGACTGTTAGCGTTCCTCCAACTGACGTATTACCATTTGCTGGTGCTACAGTGAAGTTCGTTCCTCCTACCGTCAGATTTGCACCTGTTACATCTAGTCCACTCGTAGCATCAACATTACCCACAAACGTTGCCAGACCATCTGATGTGATCGAGAGCCGCTCTATGTTATTCGTGTAGAACCGCAGAGAATTT
>JBKCLO010000047.1:0-1961 GCA_046300675.1 Ignavibacteria bacterium
GGCACTCGGCACTCGGCACTCGGCACTCGGCACTCGGCACTCGGCACTCGGCACTCGGCACCCGGCACCCGGCACTCGGCACCCGGCACCCGGCACTCTTTATTTGCCTTGTGCTGCCTTAACGGCGTCCTTGAGGGCTTGTGTGATTTCGCTGAACTTATCAGCTTCTGCGCCCTTGAGGCTACCGCGCTGCATGAGCGTGAACATGTTTTGTGCTTGTTCGATCTTCATGTCAAACGTTACTGACTCGTCGTCCTTTTTGCCGGCCTTTGTAGCAGACTCAATAGCATCTGTGAGCACCTTGCGCGTATCGAGAAACGCATCTACTTCTGTGCCGCGGATTTCAATGCCACCAAGGAACTGAACCGAAGCCTTGATGTCGATAACCTTCATCTTAGGCTTGATACTCGTTGGAGTTTGAGCCGCTGGTGTAAGACCTTGAGCTGAAAGCTCGAATGAGCCGATGAACATGACAGCGATGATCGCTGCGATTGTCAAATTCTTCATGGGTGTGATGGAGAATTAGTGGAAATACGTTGAATTGCTTGAACTGTGCCAAATATAGCGGTTTTATAGCTCATACAACTGACGTAGTACACAGGGGGGATATTGTAGGGGGCAGGTGGTTGCCCTTACCATCATGCCGGTAAGCACTAAACAGTGTTCGTAATTGACATGTAGACCTGCGTGACTTGCTACATCAGCCCCATGACTTAATACAGATTGGTCGATAAAGCATTTACAGAGCCGTGTAATCAGTGATGCAGCCATGGTATTCTATATCATGCTGATAAAAAGTCGATACACGCATCAAAAAAGTACTTGCGCACGAGTGAAAAAGACTTATTTTTGTCTGAGAGTCACATACGGATGGCAATAATTCGGTAGGCATGCAGCATAATTCATAACTGATCACGCTTCGGGGAATCTGCTCCCAATGGCAAAACGTACAACCACCAGAGTAACGCAGCGCGTCCTCCAGCAGGACCAGCAAATCGCGAAAGCGGTGCTGGGCCTCAAGGACTACAACCCTGCGAACAAGGAGTTTACGAGCCAGAAGTTGCAGGAAGCGCTGAACCAGGTAGAGGAAGCAACGGCAGTCGAACATCAGGCTGCCGAGGCACTCGCGAAAGCGAAGGAACGTGCAGCAGCGCTCGAGAATGCATTCCATGAGCTTGTGCTCGGCGTAAAGCGACAGGTCTTAGCGCAGTACGGAGACGACTCAGACGAGATCACCAGTCTCGGCATGAAGAAGAAGTCCGAGCGCAAGTACGGCAGACCTCGCAAGAGCGCGCAACCAGAAAAATAAAAATCTCGGCCCACGACATGCCAGGGGAAGGCATGCAGCATAGAGAGGAACATCGCATTTCTGTGGGAAGGATGCGAAACACAACGGTCGTCCATCGGACGACCGTTTGTGTTTTCTTTATAGAGTTCATCCCTACCCTCCACTCTCCACTCGCGATGCGTCATCCCGAGCGCCGGAGGCGCGAGGGACCTCCGTACCCTTCAGTACCCCTCGTACCCTCGCGTACCCCTGAGTACCCCACCACTACCTCAAAACTTTCTGGTCAAAAATGTTGTCCGAATAACTACAATTCACCGGCTTGGATTATTACATGTTATACGTAGATTAAACTGAAGGCTTCGTTAAGGTACCAACGAGAGATCTTCAATCGAGAATCGTCTAAGGACCTTCGACACAACGTCAGACATCAGTTTTGCTCATTCATGATATGGACGCCTCAAATGTATTGGAGCGGCAATCTCTCGGATATTCCGTAACGTCGGAACTCCGAATATTGGTGCTCTACTAGTGAAGACATTCGATGTATGAAGCAATGACGTTTAAAAATCAACAGTTAGAAGATTCAACTACAAGTATTATTCATAGAGAGGTATACTACCATGGTAAACAATAACGAATTTTTCAATCGAACTTATGGCAGACCAATTGGAGC
>JBKCLO010000048.1:0-60549 GCA_046300675.1 Ignavibacteria bacterium
CGCAGTTGCTCTCGGTGAGTACCTCTTCGGAGAAAACAGGGTTCAGGAACTCGTTCCAAAGCACGACGAGCTAACAGAACTACCGATTACGTGGCATTTCATAGGTCACCTGCAGACCAACAAGGTCAAAGATGTTATCGGCAGAGCAACCTGTGTTCAATCTGTGGATCGCACATCGCTGGTTGAGGCACTGCATCAAGAATGTATCAAGAAGCAGACATCAATCGATGTTATGATCGAAGTGAATACGTCGTTTGAGGAGAGTAAACATGGTCTGCATCCGAATGATGTGCCTGCATTCGTCGATCTCATAGCACCGTATGCAACCTTGCGTGTTGTGGGCTTTATGACCATTGGCGCCAACGTTGAGGACGAGGCAACTGTTCGCAACGGCTTTGCAATGCTTCGTGAGATACGAGACAAGCACCTCTCGATCCTGCCATTGGCTAACTCGTTGTCTATGGGCATGTCTCACGATCTTGAGTGGGCAATAGCTGAAGGCTCCACACTCGTGCGGGTAGGCAGCGCAGTATTCGGAAATCGTGGGTAGACCAGCTTGTGTCTTAGTGCTGAATCACAACGCTCTTGGTCCACTGCGCGCTGCTATCTGAGATCTGAAGTGTGTAGTGTCCGTTTGCCAAGTGCCCAACGTCCAGGCTGAGCAGATTAACACCCGCACTGATGCGTCGTGGTGCCGAATCCTTGTAGATCAATTGGCCTCGAGCATCGACGAGCAGAATCACAACATCTCGGTGTTCATCGCTTTGTACCTCGGCCTGTATCTTGTCTGAAGCAGGATTAGGATACACAACCATACGCATGGCACCAGCCTGTGTATCCCCGGCAATGCTGGTAGGAAGTGCAGTCTCCATGTCCAGTGATTCATCCCCTAACTGATAGGGCAGCCAGTGGAAATAGCACAACAGCATTTCATCAGTGGTGCTCTCGCCCCATCGAACCTCTTTGGGAGGATTGTTCGGGTTGTTCAGATTGTTGATCGTGTTGTCGTACGCAGCTGTGTAGATCAGCTTGGAGTTGCGTGGAATGCGGACAGGATTCTTATAGGTGTAGCCCCCTTGCCAGTGAAAATCCCATTGGTCCAGCTTTATCAGATTGATCGTGTCGTTCTTGGGAGTAACAGCATAGGCCCGAGCATCTTTACCAAGCAGGTGCATGTGGGGTGCAATGCCAATGAGGCTGATTTCCAATGGCACGGTAAATGATGTTGTAAACACTGGTACTTTATTGGCTTGGATGATGAATTTTTGTCCTGCCAAGAGATTGTTCGGCGACATAGGAAACTCCTGGACCTGTCGTACATCATCACTTTCATGGAAGAATACATTCACATGTGACTGATCGGTCTGCTCGGTTGTTGATGGCGCGTAATGTACCTGGATGATGAGATCGGAATTCTTGTGCATCTTGGCCCCAATCGTTGGCGGGTAGAAGCGCGTTTGCGCTCCGGGCACCCATCCTAGAAACGATGCAGCCGACTCAAAGCCGGGGTCGCCAAAACCCGAATACCCGGGAAGCGGGTCGGCAGCGTCTTTCTGACGCGCAGTCGTGGTCGTATCCAAGAAGTAGAGCACATGGTGCACGACCGTTGCATTGCCCGGACGAAACTCAAGGGCTTTGATATGGCGGTCGTTCAGAAGGTTTGTTGGTAAAACAAAGAACCTATAGACATCTTTATTGTTCCCGCGGATCGTCCATTTCTCACTCATGGTAAGAACCATATCGGGCTTACCAAGTTGAGAACCATTAGGAAAGGTAGGGGGCTTTGGAGCAGATGCAAGATCGCCTGTTGGCATATCAGCATCGACCCATGCTGTAATCTTGTCAATCTCATCCTGCGACAGTGAGCGGTCTCCTACAAAGCTGCCATGTCCTTTTGCAGGCGGCCACGGTGGCATCTCACGTTTAGAAACAGCCCGTTTGATAGAGTAGGCATAATCCTGTGCCTGCTCATATGACTCAAGAGTGAACGGGGCGATCTCGCCGCTTCGATGACATGGCGTACACTTACTGTAGATGATCTTAGCAACATCAGATGACCACGTTGGTGCTGATCCCTGTGCTTGAGATGCCACTAGTGCGCAAACGAACGCAAGAGCTGAGATAACAATTTGCTTCATGATTGCATGCCTTGAAAGACCGTTGCCTTTGATGTACATGCAATATGCGTGGTTTAATGCTATTTGAATACCATCACTTTAAAAACGGCCGAAGCAGGATCCTTGTCGGCATTGTCGTAGTTGTTGAAACGCACTGTCACAGTATTCGCACCAGATACCCATGCAGTGTAGCAGGTGTTCACAAGAACTGCTGCATTGGGGACGCCCAGCGTTACTGCATCGCCTGTAGCTGCACCTGTTACGGTGATTACTAGATCGGATGAGTTCCTTGTTGCAGTGATGGGAAAGTTTAGTGTTGCAGTTGTTACGGCCATCTGACGCCACGACATTGTGCCTGAAGATGACACCTCTAACACACCACCACCAAGTTCACTTCCACTTACAGCTGCCGCTGGCTTGCCTGTTGGCCAATTGTATGTTACGCTTCTGATTGTTGAAAGATCGCCGCTCGCATCCACTACGAGTAATTGACTGCCGCTGCTGTTCTGAACCTCCAGCAGGTTGGCTGTAGCGCTAGCAGCGCTGCGTATGATGAGCCCCTTCTCTGTTGCACTTGACGTATTGAGCTGGAATCGGCCTGCAGGAGATGTTGTGCCGATTCCGAGAGTAGTTCCGTTGTCAAAGATGATGCTTGTGCCAAGGCCAGTTGAAGACGTGTACTTTGTGAGATAGTTTGTCGTGCCATTGATTGTTGCGCCATTGAGCAACGCTACCCAACTTAGGCCACCGGAACCGTTGTTTGAGAGTACTGATCCAGCTGAACCTTGTGCTGAGGGAAGAGTCAACGTGTACGTAGAGTCTAGTGTTGGAGCCAGGATTTGTACAACACGCCCATCGCCATTAAACTGAACATTAAGCTGTCGTGTTAGAAGTGGCAGCTGAGCGTGTACCTGCATCGAGAATACAATGCATGCAAGGGTAGTAAGCACGTGCATGTACGTTTTGCGATTCATATGCAATTATCCGTGATTGTGATTGTCGACGCTGCTCACTCCGGCGCAATGCCGGAGTAAGCAGAGACGATGATTACTGTGCTGCGAGAACCATGTAGCTGAAGTTGCCGCTGTAGGCACCCGAGAATGTTACTGTAAAACCAGTGCCCGCTGTACGGGATGTAACAGTAGCAGTTACCGATGTGCTTCCTTCAATTGTTACGAGAATTGCATCTGTAGCAGTCAATGTGGTAAGCCCAGTCACAGCAAATGACGTTACACTGCCACCAGTTGCAACGAGTGCTGCACCCCGAATACCGATGGCGCTATTGATGCTTTGCCATTCAGGTGTAACGCCCGTGCCTTTGGAAACAAGAACGCTGCCAGCGGCACCAGCTGCACCATTCATCTGTAGTTCGCGTGTCGTGCCTGAGAGATTGATGTTACCCGTGACGGTAAGGTCACCGCCCATGTTGATGTTTCCTGTATGACCAAGAGTACCGACCGTTGTGATGGTTCCACCGGTCCTACCGATGGTTACTGTTCCGGCCGTTGTGCCCGTACCGATGTTTGTTGCGAATGAACCCGTTGTAGTATTGATGTTCGCATCACCTGTAAGGTTCGATGTGCCCAAGAGGTTGACTGTATTGCCAGCCTTACCGATGTTGGTTGTCGCACCGGCGTTTGTACCATTGTTGATGCCAATGACGCCGTCACTGGCTACGGTCATGCGCTCCAAGTTATTCGTGATGATGCTAATGCCCTGATTCGTTGAAGAACCGAGTACGCCAGTAGCACCCAACGCATTTCCAGTAAGCGACCAGTTAGGGTTGTTAGCACCTGATGGATCTACCCATTCAATGGCTGTACCATTCCAGCGCAGTGAATATCCAGTTCCGGCCGGCGCACCTGTCCACGTCAAACCGCCATTTGTTGTGTTGCTGTATAACAGCGCACCATTGCCGCCAGCAGCATTTGGTAGTGTGATCGTATAGGGTGTGACCGTAGCAGGTGCAACGATCGACAATGTACCCGCGCTGGAACCCTGCAGTTTGAGTTCACGTGCCTCGAATGGTAACTGAGCGAATGATTCGTACGGTACTGTGACCAGTGCCGCAAGAGCAAATACGACACGCAAACGTGTCAAGATTGTGGTAATGCGCATGTGCATCTCCAAAGAATAGTGGTGAATGAGGTAAGGCGGATGTCTAGAGATTCAAGACAATCCAGTTGAATGCTGCGTTAGGGGGTAAGCCCCCTGCGAAATCGATCGTGAATCCTTGGGCCGAGCGATTTGAAATCACGCACGAGCTTGAGGAGCCTGCTGATTCCATGGTTACGAGTATCCTCGCAGAGGGAAGTAGACTTTCTATAGCGACAGGTAATGAATTCTGCGTGTTGATCGTAACGGAATACTGTCGAGTTGTAGATGTGTTAACGTACCTGCCCGAAGCGATGGGCATTGTAACAACGGTCAACGGCTGCGTAGATATGGACGTAATGCGACCGTCCTTGCCGACAGTTATGCGCGGCACGTGCGTCGAGTCGCCATACGTTCCGGGCGAAACACCGGTTGACTTGAGATGCCGTGAGGCAATTGATGAGTCGTTTATACCAAGCTTAACAGTAGAGGAGTTCTGATTCGTGATGCGGATCACTGAGTCGAGTGTTGTAATCGTGATGTTTCCGACAACGCTGGATGCATCGATGTTGATATCGGCGCCATTGCGTGTGATGACGAGTCCACCAGACCCACTTACATTCAGGTTGCCACTAGCCCCATTCAAGCTCAGCACAGCCCCCTTTGCATTTGGTGCAAGTCCGCCGGCCACTACAGATGAATGTGCGGCCATAGCGTAGGGGGCTGATGTGAGCTTGGTTCGTGGTGAGAAAGCTTGTTGTGCAGTTCCAGGCAATCCGATCTCGAGCCATAGTTGTTGGGTAAAATCCACGTCGCGTAGACTAACCTGTTCTCCAATGATCAGATTGAAGACGCCACCAATGACAGCTGTGCTGATCTCATCGGAGTAGACAGGTACGCCCCCTGTCAACGTGCCGAAGAGTTTTACGGAGATCACGTATTGTCCGTCTGAATAGACCGTGCCGTCGGGTTGAATGAGAACGCCCTGGAAGGATAGTAGCCGCGGAATGTTTGATTCTTCAGTCTGTGCTTGCAGACGAACTGCACACGCAAGCACGACAACGATCATGCAAATGCTATGGCAGAAGACTCGAAGCCGTTGTGGTGTCATGGCATTCCTAACGGTTGCAAGAAATGGTGGCCGAAAAGTGTTCACGACTGCTGCTATAGAATTGCTGGACAACAACACGTACCGTGTAAATGCCATTTGCTACAGGGTTATCCTCTGCATCAAGACCATCCCATGTAAATAGCGCGCCGTCGGCCCGCATTTGCGTAGGCGTTACAGAATTCACGATTGATCCTCGGTTGTTGTAGATGTCTGCATGAGCGAACTCTATCAACGGATGCGTAACCTCGATGTGCAGGTTATCCCGAAACGGATTGGGCCACGTCCATACGCGAGCACCAGCTACAACATCTGACTCTGGTCCGACCGATGTGACGACTTCAATAGGAATCCAGAATCCAAGCATCAATCGGTGATTAACAGATCGGAATGTTCCAATTGCATTAAGACCAACGATCGTGCTCAGTGAGAATGGTGTTGTAGGATTCCTTGTGACAAGTGCCGCCCCGCACGATTGAACCACGCGCTGACGGGGCATCGTAAGTGGTGCGTGATTGGACTGAGCAGCTAAAGGCAACTGCGTAGTTGTCGTCCATGCGACGAACACATAGAGACAGATCCATACGAGGCGGCACATTGACATTCTTGCGACCTCTTAGTTGAAATACCAAGCAAGCGTGAAGTTCGCTGACGTAAGGCCAAGCATGATGTCCGAAGATTCTGGCCCATCAGTTTCTGTTCCACTGCCGGCTGTTAGCTTGCTCGTTGTGCCTTTGTATCCGAGTCCATACTCGAGCATAAGCGACACGTGCTTCCATGGAAACCACTCAGCACCGGCAAACACTCCGCCGCCGATGGTTGTAGCTGTTGCCTTGCTGGTTTGCGCGCCGCCAGCTTCGTTCTTTACCTCTCCCAAACCGAAGGTGACCTCGCCGCCGGTGTAAAGAGCTACGTTGTCGTTGTTGTAAACGTTGTATCGCACCCCTGGCGTAATCGCCAACGCCAGCGTTGTTGTTTCCTCGTCTGCGGCGTTGTTCTTCTTTTCCAGTTTGTTGGAAAAGCCGATGCCCGCGCGAAGCGCCAAGTCATCCGAGATGAACGTCATTGCCCCGAGTCCGCCCCGATAATTGTCTGCCCCGAGATCTGAAAGCCCCTTGAGATCAACGAGCAATGCTGTCGAACCAGATTGACGCTGTGTCGTTGGCTCTGATTGAGCAAGCGCCCCAACTGTGGTAAGTGCGATGCATATGATCGCTACAAGAAATCGTCTCATTAGTACCTCCCTCACGATGAGTTGAATAAATTGCCGGCGAAACCTTGCCGGCTGATTTCGGGTCGCAACATCATCCTTCGGAATAACTCTTTTGCTACGACTTTCTTTAACTACGACACTAGTACTCATGTTGTTTAGAATCTTGTTTTGGATTGTGATGCTGTTATCGGCGGTGTCTACACTGCATGCAGAAGACGGCTCTGTGATCAACGGGGTAATCGTCGATAGCCTTACCAAACGGCCTATTCCGGGAGTTGCGATTCGCGCGAAGGGGGCATCACTGGGTACGTATTCGAAGAGTGGCGGCAGGTTTAGATTGCCTATACCACCATCGACAACACAGATTCAAGTGCGAGGAATGGGGTATCAGCAACGTGCTATTGATGTCGTAGCCGGCACAGCAGAGTATCGCATTGCGCTTATGCCCACGAACGTAAATCTGCCTACGGTGAACGTCGAAGAGTCAATCAGTGCGCAGGAAGTAATCAAGCGTGCTATTGCACGGAAGAATCAGAACAATGAACGCATTCGTTCGTTAGAGCAGACGCTGTACTCCAAGGTGCGTGCCATAATCAACGCTGGGGCTCTCAGCGGTAAGAAGGGGCCTGCAGAGATCATCACCGAGACGTTTTCAACGATTACAGAGCAACGTTATCCTGTTGAGCGCAAGCATACACGTATCACGCAGCGACGTCAAACGGCAAACATTCCGGCGCAGGACAATCTCGCAGTCTTCGATGTGTTCTTTGATTTCACAGAGGATGAGAACAACATTCTTAACACGCGACTCGTAACACCATTAGGCAAGAATGCTCTCGACGAATACAATTTCTCGATCGAGAAGAAGGTCCTGCTTGATAACCTTTGGGTGTATGAGATAAACTTCGTTCCAAAGTCGAAGTTGTTTCCCGGCTACGAGGGAACATTAAGTATCTATGAGGATTCATATCAGGTAGTTGCAGCTAGGTTTGCCCCCTCGCAGGAGACAGCATTCCCATTTCTCAAGAACTTTGCCATCGAACAACGCTATGACAGAGTGCAGGACACACTCTGGATTCCGACATATCAGCAGGCATCCGCAGAGCTTACGATCAAGATCATGCCGTTTGTTGAGCTCAAGGCCAATGTTGTTGCGCAAATCAATGTGAGTTCAGCACGAGCGAACATTGATGTGCCTGATACATTGTTTCCGAGTATTGATCCAGATTCTGCAGAGTCGCGCGTAAAGACAAATGCAAGTGGTGCAACTGTTGAGATGCGCAGCAGAGATGGCAATCGACGAATTGTTGTCGATGCCGAGGCAGACTCGGCAAAGCCCGAGTATTGGGATAGATACGCCTTTGCTGAGCAGTCCGAAGAGGAACGTACGATCTATGCACGTCAGGACAGTATCAAGAAAAGCGACCCCGATACAGACGACGATCGTCCGCGCGGACCCCTAGCAGGCTCAATGTTCAACATTGGTAGCATTGGAGGTATAGCCTTCGGACTTGACCCGTATATCAATCGAACGACAATTACCGGCACGCTGTATGGTCCGGCACTTGCCGTTGTTGCGCCAGGCCTACGCTTTACAGCCTCTGCCGGATTCGGCAGCGCTGGCACCCGTGTTGGCCGGGCAGACCTTGATGTGCGACTTTACCGCGCACAGGGATATGGCATCAATGCGCTGGGCTCCGTCTTCTCCTCTATTGCATCAATCCAAGACGCACGAAACTCGCAGCTTGCTTTTACGTCAATCGACGTGGCAAACCTTATCTATGCAGAGTACTCAGACTTCTACCGGCGAGATGGATTTGATGTTGGCCTGCGATTACGCGCCCCTTGGGGAACAACAACAGTAGGGGGCTCGTGGGCACGCCACTACAACGCACCTCTTGTCGAAGATCTCAAGCGTGAGCAAGCATTGGCAGTGCCGGGCAACTACCGTATTCTGGGCATTCGTACACAGATCTTAGAGGGCGGCAGCCCTGTCGGCAATCTCTTTGGCTCTTCGAAGGATAATCCCGTAACAGGTTCGCTGCACGGTATCTATGGAACCGAGCTCTCCTCGAATACATCCTTCTGGAGCATTGATGCGAGCATCAGTGGGCATATCCCTACCGTACGCACAGGATATTCACCAATGATGTTGGACATTACGCTCGAGGGCGGCCTACAGCCTGCAGAAACGCCGCAGCAGTATCGATTCGTGACGCTGCGTACGTTCCCGGTGCTTGGCATGACCAACATGTTTGCAACGATCAATATCAACCGGTTTGCTGGCACCGAGTATGCAACGCTGCATGCCGAGCATAATTTCACGGATCTCTGGTGGAGGGCAATTGGTCTGCCTAGCCTGTCGTTTGGCCGGGGTGTGGACCTGATAGGACGCTTCAGCGCAACGAACGTTGTGCAGCGCGGCAAGCCCCTTTCAGCCAATACACTGTTTGATTCATCAAACGGCTACTACATGGAGGCAGGCGTTGCTGTTTCCCGCATTCCATCCTACATCAGCGATCTGATCTTCCTCCGTGTAGATGCTCGCTGGCCCGTTGGCCCCCTTGCTCATCAAGGGAGCTTTGGCTGGATTCTGACGTTATCCAGTCCGCTGATGTAGTTTTGCATCATGTTCGAACCACAAAAACAACAGATAGCAACTCTCCGCGAGCGTGTGGACCAACTGCGGAGGTTCCTTTGACATCGATCGTAAACTCGACGAGATAGCCGAGCGAGAGATGCTCACGCAGGCCCCGGGGTTCTGGGACGATGCACAGAATGCGCAAAAGGTGATGCGCGAAACTGCCGGACTCAAAGACTGGGTTGATGCTTGGAAGAACGCCGAACAAAGCGTTGGCGATGTACAGGCGTTGATCGAACTGGCCGAGGAGGCCGACGATCAGTCTATGGAGACAGAGATCATCGCAGAAGCTGAACGCAGCGCAAAAGCTGTTGATGAACTTGAACTGCGTAAGATCTTGTCGGGTCAGGACGACAACCGCAATGCGATCCTAACAATCAATGCTGGCGCCGGTGGCACCGAAGCCCAGGATTGGGCCGAGATGCTCATGCGGATGTATACGCGCTGGGCCGAAAAGCACGACTTCGAAGTGTACCTTGCCGAGGAGCAGGAAGGTGATACCGCTGGTATCAAGAGCTGCACGCTGGAGATCCGCGGACGTTACGCCTTTGGATATCTGAAGGCCGAGAATGGCGTCCACAGGCTCGTACGCATCAGTCCGTACGACTCCAATGCCCGACGTCACACGTCGTTTGCATCGGTGTTCGTTTACCCCGAAGTAGATGATGAAGTAGAGATCGTGGTCAACCCTGCTGATGTTGAAATGGATACGTTTCGGTCAGGGGGCAAGGGTGGACAGAACGTTAACAAGGTCGAAACGGCCGTGCGTCTGCGTCACATCCCTTCAGGCATCGTTGTGGCGTGTCAGCAGGAGCGTTCGCAGCTCCTGAATCGCGAGCATGCCATGAAGATGCTCAAGTCACGTCTCTATCAGCAACGTCGCGAAGAAGAAGAAGCGGCCAAGGCTGCTATCGAAGGCTCAAAGAAGAAGATCGAATGGGGCTCACAGATCCGCTCGTACGTCTTCCAGCCCTACACAATGGTAAACGATCACCGCACAGAAACCAAGATCACCGATGTACACTCGGTAATGGACGGCGACTTGGATGAACTGCTCAAGGCCTACTTGCTTCTCGAGGATCAACTGCAGAATTCATGAGCACCAGCAGTATACACGCAGTGGCCCACCTGCTCGACACAAGCGCTCGCCTGTGTGTGCTTACCGGTGCGGGTGTGAGTGCTGAATCAGGCGTTGCAACGTTTCGAGATCCCGATGGACTCTGGGCGCGCTTCTCCCCGTTTGAGCTTGCAAGTATGGATGGATTCCTCGCAAATCCCGATCGTGTGCGCGATTGGTACGGGTACCGCAAATCAATCATCAACAGCGTTGAGCCCAATGCGGGCCATACCGCACTTGCTGGCGTTGAAAAGCTCTTCGGCAACAACTATACGCTCGTAACACAGAATGTAGATAGGCTGCATCAGCGGGCTGGAAGCGTTCGTGTGCTCGAGGTGCATGGCAATATCCATGAAAACCGTTGCAATGACTGCGGAGACATTCGCACAGATGACGAGCTAACCTGTCCAAAATGCACCGGAGCAATGCGGCCTAACGTTGTGTGGTTCGGCGAAGATCTACCACAAGATGTATTCGCCGCTGCAGAAGATGCCGCCCGCACGTGCGATGTAATGCTTGTGGTAGGCACCAGTGCCGATGTGTGGCCTGCTGCTGGACTACCAATGACGGCAAAGATGGCTGGTGCGCAGATCGTAGAAGTTAATCCCAATCAGACGTCGCTGACGCAGCATGCCCACCACGTTCTGTCTGGAACTAGCGCTGTGATATTGCCGCAACTTCTGGAGTCTATGGCATGATCATTGGCATTGGCACAGACGTTGTAGATGTTCCTCGCATACAGGCTGCATTGGAGGAATACGGAGAACGATTCTTAGTAAAAGTATTTACAGAAGAAGAGATTACCTACTGCAATCGTTTCGGCGATACACGATACCTGCACTATGCAGCGCGTTTTGCAGCAAAAGAGGCCTTTTCCAAAGCCGTCAAGACAGGCATGCGCGATGGGATGTCGTTCAAACAGGCTGGCATTCGCAACCTTCCATCTGGCGAGCCAATATTGGAGCTCTTCGGCACGATGCAAGAGCGTTGGGGAAGTCATACCATTCACGTAAGTCTAAGTCATACAGCCACAGTAGCACTTGCTGTGGTTGTCATAGAATCAGTTTCGCAATCGTAATCGAACTACCGCTATGCTTCCATCGATCTATAATCCATCAGAGCCCTTCACACTTGGTTTGTTAGGGGGCGGGCAGCTCGCCAAGATGATAGCTCAAGATGCCTATCGTATGGGGCTTCGTGTTGCAGTGATTGAGCACGGTGCAGATTCGCCGGCCGGCATGATGACGAAAAAAGAGTATCCAGGGGGCTGGAAGAACTCTGAAGACCTCGAGGCATTCATTCAGGCATCAGACATTGTCACACTTGAAAATGAGTTCATCGACCCAGAGATCTTGGATGTAATCGCCGAGCGTAGGCTTGTGTTCCCTGCACCCGATACAATGCGGTTAGTGCAGGACAAGTTCATACAGAAGCAGACGTTTGCTGCAGTCGGCATTCCAACGCCTCATTTTGCAGAGATCACAACAAAGCAAGACCTTGTTGACTTTGGTGCGAAGTATGGCTATCCATTCGTAGCCAAGACGCGCAAGTTTGGTTATGATGGTTACGGAAATGCAACGATCAAGCGTGAGACTGAGATCGATATGGTTTGGCGCAGGTTCATGGAAGGCGAAGACCCTCGCCCCCTTCTTGCAGAGTCGTTTGTAACCTTTACCAAAGAATTAGCGGTGATGGTTGCCCGCAACAAGCGTGGAGAGATTGCCGTGTATCCATGCGTACAGACAATTCAACAAGGACATATCTGTGTTACGGTGCTTGCGCCAGCGCCGATCGAAGCACCACTTCTAAAGCGAGCACAGGATATCGCGATAGCGTGTGTTGAGACGATCAATGGTGTTGGGGTGTTCGGAATCGAGATGTTCCTGACGTCAGATGATGACATCGTTTTTAACGAGATCGCTCCACGTCCACACAACAGCGGACATTACACCATCGAGGCTTGTCATACCTCTCAGTTCGAGAACTGCATTCGCGCAGTAACTAACCTGCCGCTCGGCTCTGCAGCCATGCGCGTACCTGCTGCATGCATGATCAACTTGCTTGGAGAACGCGCGGGTAGCGGTATTCCCGACAGTGTACTTGAAATGCTCAAAGTAGATGATGTCGCTTTGCATCTTTACGGAAAGAAAGATGTCCGCATGGGTCGCAAGATGGGTCACCTCACCGCCACTGGCGCTTCAGTAGATGAGGCCTTCCAACGAGCCTCACTGGCGCTTAATCGGTTTGTGTGGTAAGAGAGTTATCGATTACCAATTACGAATTACGAATTACGAATTACCAATTACCAATTACCAGTTACCAATTACGAATTACGAATTACGAATTACCAATTACCAGTTACGAATTACGAATTACCAATTACCAATTACCAGTTTCCGATTGTTGCGATCACCGTCACTAGTCATTCGTAATTAGTCACTAGTCATTAGTCATTCGTAATTCGTAATTGGTAATTAGTAACTAGTAATTCGTAATTGGTCACTAGTCATTATTCACCTTCACCGTGATCCACACTCCTATGATTCCGATGATGATGTTGCCCAGCCACATGGCAACAAGAGGGGATAGGTAGCCACGATCGGCAAACTCTTCGCCTCCGATCATCGACATCCAATAGATCACGTAAAAGCCTAACGAATACATTGCACTTGTACCGAAGTTGCCACCTTTGGTGAGTATGCCCAGCGGACTTCCGACAAAGACAAAGAGAAGGCAGGCAAAGGGGATTGCATACTTCTTGTGAATCTCTACGAGGTAGCGGTTTGCAACAACACGCTCGCTTGCTGCACGTTGGCGCTCTGCTTCGAACATTGTTTGTGCCGTCATAACGTATGAGCTTGCGCGCTGCAGAATCTCGGGCGTTGTAAGCGCTGATGCCATTGAAGGCGGCGTGGCCCGTAGATCCTGCAGATGACGTACAACGGAAGAATCGTACCGAAGAAGTGCCTGCTGTTCTTGAAGCTCGGCTTGCGAAACAATCTTCTGCATATCTGCGATTGTCATTTCGCGTTCTCCACGCGACGTGCCGGTGACGTCGCTGGCCTCATAGAAGAACTTGTCGGCAGGTAAAACGATCTGATAGCGATCGAAGGACACAACGCGATATTCGTTGGGATTGCGAATGCCACGTTGGTGGATCTCTCCCTTGGATAGCTGAATGACCAATCGTGTTAGCGAGGGTGAGAATGCCAAGCGTCCACTGTCGGCATTGATGATGTTGATAAAGTCGAACTTTGACTTGTCATAGATAGACACACCAAGCATCGAACCATTCGGAAGGACACGTCGGGCAAGGATCGATGTTGTTGAGTTAAACGTCGTGAACTGACCTTCCTCAACGGCAAATGAAGGCTTTGTGCTTTCGATGTCGCGCATCATTCCCGTTAGGCGCACATTTGAGTCCGGCAGCACGCTGTCGGTATACCAGAATGTAAAGCCCCACAGCAGCGCTCCAAGGATCATCACAGGTATCATCATCCTCAAGAGGCCAATGCCGCTGGCTTTCATCACGGTTACCTCGTGATTGCTGGACATTGCACCAAATGCCATGATTGTGCTGAAGAGTACGCCAATAGGAATGGCAAGTACAACGATCCACGAGAGATTCAGAACAAGAAACTGCACAATCGTGCCCGCATCGAGTCCTTTGCTGGCAAGCTTGTCTACCCAGCGCATCATGTATTGGATCAGGAACAACGCCATGATCACCGACGTACCGAAGACGAAGGGGGCTACGTGTGCGCGCAGGATGTAGCGGTAAATGAGCATCGCTGATTACGACCGCTTCCGCTCACATTCCTTGATGAGCTTTTCGAATTCGTCTGACTTTGCGGGCTTTTGCTTTTGAAGTGTTTTGAATGCATCTATTGCCAACTCGTACGAACCCTGTTGCATATAGATGCGGGCAATCGTCTCGGTAACAATGATCGGCGAACCGGATGCACCGAGGTCTTCTTTGCTTTCCTCCTGCTCGACGTTGGCCATTCTGGGCATTCGTGCGTCGTGCAGTCGTGCAGCAAGTTCTTCAAGGGTTGCAGCACGCCTGCGCGGTTCGGATCCATCAGCCGGACGCGCAGATCTGCGCATCTGGTGGAATGATCGGAATGCAGGAGGATCGAGCAGCGATGTTATCTCGCGACGTCCACGAGAGCGTGTACCTTCAAACCGCAGTGATGTAAACTCTAGTCCCGGAATAAGCCGAACGCTTGCGCTTCGTATGATGCGAGTGTCGGACGACACCGGAGCCATCTCGATAAGCCGGAGAACATTCGGGTGAGATATGAAGATGGGATCACTACGTTCCTCAACATGCTCTTCAACACGTTCTTCAACCTCTTCCAGAACGAGCTGTACTTCGACGATTTCCAGAGATTGCTCAAGATCCGAGTCTACTTCGGATTCGAGTATAGGTTCGGATTCGAGTACAGCTTCAGATTCCAATACAATGTGTGGTACATCTTCTGGCGCATAGCTAAATGGCTTTAGATGTACGTAGGACTTCAGCAGGGGCAATCCGGGGAAGCGCGTATGAAGCTCTTCGCGGATCATCTGCGCATCGTGCATCTGGCCCAGCGACTCATAGGCCGATGCAAGCAGAATGTAGCCGCCGATGTAATCCGGATAGTGCTCTACACCGGATGCACACAACTGTGCAGCCTCGAGGATGCTGTCTGCCTGCAGGAGCTCAATGGCAGTAGCAGCAAACCTGGGATCTGGACGATCAGTCGCGGTTGCCAAACAGACGGAGTAGATACAGGAACAGGTTGATGAAGTTCAGGTACAGCGATAGGGCTCCAATGATGGCGCGCTTATGGGCAAGGCCCTCGCCGGCATACATAACGATTGCCTGCTCCTTGATCTTGCTCATTTCAAAGACCGTAAGCCCCGTAAAGACCAAGACTCCAATCATGCTGATCGCGAAATCGAGGACGCCGCTACCGAGGAAGATGTTCACAAGCGATGCAATGATCAGACCGATGAGTCCCATGAAGAGAAACGACCCCATACCTGTGAGATCGCGCTTGGTTGTATACCCATAGACAGCTGCCGCGGCGTACATGCCGGCGGCAATCAGGAACACTTGAAAGATGCTGCCAAGATCATACACGAGGAAGATCGCCCCAAAGGAGAGTCCGTTCGTAAGAGCATAAGCGATGAACGTGCCGGCAGCTGTGCTCGGCTGCATCTTATCGATTCGCGCCGAGAGGAAGAACACCATTGCAAGAGGGGCCAGCATCACAACCCATACCAATGGCGTACCGAAAATGGCTTGCTGGAGGGTCTCGTTAGAGGCTACAAGAACGGCGCTGGCCGTCGTAAGAAGCAGACCACCGACCATCCATGCATAAACGCGTTGTACGTACGTGCGGATGACATCCGCGCTGATTGCCTGCGAAAACGCATTGTGCGGTTGCATGTTCATCGAATACCTCGATAAAAAATGTATTACCTAGTTCTCGTCACGACAAAGTTAGCAAAGTCCATGAGTGCCTCTTTGTACGGTGATTCCGGGAATACGACGATTTTCTCCCGCGCCTGTTGTTGTAATTCAAAGGCTGTTGTTTGGGCAGAGTCAATCCCGTTGTGACTGTTCACGAAATCAACAACACGCTGCACGTCCTTTGTATCGGCCTTTTTGGACTTTACGATGGCAACCATCTTCTTTGCTTCGCCTGGACTGGACTGTTGCATGGCACGCAGAAGAGGAAGCGTAATCTTGCCCTCTCGGATGTCGTTTCCAACGGGTTTGCCCAGGATCATGGTTTTGCTTGTGTAATCCAACACATCATCCCTGATTTGAAAGGCCAGCCCAACGAGCTCCCCGTAATCACGTAGTGCCGTCCGCACGGCCTCGTCGGTAGATGTACTGATTGCACCTACTTCACAGCACGTAGAAATAAGCGACGCCGTCTTGTCCGAGATGATTCGGAAGTATGTCTCCTCATCAATCGTTTTCTGTCTGCTCTTTTGAATCTGGAGAAGTTCTCCTTCACTCATGCGCCGGACCGCCTCGCTTGTTACCCGTAAGTAGTCGAATTCATTGCTATGTACGGCAATCAGCAAGCCCCTTGACAGGAAGTAATCTCCAACTAAGACAGCAACCTTGTTTTTCCAGACTGCATTGATCGAGGCAACTCCACGGCGCTCGTCGGCGCTGTCGACCACATCGTCGTGCACCAGCGTGGCCGTATGCAGAAGCTCGACCATGGCTGCACCGACAAATGAACGCTCGTTGATGCCTCCACAGAGTCCGGCCGACAGGAATACCAGAGCCGGCCGCACCCGCTTGCCACGCTGCTTCATAATGTAGCGCACTACCGTATCCAGCAGCGCTGTGCGGGATCGCACCTGATCGCGCATGAACGCCTCAAAACGCTCAATTTCGGCTGAGACGGGTGCGCTGATCGACGAAATGCTGTGTGAACTCATGAAGGGGGCTTTTAAACGGCCGGTTTAGGTTGTACAATCCGGGCAACGACAACACTGATCTCGTAGAGAATCCACAGCGGCACGGCTACCATGAGCTGACTGACGGGGTCTGGAGACGGAGTTATGATAGCTGCAAGAATAAGGATGACCACGATAGCATGCCGACGATACTTCGTCATCGTTGCCGATGTAACCATCCCAATACGTGCTAACACAAACGTTACCATGGGAAGTTCAAAAATGAGTCCGCTTGCCAGTAGCATGTTTACGAGGAAGCTGAAATAGCTGCCGACATGGATGTTGTTCTCGATGTTCGGGTTGGCAAAGTCTGTGACGTAGCTCAGCATGCTTGGAATCAGGAACAGATAGCCAAAGGCAACGCCCAGTAAAAAACACAAACTCGTGAGAAGCGTGATGCGCAGGGCCCACTTCTTTTCCGTCATATACAGCCCTGGGGCCACAAAACACCATACCTGGTAAAGGATCCAGGGGAATGCCACGATAACGCCAGACAAGAATATGACCTTGAAATACAGGAAAGTCTGACCAAACGGCTCGATGTTCTGCAGCTTTACATGAGAATCGACGGCAGGCTTCAGCAGGACAACATTCATGATCTCATCACCAAAGTACCCTACCACACAGCAGGCTACAAGAAGCCCATACGTCGAGTACAATAGTCTGCGCCGGAGCTCCTCTAAATGGTCGAGGAACCCCATTTCCTTGCCGGACTCTTGTGGGATAGTTGCCATGCCGTATTTTCTTCTCGGTCGAACGTTTTTTGTGCCGCGAAAATACGCAGGAGTTTTGCCTAAAATGTTTTCGCACTTAAGCAAGTAAAAAAAATTCACAAGAACCACATTTTATGCTTGCAAGGGATGGTGTGGAAAATGATATTCGCATCCCCCGCGCAAGTGAGGGGAAGGATACGTAGAGAGGTGAGAGTAATTAGGTAGTTGGGGGGACCAACCACGTGAGTTACGAAGATTTCATATGAACAAAAGCACGACACGATTATCGCAGCAAAGTGTGACCGACGCCCAGAGTCTCTGGGGTGAATGTTTGGACATTGTGCGTGATAACGTTTCGGATCAAGTCTTCAAGACCTGGTTCGAGAAGATGCGTCCGATCAAGTGGGATGGCACACAACTCAGCCTTGAGTTGCCGAGCCATTTTTTCTACGAGTGGATCGAACAGCACTACTCGAGTCTGCTGCAGAAAACGATACAACGTGTGTTGGGCCCCAAGTCCAAGGTTGTGTTTGAAGTTGTTGTCGATGAAGGCAGCTCGCTGCAGGATCGCAAGACCGTAAAGCTTCCAGGATTGCGTGGTGGTGTACAACCATCGCTGCCGTTCAGTGAAGCAAAGCCGCAGACGCAGGCGCCTGTGCGTACGACGCACTACCCGACGTACTTCAATCCGCGTTACACATTCGAGAACTTCATTCGTGGAGAGAACAATCAGCTTGCTACCTCGGCGGCAATAGCAGTTGCCGACAATCCTGGTAAGACCAAGTTCAATCCGCTTGTTATCTACGGTCCAACAGGGCTTGGCAAGACACACCTGGTGCAGGCCATTGGCAATCGCGTCCTGCAGCGCAATCCGCAAGCCAAGGTGCTGTATACGAACTCCGAAAAGTTCACGATGGAGTACATCAACGCCATTCAGACCAACAAGGTACCGGAGTTCACAAACTTCTACCGTAGTGTAGATGTTCTGATCGTTGATGATATCCAGTTCCTGGGTGGAAAAGAGAAGACGCAGGATAATTTCTTCCACACGTTCAACGCACTTCACCAGGACGGTAAGCAGCTTATCCTCACGTCGGACAAGCAACCCAAGGATCTCGCAGACCTCGACGAGCGTCTGATCTCGAGGTTCCAGTGGGGTCTGACGACGGATATTCAACCGCCCGATCTCGAAACGCGAATCGCTATTCTCCAGCAGAAGAGCATGGAAGAGGGAATGGACCTGCCAGGCGACATTCTCGAGTATGTTGCAATGCACATCACAAGCAGTGTTCGCGAACTCGAAGGATGCCTGATCTCAATCCTCGCAAAGGTTTCTCTCGATCGTCGTGATCTTTCTCTTGATCTGGCCAAAGAAGTGGTGCGCGGTGTTTCAAGTGCTGGCAACTCACGTACACTTACGATCGATGAGATCAAGAAGGAAGTTGCCACGTACTACAACATTGATACGGCACTTTTGTCGGCCAAGACGCGCAAGCACGAGATTGTGCTGGCACGTCAGATGTCGATGTACCTAGCAAAGAACCTAACGCAGACGTCGCTCAAAAGCATTGGTATGCACTTTGGTGGACGCGACCACACGACTGTACTGCATTCGTGTCAGCAGATCCTGAATTACATCGATACAGACAAAAAGGTCCGCCAGGATGTTGAGTTCCTAAAAAAGACTCTGCGCGGGTAACTTGGTAGATTTCGAAGAAGTGTTAATTTCGCACTCCTCATTCCGCAGTAGCTCAGCTGGTTAGAGCATCTGACTGTTAATCAGAGGGTCCGGGGTTCAAGTCCCTGCTGCGGAGCAAGAATGATAAAAAGGCTATACTTACTGTAAGTGTAGCCTTTTTTGTATTCCCCAGATTGCCATGGCAAGATTCGAAAACGTAGACGGCTACATCGATCAGTTCCCTGCCCTGACGCAGCGAAAGCTGCAGCAGCTGCGCAGACTCGTAAAAAAGAATGCGCCTCATGCTATCGAATGTATCAGCTACAACATGCCAGCCTACCGGGTTGACAAGGGCGTGCTCGTATACTACGCAGCATATGCACACCACATCGGACTCTACCCAACTGGCAGGGGCATCGAGGCCATTGCAGGTGAGCTTGACGGGTATACCTGGTCGAAGGGGGCTGTCCAATTCCCGCTCAACATGCCCCTTCCCACGGCACTGATCGCCAAGATCATTAGGTTGCGTTGTGATCATCTCAGCTGAATCGATAGTACTTCATTCCCGGCGCTACGGTGATTCGTCGCGCATCGTGACGTTGTACACGCGTGAGCTGGGAAAGGTTAATGTGGTTGCCAAAGGTGTACGAACGACAAAGTCAACCATCGGAGCGGCACTCGAGCCCCTTTCCCATTGCCGATGCACGATCTACCACGGCAGGAACAAAGAACTTCACACGCTGTCGCAGGCCGAGACGATCACCCAGAGACGCAATCTGACCACGCTGGAGCACCTTCAGGGTGGCCTTATGATGTGCGAAGCCATCATGCGCACGCAGACGCAGGAGCAGTCAGACGAGCACGTCTACGAGCTGCTCAATAAGGCACTTGAAGTGCTTGATGCAGTTGATGAATCTCTGGCCTACAGCGTTAGTGTTGCAATGCGGTGCAGGCTTGCAGATGTGATGGGTTTTGGCCTGCAGTTTACACCGCTTGGAGATCAACCTTCTGTATACATCGACGTTACCGATGGCAGTGTTGCCGCCGCAGGTGTTGGCGTTCAAATGACTCGGAGCGCATACGCAGCCATGTATGCGTCGCGCAGAGGACATTGGTGCGCCATTATGGAAGCAGATAAACTCGAGATCGAGTCAGTACTGTCCCTGTATTTCTCGCACCACCTCGAGCGGCGCATCGTTTCGCAGACATTCTCTCACCTGCGATAGGTTATATTCGCTCCATGCTTGGTGATATCGCGCTTACGTTATTCTTTGTATTCCTGAATGGGTTCTTTGTTGCTGCAGAGTTCGCAATCGTCAAAGTGCGCAGCTCGCAGATCGAGATTCGGGCAAGAGAAGGCAATTTCTTCGCAGGCATCGCTAAGCACATCCTGGAGCATCTAGACGCATACCTTAGCGCATCGCAGCTGGGTATCACGCTTGCATCACTGGGTCTTGGATGGATTGGCGAAAGTGTTGTGGCGCACGCGGTTCTGCAGGCGGCTCTGGCCATGCAGATACATATGACGCCTGAGGTACTTCACACAATCTCGATCGTTATTGCCTTTGCGATCATTACTGTTCTGCACATCGTAGTTGGAGAACAGGCTCCCAAGACATACGCTATCAGGCGCTCAGAGGCAGTAACGCTTGCCGTTGCCCTACCCATGCGCGTGTTCTACGTGGTGTTTCGTCCAATTGTTGCTACACTGAATTGGATGTCTAATGCAATGCTCGGCATTGCAGGCATTGATTCTGCCGGCGAGCACGACGTGCATTCGCCTGATGAGTTGCGCTACATCATCGCAGAAAGCTCAAAGCAGGGGGCTCTGGAGGTCTCGGAACAGGAGTTGATCGAGAATGTTTTCGAATTCACAGAGACCACGGCGGCACAGGTTATGGTGCCTCGATCGAAGATCACGGCAATTGACAGTTCGCTGCCGATTTCTGAGATGCTCGATGTGGTGATGCGGGAGGGATATTCACGACTCCCGGTGTTTGCCGAGTCAATCGACTCCATTGTGGGTATCGTCTACGCAAAAGACCTGCTAACCATGATGCATCATCGCGATCTGATCATCCTGCAGGATATTCTGCATGCCCCGTATGTAGTTCAGGAAGATGTCAAGATCAAGCGCTTGCTGCGAGATATGCAGCGTGATAAGGTGCATATGGCCATCGTACTTGATGAGTTCGGCGGCACAGCAGGGCTTCTAACATTAGAGGACATCATCGAGGAGCTCGTTGGAAACATTCAGGACGAATACGACGACGAGGCCCCACTGCATTCGAACCAAACGCTGGATGCGATTGAGCTTGATGCTTCAATTCACATCGACGAGGTAAACGAGATCCTGCAGGAGCCCCTTCCAGAAAGCGATGATTACGAAACGCTTGGCGGGATGATCACAAACTATGCAGGACGCATTCCAACAACAGGAGATGTTGTTATGCTTGAAGGTTATGAGTGCTCAATACTGCATGCAACACCGCGCCGCGTCGAACGCGTTGTTCTGCGCAAGAGCTGATCACTAACTACTTCACTACAAGCATCGGCCGAACAACAGAGTAGCCGGGCGCCTCGAGAACAACATTGTACATACTTGACGAGGCAAATGTATTGCGTACGACATACTCTAGGCTGTGCACGCCAGAGGGCAGCGTTGCGTTGACCAGCGTGGCAACAGTGTTGCCGACAAGATCCGTAACCTGCACGCTTACCTTGACAGCTTTAGGCAGACGAAACGTGATGGTGGCCTTGTCTGTAACTGGATTTGGATAGACATCATCAAGCTCGATCTCTGATACCTGCATCGGTGCAGAGACCACACCGGCATTGCCGTGCTCTAACTCGATGCTTACCGGCGCAGTAGTTATCTGAGCACATGGAGTGGAAAGTTTAGCGTAAAACGATCCGACGAATGCTGCACTTGTAGACACGATAGAAAGCTCTGTTCCGGTTGCTCCAGCAAGGGGCTCGTTGTTTCTATACCATTGAATCTCATAGTACTTGGCATTGCGTTCATTCTCAATGCCGAGTCTAACAGATGTGCCCTCTGCAATTCGTACAACACTGGATGGCTCAAGTGTGGCCGCGCCGGCATCAGAGATGCGCACCAGCCGTGGGGCCTGCCCTGCATGTAGATGCGCAACAAGTACCACGAGGGCAAGGATGTAGGTGTAGGTGGGTCGTGTCATCAGAAACCTCTGCTGGGCCGACGAAAATATAGCGAAATTCGTGCGTCTCCAGACTACACCATGCAATCGTACAAACAGCCCCGAATATTCATTACAGCCGGAGAGCCCTCGGGCGATGCCCACGCCGCCCGGCTCATGGCTGCCATTCGGGCCAGAGTGCCAGATGTGATCTTTGAGGGCTTTGGTGGACCTCACATGGAGATGCAGGGGCTGCGGTCCTTGGCGCATATTCGTGATCTTGCCGTAACAGGCTTCTATGAAGTAGCCAAACGCTATTCATTCTTTACAGATCTGCTCAAGCGTTGCGAGCAGGCAATCAGTAACAACAAGCCAGACATGTTCATTCCGGTAGACTATCCCGGATTTAACATGCGCCTTGCAGATCGCGTCCGAAGTCCGCGCCTTCCCGTGGTATGGTACATCGCACCACAACTCTGGGCTTGGGGCGAGAGCAGAGCAGCCAAGCTGGCACGCGTGGTCGATAGATTGCTGGTGGTGTTTCCGTTCGAAGTAGAGTTCTTTCGGAAGCACGGCATAACTGCTGAATACGTTGGCCACCCCCTTATGGAGTCTCTCGGCAGCGAGACTGTAGCCCGTGAGCCGGATCGCGTGCTGGTGATGCCAGGCAGCAGACGTCAGGAGATCAATCATCATGTGCCGCTGCTTACATCGGTCGTTCGCGAATTGCATGTTCTCAATCCACAGGCCCAAGTGGTCGTTGCACGATCCGCCAATGTAGATGAACGTCAGCTGCAGCCTTTACTGGATGCTGGTGCAGTTATCAGTACCGACGCTCTGTTGGAGATGCGCCGCAGTTCTGCCGGACTCATCAAGGCCGGCACGTCTACACTTGAAGCAACCTTGTGCGGTCTGCCATTCTCGACATTCTACAAGACATCGTTTCTAAGCTATCACATCAGCAAACACTTGGCCAGCATTTCTTCAGTTACATTGATGAATCTGCTACTGGAGCGTGAGGTTGTGCGTGAGTACATCCAGGGTCAAGCAGTGCCGTCTGTTCTGGCGCATGACGCAGCAGACCTCTTGGTCAATCAAGCACGCAGCGTTGAACTACAGCATGCTATGGACGAAGTTCAGCACATGCTCTCCGGCAAGGGGGCAAGCATTGCAGCAGCGCAGGTCGTTACTTCTATCTTGGAGAAGCGATGAAGGCGTGGTTGCTATCGATCGTTATCAGACTGCTGGCGCACACGTGGACTGTGAATGTTCATGGACGTCTGCCAACGGGACCTTCCATCGTCGCATTTTGGCACGGCGAAATGCTTCCTGTCTGGTTTACGTTTCGTGCGTTGCGGCCTGTTGCACTGGTCAGTTCGAGCAAGGACGGCACGCTGCTTTCACGCTTGCTGCACGATTGGGGCTACAGTGTAGTTCTGGGATCGTCTTCGAAAGGTGGAAAGGAAGCGCTGGAGCAGCTTACTTCAGAAGCATCGACAAAGGTTGTCCTTATTACACCAGACGGACCTCGGGGTCCGCTGCACCAGGCAAAGCCCGGCGCAGTGGTGGCTGCCCATCGAGCTCAGGTTCCGCTGATTCTTGTACGCATACAGGCAAAACGCAAGCGCACACTTGCACGATCGTGGGATAGATTCCAGATTCCACTCCCGTTTTCAACGATCGATCTCTATGTCGACTCCCCTTGGATGATCTCAGAAGATGCCACACGCGAGCAGCTTGATACTGCAATGGCACAGATGAACGAACGCATGCAGACTCTGGTAGCCGATGTATGCTGAAGCTCGCACAAACAATGTATGAGCGAATCATTGACCGTCGAAACAGACAGTTCGACGCGCAAAAGCGTCCTATAGTTCCCGTCACAAGTCCTGTTATCAGCATCGGAAATATCACCGTTGGCGGCACTGGCAAATCTCCGGCTGTGCAGATGGTTGCACGTGTTCTCATAGAACAAGGTCTGCATCCGGCAATCGTGATGCGTGGCTACAGGCGCAGGTCCCGTGGTTTGGTCGTAGTTCACGACGGAGAAACGATCAGGACATCGGTCGAAGCCGCGGGCGATGAGGCCTACATGCATGCCACGATGCTGGGCATACCAGTGATAGTTTCAGCAGACAAGGTCGAGGCTGCGGCTCATGCAGCCGGAATGGTTACCAGCACAGGTGCAGCTTGTTCGGACGTGATCATCGTCGATGATGGATTCCAGCACCGTCAGCTTCACCGTTGCACGGATATCGTGCTCGTAAACCAGGAAACACTAACAACTACTCTGCTGCCTGTGGGCAGACTTCGCGAGCCCCTTACAAATCTTCGAAGAGCATCAATCGTCGTGTGCGATGATGCAGCGCTATGCACCCCAGTTCGGCAGTTCTGTAGGGCTGATGCATTGGTTGTAACCTCGCGCATCGACATGCATTGTGCTGCACCTACGTCGACTCCTATTGTCATTGTCAGCGGCATTGCAAACCCCGTGCGTATGCGCGTCTCGCTCGAGGGTGCCGGGTACACGATTGCGGAGCAGTTGGCCTTTGGTGATCATCATCGGTATCGCACGAAGGACCTCTGGAAGATCCGTGATGCGGCAGCAGCCAATGGCGCAAATGTTGTTACGACGGACAAAGACACAGCAAAGATCCAACAACCTGATGCATTAGGCGAGTTGGGATCTGCAGCCGTCTTCGTTGCGCACATTCGCATGGTGATCGACAACGCAAGATTTGAACAACGAATTCTCCAGGATATCACAAATGAAGATAGCAGTAACAAAGAGCGTCGGGAAGAGTATTGACAACTACGTTGCTTGGCTTCGCGCAGGTAGGGAAGACGTAAATGTTCTCGAGCTTGCCGGGCTCTCGCCAGACGAGGCACGAACTGCTCTTCGTGAAGCTGACGGATTGCTGCTTAGTGGGGGTGCTGATGTAGACCCCATTCGGTACGAGCGCGAGGATTTTCGCTCTGTATGCAGCATTGATGCAGCGCGCGATGAAATGGAGTTCGCTCTGATCGAGGAATCACGTGAGATGCGCATGCCAGTGCTGGGGATATGTCGGGGGATGCAGATTCTGAACGTGGCCTACGGCGGAACGCTTATTGCAGACATCCCATCGCAGCATAGCACTGAGATAGAGCATCGGCAGGATGTGCAATCAAAGGAAGACGCCGTTCATCAGGTAGAGCTGCAGCCCGGAACCATCATGCGTCATTTTATCGGTGTTTTTGATGGACAGATCAACTCGGCACATCACCAGTGTGTTGAGCATCTGGCCGATGTATTCACAGCATCAGCGTACTCGCCAGATGGTATTATTGAAGCTTTGGAATGGGGCGATGCATCCCTTGGTGGCAAACCGTTTCTCTATGCCGTTCAGTGGCACCCAGAACGATTACCATACGAGAATCCGATGTCGCTGCCTATAGCTCAGCATTTTCTTCTTGAAGTTGATGCCTATCGCGTGCTCGTAAAATCTGTCCGCTAAGTGCAATCCATACTTCGGGTACAGGCCCTGTGCGTTGGGGAGACGTTGTAAGGCTCGTCAATAACGCACATTGAATGCCGTTGATGGGCTTCCACAATGCACTGAGACTGCACCTAAGACCATATCCGCTGCCATAGATCATGCGCTGAAGATCCTGTGAAACATACTCGACGGTTCGTGAGGCGATCAGGTAGGTAGGCGATGCAAAGTGCAGTGCACGCATTCTCAGGGTGACCGTGCTGCTTGGCTCCCAGAGAACCTCGATTCGTGTGCTGATTGAGCTTTGGACGGTCTCGTTGCTCATGATCCATCGTACATCGGCTCTGGCGCGCCATAGTAATGAAGGACGAATGATGCGTTCTACCGTGGACTGCAGACCGATGCGATGTATCTGTTGTTGTGTGCGAACATCCTGCGTTGTTTGTCCGTCGTCGTCGCGTGTAACAAAGGCACGCCATGTCACATGAAGTTGAGCTGTTACACTCTGCCGTACTTCTGCTCGAAGCGCATACTCTTGTGTTGGGAAGGGGGTTTCATAGGTGCGCGTTGCAGAGCCCCTTATAACAAGCCAGGCGTCCCAGCCAACGAACGACCGTTGGGTTTGTCCAACGCAAAGGGCAGCACCCCACGTGTTCCGTGGTGCAGAGGCAACGGCCATCAATGTTCCAAGCGGTAGATCGTTGTTGGAGCCGCATGACCAAAGGCTGACGGCAAAGCGCATGATGGAGTTTACAAACCTATAGGCAGCCTGCAGTGATAGGTCGGATCTGCTGGCCCCGGCAATCTCGGCGATCATGGTATGAGGTCCGCTCGTATTCTGCATCCATGCACTTGCGCCCAGATAACCTACTTCGGGTTGCACGTGAATGTTGAGTCCAACAGTACAATGCTTTCCGGTGTGAGACATCATCGCAAGGAGGCTGGTGATGGAGTCTTGCATCGACATTCCCCCTGCAACACACAACACCAGCGATCCGCTATCAAGTGCACTTGTACATGCGCCGCCGCGAATTGCAGGATCTCGGTAGCGCGCTCTCCATGGGCGCACGAAAGGAATTGGATTTCGGGGTAGCTGAATCGACCGTGTCGATCGCATTCCCATAGATGCGCTACCGAGCAGCAGACCACTGCCGGAAAACAGGCCGAAGTCTCCCAGTGTGAACTGCATGCCCCCTACATGCGATTGCAGCCAGTAGCCCGTTGGTACATCGTTTGCAGCTGGGGTTTGCAGAACGATACCCAGGGTTGTTGACCTGTATGCTGCATCCAGTCTGCATGACACGGCGTTAAATGCAGTATCTCGCTGCACAGCGGCCAACCGAAGAGAGTACGGCGCAATGCCAAGCCAGTCGAGAGCATCGATATCAGCCGAGAGCTCAAGTGTATCTGCATCGACATCCTGTATCGATGCCATCGTGTCTGCTGTGGTTAGTGCAACCACGAGGGCGAATGCCAGCATATCGTTATCCGTGGTTGAATTCCTAAGTACTCGCGTTGCCGCAGTCCGAGCACAATATCAAGTTCGTTGCCGGCGGGAAAACGAATTGCAGTGTCTACCGACAGGGGGCTTGCACTAATTCCAAAGCCGGCACTAATGGAGTCAGCAAGCACAACCCGTGCTGAGATTGTGCACCGAGGTGTGGCCGACCAAGACGACGTGAGCTCTATTCCTATGCTGGTGCTTGGCATCTGACGAGAGATGCTAATGAGCATTGATGGATCCTCTTTTCGTCCCCATACAAGCGCATCAAAGAGTCCGGCAGACACGGCCCAATCCCCAATGCTCATCTCTGCAGCCAGATTCAGGCAAACGGACCATTGATCGGTGAACGCTTCAATGGCATACCATTCGCCAGCCAATTGTGCAGCTATGCGGTAATCGTTCCGGGTTTGCCAAATGCAACGTGCACTTGCAAGGGTATGCACCATACCCGGAGCTCCTTTAACAAGAAGCCCGAGTGCGGCACTCTGCGCCGGCATACCCAGTGCAACACGCATCTGGCTTAGGTTGGCATGCCCAAAGGGAGCAGGCACTGCCTCGAGTGCGAGTTCAGAGGAGATCGCGCGCAGTGGTGCCTGCTGTCCGTCAGATTCTGACAGCAGGTCGCATCGACCTGTCGTATGCTGTGCCGACAGCATGCCGTTGGGCATAATCAGTACTGCGCAGAACACGATAATGGTGCGTAGATTCGTCCAACTACGTTGAAGGAGAGTCGAGATCATGATCGGTAGAGTTTTCCTATTACTCTTCATTGTGTTGGCAATGGTGCAGAACGTGACACTCTGCGCACAGGAATTGCAGGCAACGGTGAACGTGAACATGCAGACACTTACGCAGGACCAGCGTCAGGACATGATGTCTATGGCCCGTGACGTAGAGAATTACCTGAACAACAACCGGTATCTCAACCGTGATTGGGAAGGCGAGAAAATTCCGGTAGACGTTACCATCTATGTGAATTCGCGCAATGGTAACCGTGTAAGCGGACGTCTGTCGGTGGTAAGTAAGCGTCTGGTGAACAACGTTGTTGGCACAGGGTCGGGATTGCTCAGAGTATTCGATCAGGATTGGTCCTTCGAATGGTCGTTCTCACCAACGCTCGTCTATCAGCCTTTGCGCTATGATGCCTTTACCAGTGTGCTTGACTTCTACATGCTGGTGGCCATAGGATTGGATATGGACACCTACGATGACCTTGCCGGCACCGAGGCATATAAGGTTGCCCAGCAGATTGCACAGAGCGGCAATGCCCAGGGCGTCTCGCAGTTCAGCACCGTCTACCAGCCTGGTCAGCTAACCCGTATGTCGCTTATCACAGAACTCATGGATATGCGATTTCAGCCGTTTCGCAGGCTCATCTACGACTATCACGATGCCATGGATACGTATGATACAGACAAGCTCAAGGGGCTTGCAGATCTCGAACTTGTGATCCGTGATATTGCTGAATACAAGAAGAACAAGCTGTCGGCACGCAGTGTGCTCTTGCAAGTGTTCTTTGACGCCAAGTCCATGGAGATTGCCGGCATGTTCAAAGGTGTAAAGAGCCCTGGTCTATGGGCCGACCTGCGTTTTCTTGATCCAGGCAACACGCAGCTATACGAAGCAGCTCAGCAAGGCAAGTAACGATGTCGGAAGTATCACGCCGACACGAAACATACATGAGGGAGGCCCTTCAGCTTGCTTTGGAGGCAGGCCTTGCCGGCGACGTTCCCGTTGGATGCGTGATCGTGCGTGGTGATGATATTGTTGGTCGCGGTGCAAACCAGATACAGCGACTTGGCGATCCCACACGTCATGCAGAGATTGTAGCGATCGAGGACGCCGTCCGCACGGTCGGCGAGAAGTTCCTCTCGGACTGCACACTCTATGTTACGCTTGAGCCCTGCACGATGTGTGCTGGAGCAATCGTGCTGGCGCGGATCCCGAATCTGGTCTACGGCGCATCTGATGCCAAGACCGGTGCCTGCCGCAGTGTTTTTGAACTTGTTGATGACCCGCGCCTAAATCACACTGCAGTGGTCCGCACAGGCGTTCTCGAAGATGAATGCTCGGCCATGCTATCAGAGTTCTTTGAGCGTCAGCGTAGATCTGATGTGCAGCCAGAGGCGGCCATGCCGGTAGCGTCTAAACCTGGTGTTCTCTTCTTGGTGCCAACGCCGATCGGTAATCTGGAAGACATGACGTTGCGTTCGGTAAAGACGCTGCGCGAGGCAGACGTCATTGTCTGTGAGGATACGCGCCATACGAGCCCCTTACTCAAGAAGTACGATGTGCCCAAGAAGACGCTCTTGAGCTATCATGAGCACAACGAACGAGAGCGGGCAGATGAGATCGTTAGGCGTGTTCGGAGTGGACAGCGAGTGGCACTTGTGTCTGATGCCGGTATGCCCGGCATAAGTGATCCGGGCTACAGGGCAGTTCGTGCTTGCGTCGAAGAAGGCTTGCCGGTGATTGCTCTACCGGGTGCCTCGGCTATGGTAACGGCGGCGGCCGCCTCCGGACTCCCCACGGACAGGCTTCTCTTTGGCGGATTTCTGCCCCACAAGAAGGGCAGAGTAGCGGCTCTGGAATCCTTGATGAGTGTGCCGAGCTGCACAGTCATCTTGTATGAGTCTCCATATCGAATCAACGATCTGCTTGCAGAGATCGAACAATTGGGTGGTCCGGATAGAGAAGTCGTTGTGGCACGTGAGCTCTCAAAGCTCCACGAAGAATATCTTCGTGGAACAGTACAACAACTTCGTGCCACTCTCGAAAAGCGATCGGGCATAAAAGGTGAATGTGTTGTACTCATTGGATCAGGAAAGCATAAGGATCAGTGACGTGTTCATTTCGTTCGAAGGAATAGACGGTTCGGGAAAGAGCACCCAGCTCTCGATGCTGCGGGATGTGCTCGAGGCAAAGGGGCATGAGGTGATAACCATACGTGAGCCCGGCGCAACATTGCTTTCTGAATCAATACGCGAAATTCTCCTGAGCAACAAACAGACGATCACATCAACAGCTGAACTGTTGTTGTTCAGCTCAGCACGTACGCAGCTTGTGGAAATGATCATCGAGCCTGCCCTGGAGGCCGGCAAGTTCATTCTATGTGATCGCTACGTCGACAGTACTACGGCCTATCAGGGCTATGGGCGAGAGCTCAACATGGAAAACGTGCAGAATTGTAACAAAATCGCGACTCGCGGTGTTATGCCTCACGTAACGTTCTTTATCGACGTTGCCTACGAGCAGGCTCAGCAGAGGATGCAGTTTACGCCCGGGTCTTCCGAGCCGGACCGCATGGAGCGCTCGGGAAGAGAGTTCTTTGAGCGTGTTCGCCACGGGTACCTGCAGATTGCCGGCCAAGAGCCGCAACGGTTTGTAGTGATCGACGGACATCGCAAGCGCGAGGAGATCCACACCGAGATCATTTCGGTGCTCCAAAGACGCTTGTCGTAGGTGCTTTTCCCGACCCGTACCGAGCCTGCTGTTGCGTATCTTTGAGACCGTTTTATCATCGTTTTCACACGAGTAACTGTATGATGTACACCACACTCCGGAAATTGACCTCCATCGTTGTTGTCGGCCTCTGCGCAATGGCAATGTTTGCCCAGGTTTCAATCGACACACGTCAGCTTTTCGTTCCATACGAAGCAGCTGGAAAACAGGAGACTGCCCAGCAGACGGGTTTTGTTCGCACGACACTGCTGTCGCATGCAGTTGCCAAAAATGTGTTTGAGCAGAATAGCCCCCGTGTAGAGCTCAAGAACTTCCCTCTGCCAGGAAATCAAGAAGGAACTCTGAATCTCTCTATTGCGCGCCCTGTTGTAGATGCCAATACGGAGTTCTATACCCATACGAAGGCAGGTAAGGTCGCTATGAAGGTGCGTCCGGTCGTGTCGTATTGGGGCAAGGTCGAGGGCGATCCGACTTCGATGGTCTCGATACATTACAGTGAAGGAAACATCACAGGTTTTGTGCAGCAGTCCAACGGACAGCGCACGATCATCGGCCGTGATTTTTCCGGATCGCGCACGTTGGGATCAACGCCACACCTGATTGGTGAAGAAGCCACAATGTTTGGTGTAGATCCACTTAGCCGCTTTGTCTGCGGTAGTGAATCCATGCAGATCAATCAAGACGACATGGCACGCAAGATGTCAATGCCAGTTTCTGCGAAGACAATCGAAGGAACCCAAGCCGAGGACCTACGCGAATTCAAGATTGCCGTTGTACTTCGTGAGGATATCGACAGTGTGATGAAGCGTCGCGGAGAAACAGACGAAGAAGTTGCGCAGTATTTCGTGAAGGTGGTTGCTGCAATGGCACAGGTGTATGCTCAGGAACTGAATGTGCACTTGTACATGGGATACCTCGAAAAATATACGCTGGACGAACCCTCAGGGTATTTCTACGATGGACGTCAGCCAGGTCAGCTTCTGCAGGAGTTCTCAAGCGACTGGTCTCGCCGCATGAACAGTGTAGACCGCGTGGTTGCGCATCTCTATGCTCTTATCCGTCCGGTAGGGGGCTCGTTTGTTGGCGGCATCGCATTCCTCGATCAGCTCTGCAACAAGAAGGATAAAGGCGGTTATGGCGTGAGCACAGTGTATCTCAATGCAGCAGACGTGCCGGGAGACCCTAATCGTTCAAATGCATTCGTATGGGATGTGTTTGTTGCATCCCATGAAATGGGACACAACATCGGTTCTCCGCACACGCACAACTGTTTCTGGAATCCACCTGTCGATACATGCCAGCTATCGTATGCGATTGATCAGACCGACGGTTGCTTTAGCGATCCTGCCATGAAAAAGGTTGTGCCGGGTACGATCATGAGCTATTGTCACCTTGCCAACGGCAGCCGCACGCCCCTTACCTTCGGCAGCCGCGTAAGCGAGCGTATGCGTACATGGATCAAAGCTGTTCCATGTGTACCATTTTCAACAAAGCCTCTGGTTTCGCTTACAGAGCCACGTGGCACAGACTCGTACCAACCTAATGAGAAGATGTCCATCCGCTGGGCATCGGCGCGTGTGAGCTCGATCAACATCGCATGGGGGCCATCGGTGTCAGGTCCGTGGACTTCGATTGCGTCGAACGTCAACGCTGCTGATCAGCTCTATACCTGGTCTGTACCTGCGTTGCCCGTGCCGGAATTCTGGATCCGCATTGAGGATGCATCGAACCCAGCAGTGAACGACACGTCGCTTGCTAAGTACAAAATGAGCGTGCCCGTTGTGCTTGATGCGCCTAAGGGTGGTGAGCGCATTGGTGCAGGCTCTACATACACGATCAAGTGGACGAAGGCCTCGGGTGTTGGGAATGTTAAGATCGAGTTCTCTGCAGACGGTGGCAATACCTACGAAGTTCTCTCAGCATCTGCCTCTGGCAACACACTGCCATGGACAGTGCCAACAGCCAATACAGAACAAGCGCGCATTCGTGCTACCGCACTAACAAGTCCAGACGTGCCTTCGACAAGTGGACTCTTTGCAATTGGACAGCGCAGGTTTGCTCTCGAGATACCAGTTACTGGTGGTAAGATCTGCAAGAATCAACCGAATCAATACCGCTGGAGTGCTGACTTTATTCAAAGCATCAAGATCCAGTATTCAACAGACGATGGTGCCAACTGGCGCACGGCAACACAACAATCCACTATCGATCCGGTGTTGTGGCAGGTGTTTAGCCGCAATGTGAATATGAACAGTCTTGTTGTTGGCAGCAAGGTCAAGGTTCGTGTTATCGATGCTTTGACGGAAGAGGTGCTCGACACGAAGTCTGATATTCAGGTGGACTCATGTGCATCGCCTGTTTCAGTAGACGAGCTAACCGGTGAAACACCGTTTGCTCTAACAATGGTAACACCAAATCCTGCCAGCACAACAGTTCGCTTGACTGTTGCTTCGGACAAGGATATCGTAGCCAATATCGGGCTTATCACCATGGACGGACGTGAGATCATGCTACGTGCAGACGAGCGTATTCTTGCAGGAACCCAGACGATTGAGCTTCCGTTGTCGAGCCTTCCGGCTGGCAGCTACCGCGTCGTTGTCCGCGAGGGCAGCGCGCAAGTTTCAGCGCCGTTGATGATTGTTCGATAATTAGGTGCGATTGTGAGTCTATTCAACAAGCTGGTGGTTGCAACACTGCCAGCCATACCGAAGAGTGTGGTCAAGATCGTAGCGCAACGCTACATCGCGGGTGATAAGCTTTCTGACGCTGTGCGTGTTACGCAACAGCTGATGAGCAAGGGTGCCTCGTCAACGATAGACGTTCTGGGTGAGTTTGTTACCACGCATGAACGAGCCGTATCGGAAACAGCTGCTCAATCGGCCGTTATTGACGCCATTGCAGATCATGGTTTGCATTCGTATCTGTCAGTTAAGCCTACATCACTTGGTTTAGATGTAGATAAAGACTTTGCATTTGCCAACCTAACCTCTCTGGTTAGCAAGGCAAAGGACAAGGGAATCTTTGTTCGTATGGATATGGAGAACACGCCATATACAGACATCACGTTAGATTTCTACAAGCGGCTGCGACATGATGGATTCGATAATGTTGGTGTTGTGATACAAGCCTATCTGAAGCGTTCAGAACAGGATGTTCGCTCGCTGCTTGAGTACGCCCCATCTGTGCGCCTATGTAAGGGCATTTACGTTGAGAGTGCAGACGTTGCTTTCAAGGATGCCGACCAGATTCGTGATAACTACAAGAAACTGCTTGGCATGCTGCTGACCTCTGGTGCGAGGGCTCATATAGCAACGCATGATGAACTGCTGATAGCCGATGCAGAGAAGCAAGTTGCCAAGCATCGTGCTGATGGCAGGGATGTCGAGTTTCAGATGTTGCTCGGAGTTCGCGAAGATCGCCGCGATCAGCTTCTGAAGGCCGGTCATGCTGTGCGCATCTATGTGCCGTTTGGGGACGACTGGTATGGATATTCGACCCGCAGACTCAAAGAGAATCCGCAGGTTGCCGGATACGTGGCTAAGGCCTTCTTGACAGGAACATAAATGAACTTTGTACGCCGTGGACTCACGATGGTGTTTGCAGGAAGCATCTTCCTTGCCGGATGCCAGTCGGCTCGTGTATCTGATCCCGACCATGTCGTCATTGGCACGTTCAACATAGAATGGCTCGGTGATGGCGTCGATGACCAGAAACCGCGCACAGAGGACGATTACAGACGTATTGCTGATGTGATCGATCGTACGGGTGCCGACGTTCTCGGCCTTCAGGAGATAGAAAGCAAACAAGCACTGGACAGAGTCTTGAGATACCTGCCTGGTCATACTGGAATGGTCTATGAGGCCGGCATTGAGCAG
This sequence comes from Ignavibacteria bacterium, assembly GCA_046300675.1. Classification (GTDB taxonomy): domain Bacteria; phylum Bacteroidota; class Ignavibacteria; order Kapaibacteriales; family Kapaibacteriaceae; genus UBA10438. The sequence continues at coordinate 34,622 of JBKCLO010000048.1, forward strand.
AATGTAGGTGTTGTGTTTAGGAAAGGGGAGATAACCGTTGACTCTATCGGTCCCTACATGCCCCTTACACTTTCACTATCGCGGATGCGTCCGGGATTTGTTGTTTCCTGCACAAAGGGCGATGTACGCTGGCTTATGATGGTAGTGCACCTGAAGAGCACGTCGCGCTATGACAGCACAGATGCCTTGCGAGAGGAATCTCGGGTGATAAGGGGCAAGCAAGTTGCCATGCTGCGTTCTTGGAGTGATTCGGTTGTGAAGTCGACCACAGTAAAGAATGTTATGATCGTTGGAGATTTCAACGATTTTACTGGACGCCGCAGCGATCAGGCAACATTGACATCGTTGATCAATAGCACGGAGATGTCGTTCCTAACAGGAGCGCTCAAGAGCTGCAAGAACCCGAATTGGTATGTGATAGACCACGTTGTTGCCTCGAAATCTATGCGCGACAGAATGGTGCCATCAAGTGAGCGGGTTGATGATCCAAAGGCTTATCTGCCAAACCGCGACGCCAGTGCAGTAAGTGATCACTGTCCGGTGGTCGTGCGATTTGTTACGCGAACACAGTAACCTTGTTACCGGTCTTCTTGCTGATCTCTAATGCGGCAGTAGCATGTGCAATCACATCGTCCCACGCGTCGCGCGGTTCTGCTTGGGCAATGCCCACTGAAACAGTAAACGAGAGACGTTTGCCTTGAATATCTACTGGGGAGCTTGCCACTTCGCGTCGCATGGTTTCTGTCCAGTTCTGGGCTTCCTGAAGTTTATAGCCTACTAGGCCGAGAGCAATTCGAAACTCATCTGCCCGGGCTACAACATCATATTCACGCAGTTGATTCTTGACCAGTGTGAGCACGTGCAGCATGGCCTGCTCGCGTTGTTCTGCATTTGTGCGCGATGGATCAAGTTCGATCATGCACAGTGTGAGCGGAATGTTGTAGTCTACTGCTCGGGCAAACTCCTCACGGACGCGCATTTCGAATCCCTGGGCATTGAGCACACCTGTTGTTGCGTCCAACAGAGCAGAATGCTGTAGACTGGTTGCACGATGGATCTGCTCGAACAGAGAACCAATGTGCTCGCCGAGAGCTTCTGCCAGTGCAATGTCCTGTTGCGACAAGCTCGATTCAAGGTTCTCCATGAAAAGTGCACCAAAGGACTCTGTGGCCGTGGCAAGAGGTACGGCTACAAACTGTCCGCCATCGAGAGGGGGCTCATCAGAGAACACCCGCAGAACTGTTCCGTCGTCGATGCGAACAACAGTAGAAGCAGACTGTATGCACTCGCCCACTAGTGCTTGCGTGATGTCTACGGCAGTGCCTACGTGTCCTCTGTAGCCATCGTCCATCGCTGAACGAGCATCGGTTAACGTCCACGTACGTTGCGCTGCATCGTAACTCACCACGCCGATGCGACTTATATCCATATACTGGATCAAGGTTCCAAACATGGCCTTGATCACCTGGGCAAGATTTGGGCTGGTTGATGAGAGCTCGGAGCGGAAGTGTCGTAGTGCTTCGAGAGTTGTGTTCGCATGAAGCAGATCATACTTAGTGGTATACGACGATACAAGTCCAGAGATCAGCTTCGTGAATTGACCGAAGAAACCGACGGTGATATCCGAATAGGCGTCTTCGAGCAACGAGTCGGCAAAGAGGATGCCAACAACATTGCCGCCGTAGTACACTGGAACTCCAATGAACGAGACGGTGCCTGCTGAACGTTCGTAGTAGGGCAATAGCTCCAGCTCAGCAGTAGAGCTGATCTGTGTGATGATCTCAGGTCTGCCTTCACGTGCGATCTGACTAAGCGCATCGATGCCCATCGGGATCTTACGCTGATTTGTGAATTCTGCTTCTGCTTCGGTGATCTTTGCTTCAACGACAAGCTGTTGACGCTCGTGATTGACCCATAGAAATGCTGCGGTACGGGCATTTGTTGCAGAGCGAATGACCATGAGTACGCGATTGAGAAGGTAATCGAACTCCCTACGGGGCTCCTGCGAGGACATATCCTCTTCTTCTGCTTCGCTCACAAATGTCGAAAGAGACACAACCGGAGACCTGCGTGCCGTCTCGCGCACCACAGGTGGTTGAGGTACATCCTGCGCCGATTCCTGATCTGATTCTTGTTTGCCCAACGACTCTTGATCTGAAGATCCCTCAGAAATCTCAACGACCATTTCTGCATCTTCGATATCATCGATCGTTATGATCGGATCGATCGAAGAATCTGAGATGTCTGCAACACTGCTGCCTACATCGATGGTGTCGGGTCCAGCATCAACATGTTCTGAAACAATTTCAATCGCAGGCACATTTGTATCTGGTTCAACGGGTTTGCGAACCGGACGTATGACAATGTCTTCTGATAGTTGAATCTCTTCAGTTATCGGCCCTTCGATGATAGATGTGCGCGCGGCCTGACGCATTTCGCTAACAAGCTTAGGAGGTTCCGAGCTGCTCGTAGAGGACTTCTTGACACCAACAATGCGAACACTCGATTCACTATCTGCAGTGAGCTCTACGCCCACAAGCGGCGGTGGTTCTGCGGACGCACGTGAGGGCGTTTCAACTCGTGGTATCACCCGCACCGACAAAGCCTGTTGTTCTTCGAACAGATTGGTTTGACGTTCGTCGATGAACGGAACCTCTTCTGAATCCGCTTGTCCGAACGACTCTCGATATGCCTCCGGATCAAACGTCTGCGACTTCTTTGTTGCGTCTTGAATGGTGCGCGACGAAAGGTCGGGTGTAGATGACGGACGGATTGGAGTGATGATCTGCAGGTCTGTAAGACGGGGCGAGACCATCATAAACAATGCAACGCCACCGAGGATAGCAATGCAAATACCGATCAGGCGCACCGCTAGATTGTCGCCTGGTGCAATTAGCGCAATCACAAGCCCTATACCGATCGCAATAAACGCGATGGAATCGCTAGGCTGAAAAACCTTGAGGAGATCTACTTTACTCTTGGGCATCTATGCAAACATACACGTATGCCTACTCACGATTCAAGCGTTACCACTGATACTGTCCAAGTAGCTTCCACTGAAGTGTGGTTGTTGTGTTCTGCGTGATTGGCTCGCGTCCGGCAAGAAGTTGAAGGCTGCCCTTGGCGATGGATGTGAACTCGTTGATCGTGCCGGCCGTCGAGAGCAAAATGGTACTGTTAACAGTTGTAGAGCCGGATATCACCTTTGCCAGCTCCGGGATCTTGTAGGTATGGATCATCTGCCCGGGTGTTGCCGCCAACGTATCCTGCGTAATGATGTGATACAAGCCCCCTTCATACGAAGCTAGTCGTGAGCGCACACTACCGGCGTATTCGGTGCCATCAAGGCGAAGTGTAAGCTGGTGCTTCCACGAAGAGTCTACAGCCTTGCGGAGTCCTGGTATGGTGCGCTTCTGGAGGTCGCCAACATGAAGGAGATTCTCTCGCGAAAGCGATTGCATCCAGATTGTATATAGGACGGTATCGAGGTCTGATGCGTTCTGTTCCAGGTACTCACGCCAAAAATCGATCTGGTCTCCGCTAACGTTAGTCACCTCGCCGTAAGGCGAATATGTTAGCTCGAAGGACCGATTTAGGGGGCCGATGTAGTTGTTGAGATCGGCGAAGTTCTTCGGTGTGATCTCTTTCTGAGAATCGTAGGTTACGTCCTGTCCGTCTGCTGTGAATTTGTACAACAGGGAATCAAGGTTAACAACCACCTTGGCCACACCATCGAGTGACTCGATACAGCGAACGGTCATAAAGTATGTTGCCGTGCGTGCATACGTAACCTTCGACGAGTCGCGATAGATGCGCTCTACCGATGTCTGCTCTACGAACTCGTAGCTCTGAGCAATACTGGCGCGGTAGAGAGTTTGCAACTTGTATTCGCGCGCTGGCGCTGTTGCTGGCTGCTGTGCATATCCTGCGGCGGCAGTCAGGCAGAACGTCGTAACGATGCTGAGTACAGAACGTAGATTTCGCATAGAATTCATCGCGTGAAACTACCACAAATCAAGCAGAAACGCCACGAGGGCGAATGTTCGCCCTCGTGTTGATCTTCCGACGCTAAAGTCTGGTAAATCGTGTCTTATCCGTTATTGATAAGCTCGCTCTCGGCAAAGAAGAATGCAACTTCGCGCAGACCGTTCTCAACACTGTCTGAGCCGTGAACAGCATTCTCGCCCTTGCTTGTGGCATACTTCTTACGAATTGTGCCTTCGGCTGCCTCTGCAGGATCCGTAGCGCCGATAAGCGTACGCCAATCTGCGATGGCATTTTCCTTCTCAAGTGCGATAGGTACGATCGCTCCGCTCGACATAAAGTTCACAAGTTCGCCGTAGAACGGGCGCTCTTTGTGGACTGCATAGAATTCGCCTGCTACTTCCGGCGAGATCTTTGTGAGCTTCATTCCGAGGATGCGAAATCCTGCGGCCTGGATCATTGCTACGATGTTGCCGATGTTGTTCAGTCGAACGGCATCCGGCTTGATGATACAGAGTGTGCGTTCCATTGTCGTTCCCTTGTTGATTTCGTGTAATGTTAGGTTTCTTGCTGTTCGCTGCTCGCTGTTCGCTGCTCGCTACTTCTTCTTCGCTGTTTTCTTCGCTGCCGGCTTATGGGCGTCGAGGACGTTCTTCATGGTGATACCGATCGATGCGGGCGACTCGACGACGTGGATGCCGCATGCTCTCATTGTTGCCATTTTGTCTGCCGCCGTGCCTTTGCCCCCTGAGATGATGGCACCGGCATGCCCCATGCGCCTACCCGGAGGTGCTGTTTGACCTGCGATGAAGCCCACGACCGGTTTTGTGACGTGCTTCTTGATGTACTCGGCGGCCTCTTCTTCGGCGTTACCACCGATTTCGCCGATCATAACGATGGCCGTTGTTTCTGGGTCTTCGTTGAAGAGCTTAATAGCATCGATAAACCTAGTGCCGATGATCGGATCTCCCCCGATACCGATGCACGTTGTTTGCCCGAGCCCAACATCAGAAAGCTGGCGTACTGCCTCGTAGGTGAGTGTGCCTGAGCGTGATACAAGGCCGATTGGCCCGCCCGGGGTGAAGATAAAGCCCGGCATGATGCCGATCTTGCATTCACCGGGGGTGATGATGCCCGGACAGTTCGGTCCGATCAGACGTGTCTTCGAATTCAGCAGAGCTGCCTGCACAGGGATCATGTCCTTGACTGGGATGCCCTCTGTGATGCAGACCACGACGTCCATTCCGCATGCAATTGACTCCAGGATCGCATCAGCGGCCATTGGTGCAGGCACAAAAATGATCGAGACGTCGCAACCTGTGATCTCCCGCGCCTCGGCCAGCGTGTTAAAGACCGGCACTGGGTGCGTGAACATATCGTCGCCCTTGCCCGAGTAGAGGCTTCCGCCCTTGCCGGGTGTAACACCAGCAACGACGTTGGTGCCGTAGGCAAGCATCTGCGAGGTGTGGAACGTGCCCTCACCACCGGTGATGCCCTGGACGACGATCTTAGAATTCTTATTTACTAAAACGCTCATTTGATGATATCCTGTAATTTCAAGAGCGCGAATTTACGGAAGTTCACACACACAGGATGCCTTGATATGGTTGAAATTGCGATAACCTACGACGGCACGTTGCGCTGTTCGGCCACCCATGGTCCATCTGGAACAGCTTTGATCACCGACGCACCAGTGGACAATCAAGGCAAAGGCGAGAGTTACTCTCCGACAGACCTTGTAGCTACTGCACTGGGAACGTGCATGATGACCTATATCGGTTTGCTGGCCGAGAGCAGAGGATGGGACGTCAGAGGAACAACGATGCGGGTTCAAAAGGAAATGGTAGCAGACCCCTTGAGGCGTATTGGCCGTCTTGTGGTGCAGATTCACATTCCTCTAGAGCTTGCAGCTAAAGACCTCACCGTGGTCGAGAACACCGTGTCTACGTGCCCTGTGAAGATGAGTATCTCGGAGCGTATTCAAGTTCCGATAACGATAACCTGCAAAGAGCCTAGCTGGAAGCCAGCGTAGCTGCAAACTTCATGATTCGCTCGTCACTAAGCATAGGTCCCTGCAACTGCATACCTATCGGCAGCCCGTTGCTGTCGGTGCCAAAGGGCAAGCTTAATGCCGGTATGCCTGCAATGTTGGCAGAGACAGTAAAATAGTCGCTAAGCCACATGCTTACCGGGTCTTTGACTTCTCCACGACGAAACGCAGTTGTAGGCGTTGTAGGAAGTGCAAACGCGTGATATGTTTCGAACACCTTTGCATAAGCTTCACTTATAAGTCTGCGCGATTGCTGTGCCTTGGTGTAGTAGGCCTCTCCATATCCGGCAGAAAGCACGAACGTGCCAAGCATGATGCGTCGCTGCACTTCTGTGCCAAAGCCCGCACTGCGGCTCGCTGTTGTGATGTCGCCGTCTTCTGCATCGACGCGAAGTCCGTATCGGACGCCGTCGAATCGAGCCAGGTTGCTGGATGCTTCAGCAGTGGCAAGAATGAAGTAGGTGGGTATCCAAAGGTCACTATACGGTAGTGCTACTTCGTCAACCGTTGCGCCCGTTGCTCGAAGAGCATCCAAATAGCGCTGATATGCGGCAACAATATCTGCGTCACATCCTTTCAGTTCTGACACGGGTAATGCTGCGATGCGAGCATCAGATAAGGGCATTTCAGGCAGGGGGCTCGCATCGTGTATCGATGTCGAGTCCATAGGGTCGTGAGCCGATATCGTATGGAATACCGATTCCATATCGGCAATCGTTGTGCTGAACAGGCCGATCTGGTCAAGTGATGACGCAAATGCCACCAGACCATAGCGCGAAACACGTCCGTAGGTGGGCTTTAGACCATACGTTCCGGTGAATGCCGCCGGCTGCCGAATAGATCCTCCAGTGTCGGACCCCAATGCTACATGACACATGCTGCCTGCCACCGCAACAGCAGAACCGCCCGACGAGCCGCCCGGAACACGCGAGGGGTCTATGGGATTGCACACAACCCCAAAGGCTGATGTCTCGTTCGACGATCCCATGGCAAACTCGTCCATGTTCGTCTTTCCGATAACAATTGCACCTGCATCACGAAGTCGTTCGATTACCGTTGCGTTGAAGAGCGGACCGAAACCATCCAGCATGCGAGAGGCGCAGGTAAGGGGCTGTCCGGCAACGGAAATGTTGTCCTTGACAGCAACCACGAGGCCTTCGAGTGGACGTGAAAGGCCTGCAGCAAAACGCTCCTGTGAATCATCTGCCGAGGCACGAGCACCACTCTCGTCTACATGCAAGAATGCATTCAGATCGTGGTTCGATGTGATCGATGTAAGAAATTCCTCGGCTGTCTGGCGCACAGTAGCGCTGCCGTGTTGCCAAGTGTTGCGATCTTCGATATAACTCATGGTGATGTTGGTGTAGATGGGTCGGGAGCCGCTGAATCCGTTGATGCGTCGGGCTCGGAGCTTAACTCTACAGGCCCGTTCTCTTGCGGAGTAGTTTCTGCTGTATGTGTGGAAGCTGCCACACCAGGGGTGCGAGAGACGCCGTCGGCCGGACGCACTGTTATGGGCGCAGGAGGTGAATCCATCGAAAGCGCATCCTGTATTGCCGCATCTGCTGAGATGTCGCGAATCTGTTGCGTAAGCTCATCTTGAGCTTTGCGGAACTGCCGCACACCACGCCCTATCTGCTGCATGAACTTTGGAATGCTTTTTGGACCAAAAAGCATGATGATCGCCAGGACTATGACGATAAGTTCCGCCCCGCCTACGTCGAACATGATCTGGTGGTCTTAGTTCTTAGGTTCAGATGTTGGCTTTGTTTCTTCCTCGTCAGTTCCGTTTGAAGCCTTCTTGAATTCACGGATGCCAGACCCCAAACCCTTCATGAGTTCAGGAATCTTACGTCCGCCAAAGAGGAGAACGATAACAAGAATGATGAGAAGAATCTCTGGTAGACCTGGTTTCATAAGGGTCGTACTCCGTAGTGTTTCGTTGATCTGTGCCGCAAATTACGCCATTGCGGTATTGCATTGACGCGCCAAACTGTGAAATACGTGCAAACCGTCCGCAGAGCCGAGCATCGGTTCGCAGGCGCGTTCCGGATGGGGCATAAGCCCCATAACGTTCCCTGCGGCATTTGTGATGCCTGCAATGTTATTGAGGCTGCCATTGGGATTAGCACCAGGCAAAACACTGCCGTCAGGCATGCAGTAGCGATACAGAACCTGATTGTTATCCTCGATCGAGGCCAGAACGTCGGCAGGTGCCGTAAAACGTCCTTCCCCATGGGCAACCGGTATCCGTACCACATCTCCAACAGCAGCACAATTGGTAAAGGGGCTATCGGTTTTCTCGATACGCAGATGCACATCCTTGCACACGAACGAAAGATTCTCATTACGAATGAGCGCGCCGGGAAGCAGGCCCGATTCGCAGAGAATCTGGAATCCATTACAAATGCCGAACACGTAACCGCCGCCATTTGCAAAACGAATAACCTCTTCCATGATGGGAGAGAACCTCGCGATTGCACCGGTGCGCAGGTAATCACCGTATGAGAAGCCCCCTGGCAGAATGATCACATCCAGCGATGCAGGCAGGCTGGTGTCCTTGTGCCAGAGTGTATGAACGGTGTTTCCTGTAAGCGCTGATGCATAACGCGCGTCGGCATCGCAGTTCGAACCGGGGAAGGTCACAACGCCAATGTTCATGCCGCCGCTCCCTCTTCGAGAGTAAACGTGTAGTCTTCCATGACGGGATTCGTCAGAAGCTTGTCGCAAGCTTCACGGATCAAGGCAGAGGCAGAATCATGGTCTTGGGCCTGTACCTGCAGTTCTATGTGCTTGCCGATACGAACATTCGTCAGTCCAGGCATATGCAGTGAGTGCAGAGCGTTCTCAACGGCCTTTCCTTGGACGTCGAGAATGGCGCGGCGAAGTGTTACAGCGATATGTGCAGTATACGTTTTCATGGTCTAGATAGATAGTGGATCTGGATCGGATTCTTCGACGGAGTCATCATCATCATTGCGGTCGCGTAAAAAGATAAACGCATGACGCAGCGCTCCACCAACAAGGTACAGCGCCATAAATGGGAACATTGCCTTGAGCGAGGTGGCCATGCATGCCAAAATGCCGATAATGAACGTGATAAAGATGGCCGGACGCTGGCGGAATGAACGCGCCGAGGGTCGGGGCAGATTGTCGTACTTAATGGTGCTGACCATGGCCAGTGAAACAACGACCGTAACGATCGTGAGCGCAATCGGCTGGTAGCTGCCCGGGATTTCGATGTGCCAATCGTGGATGTAGGCAAGAATCGTAAGCGCACCCGCAGGAATTGGCATGCCCCGGAAATACAGCTTGTCTTCCATGCTTGTGAGCTGAACATTAAAGCGCGCAAGCCTGAGCACGCCGGCGATAGCCGGCAGTGCCGCAACGACCAGCGTCCATTGCTGGTGCTGCCAACTCATAGGGAAGGTAACGTACAATAACACCGATGGCGCTACCCCAAACGAAACCGCATCGCAGAGCGAGTCGAGCTCTACACCAAACTCCGAGGTGCTTTTTGTAATGCGGGCAACTACTCCGTCCAGCATGTCGAAGATGCCTGCCGTTACAACCAACCAGATTGCCTGGTCGATCCTGCCTTCAAACGAGGCTACGATCGAGGCGAAACCGCAGAAGAGGTTCGCGACCGTGAAAAGGTTCGGTATGACGGATCTGGTAACACGCATGGTTATGCCGCGGTACCTCGCATATCGGCCAGGATCGTAGCAGAGCTGACGACCTTCTGCCCTGGGCGCACATACACTGCGGCCGTCGCAGGGACAACAACGTCCATCCGAGAGCCGAACTTCATCATGCCGAAGCGGTCACCGGCCGTCACAACATCGCCCTCCTGGGTATCGTAGACTATGCGGCGGGCTAGGAATCCGGTGATCTGCTGATAACAGATCAAGCCATGCTCGGTCTCGAGCACAAACTGCGACCGCTCGTTCTCCTGGCTTGATTTTGGATTGAATGCCATCAGGTATTTGCCGGGGAAGTACGTCACCTTGCGGATCGTGCCGGAGGCAGGATAGCGGTTGACGTGCAGATTTACCGGAGACAGGAAAATGCTGATCTGAACGGCGGCACATCCCAGTTCTGGACTGTTGTCAACGGGCGTAACATTTACCACTTGCCCGTCTGCCGGTGCAATGATGATGGCGCTGTTCCCAGCTGCACTGGCGTTTAGCGGACGTTCAGCATCACGGAAAAACCACATCGTAAAGGCAAAAATGAATGCTCCGAAGCCAAAACAGAGGGCCTTTGCTATGGGCCATAACGGGGCAAAACCAAGTGAGGCAATAGCCAGAGCAACACCAAGCATCAGAAAGGCATTGTCATAGCCGTAAGGTGTTAATATTCTTTGCATTCGAAAGGTTGGAGACTCATTCAGTGGTTCGTAGATTCGCCCTTCAAAACTAGCATTTTCGCGCCGTATGGCGTGATTTCTTTCGGAAGAACCATGAAGTTTACAGTAGCCCTACCCGATCTTCAAAAAGCACTTCAGAAGGTGCTCCCTGCGATCCCGGCCAAGAGCACCATTCCGGTACTCGAGCACCTGCATGCGGAGTTGGATGGAAGCGAGCTTACATTCACAGCAACGGATCAGGAAATCACCATTTCGCTTGCGATCAATGTTGTGGGCGAAAAGAACGGCGCTCTGCTGATACCGGCTCGTCAGTTCAACGATCTTGTCAAAGAACTTGGTTCATCAGGTTCAATTGAGGTTGACGGAAACCCAAAGACGCAGATCATTACGATACGCACTCCTACAGGTTCGTACGAGATGAAGTCACTTGATGCTGATGAGTTCCCATCGATCCCACCATTCCCGGATGCGCAGACAGCGCAGATTCGGAAAGAAGACATGGCTCGCATGGCCAACAAGACTGTGTTCGCTGTTTCAACAGAGGAATATCGTCCAAGCATGACAGGCGTGTTCTTCCAGTTTCACGGCGACAGCGTAACGGCAGTTGCCACGGATGGTTTCCGCCTGTCACGCGTTGTGGTGCAGTCAGACGGTGCGGAATTCCCAACCAGCCTCGAGGCCATCGTTCCATCACGTGCTGTAGATCTTCTGCGCAAGCTCGACAACAATGTAGAGATGGCTATCTCTCGCACCCATGCGCGCTTTAGCGTAGGGTCGATGACGATCACGACACGTATCATTGACGAGAAGTATCCGCCATACCAAAACGTTATTCCGTCGGACAACGACAAGACCCTTATCGTGAACCAGCGAGAGGTTCTCAGTGCCATTAAGCGCGTGTCGTTGTTTGCTAATACGAACACAAAGCACGTGCGCTTCCGCATCGAAGCTTCGTCAATGTCGGTTCACTCCGAAGACGAGGACTCAGGCGGCAAGGGTACGGAGAACATCCCTTGTGAGTTTACAAGTGGTGCCTTCGAAGTCGGATTCAACTACCGATTCCTCGAAGAGGCAATCAAGAATATCACAGCCGACGACGATCCTGATTTGAATGTGAAGATGACCTTCTCATCGCCAATACGCGCTGTCCTGATCACGCCGGCTGCCGGAGACGATTCACTGCTCATGCTCGTCATGCCAGTGAAGATCTGACAAGGGGCTTCCCGGTGATCATACGATCCGTTCTGTTGGAACACATTCGAAACCACACCACCTCAGCGTTGGAGTGCGCCCCAGATGTGAATATTCTTACAGGAAGCAACGGATCCGGTAAGACGTCGGTCTTAGAAGCCATCAGCTTCTGCGCGTTAGCAAAGAGTTTTGTACCAGTTCCGGACACAGCCGTGATACGTCATGGAGAAGCAACCAGTACCTCAAGCGTTCACGCAATGCGTGATCTGGGTGTGCCGTACTCGGTAACCGTAGCTGTCAGAACCGGCATTCGTAAGAAGATCTCCAACACGCTGCAGTCTTCATGCACACCCCGGGATATCATCGGCGAAATGCCGCTCGTTGCATTGAGCCCCGACCACAAGAGTATAACATTCGGCGGACCAGCAGAGCGCAGGGCGTTTCTCGATGGTGTAATGGCGCAATCAAGTAAACGCTATGCCGAGCTTCTATTCGAGCACAGGCGTTTGATCAAGCACAGAAACATGCTTCTCCAACTTGTTGCCGCCGGACAGGCCACGCAGCAGGAACTTGAGCTCTGGACGGGACAGTTTATAGCAGTCAGTGCAGAGATCGTGGAACGACGGGCAGTCTTCCTTCGGGAGTTTGCACCACGCATCGAGAAGATCTATGCCACAATAAGCGCCGAGCGTGAAACAATCCGCATTGTGTACGAGCCGGATTTGCTACAGACAGAGGATGCCTCAGAACTGCTTGCCCCTTCAATTGCTAAGAAGTATGCTGAGTATGCCGAACAGGTGCGTTCGCGCGAGATAGCCAGAGAATCAACGATGTTTGGTCCACAAAAGGACGACATCTTATTCTTTATCAACGAAGGACTCGTGCGCGAGACTGCTTCGCAGGGACAACATAAATCTCTGCTTATCGCTCTCAAAATCGCAGAATGCGAACTCTTACACGAACGCTGTAATGAGCGACCAATAGTGCTGCTCGATGATGTGTTCAGCGAGCTTGATCACGAACGCAGTGCTCGTGTGCTCGAAGAGATTATTCGTATGGGCATGCAGTGTTTTGTGACCACCACCAATGGTGAAGATGTGTTGGCGGTGATCAAACAGAGGGATGCTGACCGCACTGCACCAATTCATGTGGCGCTCTTTGATGTACATCAAGGCAGAATCACGCATCAGCGATCAACCATCCATTCTGCGAAGGAGGCTGCGTAATGCATCAGCTGCGCGACCTGCTACGCGGATTTATTAAAAGTCGCCAACTCGAAGGTGAACTCCTGAAAGCCCGCTTGCCAGTGTATTGGGAAGAGGTAGTTGGTAAGGGGCTGGCAGGGCGCACACAGATACGCTCGTTCGAACATGGGGTGCTCAGAGTTCACGTTCCAGAGGCCGCATGGCGAAGCGAGCTTATCCTTCGTAGAGAAGAATTACGATTATCACTCAATCAGAGAGCCGGAGAAGATTTCGTTCGAGAGATCATCATCCGATAACGTTGTCACTAGGAGAACAGTATGTCAGAAAAACCACAACAACCAGGGTATACCGAGGATAGTATTAAGGTCCTCGAAGGACTCGAAGCCGTCCGCAAACGTCCGGCCATGTACATCGGAGACGTCGGCGAACGCGGTCTGCACCACCTTATCCAGGAAGTTGTCGACAACTCGATCGACGAAGCTCTGGCCGGACATTGTAAGAATATCACGATCACGCTGCACAGCGATGGGGCTTGCTCTGTGCAGGATGACGGACGTGGTATCCCCGTTGGACCGCACCCGGTAAAGAAGGTCTCAACTCTAGAGGTTGTGATGTGCACGCTGCATGCCGGCGGTAAGTTCGACAAGAACACCTACAAAGTGTCTGGCGGACTCCACGGCGTTGGTGTGAGCTGCGTCAATGCGCTCTCTACAGACCTCACGGTTACTGTTGAGCGCGAAGGCAAGATGTACGAGCAGAAGTACAAGATCGGAGCCCCACAAGGTCCAGTGCAAGAGTTAGGCAAGTCTTCCCGCACTGGTACAACAGTGCGCTTCTGGCCTGATGCCACGATCTTCCGCACAGTAGAGTTCCGATATGAGAAGGTCTCTGAGCGTCTCCGCGAGCTTGCATTCTTGAATCCGGATGTAACTATTACGCTTCAGGACGAGCGCGATGGACAAAAGGACGTGTTTGCATATCGCGGTGGATTGGTTGACTTTGCGCGTCACCTCGATGCCAATGCAACAGTGATCACAAAGCCGATCCTGATGTCTGGCACGTTCACCAATGAGTCTGGAGTTGAAACAGTTGTCGAGATCTGCTTCGAATACAACAGCGGCTATAGCGAGACACTTCTCTCCTACGTGAACAACATCAACACGGTTGAAGGGGGCACGCACGTTTCGGGATTCCGCAGTGCTCTTACGCGTACACTCAATGCGTATGCTTCGGCAAACAACATGACGAAGAAGGACATCAACCTTACTGGGGAAGATTTCCGTGAAGGTCTCACGGCTGTCGTGGCCGTAAAGATTGCAGAGCCACAGTTCGAGGGTCAGACAAAGACCAAGCTGGGCAACGGCGAGACCGAGGGCATTGTCCGCTCGATCGTAAACGAAGAACTCAGCAAATACCTCGATGCCACACCAAGTGCCGCAAAGACGATCATCGAGAAAGCAACGCAATCGGCCGAGGCACGCGCGGCTGCTCGCAAGGCTAAGGATCTGATTCGCCGCAAGGGTGCTCTCGAAAGCGGCTCGCTTCCCGGCAAGCTCGCAGACTGTCAGCTGCGCACACCAGAAGACACCGAGATCTTCCTCGTCGAGGGTGATTCGGCCGGTGGTTCTGCCAAGCAGGGACGCGACAGACGCTTCCAGGCAATCCTGCCGCTCAAGGGCAAGATCCTGAATGTTCACAAGGCCCGTTTGACCAAGGTTCTGGAGAACGAAGAAGTCCGCACGATCTTCACAGCCATCGGCGCTGGTTTCGGCGACGACTTTGACGTTGCCAAGGCACGCTACGGTAAGGTAATCCTGATGGCAGATGCTGATGTTGACGGATCGCATATCCGTACGCTGCTGCTGACACTGTTCTGGAAGCACATGCCGCAGCTTATCAACGACGGACGCCTCTATATTGCTCAGCCCCCTCTCTACAAACTCAAGAAGGGCAAGCAGGAGAATTACGCGTATAACGATGCCGAACGTGATGAGATCATCAATCGTATCCGCAAGGAAAAGGCAGAACGCAAGGCCGCCAAAGCCAACGAGAAGGCTGCCACAGAAGAGGCAGAAGCCGTTGTCGAGGAAGGGGCCACCGCCGACGGTATCGTAATCAGCAGGTTTAAGGGTCTTGGTGAGATGAACCCTGAGCAGCTCTGGGCCACAACGATGAACCCTGAGACGCGCACGCTGCTGCGCGTGAGTATCGAAAATGCTGCCGAGGCAATGCATGTATTCGAGACGCTAATGGGCGAAGCCGTAGAGCCACGCCGCGACTTTATTGAGCGAAATGCCCAATACGTGCGCAACCTCGATATCTGATAATAGAAGACCCCGCATGTCTGCACTCATGCGGGGTCTGATTGTAGGGGAAAACCAGAGGCTTGTCCCCGAATACGTTGGGTTAAATGCTCAAAGGTTCTGGATAGTTCCCGCCAACAGAATGTTTACAGTAAAACAATGAATCAGCCGGCCATTCGGTTTGCTACGGCCGCAGATGTTGGCCTGATACACGAGGCTGCGCTTGCCACATGGGAGCCTACGTACAGATCGATCATATCATCTGAGCAGATTCAGATCATGTTCGAGGATCTACTCAGTTATGCAGCGATCGAGCGGCAAATTGCAGGCCAGGTGGGTACGTACGTACTTGCGTTGGAAGGCGGCCAGGTAGTTGGATTTGCCTTTTACACTGCAGACGAGTCGTTGCCGACACGATGCAAGCTGCATCGGCTATATGTTCGACCATTGTGTCAGTCTACAGGAATCGGATCACGACTTCTTCACTGGGTCGAAGAACATCTTGCAACAACAGGCGCAACTGAGCTTGTTCTGAATGTGAACCGGTTTAATACTGCTCAGGAGTTCTATCGTAAAAATGGTTACGAGATTATCGCAACCGTAGACATACCGTACAAGCAGTTCTGGCTCAACGACTATGTAATGAAAAAGGCCCTGCGCTAGCAGGGCCTTTGTTATATGCCGAGGATGTTTCGTTGGCTTAGTAGCGGTAGTACTCAGGCTTGTATGGCCCCTTGACCTCAACACCGATATACTTGGCCTGCTTGTCGTTGAGCACTTCGAGTTGTACTCCGATCTTCTTCAGGTGAAGGCGAGCAACCTTCTCGTCGAGCTTCTTCGGCAGAACATAGACCTTGTTCTCGTATTTGTCCGAATTCTTCCACAGCTCGATCTGCGCAAGTATCTGGTTGGTGAAGGAGTTCGACATCACGAATGACGGGTGACCCATCGCGCAACCAAGATTTACAAGGCGGCCTTCAGCAAGCACGATGATGTTGTTCTTACCGATCGTGTACATATCAACCTGTGGCTTGATCTCAAGCTTCGTCTTGCCGTAGTTCTTGTTCAACCATGCCATGTCGATCTCGTTGTCGAAGTGGCCGATATTGCAGACGATGGCCTTGTCCTTCATGGCTTTGAAGTGCTTCTCGGAGATGATGTCGCAGTTGCCAGTTGCTGTTACAACGATGTCTGCTTCCTTAACCGCATCTGCCATCTTCTTAACTTCAAATCCATCCATGGCTGCTTGGAGAGCACAGATCGGATCGATTTCTGTTACGATAACGCGCACACCTGCTCCTGCGAGCGACGCTGCAGAACCCTTGCCTACGTCTCCGTAACCGGCAACAACGGCAACCTTGCCCGCAAGCATGATGTCTGTAGCACGACGGATCGCATCTACGAGAGATTCTTTGCAACCGTACTTGTTGTCGAACTTGCTCTTCGTAACAGAGTCATTCACATTGATCGCTGGAATAGGGAGCGTGCCGGCCTTGATGCGCTCATACAGACGCAAAACGCCGGTCGTTGTCTCTTCCGAAAGACCACGGATACCACCGACGAGCTCAGGATACTTATCCAGCACCATGTTCGTAAGGTCGCCACCGTCGTCAAGAATCATGTTAAGGGGCTCGCGGTTCTTACCAAAGAACAGCGTTTGCTCGATACACCAATCAAACTCTTCTTCATTCATGCCCTTCCATGCAAAGACTGGGATGCCCGCTTTTGCGATTGCAGCCGAAGCGTGGTCTTGCGTTGAGAAGATGTTGCAGCTTGACCATTGAACCTCGGCGCCCAGATCAACAAGTGTCTCAATAAGCACGGCTGTCTGGATGGTCATGTGGAGACAGCCTGCCACGCGTGCCCCCTTCAATGGCTTCTTACCCTTGTATTCGTCGCGCAGGGCCATAAGACCCGGCATCTCGGCTTCTGCCAACATGATCTCCTTGCGTCCCCAGGGAGCAAGGCTCATGTCTGCCACAGCAAATGCATGGGGCTTATATCCGACATTGCCCTTTGCCACGCGGGCTGGGAGGGACATCATTTTGCCGTTCTTGTGCACACCATTCTTAGCCGCGCCGTTCTTGGCTACGCCGTTGGTGCTTGCCTTCTTGACTGTTGTTGTTGCCATGTCTTTGAGATAATATGATGGTGATTATGCGAACTGAGAGGCAAACATCTCACGTAGGTCAAGATGTTCCCATGGGAATTCATGACGCCCGAAATGTCCGTATGCGGCTGTTGCGCGATAGATAGGTCTGCGCAGGTTGAGGCGCGTGATAATGCCGGCAGGGGTTAGATCAACATTCTCCATAATGAAGGCTTCTAACTCACGAGGATTGACCTCAGACGTGCCATGGAGGTCTGCGTTGATCGAAACCGGTTGGGCGACACCAATGGCATAGGCCAGCTGAATCGTACACTCACGGGCAATGCCAGCGGCAACGATATTCTTTGCCAGGTGGCGTGCTGCATAGGCAGCCGAGCGGTCAACCTTTGTTGGGTCTTTGCCAGAGAATGCACCACCTCCATGCGGCGCCTTGCCGCCGTATGTGTCCACGATGATCTTACGTCCTGTAAGCCCCGTATCACCGTGTGGACCGCCGATCTCGAACTTGCCTGTAGGATTTACGTGGAACTTGGTCTCACTGTTGATGAGGTGCTCTGGTATGACGGCTTTTACAACGTTCTCGATTACGTCTGCCGTGATGCGCGCCTGCGCGTTCTCCATCGGGTCGTGCTGTGTAGAAACTACTACCGTGTCGACGCTTACAACTTCTCCATTGTCGCCGTAGACCACTGACACCTGAGCCTTGGCATCCGGACGCAGGTATGGCATCAGGTTCGCGTTGTTCTTGCGAATGTCTGCAAGGCGCTTAACGAGCTGGTGTGAGAAGTGGATCGCTGCCGGCATGTACTCGGCTGTTTCGGTGTTTGCATATCCGAACATCATGCCTTGGTCGCCAGCGCCGCCTGTATCGACGCCCTGAGCGATATCGGGCGACTGCCTGTTGATGACGTTGATCACCGAGCATGAATCTGCCTCGAAACGATACTCGCCTTTGTCGTAGCCGATGTCGCGTATCACGCTACGCACAAGCTTCGGCAGATCGACGTAATGTGATGTTGTGATCTCACCGCCTACAACGATCATTCCTGTTGTGGCAAAGCACTCACATGCAACGCGACCAGTTGGGTCGTGGGCAAGGATCTCGTCAAGCACCGCATCCGATACTTGATCGCAAACTTTGTCTGGGTGTCCTTCGGAAACGGACTCGGAGGTAAAAATGTACTTCATGTGCTACTGTGATAACCTCACGATGGAGGCATCGCCAATATTAATGGTTGAAAATCTTCCTGTTATCTCTGCGTTCTCGCCAATAATCGATTGATCGAGTGCGATGTCGATAGCCGATGCATTATCGCTGATGATACTGTCGCGGATGATGCTGTTGCGTACAACGGCACCTTTGGAAATCGATGCGTATGGGCCTATCACGCTGTGCTCCACGATGGCTGTTGGGTCTACATGCACAGGCGGAACAAACACGCATCCTTCAGGGGCAGGGGGCTGAGCGCCGCGCTTAGAGAGTAAGAATCGGTTCGTAAGCAACAGCGTTTCGGGCTTGCCACAGTCGTACCAACCGTCTACAACAAATGTTGTGAACTGCTCGCCACTGTCAACCATGAGCTGCAGGGCATCCGTGAGCTGGTACTCACCCTTTGTTCTGATGTTCTGCGAAATCAGTGTATCGAGTGCTGTGCGCAATGTGCGCGGCTCGTGGATGTAGTACAGGCCAACAATGGCCATGGTTGACACAAGTGTTTCGGGTTTTTCAACAAGGCGGGTTACAAAGCCCCCTTCCTCGATGACCACACCGAATCTGCGTGGATCTTCAACGTGCTTAACGCCGAGAGAAGAAAACTGCAGCTGCTTGAGTGTTGCCAGGTCTACGTCAAAAACTGTGTCGCCCAGAATTATGAGAACGGGCTCGTCGAGCAGGGACTCGCGCGCTGTCCAGATGGCATGCCCGAGGCCGAGCATTTCGTCTTGCTGCACAAATGTTGCGTCGAGCTTATAGTTGGTGTTGACGTACTCTTCGACGAGTTCGCCTTTGTAGCCTGTGATGATCGTTGCACTCGTGATTCCTTGTTCAACGAGTGAATCAAGAATGTGTCCGAGGATGGGTTTACCGGCAACATTCACCAGCACCTTTGGCAAGGAGTGTGTGAACGGACGCAGTCTTGTGCCTATGCCGGCTACTGGAATGATCGCATGCATTGCCGCAAAGATACGGGCAATCGGGTATCAAGAAACAGCTTAATCGAGGTAGACAACTTGTCCGGCACGAAGCGCATTGGAACGCTTAAGCGTGGGATTACGCTTCTTGATCGCAGCTATCGTCGTGTTGAATTTGTCTGCGATACCGGCGAGTGTGTCGCCCTTGCGCACCTTGTACTTCTTGGGCTGTTGAAGAGATGCCTGCTGTCGCTGCGGCTTGGGGGCAGTTGACTTCACCTCTACTTTGAGGCGCTGCCCGGCTTTGACCTTGAGCTTGCTTCCGGCAAGGTTGTTGATTTTGGCCAGACGCTCGGGAGTGAGCTGATACGACCTAGCGATGCTGGCAAGTGTTTCGCCACGCCGAACCTTGTGGATCTTGGTCTGTACAACGGGCATGCGCTCGATCTCTGGCACGGCACTGCGACGCGTTACGCCAGAGGGAGTGCCTACGATGAGCGTATCGCCAACGCGCAGGTTGTCCTTGTCGTAGGGGATGTCGTTCCAGTTGCGGAGATCCATCAACCGAATGTTGTACTTGTTCGATATTGACGAAAGATTGTCACCACGCCCAACAACATGAATTGCAGCTACCTTTTCCTTGCGACCTGTTGCCCCTGTTTGGACTGTTTTGTCCGCTGAGGCTTCGGCTGTCGTTGGTTCATTCTTTGTTGTATCTGGCGCCGCCTTTACAGATGCGCTTGGCTGGGGCTGGTTCACGTTTAGGGTTGCAACATCCTGCTGCGGATTGTCTCGTTCACCTCGAACGGGCACACGCAGACTCATTCCACCCTTCAAGCGGGCTCTGTAGCCACTTAGTCCGTTGATCTCTGCCAACTCACCGGCAGTCGTTCCGTACATACCAGCAATTGATGCTAGCGTCTCTCCCCGCACCACAGAGTGCCTAATGTACACTTGCTTCTCATCATCACTGAGAGCGGCGTAGCGCTTCAGGAAGTCGCCTGCCATGCCTGGGTATACCTTGAGTTGATATGCCCCACTTGGTGGCGTACAGTCACGAACAAGCTCTGGGTTGAGTTTACGAAGGGAGTCTATAGATACCTGACCGCACTTTGCCAATGTTGTGAAGTTGACGGGCTCTTCGATCCTGACAGTTTCGTAGTCATACGGCTCATGCAGGTCTACGCTGTCGTCGGAGAACCCGTACTTGTCGCGCTTCATCGTAACAATGGTGGTTGCGATATAGAGCGGAACGTAGTCTCGAGTTTCCTTCGGTAAATGCTCTCGTATCTGCCAAAATGTTGGACGTTCTATTCCAGACTTGCGAATTGCCCGGCGCACACCGCCAGCTCCACAATTGTATGCGGCCAGTGCCAGATGCCAATCGCCAAGATCGTTGTAGAGGTCGCGCAGAAACCTCATTGCTGCGCGGGTGGCCTTGTCCGGATCTCGACGTTCATCGATCCAGTATCCTGCCGACAGCTCGTACTCCTCGCCGGTAGCCTTCATGAACTGCCACATACCAACAGCCTTGGCTCGGGAGAATGCATTTGGATTAAGTGCCGATTCCATCATCGCCAGGTGGACGATTTCCTCCGGCATCTTTTCTTCTTTGGCGATGCGCTTTAAGAGACTGAACCAGCGGCCTGTGCGCTCGATCCATGTCTTCATAAACCTGCGTCCTCTGCCGTATGCCATGAACGAGATGTTGGCATCGACATGCTCGTTATACGTCAGAGGGATAGTTGTTTCCGGCAGATCAGGTGGGGCAAGGGGCTTGGGCACCGTGATCATCTCGAGCGTGGTCTGTTTTGCGTCCACGGCCTCGAATAAGCGATCCCGTAATATGAAGATCGAGGAGTTCTGGTTCAGATTGTCGATGCTGCGAACGTATGTCTCATAGTCTTCGATCACACTTTGTACAAGGTCTGTAAAGTCTGAGTTCGATTCTACATCAGGGAATGAGGCCAGCTCATTAAGGATTCCAATTGCCCCCTCAAATTCCTCGGCAGCCTTGGTGGTATCCCTGCTTTCAATGTAGGACAATGCCTGCAGGTACCTCTGCCTGGCCTGCTCCATACGGCGGGCTATGGCTGGGTCCAACTTGTCTGACTCTTCTTCGTATTCGTCCAGCTCGCTGAATTCGTCGGGAAAAACAGGTTTCGAACGAACAGTATCGAATGCGTGCGTTATGGGGTATGCGCTAAGTAGCGTTGGTTCGGAAACCAAGCAGAAACTTATGAGGACAAGAACGCAGAAATGTTCCCAAAAACGCATGTACCCTTACCCATGATAGAAGAAGCGAGATTTGGCGGCAGTCGCGATAAATATACGACCATGGGCGAATGGACGCCAAACGGGTTGGTTCATTGTTACATGAACACAAGTTCATGCAGCAGATCATCTTAGCATAAACTGCCGGACTATTTGAGTCCGCCGGCAACCCACGCTTTTACTTGCGCTATAGAGCAGTCGTCCAACTTCGGTCCCGATGGCGGCATCTTGGCAAACCCCGTTGTATGGGTAACCGTACCAATGAGTGCTCCAGAGCGTGCCTGTGCTTCTACAACAGACCTATTTGTGAGATCGATTCCGGCGCTGGCTCCAGAGCCGGCATGACATCCAACACACCATGACGAAAGGATGGGCGCAATCGTCGATGTGTACGTGACGTCCTTGGTGTTACATGGTGTCTCGTTTGCGCAGTCGCGGTTAGTAGCCCCTTCACGAATCCATCGTGCGATCAATGCAATCTGAGCTGCACTTAGCCCTCCTGGAGGCGGCGGCATGATTTTCTCGGGGTCGGTCTCTGTGATCACTTCATAGAGCTCAGACCTTCCCACGCTGCCTGCTACAACGTTTCGCATCACATATTCATAGGTCGTAAGCACCACGCCATCTTCGTGAGAAGCTTCGTCGTGACATTTCGCCATGGCACAGTTCGAAACTAAGACAGGCAGAATGTCGCGTGAGAAACACACTGTAGAGTCGACTGTTGTTGTGTCTCCAGATCCACCATGATCGGTTGTGTCACTGCCGTTATCGTGATCCTCCGTTGAATCGCTGTGAGAACTGTCGCGGTCTCGTCCATGAAATGGACCATCAATAAGGTCGGCGCAGGAGCTGATGAACAAAAAGAGACAGCACGTAAGCAGCAGGTGGAGTGCAGATTTCACGGAGGGCTTTCGGAGTTAGCTGGATACGAAGATAGGAAGCCTCAAGCGTCGATGGAGTTACAGGTCTAACGAACTGCGCATTCTCTCGGCATGATATCTGACATGTGCTTCTCTGGCTATGCGAAGCTCATGCAGGCGGTAGCGCAGCTCTCGCTGGTCGTCGAGTGTTCCATGCACGCGCGCATCGTGAACGAGCGACTCCAACTGAACCTCCTCCTGCAGATAGGCAAGCTCTCCGGCTCGAAGGCTCTCAAGGTGGTCGATGTAGAACTCGAATGATGTTGCAGTCGTTGTCGACATTGTATCCTCCGCACAATGAATGGTTGTTTCATCTACTGTGCGTTGAATCACTCAAAACGTGACATTCCAGGTTACTGGTGAATCACAAACATCGTATGCGGTGGAATGCTGAACGTGTAGGTGCCCCTGGAGCATTCTCCGATATGAACAGTGCCTAGATTGCGTCCAAGTAGGTCATAAGCAACAAAATTGTATGAACCTGCTGTGCTGACGGAGATCGTGGCTGTCTGGGCCAGTAAGTTAACAGATGCTGAGTAGCCTCGTGCCTCGGGGATCTCAGTCACGCTTAGCATCCCATCTTCAATACGTCCGCGCCGACGCAGTGTCTTGCCGGCGAATGCCGGGTAATCCTTGCCATATCGGTAGATCTTGAATACCATGTTGTTGCGTGGCGTAGACCCTTGCTGAATAATCGTATTGTTCTGTCCAACCGGGTTGACGTAACGCCATACCTCGCGCTTATCTGGTGTTGATTCTACGAACGTACCAGTCGGTCCAACGCAGGAAAGGATGTTGCCGTTCGGAAGCATCGTTGCCCCGCTGATGTTCTGCCCGTAGAATCTGTTCGAGAGCGTCTCGGGAAATGCTGTCATAGCTTGGGCTGGTTCAAACGCTGATGCAGGGCTGCGGCGATATGTGCCATCAGGATTGATTGGCAGATCGATTATGTCAACGCTCGATGCATTGCCGCCTAGACGCCCGTTGCCGTTGTTAAAGATCATCACACGTCCCCAGTCTCCCGGAAGCCAGCGGGCATCGTGCTGACCCCATAGTCGCTGCTGAGCGACAGCCCCAGCTTTGTAGATCTGTGGATTGCCCCAGCGATAGACCATCTTGCCCGTCTTGCGCGAAATGATCCAGATCTCATGCAGGTTATGAATGCTGATCATGACTTCGTCGCGTGTTGGATTGTAGCGCACAGAGTTGGCATGAAGCCAGTCGCTGCGGTTGCCGCCTGCATTTATATCGATGCGATTGGGATTCTCACTTACGACACCATAGTTGGGCTTTGCCGGGTCTACATCTTGAATCAGGTTATCCCACGAATTCCAGAACCAGACAACTTCGCCTGAATTTGGGCCTGTTGGCTTTACCTCGATCACGCGTTCGGACCACAGCGCATTTTCAGTGAGGCGAGATTGCAAGCGTCCGGCAGCCAGCGCCTCAGCTACAGTATGACTCTCCCAAACGAGCAGAAGAATATTGCCGTTGGGTAGGACCTCTACATCGTGATGAGACCGATAGGTGCTGCCATAGTGCTCGTATTGCCATGTAACGGTGCCGTCCCATGACATCCTTTTAACGATGCCGCCTGCGCCGCCCCCTCCCATGGCCTGAACTGCTGGCGACTCTGTCCGCAGCAGCGAGCCGTCATCGAGCAGCATGACAGCCTGTCCCGGTGCAAGGGTGCTCGCCCAGGTATTGACTACCTGGCCATCGTTGTCGATCAGATAGGTGGTAGACCTTGGGGTAACGGGTGTGAACAATGTGTACCCATCGAACGACGCCGCACTGTCGTTGCTTAAGAGACCAACGGTGCGTTGTTGGGCAATCATGCTTGCGCATGTGAGCAAAAAGAGGATGAGGTATTGCATCCCCGAATCTACTGACAATGTTACTTAGTAGCGCAGGATTGCAGCAGCACCCGTAGATGTTGGCATGTAGTTCGTAGGCAGCACGATTACGGTGCCACCCTTCTTCAGCACGAGACGAGCAATGTCGTCAAGGACATCGTTGATGTCGGGCTGGGCTAAGTCATCAAACACGACTTTTCCGGAGATCTCATCGATCTTCCCGGGCACTTGTCTGTTGTCCTCTACGAACAGTGTCTGCACGCGTCCCTCGGCCGCCGCATGCGCAATGGTGAACACACCTTCGATCCCTCCATTGTGCGCCGCCGCATGATCGTAGGCCTCGAGTAGTGCGTTGCTTTTTTGTCGCACAAAGGGCTCCATCGCCTCCCATGCACGCTGCGTCAGATCGCGAAGTGTCAGCCTGATAGGGTTGACGTTGATCGTAGCGGACACCAGACGTGGATTATGGCTAACTGATTGAAAGACGACGCTCTGCTCGGTTAGACCTGCTACAACAAGCGGCAGTTCATCGATTGCCGAAACTTCATCGAGTAAGATCCTATCGACGGCCCGATAGAACCGCTGGGTATCAAGTTCAACTTCATCCGATGTAGTCGTGTGACCTACAAACCTGCGCATGCCTCCTGAGTTGGCAATTGCAAAGCCACGTTTCGAGAGTTCGGTACCAAGAAGCTGATCGATCGAGATAACCTCGCCTCCACGAACGGGGACTGGCTCGAGTCCATCGCGGTTGCCAACAAATAGCTGCGCTGTCTCCTTGGTAACACAGAGCACGAAGTAGTCTTCAGCTGTTTGCAGGAGTCGAAAAAGGGGCTTTACATGAAATGTATCGGCTACGATTGCCAGCTCTGGCACGGACCTATCAAGGTGCTGCGTGATAAAGACGCCAGGCGCACGGAACATGGCAATTCCTGCACGACGATGATTCCAGAAGCGTTCGTCGCGATCGATATCATGGAAAGGGGCCATCAGCACATCAATCTCTTCCTTGCTGAATCCGTTCTTGAGCGAATTGGTGAGCTCTCGCAACAGTTGGTGGAAGCGCGTATAGTCGTCACGTCGTTCAGGTTGCGTGCGATGCGTTGGCAGATAGAGACTCAAACACGGCTTCGTTGAAACTGCGAAGAGGTCTTCGATAAGTGGACTGTTGATCAGGTTGTGCATCGCATCCTCCAGTGAAAGGTGAATGCGGAAAGCTAGGAGCTAGTTGAACCCTTATTCCATGACAAAGGTCACGTCGTAAGAATGTCGGCATTGCTCACACGGCGCACACCAGGGCTATCTTCACGCGCCTCCTTGATCATTGATGCCGCAATACTGCGTGCATGCACCCCACGATAGCGGGCAGGCGTCAGGGGATTGAGATACTTCATCACGACTCTGCTGATGAGCTCGCCAAGACGAAACTCTTTGCGATCTCCCATGATGAGCGATGGCTGAAGAATCGAGAGGCGCTCAAAGCCAAGAGCTGCAAGGTCGCGCTCAAGCGCATACTTCACTTGCAGATAGAAGTAC
>JBKCLO010000049.1:0-3940 GCA_046300675.1 Ignavibacteria bacterium
CACCTCTGCGTGCGGCTCGGAGAAACTTATCGTGATGCAGAACATCAATAGAACGAAATGCCAAGAGTGTGTCTTCTGCCCAGGACTGTTGGTCTATGGCTGCACTTCGAACCATCTCGTAAGCTTCATTTCTATTCGATATGCCAGACATACTACTGAGGATCTCATGGTAGGGCAGTTCAGACTCGAATTCGATGTTGCCTTGCAGCGCTTTTGTGAAATCGGCAGGCACATATCCCAGCAGGTCGTGTATCTGATCGTATGTTTCTTTGAGCAACCACATAGGGATTTCACTCGAGCCGGTATCGAAGTTGAAAGTACCTCGAGAAGTTATCAACCGATTAGACTCGAAGAGTAAAGAATGAAACGCTGAGCCTGGATCGTTATTGAAGCGTTGCGCTACGAATGACTGCCAAGCCCCTTTCGAGAAGAGATAGCGTTTTGCCGGATACCAATATCCATTGCCGTTGATGTCCCAAAGAAAGACTGTGTAATGCGAGGCACCAGCCAGAATACAGACC
Organism: Ignavibacteria bacterium; assembly: GCA_046300675.1. Lineage (GTDB taxonomy): Bacteria > Bacteroidota > Ignavibacteria > Kapaibacteriales > Kapaibacteriaceae > UBA10438. The sequence continues at coordinate 522 of JBKCLO010000049.1, forward strand.
TTTGAAACGAAATCCTTGGGCAGCGTGAGGGCCGCGGCGCAGAAGATAGACATTTCATCTAAGCATGACACCGTGCCAAGAATCCGCGTCCGCTGATTATGTGCAAACGCACGATGCGCATTGATAACGTCGAATGTGGGATAGATGTAGTTTGGAAAGTTACCGGTGGTAAGCTGATCAAGCAGCCACGTATTGTGATCGGGATTGATTGCTGCTCTGTAGATCTCTGCCCGGGTGATGCTCTCAATTCCTGCTGAGACGAGCGTAGGACCTAACCGCAGACGCTCCTCATCTATCGATATCGAACCATGCACATCTGCAACATGGACAGGGCGCACATGTTCAAAACTCCGATCCACCTCATGGTGTATGAGCTGGAGCAAGGGCGGAATAGTTGGATCATCATTTTGCAAAGAGCCCAGTCGTAGTAGGGCCTTTGCTTGCTGCTCCCAAAACTTCGTAGATAGCAAGTGGGAAATAGTGATTGGCAGAATCAGTTCAGGGTGGATGAGTATGTCGAAGAAATTCGGACATACGGGGTCGTACCCATCATGTTTTACCGGCGTCATCTGGCGTTTATGCGCCGACGTGTTGCCAGGAGCACCAACAAAGCGCTTACAAATGTGAAACAGGCAAGAACATAGAATGCCGCATCGGGATCATAGCTGGAGCTCCGTAGACGTCCGATAACCTCGGGGCCTATCTGACCGCCGAGGTTGGAGATGGAATTGATCATCGCAATACCCGCCACTGCTGCCGAGCCCCGAAGAAGTGTGGTGGGTAAACTCCAGAACAGCCCGCCATACGAAAGTGTGCCGCATGTGACGATCGTGATAGCAATAATCGATGGAACTGGATTGGGGTCGACTAATGCAAACATGATCAGGCCCACCGTGCTTGCTAAAAGTGATCCAGCAATGTGCCACCTGCGTTCCTGCGTGCGGTCGGAGCTGCGCGCCATGAGCATCATCGAAAGGCCACCTATGCCCCATGGAATCAGCGAAACAAGTCCCACCATGAGGTAATCCTGCTTTCCGACGCCAATTTCTGTCAGAATCGTTGGTAGCCAAAAATTGATGGCATAGGTGATGGTGATTCCGAGCATGTTGGCAAACGTGAGCATCCAGACGCGACTGTCGGAGAATGCCTGACGAAATGAATGATTCGATGATCCGCTCGTGTGCTCTTGTGATGAGGCAACGGCGTCGAGTACGTCCTTACGTTGTGCTTCTGTAAGCCATGAGGCATCGCGTGGGCCATTGGGAAGTTTAAGGAAGAGCACGATGCCCATAACGATCGCAGGGACTGCCTCGATAACGAACAGCCAGCGCCATCCTTGCCATGTGCCATAACCGTGGAGGTACTCCATAAGAAATCCGGAGAGGGGTCCACCAATGATGTTTGCAACAGCAATACCGAACATGAACGACGCAATGGTTCGCCCCCTCATTGATGCTGGATACCAGTACGTAAGGTATAGGATGATGCCAGGGAAGAATCCAGCTTCGCTTAATCCGAGTAAGAACCGCAATGCGTAGAGTCCGAATTCATGGTCTGGCAAACCAAACATCGTCGGTAGTGGACCCCACGGTATCACATCCACATAGGCAAACATCCCGGAGACTATGCCCCATGTTATCATGATGCGCGAGATCCATACACGTGCACCAAGCTTGTTCAACAGAATATTGCTGGGTATTTCAAACAGGAAGTACCCGATGAAAAAGATACCGGCCCCAAATCCATATACAACGTCGGAATATCCAAGATCTGTTGCCATCTGAAGTTTGGCATAGCCGATGTTCACGCGGTCGAGAAACGATACAACGTAGCTGATGAAGAGAATGGGAATAAGTCGTCTGGAAACGATCTTGTACGTTTCTATGGTCGTGTTCATGACGGTCAAAATACTCACCATAGTTAGTTTTCGATGTCATGAAGATGTACTTGATCTCGCACGGCCGCTTACGGGGAAATACGCTTGTCGAAATGCTTCAACAAGATTATCAAGCCGATGTGCACTACACGGAATCTACTCGGCATGCCAGTGAGTTAGCTGCGCGTATTCCGTTTGATACAACTGTTCTAGCTGTGGCAGGAGGTGATGGTACACTGCACGAAGTTGTTGATGGACTAATGCAGCGTAAATCCGAATTGCGACCGCCAATACTGCTGCTGCCGCTGGGTTCGGGCAATGACACTGCACGCATGATCGGTGCTAAAGCAACTATCGCAGACATTCGGCGTCGGCTGACAGAATTCAATTCTCTCGAATGGGATATTCTCGAGTGCACTATTGGCAGTGATGGACAAACTCGATACTGCACCAATGTATTGGACGTTGGGTTTGGCGGCGATGTAGCACGAAGATTCAATGGCGTCTTCCGGAGGCTACCTCCACGTCTTGGCTATATGGCGGCTACACTGCAGGCCTTCGTCACAGCAAGTGCTCATGAGATTACAGTTAGTGCAGATGACGTCGAAGTAACAGCTCCGATGCTCATGGTAGCAGTGGCCAACAGCAAATGGTTTGGTAGTGGTATAGGGATAGCACCATATGCAAGACCGCACGACGGGATCGCAGATCTTACGCTCATCACCAATGTTGGTGTCCTTACCTACCTGCGGTTTCTGCCGCAACTCATCAAGGGCAGAGTGATATCTGACACGCGTATTCAATACCTGCAGAGTACGCGGGTTGTAATCACAGCTTCTAAGCCCCTTCCTATTGAGATTGATGGCGAGTTTGTAGGTAATACCCCGCTGCATGTGGTAGTTCGAAAGAACTCTGTTAGGTTGCTTATATGAGCATACTGCCTATCGAACTAGGGAACAACTATCGACTACGCGAAATGTCCGTTGAGGAGTTTCGTGATGCATATCACAGCAAGCAGCAAGAGTACTTTACGGCATCCTTGATCATAGACGTCACTTCACATCTGTCATGTGAAGAACAAACGCTCGCACAGAACAGGCAAAGTGCTTTCCCAACTGTATGGCGGATGCAGTGGGCGCTTGAGCATAACGGCGAGGTTGTGGGATGGACATATTCCTATCAGCATGATCATGAAACGTTGTATATGTGCAACACTGCAATTGCTCAGGAACACCGTAGTAAGGGGCTCTATAAACAGGTACTACAGCATGTTCTGTCAAAAGCAAAGGCAGAGGGCTTTCAGCTTGTGACATCCAAACATTATGCATCAAACAACGCCATTATTGTTCCCAAGCTGAAAGCTGGGTTTATCATCACAGGCATGTCGCTGGACGAGAAATACGGCCTGATGGTGCATCTAACAAAGTACCTTTATCCACAGCGCGAATCAATTGCTGTACATCGCATTGGAGAAACACGATGATGCACATACTGCTTACAACATTGTTGACATGCATGATGATGTCAAACGGCGACACAGTCA
>JBKCLO010000050.1:0-5632 GCA_046300675.1 Ignavibacteria bacterium
CGATCCCATTAATGGCAAGTCGTATCTTCTCTATGACTCTGAGCGAGATACCACGCACATCGTGAATCTCGGCGGCACATCGCTGTGGTCTTTTGATTCCTCAAGCACGCAGGCGGCGTTTTCAAACGTTATCATCGACCTACAATCGGGCACGCCCAAAGTTCGGTCGTTTCCTGCTGCCAAGGGACTTAGCCGTCCTATGTTCTCTGCCGACGGTAGGTACATCATAGGTTGTACAACAGCGCGGGCCGGTCTTTCCCATTACCCACGTGTTAGTGTTCTTGATTTAACCACCGGCGAGATCACCTGGCAACTGCACGGCTCGTGGGAGTGGACGGGGGGCAATGGAAACATGCGGGACGATCTTTTGAGTTACGCAATTTCTGGGGATGGACGACTCGTGTATGCGTACCGCAATGACACGATCAATGGAAGAGTCATTGACGAGGGCTTTTTCTACCGATTACCCGATACAATTCCCATAGCTAGGTCGAAACCCAGAACAACCGGTGGCTTTGCCCCAGGATACATTGCTCTGACGAGTGGTCATGCAGGATACATGCAGTTCTCTCGCGATCTCACACGATGCTTTGTGGCTGCGAAATCGAGATCTATACTTGCGTACCCCAAGAGATTCTTAGCCATGCGCTTCGATGAGCTTGTTACTGGTATACCTGAAGGCGGCCCAACGAATCCAGAGCAACCAGCACTCTACCCCAACCCGACAACGGGCTCTGTTACCATACGATGGGACTGGCCCGATGAGAAAGTGCATTGGCAGGTTGTCTCACCAACAGGGCAGTTGGTAGACTTTGGTAGCACTGCGGCGACAGAAAATGCCATGCGCATTGTCCTAGCCAGCGACCTGGCGGCAGGCCGCTATATGCTGCTTGTTCGCAATGCCCAAGCAGACCACGTGCAGCATTTCACTCTTGTAAAAAACTAGGGTGATCTATGAAAACACGAACAATGCTGCCACTTGTCGTGTAATCCCATGCGCGGGATGATGGCAGTATCGATCGACGATCAGTACCCGCGTGTCCCCCCTGTACCCCCTGCGTACCCCTGTACCCTCACGTACCCTCCAGCTTCCAATCATTATCTGAATAGCAGTCTTTAGCATTGGATGTTGCCAGTAGGTTTCGATTAAGGTTTTGTTAAGGTATCGCCTGGCAAACTTTAATCGAGATTTGATTACACATCGAATACTCCATTACAAGAGATCTATTGGTTTTACCAAAATGAAAGGGGCTTCTATGAACAAGCTTGTCGCCATCGTAATTATCACACTATGTGCTCTTTTGTGTTGCACGTCAAATGCCCACGCGCAGGGAACGCTTCCGAGGATTGGGGTGCGGAAGTGGACGATTGAGTCTCCGGATGTTAATCTATCAACGGCCGTCGCCTATGCCCGTAATGCAGACAGATTGTTTGTAGGGACATGGGCTGGTACGATTCTCATTGTTGACACCAAGAATGGGCAGGTGGTAGATACCATAAAGACCAGTGACTATCCCGAGATCTGGAACAAGATGAAGGGTCTCGGCCAACCAATTGTTCGTTGGCTCGGCACTACAGACGACGGGAAACTCATTGTTTTTGGTTGTAACGCTTTAAATAGGACGCTCATGGTTGACTACCCTTCAAAGCGACTTCTGGATTCAATGGGAATGGGTGTCGGTCAATACAATAACTGGGCTCCTCAGGACCTGTTCGTCTCGCCCAAGGGAACGTATGTATCCATAAATGGCGAGATAATTAATCGCAAAAACGGATTGAAGTGGAATGTCGGCCTACGACAGTATCGAGTGAGCTTTGATACCGCAGAGACAGTGGCCGCTTATAATACTGCCGCCAGTTACAATGGTAAAAGCTATATCCAATTTGTGAACGTTCAGTATCTGAATGATACCGCTAGGCGACCAATTCCGACCAATCTGTGGGGCATACCAACCATTTCTGCCGATGGCCAAAAACTCATGACGGCCGGGGCCGCGTGGGCAATTGATGGAAAATCGCCAGATCTGCCTGCCAGGGCGGTAATCATGAACATTAACGGCGGTACTATTCAATGGCAAATTCAAGGCGATAGGGATTCACCCAACCCCTACGACTTTGATTCGTTCGCTTGGAACAGCGACGGCACAGCGTTCTTCGGGAAACGAAATTCGCCATCGTTGAACTTAGATGACCGATATCGTCTGTATCGGTGGACGGTTGGCTCTCCTTCCCCCAATGCGTTTGTGGACACTAGACTCGTCAATGGATATGGTTTTCAACCGATTTTCAACAGTGATATGACCGAGGCATATACTACAAATGGCCAGGACTCGATATACTGTTTTGACATGACCCAACTAGTCTCAAGCGTGATTAATTCTCGAAAGGAACAGTTTGATACGGTCTACCCCAATCCAACTACGGGTATTGTAACATTAATGAGTAACGCTCTAACTTCAACGTGGCGTCTAATGTCCATGCAAGGTCTTATTGTCGCTTCGAGTTCACAACCGGAGATCACTGAAGCCAATGACGGGACACGCACATTTCAAATTGAGATCCCAACGGAGATAGCACCAGGCAGTTACCTGCTCAGCACGATGTCGGCAACAAATGAAGTGTTGAGCACCGTCATCGTGGTGAAGCAATGAAGCCGCGCCTTGTTGTGGCATTCGTTGTCACCACCATTGCAGTTTCTTCATTAGCATTCTCTCAGACACCCGATTCTTTGCTTCCAGGCTTGAGCTGGGTACCAGGCAGCTGGGATTCGTCTCTAGCAGCTCGGTCGATTGTACAGACAAACACGCCTTCCTTTATCATCGGTTGGAATTGGGTAGCTCCGTATTCGCCCATTGGCCGAATGACACACAGCACATTGTTTCATGTCAACGATGCCCTCGATAGAACAGGCAACCAGTTATCTGGACTACAGCGCACCATGCGCGATAGTTATGTAGCTGGCACCCGTCTTATTCCATGTATTAACGGGGTGAGTGCAGATGTGAACATTGATGGACATCCGGTTGCAGCACAACTCGGCAACCCCGGAGCAGCAATTGGCATTGAATACGCTCCATGGCTTGATTTTAACCACACAACAAACGACGTGATCCTTGTGCCTGATGATTCATCGCGGTCAATCGCTGGATTTCGTACAAGGGCGCTGGGTAATCGGGTTGGTTTGGGAACACGAGCAGACCCATACAGGCTTCATCTGGCCCGAAGCACGCAGAATCATGCGGCACCAACGCTTGCACTGGACCGCCCTACCTTGGATACGGTCATGATGTGGAAAGCGGAGGATCATTCATCAGGAACGTATATGGCCCCTGGTATACAGCTCGTAGGATCACAGCAGATCCCTACCAATTACGATGTGTGGTCCACCCGCTCGATGAATACCGAGATCATGCGCGTAAGTGTGACGCTGCGCCGTGTGGAGGTAAATCCAACAGGATCGTCGGATAGTGATGTGGTATTGAGTATTCGCCTGCCGTATGCGTTGGGAACGGTCACTGACATCGAGTATGGCAGTATCAGCAGAACGCAGATACCTAGTCCAGGGCAGCGCCAGATGTACATTAATTTCTCCATGCTGCCACCAAACGTCTTGCCACCATTTTTTACGAGTCCAACACAACGATATGCAAACGGTGACACGGTGCCAACGGGCAGAATATCAAACACAGCAATCGCTGGCATTCCGTCAGGCCAAAATGCACAAAACAATGAGTTTCGAATCCGCAAAGGCATGCTTCCTCCAGTCGGTGATACGCTCAATGGAGAAGTGACGATCTATGCAGAGTTCCGGTGTGATTGGAATACTGCCAACAATGATCAAAGTAACAACATCAACAACCGCCGATTCCCGGCACGCTATAGACATCCTACATCAAATGAGATCGGCCGTCTTGGCCTTGAGGTATCCTACAACGAGGATCAAACCACAGGTCTCGGGATTGAGATACGCAGCATCCGCATTGAGACGCCGCATTTGACCAATGTGCTTTTTGGACAACACAATGAGCGTATACGAAGCAATGTAAACAGATTCGTGCGTGGCGTTGACCAGGAGCTCAACAGAGCCGTAGCACCGTACACCCCTCCTAATGGCGTCGATACCAATCACCCCATTACCATTTGGCGATTCTATGGGTACGACGAGCCTGCCATCGTGCATTGGCTGGCCTTTCGCCGCATCAATGCGATGCTAGGTGGGACGCTGATTACAGAAGTCAATGCCGAAGACCACACGAAACAAATGCATTTGATGGGTCAAACTACGTTCTGGCAGGGCGCTGGCTTTAACACGTCTGCCAACATTGCCTCCTATGCCTACAACTTGGGCTGGAAACGTTGGAATCAGAGTATACGTCTTGCGCAGAGAGCTGGCGAAACAGCTAGTGCTTATGACCAACGCATGCACTTTCTTGAGATGAATTGGACCGAGTCCTACGCAGGACTCAAGATGGGGATATTAAACCTGCGGTTCCCAGAACCACCAAGCCAGAATGGTGCCTTCGTCTTCGACACGGCTCACACCAATGCGTGGTTCGAAGACGACCCCGATACCTATCTCGAGAGGCGCTGGCACTGGCAAGTCCCACGAAGGCTTCCCATTCAAACGAGAGATCCTCTCAACTATGCTGAACACTCCGGCGATACAAGCACACCTGACCGCCAGCTTTCCTTACTGGAACACCGATACCTGGATGAGTATGTCGATGGTACCGGCGGGATTCTCGCATCACTCGAGGGACGCATGCGCGTTAGCTACCGCGATCAGTCATCAATGCTATGGGGAATTGATCTGGCAAGACAGGGTCAGTACATTCCGTGGATTGCAAACATTTGGCCACAGTACTATCTGCAGACCGTAGCAGGAGGTCATACTTCGCCCGGCGCTGATTCTGTGGCACCGACAAATCACTATGCCGTCTTTGCCAACAACAGGCCCAAAACATCTACAGAGATACGGCTCAGTTTTTGGATGCCACTTGTGCTGGGTGCTAAAGGTATGATGATCTACAAAGGCATTGTATCCACGGAACAAGGCTTAGGTGCGCTACCTTCAAACGTGCAAAATCTTGCGCGAACTGATGCCTCGGGTGAGATTATCAAACGAAATCTTGAACTTGGCTTGTCAGTTGTTGGCGCGGGCACATTGAACCCGCAGGTATCTCCAATTCTACAACCCCCATATGCCAATCGCACTGATGAAGAGATCATGACCTCCGATTCGATCTGTCCTGAATGGATAACGGCCAACGATCCATTCAACGCGGCATTGTACCTATCTGACCGCAATGATGCCGGTTTTCCAAACACACTCACGATGACAGGGCTGCAGGAAACCGTAGATAGCTTGGATGGTATAGGTCCGCGAACATCAACAATCCCCGCTCGGATATATTCAGGTGGGTTCGCACTGCGTGATATCTGCCGTGAAGTAACGGATTGCGTAACAGCCATGGACTCACTTATTGGCCGCAGCCGAGACACCATAGGAGATCACATACTCACAAGGCTTCGGCTTCGCGCATGGTATGGTAAAGGTTTCTCGACAATTGACTGCCAGCACCCCAACAATACACCGGCGCAGCGATTCTCGCATTTCTTCGACACAGCAACG
>JBKCLO010000051.1:0-21885 GCA_046300675.1 Ignavibacteria bacterium
GCGTTTCAATGGTTTCGAGAACCACGTGGAACTCCAACATGGGATAGAGTTGCCGTCAAGTATTCATATGATGATGGCGCAACATGGTCGCAGCCTGCACCGGTGGTTATTCGTGGTTTGCCTTTGCAGTATCAGAGGCCATTCGACCCTACACTGGTTGTTGTCAATGGCAGACTCCGCATGTACTTTTCATCGAGCGACGGCATGCCTATGGGCGGACTCACCGATATAGTAAACACCTATAGCGCCATAAGCGATGATGGCGTAACCTACGACTTCGAGCCCGGCGCGCGATTCGACATGCCGAACAAACCAGTGATAGATCCAGCTGTGATAATGTTTCGCGCACAATGGCACTTCTCAGCCCCAATTGGCGCACCTCAAGAAGGGGCTTATCATTCGGTATCGAATGATGGCCTGCTGTTCCAGCCACGTCCACCATACCCATCGGATAACACGCATAACTGGACCGGAAACTTTGTGGCCGTGAATGATACTGTACTGCGTTTTTACGGTAGCGGCCAGATGTTGTGGTACAAGCAATCGTCAGATGCTCAAACGTGGGGTCCGTTCGTAGCGACCAACGTAATGGGCGGAGACCCATCTGTAGTCCTGACGCGTGACGGCAGGTATCTCATGATCTACGTGGGACCTCGCTATCCAACGGGAATTCTGCAGGCCGAATACTATTCGGTTGTTGTTGGGAAGCAAACAGTGCATGTTCCGTTCGATCCACATGGTGCAGACTATGAGCTCTATGGGCTATCTGGTAACCTACTCGAGCGTGGAACAATCGCATCGATGTACATCTCCACCAGCTATGCATCCCAGCCGGTGTTGCTTCGGATACGATCACATGAGCATAACTACTCTCAGTTGATTCTGCTGTGAAATCCTACCCAAGGGACAGATCTAGTCGTTGCCGCGGCGAAACCACGTGGCAACAGGACGCTCGACAAAGCGGTATGCGCCAAATGCAGCCAGATTAAAAAGCACGTAACCAATACAAGCAGCCAGTATGAAATGAAGTCCTTGTGCTTCAAGCATACGTTGGGTATACATGCCAATGTTCTTGATACTGCCAACCGGTAAAAACTGTATCAGGTAAAGCGCAAACGAGCATTCACCGAGACGCAGCATGAGGTTGGTAGACAGTATGCGCGATGCATAGCCCCCTGCGTGCAGACCGTAGAAGATTATGGCCGAGGAAACAGCTATCCCACGAAAGCCCAGTGTGCCCATCAGTTGATGTCCAGCTATGCGAGGACCGCCATGCGCAATGATCAGGTTGATACAGACAACATAGAGTGCTATGCCAGCTAAGACAATGAAATCACCGCTGTGCTTGCCCCTTACCAAGTATGTGCGGGCAATAACTGCAGCAAACATTCCTGAAACAAAGTCAGGTATCCGGCCAAGAATGGTAAATGTCCATGCTTCATTATCACGAAATCCTGTGAGCATCTCGAGCAGACTGATGTATGCTGTAGTTGCGGTTGTAGAGACAAACATCATCGCGATCCATGCAGCCGCGACCATTAATAGCATTGGACGCAGATACTTTAGCCTGAGCTGAATGCGAGAGAACAGTGTGATAAAGAAGGGGGCAAGCAGATAGTAGTTTTCTTCAAGAGTAAGCGTCCACATCGGACTATTGATGGTGAAGCGAAACGAGGGTACCCATGAATGAAGGAGTGCAAGGTGCAATGCCACATCTGGTAGACTGTATCGACCAAACTGCGAGAGCACCGAAATCAGAATGATGATGGTTGTTAGGGGATAGATACGCACAAGCCTGCGTTTGATGTATCGGCCCCACCGGAATGATCCATCAAGAAGTGCATCAGCATAGCGCCAGGTAAAGAGGTAGCCCGACAATGCAAAGAACATACTCACACCCGTCCAGCCGTATTCAAGTGTGTCGGGAATATCTTGTCTGTGCGACTCGATCATATGACCAAGAAACACAATGCCTGCCGCAATGGCGCGGATACCTGTAAGCGCTGGAATATTCATCAAGGGGCGAATCTACCGCCGAATCGCCGTAAACGGATCTCCGTGTTCGGTAGCTCGCAGGAATTCTGCGTCGGTAAGCGTTAACAAGAATGCGATGATGTCCTTGCGCTCTTCATCGCGAAGGATGCCAATGGCGCGGATGCGCGGGTCTGCATGCCGTTCATGAAGTTCAGGGGAAGCATAATAGGTGACCACCTCTCGCAGACGCTTGTAGCGCCCGTCGTGCATGTACGGGTGCGTAACAGCAACGTTGCGTAGCGACGGAACACGGAACCTGAAAGAGTCGGCTTCAAGACGCGAAACCTTACTGCGTCCGATATCCATGAGTGCTGTATCTACAGGCAGCCCGTTGCTTACTAACTGATTGCTGGAAAAGAGCGGCTCGGTATGACACGTCGCACATCGAGCTCTAAACACATCCAGTCCGCGCTTCTCCTGCAGCGAAAACGAATCCAGACCCGCGATGAATCTATCGTATCGCGAATTTGCCGAAACGAGACTCGCAGAAAAGCGCCCAAGCGCTGTAAGGATCTTTGGAATTGAAACCGTATCGGATCCGTATGCCTTGTTAAAGAGGCTGTCGTAGAGGCCCGATGTGCGCACCTTGCGCAGAATGTTTGGTAGGGTCTCGCCAAGCTCCTCGTGTCCAGTTATGGGGCTTATCGACTGCATGTCTAAGTTCTCGATAGCCCCGTCCCACATGTACGTTGTTTGCCATGCAAGATTCTGTAGTGCCGGTACATTACGTTTACCGATGCGCCCCATCACGCCGTGACTTAAGGCGTGATCGATATGTGAGAAGGCAGAGAATTGCTGATGGCACGTTGCGCAGCTTGTAGAGCTATCTACAGACAAAATGGGATCGTAGAAGAGATGTCTTCCGAGCTCGCGAAGCGAGCTGTCGCTGGCAGATGTAGGCAATTCATAGTCTGGCCTTGGAAACCCAGTCGGTAAGCGATCGTTCGATACAAGCCACACCGTTGTCAGTATGGCGGCAATGATCAACATGTATATAGTTCTAGCGGACATGGAACGCCCCTTGAAGTCGCTTCATGTATGGGGCTGCACTGCGCACATCTGTAATGCTCGACACGGATGAGAAGTCGATTCCACCATCGGCATCAATGAATGCGCCTACGTCTATCACGATTTCAAGCGAGGCGTTGCGCCCATCGGCCTGCAAGGGTCTTTTCAGTGGCAATTCAACACGCTGAATGTTGTTGTAAGGGGCTTCAAATCCCCCCAAGTGGAACTCTATGATGTTCTTCGGTTGCGGAGAGGCTATCGATGTGCCTTCGAGCTTAAAGAATATGTAACCAGTTGCCCATGTCCAATACATACCGTTGAGCGGGTCGAGAGACCCTTCTCGTGGACCCGACACATTGTCCATACTGTCAACACCGAGGGTAAAGGACACGGTGGTATATGTGCCATAGGGGACGTTGTCGAGTCTGAGACTCGTCATTGCATCGTTGTCGTGATCTATCAATACCGGCGTCTTCTGCAGATACTTGCTACCGTCTGCTCGATGAAGCGCAATAGCAGAGACGTAGTATCGAAGTGTCGATATAGAATACAACTGCCCGTGCACATTGCTGTACACGGGCTTATCGAATACCGTTGGTGCGTAGTGAAGTTGCCAGCTAAAACTCAGGTTGATCGGACCTGCACCCGATGGAGCTTGTGCAAGTATTCGACAGGGAATGCACAGACCGATCAATGTAAGCAGCGACAGTAACCTAGCAGTCAATCAGCGTTACTCCCCAATGATAACGGGATAGCTGATAGAGTTGTTCTCTTGTGCAATGCGAACAACGTATGCGCCAGCATAGACCGTCTGCACATCCAAGAAGCACATCGTGCTGCCTTGGTAGATGGTGGCCTGCTGTACTGTTCGTCCAGCAAGGTCAACAAGTTCTACATTGGCTGAACTCATAAGTGGCGTAGTGATCTGAATGATCAACACGTCGTTAGCTGGATTCGGATAGACTGTAGTTGTTAACAGTGGTGATTCCTGCTCTGATACACTCGTTGTTGCGACATAGGTGGTAACACTCTCATTGATCGTTACCCCTGTTGATCCTGCACCTGGGCCACGCACCCCGAAGTTTTCTGTGAGAACAACTCCATAGTATGTTGGACCAATCATGTAGGGATAGGCAGAGTTACCGTTGGCATCGATCGTTGCGAAGTATGCGTACGTTCCATTCGGATACTCAGGTGTTATGCAGAATCGTCCGTTGTGCTCATCAAGATCTCCCGAACCTGCAACAAACTCAAAGTCTTCTGCATATGCGCCAAGGGGCTGAGCAGTAAGAGTTGGTCCATATTGCTGTTGCGTTAACGCCTGTCCGTTCGCAAGTGTCGTGCGCTCTGTGATGTTGCGCAGCTGATAGCTAGGCCTCATTCGCTTTACATTCGTTGTACCGTCTTGCCAGCCGTAGGCTCCGTAGATAGGATATCCATCGAATGCAAAGCCGATCAGTGGACCATGCTTTGTTGCATCTGGTACGTACAGACCATCAGCAAGGTACATGTCGCATACATTAGACATCGCAACCCTGGCGATGTTGAATGCAGTGGGATTTTGATGGTGGTGATACTGCCCTTGTGTTCCGCCACCGCCCATGCCTGGAGGACCCATTTGCAAAGGGGCTGGGTGACCCGTTGCACAGTCAAAACCAGTGCGCTCGAAGTGAATGGCATTCTGATGCCAGATGTTGCCATTGTTGTATGAGCGCGCATCGGCATAGTTGTATATGGGAACGCCATTGATGAGCACACCTATATGGCCTAGTCCAACAGCTGTTTTTGCGCTTGTTTGGACCTTTGGTACAAGAGGCAGCTTAAAGAGGTAGTTGCGACCCACAGCTTGAGCAGGATTGCCGTCTTGATATGGACCAATCACATACGACGGAATGCCATTGCAACGGATGTACGAGTAGTCCTTGGAGTACTGTACTATCTGAACGTTGGCCTTAAAGGTATCCGCGATTGGAGTTGGATTGCCCTTGATGTAGTGACGTCCAGTGATGTTGGTGGAATTAATGATCCACGACGTGATTGCTGGATGACTTGCATTCTGGGCACTTGTCCTGATGGCACATGTTGTAACCAAAAGGATCATACAAAGAGACAGTGCAGATGTCATGATTACTCCTTGTCAATAAACCTTCCTCGAAGATATCTCCCAAGTGGGCGTTCGAAGCTGTAGTAGATAGAAACCGCGAAGACGTTCATAGTTACATATGAAATGGTAGCAGCTAGATAGTAGTTGAGTCCTAAATCTTGAAGATTGTACTGGATCTGCATTCCAGCTTTTGGCCACCACAGAAATGGCATCAATTGGATCAGATACAATGCAAACGAGGCTTCACCCAGTATGCGCATAGGAACGGATGAAAGAAGGCGCGAGATCACTCCGCCTGCATGTAAACCATAGATGATGATTGCTGCAGCAAGGCCAATCCCGTTTTGTGCGAATATGCCCAATCTGTGTGCGCCAACATGAACAGGGCCACCCAATAATGCCACGAGGCTGATCATCGACCAGAACAACACGATGCCTACTGCGATGATGATGTCTCCGGAATACTTCCTTGTGGGCATTACATAACGGGCGAACGCAGCTGCAAGCATACCCGCCATGAAGTCAACTATGCGTCCAAGGATGGTAAATGTCCATGCCTCGCTATCCCAGTACGTCGTGGCGTACATCATCATGCTCTGATAGAGCTTCGTTGCGCCGTTTGCAAAGACTAGAGTGCCGAACCAGACCAAAGCAGTGAGAAATCCGATACGCCAAGCAAGTTGCGTTGGTGTTGTGGACGAGAGGCGATGCACTCGGTCCTGGAATAGCTTGCTCAGATAGTAGATCAGCACCGGAGCACAGAAGTAATACGATTCTTCTACGGTAAGAGTCCACATCGGACTGATAAGTGTAAGTCGGTACTCTGGAGCCCAAGCCTGTAAAAGTGTGATGTGAAGGAGGATGTTCTCGAGCGTGTATGTGCCCCATGAAGAACATACAGCTATAACGATGAGCAGCGTTGTTAGCGGATAGATGCGAATGAGTCGCCGCTTGATATAGTCTGCCCATGAAAACGTACCGTCGAGGAGCTTGTCGGCATACAGGTGCGTAAACAGGTAACCGCTAAGGGCGAAGAACACGTTGACACCCGTCCAGCCATACTGCAGAAACAGAGGAATCTCGGCTAGATGGCCATGCAGCATATGGCCAAAGAAGACCATGCCTGCGGCCACCGCTCGTATGCCTGTTAATGCCGGAATATGTTTTGATTGGCTCATGCAGGTTTCGATCGAGTCTGCGGAAGCCAAGCCATCGCGGCGGGGATCATGAACAATGGGACGACGAGAAAATGATAGCGCGACTGAATCTCAAGAACACTAAATGCTGCAACATGAAGCAAGAATACAGACTGAATCACGAGCAGTGTGCTGTTTGTTGCTCTACGCATGCGGTACATGCCGAATGCAGCCGATAGGATGATTGCTGCATATGCACCCTGGGCAAGCAGGTTGATTCGGTTGCGATACTGATATACAGAGACGGCTTCGGCCGTTGGGATCTGTTCGACGGTTGAAAAATACACGCCGTAATCATCGCTGCCCCAGAACAAGGCAAACTTAGTTGCTACAAGCTGTAGAAAGGCCACCGGTTCCTCAACGACAGTTTGAACGGCTCGCTCGGTCGAGGCCTGGTGAACAGCATCAAAGTCATGTCCATATTCGTCGAGTATCTGGGCATGTTTAGCTGACCAAAACCCTCGTGAATCCGACGATGTACCAACATACAGACTAAATCCTGCGCTGGATTTCCAAACAGGATAATCAACGGCAGCTGCAGTTGGCAGCATGATTGCACCAAGAGTGAGCGCAAACGCTGCCAGGGTTGACCCAAGCAATGAAAGGCGGGTCTGCCAGTATGGGCGCATGCTCGCGCTGCCCCACACTGCAAACACAAGAAGTGTGGGGAACACCACAAGAGCAACCGGTCGCAAAGCATGGGCAATGGCTATAGAAGCTCCGGCCAATGCCCCGCAGATCACGAGTGTGCGCAACGATGCAGCATCCTGCGATCGCAGCAGCAATAGTATTGCTCCGAGGAAGAACACCTGAAATAGATGCTCTTGAGCCACCACACTGCAGAATGCGATCTGCGATGGCCAGAGTGCGAACAGCAGCGCCGCTAGGCGTCCGCAATGCTCGCCCCCTGCCCGATATCCTAAGCGATAGACTTGAAAGGCGATGATGACCGAGAGTACAAGATTGAGCTGCTGTGCAATGAATGACGAAGGCGTTGTAAGCCAATACAGCGCGCCGAGAACCAGTGGGTAGAAGAACTTGAATGGAAACACCATCATTACAGGTGTGTAGCCCATCAAGTTTCCAGATGCTACCTGTTGTGCATAGTCCTGATATCCTGCGAAATCTGCGATAGGTATCGTGCCGGCATGAGTGATCCACCAAAGACGAGGAGCTAGGGTCACCACAATTAACAACACAAGAAACACGGATTCGGACATCATCCGTCCTGCACTCTGGAGATAACGATAGCCGCTAGCAACAGTCACAATAAGTAGCAGTCCGATCATCCACATAAGCAGGATGCTGCCGGAGAATAGACTCCACCACAACCCGATACTGCAACATGAAGCAGCAATGAGGAATACGGTGCTAACGATGGAATGGAGTCGAATCATGAGTGATGGCGATGCCTGAAGGGTCAAAGATACGCGGCCACGAGCTAGGATGTCGTACCTGCATTGATCCAACCTTCCGGTATACTGCATGCATGAGATTTCGCGACAGAAACGATGCAGCTCAAAAGTTGATACCACTGCTCGATGTCTACAAACGACACCATGGAGTAGTGCTAGGAATACCACGTGGTGGAATTCCGATCGCGCAGGTCCTGGCTGGCTACCTAGAATGGGACTTTGCGCCACTCTTCGTAAAGAAATTGACGCATCCTGACAATCAAGAGTATGCCATCGGGGCGGTCAGCCTACAAGGGGCTTATGTAGACCCCGCTCACGCGATGATCTCTCGAGAGTATGTTCGTCAGGAGATTGAACGACAGAGGAGGACGCTGAAACAACGCATGAAGAAATACGACATTCAACCTGTTAGTCTGCAGCACCAGGTTGCAATGCTTGTAGATGATGGTATAGCAACCGGACAAACAATGCGATACGCCGTAGAGGTCGTCCGCTTGGAAGTACCGCGATGTATTGTCGTAGTAAGCCCCGTAGCCAGTATGGATGCCGTGCGCATGCTGCGTCCAATCGTCGAAGATCTCATCGTATTGCATACACCGCAAGATCTTGGCGCAATCGGTGATTATTACGATTCCTTCGAACCAGTAACCGATAGTGAGGCAATGCATTCTCTATCCTTAGGTTTGTATCATGAACAACCAAACAAACGCTGATGCGACCAAGGAAATGGTCCGCGAGAAGTATTCGCAGATTGCCACCCAAAGCAAGGAGCAGAACGCAACATCTTGTTGTGGTGCTGGAGAGTGCTCGACTGTAGACTACACCATTTTCGCTGAAGATTATTCCAAGCTTCAAGGCTATGTCGAGGGCGCAGACCTTGCGCTTGGGTGCGGTATACCCACGGAGTTTGCACAGATCAAACAGGGAGATACCGTCGTAGACCTTGGCTCGGGGGCAGGAAATGATGCTTTCGTTGCCAGGGCATTGGTAGGGGAAAGCGGAAAGGTTATCGGTGTGGACATGACACCTGCGATGATCGACAAGGCAAGGGAAAACGCTGACAAGCTTGGCTTTAATAATGTAGAGTTTCGTCTTGGAGACATTGAGCAGCTGCCTATCGCAGCAAACAGGGCCGATGTTGTTGTCTCGAACTGCGTACTCAATCTTGTACCCGACAAGCGTAAGGCTTTTGCAGAAATGCACCGCGTGCTCAAGCCCGGTGCACATTTCAGTGTTTCTGATGTTGTGCTCCGTGGTGAACTGCCGGATGCGCTCCGTACAGATGCAGAGATGTATGCGGGATGTGTGGCCGGTGCAATACAATACAACGACTACTTGGACTTGCTTGACGAAGTTGGTTTCCGGGAGATAACTGTCCAAAAGCAGAAACCAATAACTCTTCCATTTGATGTTTTGTCGAAGTATTTAACCGAAGCTGAAATAGCCGTTATGCAGAGCCGTCACGATGGCATCATTAGTATCACAGTTTACGGCAAGAAGCCAGTTATCCACTGCGACCCTCAGACGGGCTGTTGTTAGCAATACTTAACATTCGATTCCTGATTTTGCGCGGAAATTCGCACTCGATGTTTCCACACACAGTCAGGATTGGACATGCGTATTGTAACGACATTTATGATCGTGCTGGCAATGATGGCAGGCACAGTGTCTGTTGCGCAAGCACAGACTACAACAGCAACGGTAAACGGTACCGTTCGGAATGAAAAGGGCGATGCTGTTGCCGGTGCAACAGTCAAGCTTCGACATACACCATCTGGCACGGTGTACGGGGCTAACACCCGTAAAGATGGACGCTACATCATTACTGGACTCCGCATTGGCGGGCCATATGCGTTGTCTGTTGCGTCTGTCGGAATGAAGACAGCAGAGTATACCATTCAGAACCTTGCACTAGGCGAAACCCGCCGTTTTGACGTCTCGATGCAAGAAGGAGTTGTCGAGGGCGGAGCAGTAAATGTTATCGCATTGAACACAACGCCGATCAACGCCAATCTGACCGGTGCCAGTGAAACGGTTTCCGAAAAGGTTATCACGTCGTTCCCGACGATTTCTCGAAATTTTCAAGACTTTGTGCGCTTTTCGCCTCAAACGGCTTCAGCAGGGGGCGGTACATCCATCGGTGGACGTAACAACCGCTACAACAACGTACAGATCGATGGTACGCAGTACAACGACCTGTTCGGTTTGGGATCGAATGGTACGCCTGGAGGTCAGGCAAACACAACACCGATCTCACTCGACGCTATTGAGGAGTTTCAGGTTCTGGTAGCCCCTTACGATGTGCGCCAGGGTCGATTTGCAGGCGGTGGTGTTAACGCCGTTACCCGCAGCGGAACAAATACATGGACAGGTTCTGCGTATTTCTTTACTCGCAACGAGAAGATGATTGGTGATCTCGTATCAACCAACTACCTTTCTAAGGCACTTGACGGATCTACGCTTCCTGTTGGTGAGTATCGCGACACAACGGTCCGCACGCCGTTTTCTTCATTCTCGGAATACCAAGCCGGTGTTCGTGTAGGCGGCCCGATCATTGAGAACAAACTCTTCATGTTCGTCAATGCGGAAAAGACAAACCGCACGCAGCCAAAGCCGCAGCTGGCATTCTCACAGAATGCAAATGGTGCGCTTATCAATGCGATTGCAGATACAGTTGGTAGCATCTTGAGCACGCAGTACGGATATAATCCTGGTGTACTGGACAATCAGGAAGTAACGCGTCCAACGGACAAGATCTTTGCACGTCTTGACTGGAACCTCGACGATAAGAATCGCCTAACGCTGCGCCATAACATGGTGAACGCCGCGGATGATATCTACAACCCTGCTCGCACAGGCGTGTTGTTCGGTAACCGCATGTATACGTTCAACAGTGTTGCTAATAGCACAGTATTGCAGTTGAATTCTGCTCTTGAAGAGTCAATGTCAAATGAACTTATCGTCGGATACACAACTATCCGTGATTCGCGAGAAATCGCCGGCGAAAAGTTCCCAACGGTTATTGTATCTGACTCACGCATCACTGGTATCGGAATTACCGCTGGTGCAGAGAACTTTTCACTTCAGAACAAGCTCAGCACAAACGTACTCGAGATAACGGATAACTTCACCTACGGAATGGGTAACCACACCCTCACTGTTGGTACGCAGAACGAGTTCTTTACATTCTCGAATCTCTTCATCCGTGATAATGCAGGAACTTGGAGCTTTAACTCTCTAAACGATCTGCGAAATGGCAACGCAGCGCGTCTCCAGTATTCATTTGCTCGTCCGGGATATGCCTCAGACTGGGCAGCGTCGTTTTCAACAGCGCAGCTTGGTCTCTATGCGCAGGATGAGTGGGATGTTGCAGATAACTTCAAAGTCACCATCGGTCTGCGTGCAGATATGCCAATGTTCTTTGACGAAGCGTCAAAGAATTCAACCGCCGAGACAATCAAGCTCAACAGCGATTCAACACGCACGCTGGGACTCTTGACAAACAAGCTGCCCAGCTCAACGATCCTGTTTTCGCCACGTGTTGGTTTCAACTGGAATTCTGGTGGAGACAAGCCCCTGCAAATCCGTGGTGGAGCGGGTATCTTTACAGGTCGTATCCCGTTTGTATGGATCTCAAATCAGTATTCGAACACTGGTGTTGAAATCGCTCGTTTGGACATTCGTCCGGCATCACCAACAGACACGACGATGCCCAAGTTCAGCAAGGATTTCAACCCTGCCGACCCAGCTAACTACGCGCGCGTTGGTAATGTGACGGAATTGAACGTTACTTCACCAAACTTCAAAATGCCGCAGAATCTGCGTCTCAACATAGCTGCAGACCGTGAAGTTGTCGACGGTTGGTATGGAACGGTCGAAGCTATCTACACAAAGAGCCTCAATGACATTTACTACACAGATCTAAATCTTGACACAACAGCGGTGCGCCGTCTTGCTGACGGTCGTGGTGTGTACGGTACGTACTCCGGACGTAACACAACACCACGCACAAATGTTGGTTCATTCCGTAATGGTCCGTTCACAAATATCATTGAGCTAAGCAACACCAGCGAAGGATACAGCTACAGTGTTTCTGGTCAGCTTCGTAAGCAGTTCTCAAACGGATGGTTTGCCAGCGTGTTCTATACATATGCCCGTTCATTTGATCAGAACTCTGGCCTTTCTTCTCAGGCCGTTTCACAGTGGCGTTTCAACCATATCAAGGATAATCCAAACAACGCAACGCTCTCGGCTTCGTTGTTCGATATTCCACATCGCTTCGCTGCATCAGTTAGCAAGCGCTTTGAATATGCTGGCGGCTATGCAACAACAGTAAGCGCATTTTATGAGCTTCGCAGTGGACGCCCCTTCTCATACATCTATGATGGTGACGTAAATGCTGACGGTCAGACAGAAAACGATCTGATCTATGTTCCAAAGGATGCTAATGATGCCAACGAGATCCTTCTTGGGCGTGTAGTAAGTGTTGGCTCTGGTGCAAACCGTCGCGATTCGCTCGTGGTCTCCAGCGCAACGGCACGTCAGCAACTTGAGTCATACATTAGCCGCGATGAACATCTCAATGCAGCTCGCGGAACGGTCATGGATCGATTCTCAGCTCGCGAGCCGTTTGTTCACCAACTTGATCTTCGTTTGGCACAAGAGATCCCAGTTCCTGGAACGAATGGCCATCGCGTAGAAATCACACTTGACTGTATCAATGCTCTTAACCTGATCAATCCTGAGTGGGGTCGTGTTCAATCGGTTAATAACAACCGCGACCTGCTTCTGCGCTTTGAAGGTATGACAACAGCAACGATGATCAAGGATGCTGCCATCGCTGATGGACGCCCGATCTTTAGCTATACAGACAAGAAGAACCCATTCGGATATGATGATCTGCTGTCGCGCTACCAGCTTCAACTGGGTATCCGCTACAGCTTCTAAAAGACAGATTGTTTACGAAATGCCCCATACGGCTATTGAGTCGTATGGGGCATGTGTATTTTCGAACAGTACGGTGATAACCAATGAGGAATACCATGTTAAAGTTCGTGCTCACGCTCCTTACAATTGTTGTGATGACCGCTGTAGGCAGTGCAGACGTCCAACAACTCTGTAAACAGTTTGATGATCAAGTCGAGGCCCTAGATGTGAAAGGGGCTAAGAATACCATAGATGCAGCCCTTAAGGAAGATGCCAGGTCTCATGATGTACTCTACCGTCAGGCACGCATCCATAACATTCTCGGCGACCAAGAGTGGCAGGAAGACAAGAAGCTGGCGTTGTATACGAAGGCACTGGACTATGCAAACAAGGCAATAGCCGTAAATGCGAAGTCCATGGGCGGCTATGTCTATCGCGCCGCAGCTAACGGTAAAATCGCGCTCTTCAAGGGTATCTTCTCAGTTGCCTCGGTAGTAAATGCTGTGCGTGATGATGCGACAAAGGCAATTCAACTCAACAATGAGACACCAGAGCGTATGGCTGCAGCATGTTACATCCTGGGGCGTGCCCATCTTAACCTCGTCAAAAAACCTAAGCTAGTACGGCTACCTCTTGGCCTAGGTTGGGGTAACATCGAAGACGCGAATACATACCTCAAGAAGGCTCGCCAACTACGTCCCAACTTTATAACATTTGAGCTGGAGTATGCTCGGTTACTTGTAGAGATGGAGCTCGAAAAGGACGCAGTAGCTGTGGCTCAGCGCATCGCTTCGATGCAGAATAAAGAGCCGGGCGATCAACAGCGCAAGCAAGAAGCACTGCAGTTGATCAATGATCTAAAGTAGTCTAGAATGCATGCTCTAGAGATGCCAGACCTGGAGCGTTGGCATCCTTGTCGCTGAGCACAGGTGCATCAACTAACCAACGTATAGCCAAATCGGGATCAAGAGGGTTGATGCCAACCTCTCCGGTTGGGTTGTAGAGAGCAGTGCACTTATACACTACATCAGCAACGTCGCTGATCACAGCAAACCCATTTGCAAAGCCTGGCGGTATCCATACAATACGACCGTTTGTTTCTGAGACATCGATAGAAACGTGTTTGCCATAGGTTGACGAGCCTTTGCGGATGTCTACCTCTACAAGCTGTATCTGTCCCCTGATAACGCGTAGCATCTTGCCCATTGGCTGCGTGTGCTGAGCATGCATGCCACGCACAACACCATGTGCAGATCTGCTGTGATTGTCCTGGACGAAGTCTGTTGGGATACCATAGCGTATGCATACGTCAGCGCGATAGGCTTCTTCGAAGTAGCCACGTTGATCCTGATAGCGATCTGGTCGCAGGATCATTACGGCATCAAAAATGACTTCTTCAAGCGCGATGGCCATGGAGCTCTTCCCAAGTGGGTGGTTGCGTGTGTTCTGTTCGTAATGGCGTCAATCTACGACACATCTCAAATGTCTGCGATGTCGGTGTTGTGATGTAAGCGTCTCGAAATGGATGATTCAGCACGAGAAGTTGGTCCTCACGCTGCGTCGATCTGCGACGAAGCAGCTCCGAGAGTTCGGGAATTGCAAAGTCTGCGCCTGTGTGGGCACGCAGCGCCTTTAGGACCATTCGTGCACCTTGATACTTGGCCGACTCGCTGTATCCTGCAATGTGTGGCGTACAGTGGTGAACAGTTGTTACCGTATCAAGGTTGGGCATGGGCTCATTCGCAAACACGTCGAGCACACTGGTGAGATCGCCATTGTGTACTCGTCTGCAAAGTGATGGTTCATCGATAACGCCACCTCGTGCCGTGTTGATCACAAGCGCGCCGCTTCGAGTTAGCTGCATGCAGTCGGCGTTGATCAGATTCTGCGTTGCATGTGGACCACTAGACGTGTATGGTGTATGTACTGATATCACATCGCTGCGCCGTAGCAGCTCGTCGAGAGAAACGTGCCGAACAAGAGATGGGAACTGATAGCGAAGATCTGCAAGGGGCGGATCGTTTACCAATACATCGTGTCCACGAGCAATGGCATAGCGTGCAAGACGCTGTCCAACGTTGCCGAAGCCGATTATGCCGATAGTTGACGTTGCAGAGACATTGAGCTCGGAGAGCCACATCATAACGTATTCGGCAACAGCGTTGGCATTGCATCCTGGCGCTCCGACAACGCGTATATTTCGGTCGTGTAACAGGTCCAGTTCAATATGATCTAAACCAGCAGTTGCTGTTCCTACAAATGAGACATGTGTATTCTGAAGAAGATCGTAACTAACCGATGTAACGGAACGAACCAGTAACGATGTTGCATGATGATCTACGAGAAAGCTGTTTGTGATCTCGTTATAGTCGGCCAGTACAACATCACATCCTCGCACAACATCGGCGATCAGAGGGATTTGACGATCAGCTACAACTACATTCCTCATTGTGACACGATAATGAAGTACCGGTGCACGCGGGTCTGTTGTATGAGTTCAACAGAGTATGCGCCGCACTCCGTAACTGCAGTTGCAAATTCACTGGTCTTTACACGTATCGTACCCTTGGAGTCTACGTCTGTATGGAACACCATCCGCCCTTGTGTATCGTAAATGCGCACCTGTGTCATCCCTAGTGGTGCATTGTGAACTTCAAAGGCATCCTTGACCGGAAAGGGCAGGATTGTGGACTCCGACTCTACTTGCGTCGTGGAATCGACAACGAATGTTGTAATCAATCGAATTCGGGGATCGCGCAAGCCGTCTGTGAGAAGCGTTACAACACCATCAGAGGTTCTTCCGTGTATGCTATCGACACGTATCGGCACGCGTACTGATGCCCCCGGTGCGATAGTTATCGGCAAATCAACATCCACGATATGTCCAATAGACTGAGGTTCCGAGGCATACCCAGATATTGTAACAGCCGTGTCGCCGATGTTAGATACCGTAACAGCATACGTACAAGAGGCTGCCGTAAGGCTTGAATCGTACGTCGGTTGGTCACTTACGATCATGCCTCTGTATGGAAGTCCAACAACAACGGTTGATACCGAATCACGTCCGCCCGCATGATCATCATACCAAGCTGTTGCTATTGCTCGGTGCGGATAAGCACTGTCGGGTACATACAGAACACGAAACGGCCAGCATTCGGAACCTTCTGTTGTTGCAGCGTCTTGCCAATGACGTTGCTGAAACATGTTGCCGGGAGTTGTTTGAAAGTCGAGATAACGCACTGTGCCTGCAGAGACACCACAAAACGGTATGAAGGCACGCACGCTGTCGCCAACATTTGTGCGATAAACGATAGTATCATACCGCGCTTGCACGGCCGGCTTACTGTGTTGCCATACGGGGAGAAGTTCTACTATGACGTCGTCAGTGGATTTCGGGAACGGCTCGATGTTCTTGTATCCGACATTACCTGTGCAGATGAACAGACGCCCGTTGTTCATGACAAGCACATCGCGAATACGACCGAAACGATACTGTATAAAGTGATCGGTCTGCGTTATATGCTCCTGATCAGCTGACAACGTGTGGGCCATGATTCGCGACGACTTTAGATGCGTAGAGATCAACTTACCAGTTAGAGACGGATATCGTGAGTGACCGTAATACTCAATTCCCGCTGGCGCATATGTTTGGACTTGGCCGCTTGACCATGCTGGTTCGATTACGCCATTTGCATTACAAAAAGCGATCTCTTCGGGGGTGTCGCACATTCCTTCCACTTTCGGCCAGCCGTAGTTGCCATCTTTTCGAATAAGGTTGATCTCGTCCTCAATCCTTTCGCCGTGTTCAGATGAATAAACAAACCCATTAGGCAGCATGCATAGGCCCTGCGGATTGCGATGTCCTCGAGACCAAACGCGATTTCCTGGGTAGGGATTGTCTGTAGGAATCGTCCCGTCGAGATGGATGCGGAGGATCTTTCCGATCTCCGAGGTAGAGCTATACGTGCTGTCAGGTGCAGGCTGATCGCCGTTTGTAAACATGAGTGTTCTGTCTGGCAACACCAACATGCGACATCCCTGATGCCACAGCTCTGCTGGACGCAGCTCATAGAGAACCTTCTCATCAGTAAGCGTCGCGCCGGTGTATCGAAATCGTGAAACGTGTTTTACCCATTCGTACGTATCGCGATAAACGTAGGAAAGATACACGTAGGGCGTATCTGCAAAATCCGGATGCAAGACCATGCTCAATAGCCCAACCTCTACAAGATTCAATATGCCGCTGCGCATATCGAAGATCGTATCTATCTGCCGTGTGTCGGGGTCGAGTCTCGAAACCAGTCCAATGCGCTCGGTAAACCAGATATTGCCGTCCGGACCTTCCAGCATGTCCCACGGGATTTGTCGGTTGGTGGCTACTACTCTTCCTGTAAAATCCACTTGGCCAAACAGCGGTGTGGCGCAAAACAAGAGAAGTAGACTATAGAGGTATGTGCGCAGCATGTTGCGAGTTTTATGTGATTGTTATCACAAAGTTACCTCTAACACCACATCTTCTAGTGTCCACCGAGAGCGCACAAGCACCTTTGATTGAATCGGCCACCAAGGCTCACTAAATGCAAAGGGCTGATAGTCTCCATAGTCAAACATGCCGTTGTTATTGACGTCATGAAACACGTCTGCCACATATTCACCCGGTGGGGCACTCTCAAAGACGAAGGCTCCGGATGTATCGACCAGCGTGGCCGCAACTACAACACCTTGCGCCGTAAGCAGACGCATGATGGGTCGGATGCCGGAAGGGGGCTTAGCAAACGCAAGCAGTTTGCCTTTTACGGTACCAGGCTCTGGACGACGAGTGTTGGTGAGCATGGTATGGACGATTGAATCGGTAGAGAGCGCAGAGGCCCGATAGGATATCAGCCGCTCCGGCACAATCGTTGTGGTGTACCATGTCTTGGGTATGCGAGATTGCGCTGCTGTGATCTCCAGGATCACCGGTGAGCGCCAACGTGTCGTTATCGGTACAGCCCCCTGTGGCTGCTGATGCCAAACGGAGATGCGCACGTCGTTCGTATCAACGGCATCCGAGAAGAAGATCTGAATCACTGTGTCGATGGCAACACTTCGTGAACTGTCGGAAGGAGAAATGCGCAGTACACGTAGTTGTGTAGTGTCCTGACGAGTGGTCCATTGAAG
The DNA here is from genome assembly GCA_046300675.1 of Ignavibacteria bacterium. Lineage (GTDB taxonomy): Bacteria > Bacteroidota > Ignavibacteria > Kapaibacteriales > Kapaibacteriaceae > UBA10438. The sequence continues at coordinate 17,844 of JBKCLO010000051.1, forward strand.
AGATCGCTTTGCGATAGTGTCAGCATTGAACATGCCGGCAGAATCACGCACACTTTGCGGCGTCAGTTCAAGTGTGTACGATGCTGAATCAACAGGCGCCCCGAAGCGCATGTAGACGATATCCGGAGATGTTGGGTTTGCCCAATACGCTGTGGGCATTATGCGTTTACCGGCACCTGCGACGATTCGCATGGCACTATCCCAGGCAATAACAGGTGTTACAGGCTCTGTGAACTGCACAGTTGCAAGGGTGCTTGTTACAGCGCGCACACGAGCCAATTGTGGTGGTTCGTGATCCTTCGCAGGACCAATGCGCAACAGTAGAAATGGCGATTGAGCACGCATCACGGATACATCACTAGGGGCTGTAACGAACTCCTCGTTGATATCCATCATCATGTTCTTGTTCTCATCCCTGCAGGCCATCACGCGGTAGCGTCCGTCTGCTAGCCCCTTGATAGAGAAGGCACCACTTGTGCCGACAGGAATGATGTAGGGGGCTTTGTTTCCTGCTGGAGTGAACCCTGATGTGATCGTGTCGGCATTTGGATAACACATCACGATCACGTTCTGTAGGCTTGCAGCAACGATGCGGCCATTAATGCTGCCACTGTCGATTGCGGTGCCAGTGGAGAAGACGTATGTGTATGCTTGGAGTGGACGATTTCCGCGTGCGTCTGTCCAGTCTGTTCCAATGGTTATGCTGTACGTTGTTGCCGTGTCGAGGGGCTCGCGAAACGCAATGGAAATTTCATCACCAGCATACGACGTAGAGAACCGTCGTGTTGGTAGCACCGTTATGGCATTACGAATACCTCTGTCGATGTAGTCGTCAAATCCAAAACGAATCTCATCTGCGGTAAAGCTCGTTGTTCCTGAAGGGGGCTCAGCAATCACGATCTTGGCAGGAATGCTGTCGCGGGGTCCGCCCGAAGGCGCAACCTTGTTAGCGCACCCCGCAGCCAATAGCGCTGCAGCAACAATTGCTGCAGCGATCGCTGCTACGGCTCTGGTACTTGTGAGGAACGACATTCAGCAAAACTAGCTTGGATACCGTACTTTTGAGGTATGCCATTGTTCATCGAGCGCGTGCTGCCGTTTCTCAAACGTGCGTGGACGCTGATTTATGATTTCGTCGACATAACAGACCGACGTCACATCTTTCTCCTTTCGTCGGGAATAGCATTCAACCTGCTGCTCTGTATCATTCCCCTGGTCGTGCTGATCGTATCGCTCGTAAGTGGCGTGATGGATGTTAACCAAACCAAGGAGACCGTTGAGGCGGCTCTGGACAAGTTTCTTCCGAAGAATACCCAAGCAACAAGTTTGATCACAACGATCATCAACGAGGTTGGTGCGTTCTTTAACTACAGCTCAGTGGCCGGTTGGATAGCAGGCATAGCTCTTCTGTGGCTGGCTTCTGCATTGTTCAGTTCGTTGCGCACAGGACTGAATGCAATTTTTCACATACCAACGCCAAAGTTCTTTATCTGGTACAAGCTCAAGGACATGGCATTTACGATCGTGATCGTGATATTGATCCTGATCGTTACGCTGCTTAGCCCCCTACTTACACTTGCAGATCAATACAGACTGAGCCTTGTCGAAAATGAAGCAACGGGGTTGTTGTTTGGACTTACCGTGCAGGCTGCATCGCTGATTGCGACGTCTGTGTTGTTCCTACTGCTCTACAAGCTTGTACCGAATAGACGTCTGCCGTGGCAAATTGTACTCATGAGTACAGGGTTTGCCGTTGTGCTCTGGGAAGCGGCACGTATGCTGTTTTCATGGTACGTGTACAGTGCAACGAACTTCAGTAAGATCTATGGCGGCTATGTGGCCGTTGCGTCATTCGCAGTGTGGCTGTACTATTCAGCGTTTATCTTCTTGCTGTCTGCAGAGCTTGGACAGTACATTTACGTTCTTCGCACGAAACATGAAGTGCCAGAAGCTTAAAAGCGCAGAACACGCTCCCACGCTTCAAACAAGTCCCAAGTAGATGCTACGTCGCGCAGGCAGTATTCTGCGATGTCGCTATGGCGTCCAGCTTCGTAGAGTTCTCCCACCATCGATCCGTCAACGCCCTCAGCCTTGGGCGAAGTAACGCCGAACGACTTTGCATAGAAGTCAAAGTTGAACTTGCGCGTTGCCCCACTGCCAGAGCCCTGAAAGAAGGTGAGTCTATCAAGCAGATCGATGTGGCCACTGTAATTGAATTTTGTCCCGTCCATCAGATTCCGCGATGGACGTATTCCCAAGACGGCTGAGCGCAGCATCAACCATGGTGCATCGAAGTTGCGTCCGTTAAACGAGATCAATGTAATGCCACGATGATGCACCATCAGTTTCCAAAAGTTCTCGAGCATAACGGCCTCACTGCTCCGGTACCATGAGGCCCCGCTTGGAAGTGCCTCCTGCGCATACCCATCTTCATCCTTCATCGAAGGATCCAGCGAATACGCGACCCGCTTTGCCTGCCACTCTTGGCCCACACGCGTCATCATCTGCATGCCGATGCATGAGATAAAGCCCGTCATCGGACTCAACCCAAACTCGTTGATCTTCTTCGCACGATCTTCATCAGTTTCCGTGCCCCGCAGAAGATACTCCTGCTGCACAGCATCAAAGCTGGTAAGGGGCTTACCAACTGTTTCAAGATCGAAAATGAGGTAGGAGGGGTCCATGACGAATGACCAATTGCTAATGACGAATTACTAATTACGAATGACCAATTACGAATGACGAATGACGAATGACCAATTACGAATGACCAATGGGTTGTACCTCATAACTGGTAACTCGTAACTAGTAATTGGTAATCAAGCGGCGTTTTCACCGAGCAACCTGCTCCAACTGCCCTGTTATCGGGCTTGCTGGGTGTAGGTTGCGTGCAATATCGCGGTATCTGCGGAAACCGGCGGTGTCTTGCTTGCCATCGAGTCTGTAAAAGGCCATTGTGGCAATACCGGAGAGTACAGTCTCGCGTAGTGCTGTGTCGAGGCGTTCTCGGGGTTGCTTCAAGGCTGCGACCGCCACGGCAAGGCCATCGGAACGATCGCGTTGGACGTATGCAGTGCCGGGCTTAAAGAGTCGTACCATTGGGCCCGCAGGAATCTTCTCCCATCCTATAGCGAATCCAGGTTCATCATTCAGGAGTTCGGGTGTGATGTAGATGGGGCGGTCTGCATTGAGTTCGATGATTGCATTGAGCATCTCTACGAAGCGAGGTTGTATCTCGCGGCTTTTACCGGCCGACATGAATTCGTCTGCGTCACGTTCGAATTCCTGTAGAAGCGGCATGTAGGCGTTGATCGCTACTGTGGCGCGTCCAATGGTTGCTGGATAGAGCTGCAACAGATAGGGGGCATACCAGGTGCGACGTAAAAGTTCTTTATCAATGATTGTAACATCTGTTCGCGTCTTCATAACGCGCTGCTCGTACCATGCGGCAGAGCAGAAATAGTCCCACTGACGTGTTATGATGATGGCATTGGGCTCTGCATTTGCCAACATCCATGCTGTGTATCCCGGAACAGCTTGATGCGATGATTTATCGTTGTGGTCATAGTGCATGATGCATGCTGTTACCGGAAGAACCAGCAAGGCAACACGAAGCCGCGCAGGAAGGTGCATGAGAGCTGCTCGCAGACCAATGGCCGTGAGCACCGATGCAACGATGCTTGTAGGAAGAAAGTAAGGGTCGATATCGGGAATGGCATACCCAAGGGAGATGCCAAGATTGCCGATCACGAAAAGAATCAGTCCGATTGCAAGATGCCGCTTCGTCTTGAGGAGCGTCCACAAGCCCCATACCAATGGGATAAAGCCTATCCAGAGCATGTGATTTGTGAGAAGCGCGCGGAAGATCGACCAATTAGCTTTGACTGCCGCCTTATCGGAAAACATCCACACGCCGAACTGCGTGCCCTTTACGTGATAGACAAAGGCATCCCAATTGCGGTGCACCATGCCCCAGTTTAGCTCTGGATGCTGCGCACTCCGCAGCGGCAGCACGAGATATAGAGCCACACCGGCAAGAGCC
>JBKCLO010000052.1:0-1308 GCA_046300675.1 Ignavibacteria bacterium
GGCTGCTCTGCAGAGTTTGAGTTCACAATTCAGCTTCGGTCTGTACCTGATGCGAATGCCGGACCCGATAAGATACTCTGTATCTGCCGCGACACATTGGGCACGTCGATTGGTGCAAACGCGCAATGCGGTACACCGCCGTTCCAATATTCGTGGTCACCCAAGCTAGGACTTAGCAATCCTGTTTCGTTAACATCAGCTCGCACAACGGCCAAACCTGATGTAACTACCCAGTACATCCTCACCGTAACTGATGCAGCGCAGCGTGTCTCAAAGGACACTGTCGTCATTCAGGTCGAGAGATGTCCATCGATTGCTCTACAGCCAACCCATACAACGTGCTCATCGGCAGGGCAGATCAAACTCGATCCAAAGGTCCTGGGCGATACAGCTGGGATGACATATCAGTGGACACCAGGCAGGATGGTAAACGATTCTACCATTCGCGATCCGTACGTTGTTGCGCTTGATTCAAACGCCGGCTCTTCCCTGCAGCTGATTGCGACGTCTCGTTATGGATGCGCGTCGGTTGCTTCTACAAGACTCGTAGCCTCGCCAGGTTTTGCTGTCAGTATCGTCTCTGCCAGCACTTGTGAGACTGATACGCTGTGTCCATCTGATACGGCCCTCATGCAGGCAATAGTGCAAGGGGGCAGGCAGCCGGTCACATATCGGTGGACATCAACGCCTGACATTGGGACAAACTGGACGTCAACGCAGCAGAACCTTGCATTGCAGCTGCCGCGCACGACACAGATCATCGTTGTTGCCACAGACTCGATTGGATGTGTCGCAACAGACACGGTGCAGTTGTGTGTTCGCGACAGAGGAAGTGTTTCTGCAGGCCTTGATACAGTGATCTGTCCTTCCGACGCAATGGCGATCGACCTGCGCCGCGGAGATCCTGCATGGTGTGGACGCGACCCGATTGTGTATACGTGGGAGCCCCGTGCCGACTGCATCATCCCTGATGCATCAAAGCCATGGAACGCCATGTTGCGTCCTCGAACAACAACGACCTTTGTCCTTACAGCCACCGACGACAACGGCAATGGTACAGCTGTCAGCGACACCATCGTTGTAACGGTGCGTGATTCAATCAAGCTTCGATTCGATGCTCAAACCCTGCGTGTGTGCGAAGGCGAGCAACCCTCCGGAACGGGGCTAACGGTATGGAATGGTGCTCCGCCGTACAATCACAGATGGCAGCTTCCGAACAGCGCCACAATCGATTCGCGTTCTGATTCTGTATCCAACATACCCGGCTCTGCCTTGTCATCATTCACGCAATCTGGATGGCTGCGATGC
>JBKCLO010000053.1:0-2503 GCA_046300675.1 Ignavibacteria bacterium
TTGTGCTTTGTATGACTCTACCCCACCCAGCTTGGCTTCTACAGCCTTCGGGCTTTCCATTCCCATTTCAATTGGGTTTACTACTGGCCCCTTAGCCTGAGCTTCGAGATCTTCGGCCCGACCATCCCAGAATTGGACAAAATGAAAGCCGGCGTTCAGTGATGATGGCGTGTTACGCGCGCCACGCTTGCCAAGCGCCCCTGGCGACGTGGTTTCGTTGTCCACGCCCGCACCACCATTGTCAACATTGTGACATGTGTTGCATGATTGCTCGTTGTTGACAGACAAGCGCGTATCGTGGTATAGCTCCTGTCCAAGTGCAACGAGCTCGGGTGAGTCCGACTCACCTCCAGGCATTATGGCTGGAAGCGCGGGGAATAATGCCCCCGCTTGTTCGAACAACTCGTTTTGCTCTGCCTGCGTCAGAGGTGGCATCACATCAGTCTTTTCTGTAGTCTGCTCATCTTTCTTTGCGCAAGCGATTAGAAGTGTCGCTACAAACAGCGATGTAAGTATTGATTTCATAGCAATGATTATGCGATCTGTGATACATGTGTCAACTTGCGGGGAAACGTAAAAGCACCTCCATAAGTTCACACAATCCTATCTCAGATTGTAACTATCATACGTTGGCAGGTATTTTTACCGTTCGATATACGTATTCAGGGAAGCATCATGAATCGCAAAGAGTTCTTTCAACAATCATTTGTCGGACTCACCGTGCTGGCCACTGGTGTTGGATTATCCCAGTGTTTGGGTGGTTGCTCGTCGTCAACTGCACCAACAGATGTAGATTTTACGCTCGATCTCAATGATTCAGCGAATTCTGCACTTATGTCTGTAGGGGGCTACCTTCGCACACAGGGTGTGATTATTGCATGTGTAGGGCAGGGTTCATACGTGGCCGTTCAAAGCGCGTGCACTCATGAGGGCCAGGCACTAGCTTGGCAGCAAAGTGAAAACAGATTTTATTGCTCAGAACACGGCGCTACGTTTGCCCGCACTGGATCTGTAACGAAGGGTCCAGCTAAAGATGCATTAGCGTCGTACAAAACAACGCTTAACGGCAGCCTGCTCAGAATTACAAGCTGAGAGTTAGAAGAGCCGTCCAACAAGACTAAGCGTGATGTTGGGAAGTACCTTGAGGTAGTCTCTTTCGGTTGCTCCGCTTATCTGATCTGCAACAGGGTTGATGATGGGGCCAGCATCGATAAGTAGAAGCCAGTTCTTACGTTCACCTAAGGGAACAGCTGCTCCAATTTCAAAACTGAAAGATCCAACGCTGGCGCCAGGATCTTCCACAAGTGGCGTGCTCAGACTGTGGTACTTAGCTCCTACATACAGCACATTCCCCAGAGGATAGATGCCCCCTCCAAAGCTCAAGGAACTAATGAGAACCGAAGTTGCTGCATCACCGTCAACATAGAACACCGGTTTCTCGTCATTGGCCGCTATATAGCGCCCTCGAAAACCCAACAAAAATGGTAGACCAATCCGCGGTCCAAGATAGAAACCACCATGATTGATCGGTTCCGCATATTGCGCTGAATACTGCGCTGATAACGTAAGCGCGCTTCCAATCATTACAAGCACAAGTACAAGGTGCACTCTGATGGATTCTAACATGACCATACGTTTCCTGCTTTCAGTGATCATCACGTCTGTTATCATTACAGGTTGTGGTGCGTCGTCTACTTCATCTGGCTCGGCAACTTCCACACCTGCTATGACAGGTGCCTATTCAGTTACAGAGACTGCTGATGCCGACGTCCTATCATGCGCAAACTACGCCGTCGATAGTCGACAGCCTAAGGGATCAGTAAAACTTGTGAAAATTCTCTCAGCCGAAAAACAAGTTGTTGCCGGCATGAACTACAAGCTCAAACTTGCTGTCACTGAAAACGGTACAGCCAAGACTGTTAGCGTAGTTGTTTGGTCAAGGCTTGATGGGACGAAGGAAGTGACGAGTTACCAATGACTAATTACTAATTACCAATTACTAATGACTAATTACAAGTGGGTTAGACTGTTTTGTTCCCGATTTCACAGGAATGAAGATGCACCGCATTACCAGTAATTGGTAATTGGTAATTCGTAATTGGTAATTGGTAATTCGTAATTAGTATTAGAATCTGATTCCATACCACACAACATTCGGACTAATCTGTACTGCCGGCGCTGGCAGGTGATACAGGTGCAATGTGCGCATGATGTCGCGAAGCCAGGGTGGGAGACCTTCTATGCGTGAGAGGTTCCAATCGAGGGCGATGAATACTCTATGCTGGCCCCCTCCCATGCCATCGAGGTTTTGTACGGAATGTCCTACGGCTAGTCCGAGCCACGGTGGAACATCTTTAAACATTGAGGTGGGTGCAAGATCATGCACATTCACTGAGAGCCAATGCGTGGTTGATGTGTAGTCGTCAATAATTGCATTGTGACTGCCCTGTCTGAATCCTTCAGAAGGCCAGAACGATATCTGGAGATCGAAGGGTCTCAATGC
>JBKCLO010000054.1:0-25737 GCA_046300675.1 Ignavibacteria bacterium
TTGCCGAAACGGTCGGTCACGCATCCGATGATCTTTTCCTCGTTAGAGGCAGATCCAGTAAGTAGCATAACTTTCGTCGGTGCAGTGATGTTTCCGTCTGAGTCGAACTCTACAAAATACCCGTCGATGTTGCCTGCCGGACTTGGCTGTGTAACTGGTCCGAACTTCGTTGCGCCATCATAGTAACCGGTAGCAAACACCTTTAGACCCGATGGCGTAACTGCAACTGATGTTGCAGTATCCTGTCCGGCGCCTCCGAGCTGTTTTGCCCATACGTATTGAGCAATTGGCGCAACGCTGACACGTACCTTGTAGTTGACGCCTGCAGATGGTGGAAGCCACTTGTATTGAAGGCCGGTTGCTGCGGCATTGATCACATTCCATGTATTGCCACCGTCGGCTGAATACTCAATCTTAACAGGTTGCGATGGCAACACGCCTGCCCACTTGATGTTGACAGTGTCGCATGTTGATGTTAGCTCGCCACCTACTGGGGATTGCAGCAGAATAATACCCGTGCCCCCTACAAGCGTAGCTGTTGGAAGACACGGCCCGCCTGTAAATGCGAGCTGCGCTTGCCTGAAGGCTTGGGTTGGGCCTTGTGTGAATTGAATGCGAATAATGCGCTTGGCACCCGGGGCAAGCGTGAACGGCGTAAATGCGGTCTGGTTCAGGGGGTAATTCCAGTCAACAACCTTGAAATACGTTGATGGTGTGATTTGGAAGCCCGTAGCGCTGAACGTCGAACCGCGTGCCGTTAGTGTGTCATTTGCAAAGAATGATTGATTCGGCGATGGATCACCGCAGAAAAGAACAGGATTGCTTACATCAACGCCAGCAACGCTGGACGGGGGAGTCAAGAACGCAACCGTTGTCGAAGGGTTTGAACCCCGAATCATGGCGATTGTAGCCGTTCTACTTTGGCCTTGCTTATTGCACGAAAACGGAGCAATCCAGCTTATCTGACAGACCTTCTTGATCTGTGTTTCGAGAGCCAGATACTGGAAAATGTCAACAAGCTTCTCTTCTGTGGTTACAATCGACTTACCGCCAGTTCCCTTCGACATAGTCTCAAGAGACCAGTGCGTTGTAGGCTCGAGAATGGTCACACTGAAAAAGCGGATTCCCATGCCGTTCATCTTGGCAATGTTATCGTTTACAAACTTTGTTTCGCTCTTGGCTGCAGACGCATCGTTGATATCAGGTGAGGGGTGTCCGTCTGTTAGAAAGAATGCATACCGCGGAACGTTTGAAGGTCTGCGCTGAAACATGTCATAGATGTTAAAGCCCTGGTTGCTCTCAAACGGCAGTACGTAGTTGGTTGCACCTACAGGGTTCTTGATCTTGTTGAGTGAATCGATGATCGGCTGCGGGTTGTTCGTCCAATCAACAACCATTCTGTAAGCGCCTGCAAAGGTCACGAGTGCAACGCGTGTCTCGCCGGTGAACTTAACCTTCGCAACAAAAGCCTTGAGAGCATCCTTTGCATACTCGATACGCTTCTTGCTGTTAACGAGTTGGTCCATGGACGTCGAAACGTCCAGGATGAGCAGGATGCTGGCCTCGGGATCGGTCTGTTGCTCCTTACAGTCGTGCGTTACCGTGGCTGTGAGGTCCATCGGAGCACCACCCTGCATCGTCTCCTGAACGCGGAAATCTGATGCACGCAGATCGGTGATCGGATTACCCGATGCATCAAAGGCCACGTAGTCGGCTGTGATCTTCGGGAAGTTAGCCGTGTTGACGCCGTAAATGTTGATCGACTGCGCCCATGATGTTGTGCTGCAGACAACAATCGCGATGAGCAGGGTGATGGTCATGCGTAGTAGTTGCATGATCGATCCTTGTACAGTTGTGAGGAGATTTCTTGTCATATGAGAACTCTTGCGAGGTCAGCTGATAGCAGATTCCAGTATTCGTATGGTCTTTGATGTGGCGTCAAGCTCTGCCTGAACCCCAATAGGCATAGTCAGTTTGCTTCTGACATGGCCGAACGGCAGCCCGTAGACTACAGGCACGCCGAGCGAAGCAAGGCGCTGTTCGAACACCTGCTCAAGTGTAAACGAGACAGGAGAGATGGACGTTCCCCGTGCCTCGCAATCACGGAAATTGCCAAGGGCAACGCCCTTGCAGCTCTGAAGTTTACCGGCTAACCACAGCTGAGTCAGCATGCGGTCTACACGGAACGGCTCTTCGTTGATTTCTTCCAAGAACAGAATCGAATCAGTCGTATCGATTTCGTACTTCGTTCCAAGCGTACTAACAACGAGGGCAAGGTTTCCGCCCGTAAGCTTACCCTGCGCAATACCGGGTGAAATCGTGGTCAAACGGCTGCTAGTGAATGCGAGCGGACCCTGCTGGATCTCTGCGACAACGGTCTCACGCAGACTTTTGACGGTAAAATCATCGAACGACGACGAGGCAACCGGACCATGAAACGTGACCATCCCGCTTAGCTGATTTGCGGCAATCAGCAGGGCAGTAATGTCGCTAAATCCCATGATGATCTTGCCCGCCTGCCGGATCGATGTAAAATCGAGCATCGGCAGGATACGCATCACGCCGTACCCACCCCGCGCACAGACTACGGCATCCACATCCGGATCTTCGATGAATTGCATGAACTCCGAGGCGCGATCGTTGTCTGGAGCAGAGAGATAGCCATTTCGTTTCGAAACGTTCTTCCCAAGCTTGACGTTCACGCCCCAGTACTTACATAAATCAGCGAAGTCTTTGATATCATGAGGGTTAGCCGCGCTCGCAGGACACACAATTCCCACCGTCGACCCTGGGCGCAGGCCTCGCGGCAACACGCGAGCAAGCGGGACCTGCACCTGCGTTTCCGAACCCGCCCGCGCCACACCCGAGCCTAAGCCTGTTGCGGCTACGGCGGCTGACACGGATTTTATAAAGGATCGTCGTTGCATGTGAGAAACACGTCGTAGATGGTTGCGGTTACAGCCACTTATGGCAAGAAGCAAATGTACGATTTTTCGACTCACAACGTAAACCATTTAATCAACAGTTGGTTACTCAATAGGCTGTATATTTGCGTCCCTTGGAAAGGTGCAAGAGTGGTTGAATTGGCACGCCTGGAAAGCGTGTGTACTAGCAATGGTACCGCGGGTTCGAATCCCGCCCTTTCCGCATGAATCCAAAGCTGATGGAAACATGGTCCAGAGTCCGGAAGATAGCCGGGTGGACCACTGTTGCCGTCACGGGATTGGTCGTACTTGGAATGCTTGGCTCGCTTGCCTGGAGAATTGCCAATCCGCCGATTTCGGCCTTGGCCAATGAAGAAGACCCCCGCAGCGCGATTCAGATCGAGATCGTCAACGCCAGCGGACGTCAAGGGGCTGGCAAACGGGCAATGGATTTTTATCGCAAGCGCGGCTTTGATGTTGTCGAGATATCGTCGTCCTCCGACAGACCGAAGCGCAGTGTTGTGATCGACCGCCTTGGCGACAAGCAATCCGCATTGAAAGTGGCCGCCTCCATCGGCATTGCTGATTCGCTCGTGGTAAGTGGTGTTGATTCACTGCGATTTTTGCGGGCCTCGGTCATGCTGGGCGCGGATCTTGATAAGTTGAAGGCATTCGAAGAATAGGACTACACCTCTTTTCATTCATGGCAAAGGCAACTCGGTGGCGATAACCAAACCACGCAGTACAAAAGGGCGGGCAGTTCTGTGCGCGCGTCTGGCGCAGGAAAAGCTTGCACACGAAATTCTGATTCTGGATCTCAACGACATCGAATCCTCTCCGGCGGATTTCTTTGTAATCGCAACTGTTGACTCCGATGCACAGCTGCATGCTATTGCCGGCAGCATCGAGGTTACGCTCAAGCACATGGGATTTGGATTTCCCCGTCTCGATGGCAAGGGTGAGAGTAAATGGGTTGTTCTTGACTACTTCGACGTGGTAGTGCACCTGATGCTGCCTGAGGCCCGGGAGTTCTACAAGCTCGAACGGCTCTGGGGTGATGCCCCAGCGATGACGCTTACTGAGTCCGGCGCAACCAAGGCCGCTGCCAAAATTTCAAAAAAGGTAGCCGACGTATGATGCAGCAGTACATCGAACCACAGTTTCGCGCAGCCCTGGTCGCGCTTGGGGTCGATTTCGACGGAGCGATACAGTTTAGTGTCCCGCGTCAAGACGGTCATGGACACTTAGCAACGAACATCTCGATGATGCTATCGAAGGGGCTTGGCAAACAACCCCGCGCATTTGCTGAAGAGATCGTTGCCGCTTTGCCTTCCTCTGATCTGGTGGCTTTGGTTGAGATAGCCGGACCCGGATTCATTAACATTACCTTCACAGATGCGGTCTATCACGCCATGCTGCGGGACCTGCATGGTCTGGGTGATGATATCGGTCGTTCAGATATCGGACGCGGCAAACGGGTTAACATTGAATACGTGAGTGCCAACCCAACGGGCCCCCTTCATGCCGGACACGGAAGAAATTGCGCCGTTGGCGACACCGTGGCAAATCTTTTTGCGTGGAACGGTTACGATGTTACCCGAGAGTACTATTTCAACAACGCCGGTAATCAGATGAATAAGTTGGGCGAGAGCATTTATGCTCGCGTCCAGCACCGTCTTGGCAATACAGAAGTTGCGTTCCCGGAAGACGGATATCACGGCGACTATATTCACACGGTGGCCGACATCGTAGTAGGCGAGTTCGGTGAGCAACTATCGAACATGGCCGACGATGATTGCAAGACGCTTTGCCGCAAGCAAGGCGAGAAGTGGTGCTTTGCAGCGATTCAAAAGACACTTGCAGACCTGAACATTCATCACGATGTGTACTTCAACGAAGACTCGCTCTATGGCGACGGCAAGGTAGAAACAACGATCCAAGAGCTTCGCGAAAAGGGACTTGTCTACGAAAAAGACGGCGCCACGTGGTTCGCTCTAACGGAGCTCGGCAATCAGCAGGATAAAGTGATTGTAAAGTCCACCGGCGAGCCCACATATAGATTGCCCGACATCGCATACCATCGCGACAAGCTGCAGCGTGGATTTGATGTTGTTGTCGACATCTTTGGTGCAGACCATATCGCAACAGTACCGGATGTGCTTGCAGGCGTCAGAGCCCTTGGGTTCGATACCGACAGAGTGCGCGTCGTTATTCATCAAATGGTAACCTTCGTTGAAAATGGCGAAGTCGTCAAATTCTCAAAGCGCAGTGGTAAGTCATTTACTCTCGATGAGCTCATCGACGAAGTCGGAGCTGATGTTGTCAGGTTTTTCTTTGTGATGCGTGCTGTTGGTACTCATCTTGAATTCGACCTTGGTCTGGCAAAAGAAGAGGGCGATAAAAATCCGGTGTTCTATCTGCAATACGCGCACGCTCGTATCTGCTCAATCCTTCGCAAGGCAGCAGAACGCGATGTCGCAGTTGATCAAGGTGCAGATCTCTCAGCTCTTGTGCACCCACGTGAGATCGAGCTTATAAGCATGCTCTCGCGGATGAGGGCAAATGTGGAACGGTCGTGTGAGAATCTCGAGCCGCACTCGATCGCAGAATATCTGCGTGATTTGGCCGGGGCATATCACAACTTCTATCACGACTGCAGGATATTGGGCGCTGAGGGTAACCTCGAGGGTGCGAGGCTGTATCTGGCCGACGTAACACGACGGGCGATGAGGAATGGATTGCTACTTCTCGGAGTTGGGACGCCCGAACGTATGTGATGAGAGACTACTACTACGATCTTGACGACCGAGGGATCCTATCGCTCGACGGTGTGGTTCAGGATGATCCGTGGTTTGTAGACTTCTTCTTTCGCAGGCTGGCTAGCAATGCCAATCCAGACTATCCGGAGTTTCCCTACGTATCCCGATGTGGCGATGAGATGAACTATGTGCGGCCACAAGACACACCGATTGTCTTCACCGGTTTGCTGGGAGAGCGCCTTGTGTATGGTCATTCGCTATCAGTCCACTTCGAACCAGAAAAACTATCATACTCTGCAGACGGCGTTCTCTATCACGTTGCACCTGTAGGCAATGTCGGACGGATCGTGCCGCACGTTGCAATGGAGATCTCGAAGAACATCGAACCATGGGGCCCCTTCTTTGCCTACCGTCAACCAGAGAGCATGCAGATTGTTCCGCTTATGCCCTTGAGTTTAACAGATGAGCTGCAGGTGCTTCGTCCGAAGCCCGACAATGGCTGCGTGGGCTGCGGAATGGCTAATCCATGGTCGCTTCGGCAAACGTTTTTCCGGTCGCGCACCGATGGCGTTGTTAGAACCTGGATCAGACCAGATCAACGGATGCAGGGGGCGATGGGAACCACGCACGGCGGATTTGTGTCGTTGCTGCTTGACGAAGTAATGGGCAAGACACTCAGTGCACGCGGGATCAAGGCACCAACTGCACAGCTGATAGTGAACTTCCGTAAGCCCATGATACTTGGCCAAGAGTATGAGCTGCGTAGCTGGATCGAATCGCAACAAGGACGCAAGCAATTCGTCAAGGCAGAAGTTCGGCAATGGCACGATACCAGTATTGTGATCGCCGACGCAAGTGCACTCTTTATCGCGGTCAAGCAATAACACCATCGTGAGTCATCAACCGAATATCATGCTCTTCAGCACAGTGCTGGGGCTGACGTTTCTTCTGCTGGATGTCTATGTGCTCCGTCGTTGGACGCAGCATGCCAAACGGCGTGCTCTGCATCCGTTGTGGTACAGGGCTTTGTGGGGTATCTCTGCAGTTATGCTGGGTGTTTACTGCTACGTGATGTTCCGCCGACACTTCTTCCGCATGGATGGCATAGATGTGACGCTGTTTGGCTTTGTCACGCTGTGGTACTTGCCCAAGATTGGCATCATGCTTGTGCTCTTGCCCCGAGATGCTTGGAAGGGTGTTTCATGGTTGCGAGCCAAACTCGCGCGAAACTCCGCACCTGCAACTGTTGAGCACGTGCCTTCAAATGCTGCCACAACTCGACGTGAGTTCCTCGGCACAGCCGCATGGAGTGTTTCGGCAGTGCCCTATCTGATGGTCGGAAGGGGCATGTGGAGCACGCTGTACGACTTTCAAGTAATGAATGTAGACCTCGTCATGGACAAGTTGCCGCGTGCCTTCGATGGCATGCGCATCGCACAGCTCTCAGACATTCATGCAGGTTCCTTTCCCGATCATACGCCGTTTCAGGAAGTCCGCTACATCCTCGAATCACTCAAGCCCGATGCAATCGTTATCACTGGCGACTTTGTAAATCAGAAGCCGGAAGAAATGGCTGTTATTGCGCGTGAGTTTGCCAAACTGCGCGCACCATATGGCGTGTATGCTTCACTTGGAAACCACGATCATTACAACACCGAGAGCGAGCATGCCCGGCTGGTTTCTACTATTCGTGATCTCGGCGCGCAGTTGCTGATCAATCAGCATCATCGAATCGGACAAGACGGGGCAGCGCTGATCATTGCCGGCACCGATAACACGGGATTTCGACAGTCGTTTGCGCGACTCGATCTGGCTCTGCAGGGGGTAGCTGATGATGAGCCGGTAATCCTGTTAGCTCACGACCCGACCTTTTGGGACAAAGAGGTCGTGCCGAAACAACGGGTTGATGTTATGCTTTCCGGGCATACGCACGGCGGACAGTTTGGGGTGCAGGCATTGGGTCTCGAATGGTCACCTGCACAAATGATCTACAAGCAGTGGGCAGGCCTCTATCACAAAGGCGATCAGCAGTTGTATGTGAACCGAGGTATTGGCACGGTTGGACCCCCACTGCGGATCGGGATACCTCCGGAGATAACAATGTTCACTTTACGTGCACCGCGGGTTGGCCAAAACATGGCCTAACGCGCAGTGTTTAAGTATCGGAGGCTTGTTTCAACCATCAGTGCTGCGCCGGTTATCATTGCTTGCTCATCGGGTGCAAACTTGGCATTATGCAGTCCGGGCATATGAGACTCCGCAGCCGGACGTCCGCCAAGCATCCAGAAACACCCAGGCATCACCTGTGAGTAGTAGGCAAAGTCCTCGGCCCACATTTTGGGCTCAAAGTCTTTAACGACGTCCGAACCGAATACTTCACCGGCAACACTGCGCGCAAAGTCTACTGCCTGCTTATCGTTGATCAGCGGCGGATAGCCCTTAACAATTGTGATCTCTCCCTGGCATCCATGCAGCGCGCAATACGCTTCGGTTTGATCCTCCAGATACTGCCAGGCAAACTCACGCCAGGTGTTGTCAAATGAACGCAGCGTACCCTTCATCTCTACCAATTCAGGCACGATGTTGGTTGCACTTCCACCATGGATGCTGGTAACATTCAGCAGCCCGGGAATCAGAGGGTTGCGGTGCTTCGTAACAAGTGCCTGCAGATGCTGCACAAGGCCGGCTGCAGCCAGCACAGGATCTTTGCCCTGGTGAGGTTGAGCTGCATGTGCGCCGTAGCCTTTGATTGTCCAAAACAGCTCGTCACACGAGGCCATGGTTGGTCCTGCTACGAATTGCACTTCTCCGCAGGGGGCATCCGGGTAAATGTGCTGACCAAAGATGATCTCGGGCGTTGGGTCTTCGAGAGCCCCTTCAGCGATCATGATGCTGGCACCTCCGGGTGACTTTTCTTCACCTGGCTGAAAGAGCAGTTTAACGATGCCGTGTAGTTCGCCTTCACGAGACTTCAGGATCTTTGCAGCTGCAAGCAGCATCGTCGTGTGCGTGTCGTGTCCGCATGCATGCATCACGCCGTCTACCTGCGAGGCATACTCCAGGCCTGTCTCCTCATGAATAGGCAGTGCGTCGATATCTGCGCGCAGCGCTATGCAGCGCTCTCCACTGCCGATGTGCGCAACAACACCAGTCTGTGCGATCCTTCGATGCTCAATGCCCATCTCGGCTAGCTTGCCGCATATATAGTCGCACGTTTGATGCTCCTGAAACGAAAGTTCAGGATGCCGATGGATGTGACGTCGTGTTTCGACCATCCAGGGAAAGATTGCTGTGATCTGCTCAATCGTTGTCATACGTAGCATCTCCAATGAGCGTCATGCCCACAATGTGTTCATCCTGCAAGTGCAATTCGACGCGCAACGGCCGTCCACTCGGTGGAGTCAACGTAAAACTCGTCGATGTGTGATTGTTCATCCATTGCACAACGGCGCAACTTAATGCTCCCGTTCCACATGCTCCGGTGATGGCCTCTACCCCTCGCTCATAGGTTGCAATATGAAGTGTGTCGTTAGGCACGACCATGTTCACGTTTGCGCCCCGCGGGAATGCCCTGTGATGCCGAAGCTTCAACACTTCGGGTCGGAAACTCTCGCAAGGACCGTCGATAACGACATGATCACTGCCAACCTCCACATACCATACGTCAAGATGTATACCTTCGAGTGTGCCGATTGGATAGTGCTGCACGTGCGAGGGGGCTGGGAAATCTACAGCAATGTTGTGTCCAGCAATTCTTGCAGTATAGTCCCTCGCGTTGAGTGTAAGCCGAACATCGCGTGATGCATCAAGTCCGTGGTCAGCCGCAAATCGAACAATACATCGTGAACCGTTCCCGCACATCATGCCGTGTGAGCCGTCGGGATTGTAAAAATCTGCAATGACGTGATCCTTTGTGCAGGAGCGCAGAAGAAGTACTCCCTCGATCGCATTGCCGTCGTTGCGCCGATTATCTGCGATGATGCTGGGGATGCGCTCAGGAGATAGATCCTCACCCGCAACTCGAGCATCGGCAACAAGAAAGCAGTTGCCAGCGCCACTCATGTGAACGAACCTCACGTGCCCAGCTCCAACAGGTTCGATAACTCGTCATGAATGTTGCCGTTGGTGGCAATGAGGCTGTTTCTCGATAGTGTAAACGGAGCACTGCCATAGTGTGTAACGCGTCCGCCCGATTCTTGTACGAGCAACACGCCTGCAGCCATATCCCAGGGTTGCAGGATCGATTCCCAAAATCCATCAAACCGTCCGGCAGCGGTGTAGGCCAGGTCCAATGCGGCACTGCCGAGTCTGCGCACGGGTAGCCCCTTGCCTACAACTGCAGAAAACTGATCGATGCAGCGAAGGGGGTTCTCTGAAACGTTATAGGGGAAGCCCGTTACGAGGATCGCATCGTGAAGATGTTGGACCGATGACACACGCAGCGCATTGCCGTTAAGAAATGCGCCTCCCATGTTGCGTGCTGAAAACATTTCATCGGTTAGTGGGTTGTAGATCGCCCCGCATACGATCGCATCATGCAGAACGGCCGCAATCGAGACACAAAAGATCGGGATGCCGTGCGCAAAGTTTACGGTGCCATCCAACGGATCGATAACCCATATAAGGCTGTTGTCGTTCAGCTCATGTCCAGATTCTTCGGCCATGAAGCTTGCCCCAGGTGTGCGTGCCCTAAGGTGATCAAGGATGGCGGTTTCAGCGCGCAGATCATACTCTGTTACCAGGTTGTGCATGCCTTCTTTGGACTCTGCCAAAAGGGGCTTGCCAAAACCCTCACGAAGAATTGCCCCGGCAATGCGGGCCGCATCTTCGGCATGCTGCAGTAGTTCGGATGGAGTACTATGCATCATCCAAGAATCGTATTTGCTTCAACTCTGATCATACCTGCAAGAGTGTGCAGCCGCGGGTTGTTGGACGCCTCAGCAATAGGCAGGTACCGTTCAAGGGTGTTGGACAAGTACACTACAGGGTTGCGTTTGAGATTAAATGAAATGCAGCGCACGTTGTCAAGCCTTGCTGCAAGCTTGATCATCATGCAGTCATGACTCGACTTCTTGAGTCGTGCAACATACTGGAGATCGATGTTGTCTGGATCTGACTTTGCTTTTGCCAGGTCTTTGGTGAGCGTCTCTACCACATAGGCCACATAGGAGCCGAAGTTGTAATCGAGTACGTCTTTGGTGATCTTCGTTGAGTCTTCCAGGACGTCGTGCAGGAAAGCCGCAGTGATCAAATCTGTGTCGTGTGCCCCAAGCTCGTCCATGAGAATGCGGGCCGTTCGGGCAATGTGATCGAAAAATGGTGTTCCATCATTGCGAAGCTGTCCAGCGTGAACTGAGCGCGCCATTTCGTAGGCATCGACGATACGGTTTACATGAATCGGATCTCCATGAGCCACGATGCGTTCTTCCACCTCCGATACGGTGAGAGTTCGCTGGTTGTATGGTGTTGAGGAAAGGTCCATGAGCTCTTACTTCGATGTCGCGCGGCGTTTGGTCATCAACTCGCGAGCACCGGATAGTGAGATGTCCGAAACGTCATCACCACTGAGCAGTTTAGCTACCTCGATGAGTGCCTCATCGCTGCTAATCATGTGAGCCTCGACCAGTGTTGTTTCTGCCTCGGAGTTCTTTACAATGCGCACAAACGCGTCGGCCAGCGACGCGATCTGCGGCAGATGCGTAATGCAGATGATCTGCTGCGATGTTGAAATCTGCTTCATGACGTCGCCAACGATACGGGCAATGCGACCGCTGATTCCTGTGTCAATCTCGTCGAATACCATCGTTCCATACGACGATGCGGCACTGAGTGAGCGCTTGATCGAGAGCATTACACGCGAGAGTTCTCCACCTGAAGCAACCTTGCTTAGTTGACGAAGGGGCTCTCCTGGGTTGCTGCTGAATAAGAACTCAATGCTGTCTGTGCCCGTGTGACCAAGTGGTGCTGGTGATAGCTCTACGGAGAAGGTTGTCGACGGCATACCCATCTCTTGAAGGCTAGCTTGAATATCACCAGACAAAGCAGCAGCGCTTGCACTGCGTTGTTCATGCAGCTTGCCTGCAATATGTTCTGCATGGGCACGGAGTTTGCCAAGCTGCTCCTCGCGGCTGCTGATCGCCTCTTCGAGATTCTCAAGAATGCTGAGCTCCTGCCCAACTCGCTCTACCTGTTCGATTGCCGCCTGCAGTGATCCGTACTTACGAATAAGTCGCTGCAACTGCGAAAGCCTGTGACGGAGCTCCTCGATGCGCTCAGGGCTTGCAGAATCGGGGTCGGCAAGCGGGGCAACTGCGCCGGCGATCTCTTTGCAGATGATCAGCGCAGATTCGATATCACTCGAGGCCGACACAAGGCGAGAGTCGTATGCGGAAAGCTCACCAATAAGTTCTTTTGCCTCACGCAGTAGGTCATACGCAGAACGATCGGCCGCATACAGGGCGTCGCGGGCACGCATAGCCGCAGCCAGAACGTGCTCTTGTGATTCAGCGCGGCGCAGTTCCTCAGAGACGCGTATGTCCTCGTTAGGCTGGGGATCGACGGATGCAATCTCGTCGTGTAGAAAGTTTAGACGCACGCGGTCTGCATCGGCATCCTGTGCGCGCTTTCGAATGTTCTGCAGGTCGTCTTCGCACGTCCGCATGCGTTCGTAGGCGCTTTTCATCTCAAGCCTGAGCTCGCCATACGTGCCTGCAAACTTATCCAGGATATCGCGATGCGACCTGGCAGCAAGCAATCCGTGGGTGTCGTGTTGACCGTGAAAATCTATCAGGAATGCAGAAAGTTCGCGCACGATTGGAAGCTGTGCCGGTGTGTCGTTGACAAAACAACGTGACGTGCCGGTTGAAGAAACTTCCCGACGAATCACAACATCTGGGTTGTCCCACACAAGATCGTTAACGACTAGCACATCGCGCAGCTGTTCGGAAACGTCGGAAAACGTGGCCTCGATGATGGCCTTTTTATGTCCTTTGCGCACGATCTCTGCCGACGCCCTCTCGCCAAGTGCTATGGCAAGTGCGTCGATAACGATAGACTTACCAGCGCCGGTCTCACCGAGAAAGACCGTAAGCCCCTTGCTCAATTCCAACTCGACATGGTCGATGAGCGCAAATGACTGTATGGTCAGACGTTTGAGCATGAAGCGATCTTATAGGCGGGTTAGTCGAGTTTGAAAGAGTTTAAACGCACCGTACAGTGCTGCGGCAAAGAAGACGATACCGGCAATCAGGTGCACCTGTTGTCCGACAACCACGATGGAGATCGTAAGTAGGTACGTAACAAGAATCAGGAGCAGAATCCAAAGTGCTGCCATGAAACACCTCGTTCTTAAGTGATTGAAGAGCTGTGAGCAGCAATATACTGCGCATAGCGTGCTGTAAATGAGTCGATGTTGTCGCCCGACACACGCACCGCAAGCTCAACGCCGTGATCGTGGTCGGTTCGGTGCAGTATCTCGACATCTGCATACAAACGAGACAGTACCTGCATGCTTTCGTAGGGCACGAGTAATGATCGTACGATTGAAGACTCTTCGTATGTCGTTT
This sequence comes from Ignavibacteria bacterium, assembly GCA_046300675.1. Taxonomy (GTDB): domain Bacteria; phylum Bacteroidota; class Ignavibacteria; order Kapaibacteriales; family Kapaibacteriaceae; genus UBA10438. Next base: position 13,249 of record JBKCLO010000054.1, read on the forward strand.
GCATCACCTCGAGAAGTCGCAGAAGGTTCAGTCCGCGATGCGCACTCACAAACACGCAACCGGGGGTCTCGGCCTCGGCATCGTGCAGGGCATGCTGATCGCTTACGACGTCGATCTTGTTAAAGACGACAATCGTCGGGGTCTGCTCTGCACCCAGATTCTTGAGTGTTTCTTCGACCACTGCCATATGATCACGGTAGTGGGGATTGGAAACATCGACCACATGAAGAATGATGTCGGCTTCGAGTGTCTCGGAGAGTGTCGACCGAAACGATGCTACAAGCTGTGCCGGCAGTTTGCGTATAAATCCGACTGTATCCGATATCAAAGCGCGTTGTCCGCTTGGCAGCGAAAACGACCTTACCGTTGTGTCGAGTGTAGCAAAGAGCTGGTCTTGAATGTACACGTCGGCTTGCGTCAACACTTTTAGAAGCGATGACTTACCGGCATTCGTGTAGCCAACCAGCGCAAAGCGTGGTAGGCCCTCGCGCCCCTTGCGCTGAACAATGCGTTGTTTGTCTATCTCGAGCAGCTTCTCGCGAAGCCGCTGCATCCTGCCTCTGTACATGCGTCGGTCGGTTTCGATCTGCGTTTCGCCCGGACCCTTGGTGCCAACTCCACCAAACTGCTTCGAAAGGTGCGTCCACATTCGTGTAAGTCGCGGCAGCAAGTACTCCAGCTGAGCCAGCTCAACCTGCGTGCGAGCCTCGACAGTGCGGGCATGCGCCGCAAAGATGTCGAGAATCACGCCGCTGCGGTCGAGTACCTTCACCTTGAGTTCTTCTTCGAGGTTGCGCACTTGAGCAGGGGAGAGTTCGTCGTCGAAGACCACCATCTCTGGTGTCTTGATTTCGATAAGTTCTTTGAGTTCCTGAACCTTACCTTTTCCAAATGCCGTCGAAAGGTCGGCACGGTCCCGCTCCTGCGTCATGCGGGCGCACACGTCTGCACCTGCTGTATCGAGTAAGAGCTCCAACTCCTCAAGGTGCTCTTCGACGATGTCGGGATCAGCCCCTTTCCGAATCACTGCCGCAATGATGGCCTTTTCTCTGGGCCGCAGACCTACGTCGTGCACAAGTTCCTTGTATGAAAATGTTGAATGCAAATTTACGTTCCCCCAGCTGCATGGCCCCGTTCGAGTTAGATTTGGGGAAAATGTTGCGACTCATTCTACTACATCTCCTGCTCTTGCCGGGCCTGCTGCTATCCCAGGATGGTGCCGGTCCGGGGATTCCGATCATCCTTGAGCACGCAGACTCTATCGTCGGCTCCGGGGCATTCGAATCCTCGGTGCGCACATTCTATGGTAATGTGCGTTTTCAGCAGGGAAACGTGACAGGAAGATGTGACAGAGCTATCCACAATGCGTCGGCCAATGTTGTTGAGCTCTTTGGGAATGTGGTGATCAAGCAGGGGGCTCTTACTATGCGTGCTCCCGAGGTGCGATATAACGGCAGCCGCTACCTTGCTACGGCCCCCAAGGGAGTGCATGTAGAGCAAGAGGGGCAGATCGTTGATGCCCGCAAGGGCGAGTACGGAACGATGTCTCACATAGCCGCATTCTATGGGGATGTCGTAATGCACGATGATACTGTGCGTATGAATGCCGACACGATGGTGGTAGATCGAGACGCCGATACGATGCTTGCCATGGGCAACGTTGTCGGATTTGATTCGACGGAAAACTCGTGGTTTGAGTCTGGATGGGCGCGGCGCAATGCCAAGTCTGGCGAGCTGATGCTCATTGGTAAGGCGCAGATATGGAACTGGGACGAAGGTAGCGACACGCTGTACGTATCGGCAGACACGCTGTATGCGACAAGGTCTGAGCTGGATTCGAGCAGGTCTATGGATGCTCGAGGCCGAGCATCGATGATTCGTGGAAGTACCGCAGCAAGGGCCGGAAGTATTGCCTATGCCGATGCAACAAGAACGCTGATGCTTCGCGATCAGCCATTTGTTTGGTCTGACTCGATGGCATTTGCTGCGGAAACGATCACGGCCACTATGCCGGGCAAGCGGCTTGAGACAATGCGTGGTGCCGGCAAAGCTATCCTGATCTCAAAGGTGCCGAAGACGCTGGCGCAACGTTATGATCAGATCGCCGGAGACGAGATAGACCTAGCTTTTGAGAGGGATTCACTGCGATCTATTCTCTCCAGAGGCAGCGCACAGAGTGTGACCTACAAAGGTGAAGGTCCAGAGCAGGAGGGGCTGGCGAAGGTTGCTTGCGACAGCATCCGGGCCTCATTCGATCAAGGCCAGCTTTCGGACGTGTTCTGGCTAGGTGGCATAGCAGGGGAGCATCATCCAGAACAGCTCGTAACCGGACGGGAACAGCAGTTTTTGCTGCCGAGCTTTCAATGGCGCAGTGATCGGCCTTTGTGGACGCGTCCGCGGACACAGATTCTTCGCTAAGTTTTGTAACATGCAGCCGTCTGCTGCCGTCAATCACCGAAACAGGTTGGCCCCTTGCACCAACTGCGAAGCATACTTGTACTAGCATGCCTGCTGGCCTGCGCAACCAGCATGGCGCAGGTCGAGAGAGTCTTGCCCGTTCGCGGGAGCTCGTCGCTAGAAGGCACGAGCTTTGTCGTGGGTTTTATGCAGAATGAAGTAGCAGAGATCGACGAAGATCCCAGGCTGCAGATCTTTATCTCTGCGCAGTTTGACGCAACGGTTACGATCACATCACCAATTGTTGGGACCTACTCTCGCATTGTCCGTGCCAACACGGTGCACGTCGAGACGATGCGCAGCGATCACGTTGTTGCAACGTCCGAGGTTGCGCAGCGAAAAGCTGTCTTTATCACATCCGACGTGCCCATCGTTGTCTATGCGCTCAATACGCTGGCGCAATCAACCGACAGCTACACTGCGATCCCGATCAAACATCTTGGATTGAATTACCGCACGGTTAATCGCGGAACCGATAGGTATGCAGGACAACAGTACTACAATCAGCTGCCCCGCGTGGGTGAGTTTATGGTGATTGCCATCGAGGACAATACAGTTGTTACGATCAATACTCCTGTACCAACCCTGCGACGTCAGCGCGCTATCTCGACCACGCTTCGTAAGGGCGATTGTTACTTGGTTCAGGCGTTGCCGACAGCCAATGGGGCAGACGACCTTACAGCCTCAGAGGTTGTCTCCAGCAAGCCGGTTGCTCTGCTCTCAGGGCATGTTCGTTCGAGTGTTCCGACGGTAAGTTCGAGCCCCAAGGATCATCTCGTTGAGCAGCTACCACCCGTTGAAAAATGGGGCAAGACGTATGCCACTGCACCTATGCTGCTAAAGGCAACTGTGCAGCCTCCGGATGTCTATCGCATTGTGGCCTCGGTTCCCAATCAGGACGTTCAGGTGCAGCTGCAGGATAGATCCTTCGTGTGGAGGTCTACTCAGAGTAGGATGTGGTTCGATACATTGTTTCGAGAGCCTGTGTATTGGAATAGCGACCAACCCTTTTTGCTCGTCCAGCACATGCCAAGCGGTGGCTTGAACCTGGTCAATTTCGATCCCGCCATGGTGGTCGTTACCCCGATCGAACAGTTCGTGAATTCGGCACTTTTCCAGTTCCCTACGCTCGAAGTCAACGACAATCTTATCGACCAGCAGTTCTTGTACTTCCTCAATGTGATCGCAGCACCCGAGGCGCTTGCAACCCTCAGGATCGATACCACTCGTGTTACCGCAATCTCGCCGCAGATCGCATCGCAGATCATACCCGGCACAAACCTTCATTGGGCGCAGCTCGAGCTGGCAGGGGGCTCGCATGTGATACGCGCAGACAGTGGGCTTTTCTCTGGTGTGATGTACGGAACATCTGCAGCAGACTCCTATGCAAACATGGTCGGTGTTGCCTATGAACCCGTCCGTAAGAAGGATCTTACCCCGCCAGCGTATGCTCTGGCGGTCGATTGTGGATCGGTCTTCGGTGAGATTCGCGACCAATCGAGCGACACAGCCCTGCTCGAGCAGGTCTATGTGGTACGTGCACAAACTCGCAACTACAGGTGGACGATTACACCCGTGGCCGATTCGGCGCATGTGGCACTTTTCGAAGCAGTTGTGCTCGACCCTCTGCGCGATGCTCAGATCGTCATCCATGCATACGATAACAAGGGTAACGGCCGCGAATGGAAGTATGTCTACGACGCACCCACCCTCGCATACCCAAAGACGATCGTGATCGATCGCAACAACAATACTCCTGCATGCACAACGGTTGTAGTCCGCAACATGGACACAACGGCCGCGCGCATCTCGACTGTCTACATCGTTGGTGATAAGCGTATCACGGTAGACCCGCAGATATCAGACACGCTCCTGCGTGCTAAAGACTCTCTCGTGCTTCGCATATGCATATCACCAACGCAGGACACGGGGACCATCTCTGCTGTGCTGCGCGTGCAGCTGCCGTGTTTGTATCTGACTGCCAACATCATAACGCGCTCGGCAGGCACGATTCAAGGCAGCATGGTGGACTTTGGCAATGTTCGTATCGGCGACACTGCATGCACCAACCTTTCTGTGGTGAATACGGGAAGCAAGACGATCACTCTCACATCGATCATGCTTGCCCAGCTCGGCAAGGGGCTTACAATCGACACAACAGGCTTGATGTTGCCGCGTACGATGAAACCAGGTGATCAAGTATGGATTCGTGCATGCTTCGTCCCGGTGGATACAGGAGATGTTGCGCGCGCTGATTCTGTGTTTTCGAACGAGGCTGGTACGGCTGCGCTGGAAGCTCGCGGCCGAGGCGTAAGGCCGGTAATCGAACCACTTGTTGTTGATTGGGGTAAACGACGCCTGGGGTCGGTTAACGATACAACAGTTTACCTTCGGAACAGTGGTTCGTGCGCGGCAGAGGTAGGGCTACCTGTCGACGCATTTCGGACTCCGTTCAGGGGTATGCAGGCCAGCATTGTCGGGGCGCGGCTTGGAGCAGGGGATTCATTGGCGCTTCGCTTGCGGTATGCACCTGCATCGCGCGGTGCGGCAGTCGATGCACAAGTGGTCGCTGTTGACTGGCGACTGCATGATATGGTTCGTGTTGAACTTCGTGGCACAGGCGTGCTGCCAGACCTTGTGCACTATGATGTTGACATGGGCAGTGTGCAGCTTGGGTTGCAACGGGACTCGGTTGCTGATCTATTGGATGTCGGAGCTCTCAATGACGCGCCACTTGTTGTTGACAGTGTCAAGGTCATGGGTCCGGACGCTTCTGCATTCGTCCTGCCAGTATCACTTATTGGAATTTCACGGTTGAATTTGGCTTCTACCATTACAGACATCATAACGTTTCGACCAACAAAGGTCGGCGCTCATCTGTGTGCACTGGAGATCTACCACAATGCGAGCGCGAGTTTGCCAGGACGCGACACATTGTACATCACGGGTGTTGGTTTGCCCTCAGACAGCGCCGTGATCGAGACAGAGCTCACTGCAGACCTCGAGGTTGTGCGATGCGGAAAGTCTGTGGCCAAATTGGATATCCTGAACAGTGGCACGGCTAGAGCCGTGCTTCGTAGTGTACGTCTTATAGTCGGGGCCGACACGACTGATCTTTCCAAGGCCACTGAACAACGTGTCGTGCCTCCAGGTGCGCTCTGGAGCCAATCATTTGTTGTGTCGAGCGCGAACGGCACTCAGATACAGGTAGAAGTAATTGTGACCGACTCGGCAGGTAACGAATACCGCGTTACCCGAATCATACGCATTGTTGAGTCATCTGCCTATGTTACGCTGGGCTGGGATTTGCTACCAAGTGCTTCGCCGCTCAGGCTCGTAACTGGGGAACATGCGATCATTCTTGGCGTTGGCATACTTGACACAATAGATGTTCAAACGGCGCCGCGGTTGGAGATCGACGTGCCTCACGAGCGCTTTACAGCCGGAGTTTCTGTGGCTAGTGCGACATTACGTATCGAAGGCGGCATGCCATCATCCCGCATTCTTACCTGTTCAGTTGTTCAGAGTTCAACGGGCATTTCAATTGCCTATCCTGAAGTGCCGCGGGCACCGTGGGAATGCGTCATGGTCGTGCCGGGCCAGGTGCTATGGAAAAACGACCGTGACTTCTCAACGTCGGCCCGCATGTCGGCACTGCCTTGCATTGAACAGAAGCAGTCGCAACCCATTGATATTGCGACAGTTCCGTGCGGATCTTCTGTGCGCGAAGTTTCGTTTGATGCACTGCCTAGGGTAGCTATTCGCCCCCTACAGCTTCCCTTTGATGATGTTGTAACGTTGGAGGTCGAATCAACAGCAGAAATCACTGTTTCGGTGGTGGTCCAGACACTTTCAGGACAAGAATTTCACATTCCCAAAAGATTCACGTTGCAAAAGGGCATCCAGCATTGTAATTTTTCGTGTTCCGATTGGGTGGCGGGTACGTATAGACTCATTATCTCGAACGGATCCAACATCCTGGATAGGAAGATCATCATCGTCAACTAGGGCAAAAGACTATGAGGAGAATTGGTTACGCTTTGTGTGCGGCATTCTTGCTTGCATCATCAGTTGCATATGCACAGCAGGAGATCGGCGCACGCGCTACACCTCTGCAGCCGGCTAAGAAAGCACCACGTATTTACGTAGGTCCGGTTGGCGGCTACAACAGGTCTCTGCACTCATCGAGCTTCCGCTCTATTGCAGACGACCAGCTCTGCCCTACGTTTGAGTCTGGAACTGCACACGGATTCTTCCTTGGTGGATCGTTCGAATACCTCCTTGGAAATCCACGTGATTCAAAGTCGTCGATCATCGCTCGTGTGCTGTACAATTCAATCCCGGGCTTGTACACCCAGCCGGGCGATCAGCTCCCGTCTCTTGGACCTAACAATGAGACCATCATCTCTGAGATCGAGCACACAGCCGATATCACGTACAACACCGTTGATTTTGAGGTTGTCTACAAGCTTAACTTGTTTAATTCCAACTTTGGCATCGTTGTAGGCCCAACATTCGGTATAGTGTTAGATGCCAGCCGTACGCAGAAGATGTCCATCATCTCCCCGAGCAATGCTGTGTTCTCGGGATCGGCAGGTAACCTTGATGCGATGTTCGACGGCAACACAAAGTTGTTTGATAACTATGGCCGAACGCGAGTAGTAGCCCACCAAGAATGGAACCCACCTGCATCTGTTGCATCGCTCAAGGATGCAAATTGGTCGGGCACGCGCCTTGGTGTGAAGGCTGGAGCGCAGTATGAAATCGCAGTAGGCCGCGTGCTGGTAGTACCTTGCATGTATTACAACTTTGCAATTACAGAAGTTAGTGCAAACGATAACCTTCGTATCAACGCACTTCAGCTTGGCGTAGATGTTCGTTTCGCTCTGTAAGAAACTTAACGTTAGCAGTTCTTGTCAATGCCCGCCCTGTGCGGGCATTGTTGTTCATAACATAAGATTGACAACACAGGGAAGTACAGATGGATCTGTTGTGGGCTCCATGGCGATCGAAGTATGTCGAAGGGGTTGAAACTATGCTCAAAGAGGACGGATGCTTTTTGTGCTCTGCAGGATTGGTTGATGCTGATACCCAAGCTTCGTTTGTTGTTCACGGGTCGCAGCATGGATTCGTTATGCTAAACCGATACCCATATGCATCGGGTCACATAATGGTATCTCCTCGCAAGCATGTAGCGCGTCTGAACGAGCTTGCAGATGATGAGTACGTTGATATCATGCGTCTGCTGCGGGTTTCAGTTGCAGCTATAGACGCGGTATATGCTCCGCATGGCTGTAATGTGGGCATCAACTTGGGTGATGCAGCCGGTGCGGGCGTTCCCGGGCATCTGCATATTCATGTTGTTCCCAGGTGGCATGGAGATACGAACTTTATGCCTGTTCTCGGTGGTACAAGAGTGCTCTCAGAAGAGCTTGCCACAACCTGGAGTAAACTATCTCAACACTTCTTGAGCCTATGAGTTCATCGCGCGGTTTTGCGCCAAAGCGCCAGTTTAGTCAGAACTTTCTAACAGATGTCGGCATCGCGCGCAACATTGTCAAACAGCTCGAGATTGGGCACGGAGACTGTGTTCTCGAAGTTGGACCCGGCAAGGGGGCTCTGACAAAACACCTCCTTGAGACCGAAGCCCTTGTTGTTCATGCGGTTGATGTTGATCAACGCGCGCTCGACTATCTAGCGCAACAGGAATGGGCCTCCGGTGCAAGGCTTGTATGTTCGCTTCAGGATGCTCTGCGTGTGGAAATGGCGGGTCGATTCCCGCATGTAGACCGACAGCACCGCAAGATCATCGGTAACATACCATACTCGATCACGAGTGAACTCCTGTTCTGGGCATTCTCGCAATACAGTAGCGTTTCTCGTGTTGTATTCATGATGCAGCGCGAAGTTGCTAAGCGCTGTGCTGCTCAGCCTGGAACAAAGGATTACGGTATTTTGTCGGTGGCTTCGTGGTTGTATAGCGAACCAAAGGTAGCGTTCCATGTTCAGCCTGGTTCGTTCTTCCCGCGGCCAGAGGTAACATCATCTGTTATCACGTTTGCTATGCGTGAGAGCTTGCCGATGAATCTGCCTGATGCTCAATTCATGGAGTTTATTCGTGGCGCATTCTCACAACGGCGCAAGGTTATGTCCAACGCACTTGGTGCATGGTCGGGCAGGTACAATGTTCCAGTCCGACGCGAGGCGGCCAGCATAGACCTTGCCCGAACGCGTGCAGAGGAACTCCAGCCGGAAAAGCTGGCGAATGTCTTTTTGGAATTGATGCAGGATCGTAAACAAGGGCATGATTGAATCGCCACCATCAGGGCAGACAGTAGACTGGCGCGGCATTTTGCGTGGGTCGGTTTATTCTGCCGATATCTACACACTTGTGATCGTTACACTGTATTCGATCCTGTCGGTAGTGTACTATCAGCATATCCCTATGGCTGCGGCCCTGCTGCTGGTCAATCTCCTGATTGTAACAGTGATCTGCAGCTCGATTCTCTTAACGCATTTTACCGATCACGGGGTGTTTCGGTTCGTACGGTATTTCTACACAATACCGGTTGTGTATCTGATGTACGACCAGACGCACTATTTCGTTAGGCTTGTTCACCCTGTTGATTACGACGGCCTGCTGATTGCGGCCGACCGCTGGCTCTGTGGTGTAGATCCAACCGTATGGCTTCAGAGATTTGCCCATCCAGCGATTACCGAGTACCTGCAGATTTGCTACTTCCTGTTCTATGTTCTGCCGGTTACACATGCCATCGAACTTTGGATGAATGACGACATTGAACGGCTTAAGATGTTTGCACGGAAGATGAGCTTTGTCTATTTCATCAGCTATCTGGCATACTTCGTATTGCCGGCCGTGGGCCCGCGGTTTACTCTGCACAGCTTTTCTTCAATTTCATCCGAGCTCCCTGGCCTTTGGCTAACCGAGGCTCTGCGTGCTGTAGTGAATACAGGTGGGGGAGTCACGGCTGGGGCCTTGCATCCAGTCGAAGTTGTGAATCGTGATTGTATGCCTAGTGGACACACCATGCTTACGCTTGTAAACATCATACTCGGATTTCGATTTGGTAGCCGATTTCGATGGATGTTTGCCATAATTGGTGGAAGTCTAATAATATCAACCGTTTATCTTAGATATCACTATGTGGTGGACGTTGCAATCGGAGTTCTGCTTGCGATTGTGCTGTTACCATTGGAGATTCCTGTGGATAAGTATTGCCGTAAGTACCTTAGAAAATCAAGATTTACAGGGGAATCCCTGTAACTTTTTTCCATCCGTGGTGTTTATAGGGTTGATGGGGAAAGTATACAAACTGCCGTACGTGTTTTACAGTATTGTCAACACAAGCGGTTTTGTTATCTTTCTCGGTCTGGTATCGTCTGATAATCGATTTGATAATAAGTTTTACCATTTCACTCACTCAGGAGTAAGTCCATGAGACTTGGTTCCACCATGAAGCTTGTAGTCGCGACATTGTTGCTCGTACTCACAAGCACAAGCGATTTGTTGGCGCAAAAGTCAACAGAAACGCGCGGTACTATGGTCTTGACAGAAGGTCGCCGATATCTTGTCGGTTTCCCTCAGGTTCAAGCTAGCGCGACAGAGAAGCCGATGCCGCAGCCTATGCAGCTGTTCATCTCTTCGAAGTCTAAGGGCAAGGTTCGCGTGCAAACGCCAGCTGCCATTAACGACGCTGCGCGCATTGATAAGGAATACAACGTAGAGCCGAACAAGGTTCTTCGTATTCCAATTCCGATCGGTTACATGAACCAAGAATCAGAGTCTCGCAAGGGCTATGGTATCATGGTTACATCGACCAAGCCGATCTCCGTGTCTACGTATCAGGCATGGATGGGTAATGGTGAACTTGCTCGCCACCTTCCAGTTGAGGGATGGGGCAAGAATTACTATTCAATGAACATGTACCAAGACCGTTACGGAACCGCTGGTGCAGGTTACAAGTACCGTCCGTCACAGATCCTCGTGATCGCCGATAAGGACAACACAGTATTGTCCTACACACCGACGTTTGACACCGAGGGTGGTTTCGAATGTCCTTCGGTCCGTAAGGGAACAACGCAAACGATCACACTTGAGAAGGGCGAAACGTTCCTCATCAAGGCCAAGATCGACGAGAACAAGAACAAAGAATGGGATACAGACCTTTCAGGTTCATGGATTCGTGCTAACAAGCCAATCTCTGTTATCTCAGGTCACGTAAAGTGCGCCGTCCTGCGTTATCCAGACGTTCTGCCTCCAACAGGTATGTTCGCTGCTGAAGCACACTTCGTGCGTAGCAATGTGCACGACGCTATGCTCCCAATCGAGATGGCAGGAACGAAGTTTGTGACTGTACCATGTATGTACACGCCACTGCGTAACTCGGGTGCTGGCCAGGCCGGTGCTGCCATTGGTATCGAAGACGACCGCGGTGATGTTATCCGTGTTGTTGCTCTCGAAGACGGTACAACAGTTAAGTCCATGCGTACAGACGGTGGTGGACTGAAGAACGAGTGGATGCTCCGCAAGGGCGAGACACGTATCGTATCGCGCGACTTTGCAGTGTACTGGGAATCAGACAAGCCAATCCTGATGGGTCAGTACGGTAAGTCATATGCTAAGGTTCTTCCTCCAGGAGCACGTGGCTCGAAGGATGGAGAAGGCACAGAAGGTCACCCGACGGTCGAGTCTGGTATGCCTATGCTTCAGTACGTTCCATCGGCAGACCGCTGGGTAGAGTACGGTGTGTTCCATTCGCCTGAGGGAATGGACAACTTCTTCAACATCGTCTTCAAGAAAGACGAGATCGGGAAGATCAAGATTGATGGTCGCGCACTTACATCAGCATTTGGTGGTGCAATGCGACTGCTTGATGGTACGCCGTATGCATACATCCGCACACCAATTGGTACTGGTGACCACTATGTTGAGTCAACCGATCCTAAGGTACGTTGGGCAGCATGGAACTACGGTTCACTTGATGGTCTTCAGCAGGGCCGTGCATACGGTACGCCAATCAGTGTTGACATGACAATCCCATGTGATGATTCACTCATCGTGGTAGATGAACTTGTTTGCGGTGACGTAACAGCAAAGGGAACAATCCTGCCAGAGAAGTCATCATGCGGTTCGATCTTCGCTGTGTATCCAGAAGACTTGAACAACTACACACTGGAAGTTGACGAGAACTTCAACAGCGGCGATCAGGAAGTAAACTTCACACTCAAGGTTGAAGACAAGACGAAGGATGCTATTGCTGTTGTTCGTGTAGTAACACGTTCTGGTAAGTATGTAGAAAAGACCTACACGTACATCGCTGATAAGATCAGCTGGACGCCAAGCCGCCTTGATTTCGGTACGCTTGCCTACAACACACCAAACAGCAAGACGATCACGATCAAGAACGAGAAGACAGACCGTCCAGTTCTGATCAAGAAGATTCGTGTAATGGCCAATCAGCAGATCTTCCAGGTAAGCCCTGAAGGTCCTGTAACTCTTGGCCCTGGCGAGTCACGTGATTTTGCAGTTACGGCAACAATCCAGACAGCTCCGCTCGTGGTTGACACAGTTATCTGCGAACTCGGTTGCTATGACCAGAAGACAGTAGAACTCCGTGTTCGCGGCGAAGAGCCACAGATCTACGTATCAGACGTAGACTGGGGAACTGTTCCAGCGAGCTCACCAGGTGTTGAGCGCCGCGTGAAGATTCAGAACGGCAGCAATGTTGAACTTGTCGTTACCGGCTACCAGCAGAACCTGCTCGATGGTACAGGCAATTTCTTCGATCCAAAGACAATCGAAGGCAAGCCACTCACATCGGCATTCCCGCTGACAATCCCAGGCAACGGTACATATGAGTTCCTCGTAACGTACAGCCCTAAGGGTGATGCAGCAAATGCTCACCGCGTGGATGTACCATTCTACTCGAATGCTAAGGAAGTTGACTCAATTGCAATCCTCAAGGGTGCTGGTGTAACAATTGACCTTGATGCTGTTGCCACACCTTGGGT
>JBKCLO010000055.1:0-78904 GCA_046300675.1 Ignavibacteria bacterium
TCGCAGCTCGTAGCAATAATGCGAGCATCCTGCTCAGAGCATTCACCACGTCGTAGCAGTTCTTCCACGATGGCGTCGTCATCAATAGGTGGAACGACGAGCTCCTGACATCTCGAGACGACAGTCTGCAGCAGGCGTTCAGGTTGTGATGATGTTAGAATAATGCTTACGTCTGCATGTGGCTCTTCAAGCGTCTTGAGAAATCCGTTGGCTGCCTCTGGATTCATGTCCTCTGCATCAACGATGATCACCACGCGCCGACCCTGCTGCAAGGTAGACAGCGCCATGCTTCGATTGAGTTGGCGCACCTGCCAGATACGAATCTGATTGGCATTTGTCACACGATACGTTGTGTACGGGTCTTTGGCGAGCTCGGCAATCTGCTCTCTGATCTCTTCGAGCACATCTTCCTTGTAGTCCGACTCATGCTCAATCTTGCCGCTCGGCAGCGCAGTGACAACGGTGATGTTTGGATGCTGGAGAGTTTTTGCCTGGATGCAAGACTGGCAGCGTCCGCAAGCCTCTATCATACCTGCGGTGCGAGCAGGGGAGTAGCAGTTAACAGCTGTGGCAAACTCAATAGCCAGGGCCACTGAGCCCCTTCCCCGGGATCCGCTCAAAAGCAGAGCCTGTGGAATACGAGCACCAATGATGCACTGCTGGAGCATGCTCTGCAGATGTTGTTGTCCGATTATCCTATCCCAAGCCATAGCAACGAAGATACGCTCCATCGTATTTTGTGACGTATGAGAATCTTAGTCATCGAAGACGAGCGCAAGGTTGCCAGCTTTATCAAGCGTGGCCTTGAAGAAGAACGCTATATCGTAGAAACAGCAGCAGATGGGGAAGAGGGCCTTGAACTAGCCCGAAACAACCTATTCGATGCGATTGTTCTGGATGTTATGCTTCCAAAGCTTGATGGGTACACCGTGCTGCGCCGTCTGCGCGATGACGGCAATGCCGTGCCTGTGATCATGCTTACAGCACGCAGTTCAACAGAGGATCGTGTGCAAGGTCTCGATCTCGGTGCAGACGACTATCTGGCAAAGCCCTTTCACTTCGAGGAATTGGCGGCGCGCCTGCGATCTATTCTTAGACGTTCTACAACCGAGAAAACAACGAAGCTCCAATGTGGCGATCTAACGCTTGATCTTGTGACGCACTTTGCCTACCGGGCAGACAGGGAGATCGAGTTGACCACAAAAGAGTATGCTCTGCTTGAGTATCTGATGCGAAACAAGGACAGAATACTTTCGCGGTCGATGATCATGCAGCACGTTTGGAAGCATAATTTTGATCCCGAATCAAACATCATCGACGTCTACATAAAACGTATTCGTCAAAAGATCGAAAAGGCCGGCCAGGGGCAGATGATCCACTCTATTCGTGGTGTAGGCTACCGAATCCGCGAAGGCGGGATATCCGAACATGATTTCGAGGAGAATGCTCTATGACATCATCGTCAGGTCGTGAGCTCGTAGAGCGGATTGAGAATGGACTCGGAGATATTCAGCGTGCTTTTGATATCTACCAGAACGAGTTCTTTATAGCACGGCCTCCTGAGTTCTTCGCACTTGAACTATGTGGCGAGGCAGGAGAGTTGGCAAAACTGGAAAAGAAGCGCTGGCGTGGTCAGGATATCTCAGATCAGCATACAGCCGACGAAGCCGCCGACGTACTGATATCTCTTATCAATTTTGCTAACGCCAGAGGCATCGATCTAACCTCTGCAGTAGTCAGTAAGCTTGCAAGAATCCCGCACTCTAAACCATAATGAAAAAAGCCCCTCGTATAAGGGGCTCTTTGGGGTTCTTCCTGATACGACAATGATTAGCGTACTTCGCGGTGTACCGTGTGACGCTTGAGAAACGGATTGTACTTCTTGATTTCAAGACGCTCCGTTGTGTTCTGCTTGTTCTTCATCGTTGTATAGCGCGAAGCTGGCTTTCCTTCCTTCTTCGCTTCAGTGCACTCGAGCGTGATGATTACGCGTGCGCCCTTCTTTGCCATGTTGTTCTCCTTCGATTATAGCCCGCAAATATACGGGCTATCTCTCTATTTCCAAATGTTTAGCGCTTCTTTTGGGACGGTTTCTTCTTGGTAGACTCTGTTTTTGGGGTTCTGAATGCGACCTTTACAGCTTCAGACACGTGGCCGATATATACGATCGACAACCCCTCTACCACGGCAGGTTGAAGTTCGGAAACATCACGTTTGTTGTCCTTCGGCACGAGTACAGTGGTCATGCCGGCACGCTTGGCAGCCAGGAGCTTCTCGTTCAAGCCACCGATGGGAAGGACATTTCCACGCAGGGTAACCTCTCCGGTCATGGCCACATCTCCGCGAAGCGGACGTCCGGACGCAGCCGACAGAATCGCTAACGTGATCGTGATGCCTGCAGAGGGGCCATCCTTGGGGATCGCTCCTTCGGGAACATGTACGTGAATCTGTTTGTCTTTAGCGAAACTCGGGTCGAGATCGAAGGAAGCAAAAGCGCTTCTGAGGAAGGACAGAGAGGCCATGGCTGATTCCTTCATCACCTCGCCCAGCTTTCCTGTGAGCGTTAGCCTTTCGGGTCCGGGCATGAACGTTACCTCAACGGGCAGCGTGTCGCCGCCCAGCGACGTCCAGGCCAGCCCCACAGCAACCCCAACTTTGTCCGAGAGTTCTTCCTGCTTGATCTTAAACTTTGGAGCACGCAGAAGTTTCTCAACAGTCTTCTCATCGATGGTCCAAGACTTCTTTTCAGAGATGTTCTTGTATGCGGCGCTCTTTTTAACGTCAGTGAGCTTTTTCGTGCCGGCCCTCTTACTCACGTTCTCGACAACCTCCATGGCAACCTTGCGCATGATACTTGCGATCTCGCGCTCAAGGTTACGTACACCGGCCTCGCGCGTGTACTCGCGAACCAACTTCAAAAGCGAAGCGTCTGTAAACGTCAGGTTGAAGTCGTTAAGTCCATGGCGCTCCTGAAGCTTTGGAACGATGTACTTTTTGGCAATCTGCACTTTGTCGGGTTCGAGGTAGCTTGAAAGTTCAATAACCTCCAACCTGTCTAGCAGCGGACCAGGTATGTTGTATTTGACATTTGCAGTGGCAATAAAGAGCACATTCGACAGATCGTAATCCACTTCTAGATAGTGGTCGTTAAACGTACTGTTTTGCTCTGGATCGAGCACCTCGAGAAGCGCTGCGCTTGGATCTCCGCGAAAGTCCATCGACATCTTATCGATCTCATCGAGCAGGATCACAGGGTTTGTGCTTCCGGCACGCTTCATCGATTGGATAATCTTGCCGGGCATTGCACCAATGTAGGTGCGGCGATGACCACGAATCTCGGCTTCATCGCGCACGCCCCCTAAAGAGAGTCTCACGAAATTGCGTCCGAGTGCACGTGCAATTGATTTTGCCAGAGATGTTTTGCCTACACCTGGAGGGCCTGTTAGGCAGAGAATCTGTCCGCGCATTGACCCTACCAGATTGAGCACAGAGATGTACTCGAGAATTCTTTGCTTAGGCTTCTCAAGATCGTAGTGATCTTCATCAAGAATTGTTTTGACATGCTTGATGTGCAGGTTGTCGTCTGTTCTGCCAGTCCAGGGAACATTAGCGATCCACTCGAGCCATGTGCGGTTAACGCCGAACTCTGGAGACATCGAAGGTGTACGCTTTAGGCGGTCAAACTCTTCGTTCACCTTGACGAGCACTGACTCAGGGAGGTTGGCCTTGTCCAGCATCTCGCGAAGCGATGATAACTCTGGTCCACCGTCGTCTTCCTCACCCAGTTCTGTCTGAAGCGCACGAATCTGCTCCTGAATGAAATACTTGCGCTGCGACTTTTGAATCTGATCGTGAACCTTGGTATCGATCTCAACTTCGAGTTTGAGCATCTCGAGTTCGCTCGATAGCAACTGAACCAACTCGTAATACTGATCTTTAAGTGTAGCTGCATCAAGGATTCGCTGCTTTGCATCAACTTTCTGGGAGACGTTAGCAGCTGCATAGTAGAGTTTTCTGTGCGGATCTTCCAAATTCTGGAATGCACCCAAAACCTCGGGCGGTAGGTTGCGATTGTCTTTGACGTACTCTTCAAAAAGCTCCGTAGCATGGCGTATCAGAGCCATCGTGCTGCGGTCGCGCTCGTCATAGGTATGCGAGACTGGCTGAATCGTAGCTTCCAAAAATGGCTGCGACTGCACGTGACCGTTGATGCGGGCCGGAACAGCCCCCTCGACAAGTACCTTGAGCAGGTTGTTGGGCAGCCGCATTACCTGCAGGATCTTGGCCACGGTTCCGACCTCGTGGATGTCCTCGAAGCCTGCATCGTCTGTGGTTGCCTGCTTCTGGGAGACTACGAGGATATATTTCTCGCGCTCTAATGCCTCTGCAACAGCCTTCAACGAGGAAGCCCTGCCGATGAGGACTGGAAAGATCATGTGAGGATAGATCACGATATCCCGCAACGGCAGCACAGGAATCTGTTCTGGTGTTGCAGTGGTGCGCTTTTCTGCCTGCTCTATCGAATCGAGTACTTCTGAGTGGTCGTTCATGTGCCGTAGTAACGTATGAGGAACAAGAAAATTACAACAGAATCACCGTTTGATGTGTCCACCGTTTGCACGTAACCATAAGAAACACCTATATTTGCGCTCTTTGCTAATTACTACATTCACATTCACCGAAGGTCTGTTTGAGGCGTCCGTACATCCCGCCGCAAGGTCCACGTCAAGAGACTCAGCGTAAACACAAGATCAACGAAGAGATCAGTGCCCCAGAGGTACGTGTTCTCGACTCAGCTGGTGCACCGCTGGGTATTCTTCCACGTCGCGAGGCATTGCGCATTTCGACAGAACGAGAGTTAGATCTTGTTGAGATCGCACCGCAGGCAAATCCTCCAGTATGCAAGATCATCGACTACGGCAAGTTCGTATACGAGCAGCAGAAGAGGGAGAAGCAGCAGAAGAAGACTCAAACTCAGACCACGCTTAAGGAAGTACGATTCAAAGCAGGCACGGACACACACGACTTTGACTTCAAGACACGTCATGCTCGGGAGTTTCTCGAAGACGGTCACAAGGTAAAGGCAACGGTGATGTTCAAGGGGCGAGAGATACTTCACAAAGAACTTGGTGAGGTACTCCTGCAGCGGTTCATCGATGCATTGGCTGATGTCTCGAAAGTAGACCAGCCCATGCGTATGGAAGGCCGCTTCCTTGGTGTGATGCTTGCTCCGGAATCAAAGAAGGTGCCGAAGAAGAAGGAATCTTCGAAAGCGGATGAAGCAGCAGCAGAGACAACGACGACAGAAACAGCAACAGCAGAGTAAGGAGTATTATCATGCCCAAGATGAAGACAAACAGTGGTGCCAAGAAGCGGTTTAAAGTAACCGGTAGTGGAGCCATTAAGCGCCAGAAGGCTAACCGCAGTCATATCCTGACGAGCAAGAGCCGCAAGCGCAAGCGCAATCTGCGCCAGGACACGTTGGTTGATCCAACCAACATGCCGAACGTGTTGCATTGTTTGGCAATGCGTTAATCTTTTATCCATCGTCATGCAGGGACACGCCGTTCTCCTGCAGACACAACATCAAGGAGTATTGACATGCCACGCAGCGTCAATAAAGTAGCGGCACACCAGAGGAAGCGTAAGTATTATAAGCTTGCCAAAGGATACTGGGGTGCACGCTCAAAGGTTTGGACGATCGTTAAGCACCACGTGGAGAAGGGTCTCCAGTATGCGTACCGCGACCGTCGCAACAAGAAGCGTACGTTCCGTTCGCTCTGGATCGTTCGCATCAATGCCGCAGCTCGTCTCAACGGGACAACGTATTCCCGCATGATGCACGGTATGAAGCAGAAGAACATTGCAGTTAACCGCAAGGTTCTTGCAAATATTGCGATGAATCATCCGGACGTCTTTACAGCCATCGTCAAGTCGCTGTAAAAACATAATAGGCTAATCTCAATAGCGGCGACAGCAACGAAAGATGCTGTCGCCGTTGTCGTATATGCATAGATTTGCACCATGAGTTTACGCGACAACATTCTTGAGCTTCGCAGCACGATAGAGTCGGAGTTGCCAGCCCTTACCTCGTTGGAAGAAGCAGAGGCGTTCCGGTTGCGACACCTTGTCAAGAAGGGAACACTGCAGTCATTGGTAGACCAGTTGCGTGAAGTTCCCAAAGAAGAGAAGCCCGAGGTCGGTAGGCTTCTCAATGAGTTGAGATCTCTTGCTCAGAATGCCCATGCTGCTGCCCTTGAGGAGCACACGCGTTCAGGGTCTGTTGACAAGATCGATGTTACTCTTCCAGCAAGGGGCGCTTCCGTTGGGTCTATCCATCCTATTACCCAAACGATGGACAGACTGGTAGAGATTTTTGCATCGATGGGTTTTGACGTGGCCGAAGGTCCAGACGCCGAGGACGATGCGCACAATTTTGAGCTCTTAAACTTCGCATCTGATCATCCTGCCCGGGACATGCAGGATACGTTTTTCGTAGATCACAATTCACGGGCTGATGTTCTGCTTCGTACCCACACATCCAGTGTTCAGGTGCGTGTTATGGAATCCATGAAGCCACCTATCAGGTGCATCATGCCCGGCAGGGTATACCGTAACGAGGCGGTAAGTGCGCGCTCCCTGGCCGAGTTTCATCAGATCGAGGGTCTCTACATCGACAAAGGTGTGAGCATGGCCGATCTCAAGGGAACGATCATGGCCTTTGCACGGAAATTTTACGATGAGCATGCGGAGTTCCGATTCCGCACATCGTTCTTCCCGTTTACAGAGCCAAGCTGCGAGATCGATATGTCGTGCTTCCTTTGCAAGGGCGATGGCTGTCGTATCTGCAAGCATTCAGGCTGGCTTGAGATCTGTGGCGCAGGCATGGTCCACCCGAACGTACTCAGGGCCAACGGCATAAATCCCGAAGAATACAGCGGTTTTGCATTTGGC
Source organism: Ignavibacteria bacterium (assembly GCA_046300675.1). Lineage (GTDB taxonomy): Bacteria > Bacteroidota > Ignavibacteria > Kapaibacteriales > Kapaibacteriaceae > UBA10438. The sequence continues at coordinate 6,955 of JBKCLO010000055.1, forward strand.
TTCGGAGTAGAGCGCGTAGTGCTGATGCTTACCGGTATCGACGACATTCGGCACCTGTACGACAACGACTTCCGAGTACTCTCACAGTTCCCGCAACAATGATTCTGCAGGCTCACGGCATTGTAAAGTCGTATACGTCTGTTGATGCCGTATCGACGCAAGTGCTCCGCGGAGCCACGCTGCAGATTTACCAGGGCGAGTTCGTTGCCATCGTTGGACCAAGTGGCGCTGGTAAGAGTACGTTGCTTCATGTTCTTGCGTCATTGGACCGATGTGATAGCGGTATGCTGCAGGCAACGATACAGGATACGACTTTTGACTACGCACGTATGAGCGAAACAGCATTTGCTCAGTTTCGATTGAATCATGTAGGTTTTGTGTATCAATTCCATCATCTGCTTCCCGAGTTCACAGCGTCGGAAAACATCATGATGCCAGCACTGATCAAGGGTGTTTCTCAGCGCGAAGCGCGCAGACGCGCAGATCAGTTGCTTGAGCGGATTGGGCTTGCTGAACGAGCAGCGCACATGCCGGCTGAACTCTCAGGGGGCGAGCAACAACGAGTAGCAATTGCCAGAGCTGTGATGAATTCACCAGCATTGCTCTTTGCCGATGAACCAACCGGTAATCTTGATTCGACGAACGCCCAGCTTGTGCGGGAGCTACTGCGAGAATTGCAGCAAGAACAGCATCTTACTTGTATCATCGCAACGCATAGTCAAGAGATAGCACAAAGTGCATCAAGGATCATTCGTATGGTAGACGGATTATGCGTCTAGCATCAACGCCACGACAGCGAGCCTGGCTCATGGTGTTCTATGGCCTCTTTCTCCTGGCCTCAGGTCTGTATGGGTACAAGATCACCAGCACACACAGCACATCTGCATTGTTCAATGGCGGTGTGTTCGGCGCACTGTTCATTGTGCTTGGGATTTTGCATGCCTACGGCCGGGCGTGGACGCATGTAGCAGCGCTTTCTGCATCCGTGATTTTCTGCCTGACGTTTCTCTGGCGCGCAAGTTTGCAGTGGGGTATGGCAGACTTCTTTGGACCTACCTACGATTTTCAGCTAGAAGTAGCGGTTCTACTCTCCGTTATGGCCGCCGTTAGTGCTCTGATCGCAGCAGTACTTTTGAAAAGTCTCCGTCGTTAGACGGGAGATCCAAAAAGATCGAACTCTATTGCGTCGTCTACAAGAACGTCTACAAACATCCCGGGCTGCAGAACCTTCTCCGAGCGAACATAGATCTCATTGTCAACTTCGGGAGCATCTGCCTCTGTACGTCCGCGATACTCGCCATTGATCTCTTCCTCGATCAGGACACGTTGAATGGTGCCGACTTTCGCCTGGTTCTTGGCGAATGAGATATCTCGTTGGATATCCATGATGCGTTGCCGCCGTGCTTCTTTTACCTCTGCAGGGATTGGGTCTCCTAGGATATAGGCGTATGTGTCATCCTCCTGGGAGTAGGTAAAGACCCCGAGTCGATCAAATCGCTGCTGTTCGATAAACCCGGCAAGTTCGTCTACATCTGATTCGGTCTCTGAAGGGTATCCAACGATAAAGGTGCTTCGTAGCACTATGCCTGGAATTTCCTGACGGATATGATCGAGAAGTTCCTCAGTCGTCCTCCGAGTAATTCCACGGCGCATGTTCTTGAGAACTTCGGTCGAGGCATGCTGCAAGGGCATGTCGAGATATGTGCACACATTGCTGTTATCGCGGATCACCTTTAGCACATCAAGCGGAAACTTCGATGGGTAGGCATACATGAGCCGAATCCAATCAGCCCCAGATTCATTGGCCATGCGCTCAACAAGGCGGGCAAGCGTGCGCTCATCGCTTGTGTCCTTGCCATAATAGGTAAGGTCCTGCGCTACAAGCACGAGCTCCTTGACTCCCTGTGAGGTCAGATTCTTCGCAGAGGCAATCAGTGTGTCTTCTGGGATGCTGCGGTGCTTGCCTCGCATAAGCGGAATTGCACAAAACGAGCAGGGATGATCGCAGCCTTCGGAGATCTTGAGGTAGGCATAGTGTTTCGGCGTCGACAGTATACGTTCGCCCAGTAGCGCATACTTGAGGTCAGGTGAGATTGCCTTTATGATCTGTTCGTAGGCTTCCGTACCAAAGAAATGATCAACTTCCGGGATCTCGGCACGTAGGTCGTCGCCATAGCGCTCGGACAAACATCCAGCCACGACAAGTTTCTGGATCGCCCCTTGACGCTTGAGTGCCGCTGCTTCAAGGATGGTGTTAACACTTTCTTCCTTAGCCTGATCGATAAAGCCGCACGTATTGATAACGAGCGTGTCGGCATCTTCGGGGCTGGAAGCTAGTGTGAGTTGATTTGCCGTCAAATGTCCAGCAAGCGTCTCGCTGTCAACAGTATTCTTGCTGCAGCCGAGCGTAACGATGTGTACTTTCATTGAAATTTCTGCTGTAAGCGATCAGCCACACACTGGGGCACAAAGTCAGACAAATTCTGTTTGTAGCGGGCAAGCTCGCGGATGATGCTTGAGTTAAGGTACGTGTACTTCTCATGAGGCATGAGAAAGATCGTCGAGACACTAGGCTGCAGCTTGCGGTTCATCAGTGCGATCTGAAACTCATACTCAAAGTCGCTCACGGCACGGATGCCCCTAATGATCACATTTGCCTTGTTCTCATTCGCATAATCGACTACAAGTCCGGAGTGCACGGCTACCTGTACCGATGGCAGATGAGCAAGTGCTTCTGTGGCCATGTGGCACCGTTCCTCGACCGAAAACAGGGGCGTCTTCTTACTGTTTATGGCAACAACAACGGTGACCGTGTCGAACATCTGCGCAGCACGTTCGATCACGTCAACGTGACCGTTTGTGATCGGATCGAATGATCCAGGATATATGGCGTGCCGCGACATGGTGCAAACTTACAGCACTGAGGGCAGACGGCGGTAGACATCTATCAAGGTAATCCCAATTTCTATGCTTCGCAGAACCTGCATTTCGGCGTGCGGCAGCATATGTTCTTGATCGCTGTGCTCTAATGCTGCAACCCCGCCAACAGGCAGAAGGCCGCCTCTGACCAAGCGGTCGAGGATGCTGTTGCATGACTTCAGCCCATAGGGTGGATCGGCAAACACAACGTCTGCTGGGTTGTGATCACGTTGAACAAGATAGAGTAGGGCGTCTGCACGCAGGATTGTTACATTGTCTGAAACACCAAGTTCTATAGAGGTTGCTCGTAAGTGCTTGCATACATGCGCTGAGGCATCAACAAGTGTTGCTGCAGCGGCACCTCGGGATAAGGCCTCAAAAGCCAATGCACCGCTACCTGCATAGAGATCAACTACATGGAGTTGTTCATACACCACGTGCTGCCCGATAACATCAAACAATGTTTCTCTTGCTCTATCAGAGGTTGGGCGCGTCTGATCACCCGGTGGTGCAGGGATGATTCTGTGTTTGAGCTTGCCAGCAATGATGCGCATAGTGCCAGATCATGCTTGAACAGCAGCCCGGCGCAGCATGATGCCTGCCAGTGGTGCAACTACATGCGAGCGTCTCAACAGTCGTTGCTCTGCTTCAGCATCAAGCAGGGAGCCTATACGCGCAAATGGTTGCGACCTGGCGATGCGCACTCCGTTACCAAGCCAAGTTTGACGTAGAGACGATATCTGATCGGCTGTCACATTGTCTCCGTACACCATGATGGCGTCAATCGTAACACCATGACGGTCTTGCATTGCTCGGTGGATCAACGACAACATTGCTTCGTTGGAGTAATCGAAATCATGCGTAAACACCGACGATGCTAAAGGAGTATGATCGGAGCTTATCAGAGTGGCTTGCCAAGCAGCGCCTCGTCGGCCGATGATTAGCCAAGGCGACATTCTTGGCTGTGTGCAATGCAATGCGGCTTGGATGTCCAGATCGATGTCAACAGACACTGCTGCATTCGGCGCGAGCTGACTGCAGCGGAAGAGCACAGAATCACGTGCTTGAAGGCTCGCGTGCATAGGGATTGGAGTCTGGATGATGGTCGCGCACGTTGCACCTGGCAGCGCAGTGTACCCTTGGTCCGCGAACCATGCCGCCCCTTCAAAAACATGTTGTTCTTGAAGATCTGCGCCACTGCCTACTGGGAACCAATGCAGTCGAACATCTGAACTGTGGACAATCACATCTGTCTGCGCGTAACCGAGTTCAGTAAAGTTTACATCAGTGGATGGATCGAGTTCTTTGTAGGCATGGATCATGGGGACGGATTCATCCATCTCCCAGATGCAGACAAGAAGTCGTTCAGGATGTATGTATGCCGCAATATTCATAAGCATGCTCAAATTACGGCGCGATGATGTATGGACGCATCTTTTCGAGCTTCTTTTTCCCGATGCCCTTTACATCAAGAAGATCTTCAGCAGAAGAATACCGACGGAGCTTACGTCGATCAATGATTCGACTTGCTGTGGCTGGTCCGATACCCGGAACACCTTCAAGTTCTCGGGCCGATGCCGTGTTGAGATTAATGCGCTTAGGTGTTGGTGCAGGGGGCGAAACAACAGCTTCAATTACATTGCCGGTAGCCGTAGCTGTGGTGTCGGTTCTAGCTATGCTGTCTAGATACCTGATCACGGCCTTGGGATCGGTCTCAGAATGCTGCACCGATGTTGGATAGATTGCTGAGCCCAGTGAGCCCACGGCTACTACCACCGAGAGCCACACCACGACGAGGGCCTCGTGCTTTGTCACAAAAAGGATCGTCTGGATCTTCGCTAGCCTTCGTCTCATAGAACATTAGTCCTTTCTCGAGACGATCTGCTAAATCCTTAGAGAAACGCCTCTTTTACTTTTTGAAAGAAATCACCGGTTGCTGTTCGCTCGGTAGGGATGAAATGCTTGCTGCTTGCCAGTTTCTTTAATGCAGACCGTTCTTCTGAGCTTAGCTTGGTGGGGACATAGATATCGACGTGGACCAACTGGTCTCCAGTGCCACGCTGGTGAACATGCGGTATGCCTTTGCCTTTCATGCGGAGCACAGTACCCGGCTGTGTGCCCGGTTCAATGGTTAGAACGGCCTCACCGGTAAGAGTTGCAACGTTAATCTCACCTCCTAGAGCAGCGGTGGGGAAGTCGATGGTATGTCGCACGTGAACGTCGTCTTCGTCTCGCTCAAAGACATCATGTTCCTGCTCCTCAATAACCACCATGGCATCGCCTGCTTCGCCGCCCCGACGTCCGGCGTGCCCCTTACCAGTCAAGGGTATGTAATTCCCTGTGCGTACACCGGCAGGAATCGTGACTTTTACCGTGGTATCGCCCTCAACCCGACCCTCGCCAGAACAGGTGTCGCACTTGTCTTGGAGAATCTCGCCTTGGCCGCTGCACGATGTGCATGGCGCGATATTGATGAATTGGCCGAAGACGCTTCGTGATACCTGGCGAACTTCGCCTGATCCGCCACAGGCTGAGCATTTAGTATAGCCTGCACTGCCCTTTGCACCGGAACCGGAGCAGGAACCGCAGGACTTATAATGACGGATTTTGATAGTCTTTTCGACTCCTGTAGCGATCTCCTCAAGCGTTAGAGGCATTCGTACCCGGAGGTCTGCGCCTTGCTCTTTGCGTGTGCGCTGCCGCGAGCCGCGCTGACCACCACCGAACATGTCACCAAAGATCGACTGACCAAAGATGTCTCCAAATGCGCTGAAGATATCATTGACATTCGTGTACTCATGGTAGCCCTGCTGTCCGCCAAGACCAGCATGACCATGTTGGTCGTATCGTGCACGCTTATCGGCATCGCTCAAGATGTCGTACGCAGCTGCAGCCTCTTTGAAATTTGCCTCTGCCTGCGGATCATCTGGATTTCGATCCGGGTGATACTTCATGGCAAGTTTTCTGTAAGCGCTCTTGATCTCTTCTGCCGAAGCACTGCGGCTAACACCGAGTGTTTCGTATGGGTCACGCGTTGACATGCTGTTATTCCTTTGCTGTTCCGTTGCCTGCAGAGGTGATCACCTTGGCATGCCTTAGTACTTTGTCATGCAGGACGTAGCCACGCTGCACGCTTTGGATAACCGAGCCTTCTGGATGATCCGATGGAGTGTGCATCAATGCCTCGTGTTTGTCCACATCAAACAGTTCGCCCGGTTCGGCTTCGATCACGTGCACGCCCGATTCCTCAAAGATCTTGACGGTTTTTGCATAAATCATTCCGATGCCTTGAACAAGAGCATCGGCATCTTTGGTAGTGCGCGAGGCCTCGATTGCGGCATGCAGATCGTCAAGAATCGGGAGCATCTTCGTTATCGTGTGCTGGGCAGCATTCAGAAGAAGTTCTTGTTTCTCAAGATTGGTACGTCTGCGAATGTTCTCAACCTCTGCAAGTCTGCGGATTGCCAGCTCTTTCCATTCGGCTGCTTCACTGCTCAAATCGTGCGATTCAGCATGTGCGGTCTCTTCAGATTCCTGAAGTTCTTCGTTATTGTCTGTACTCATGATGCAAATATCCTTTATTGGCGACGCCTAAAGACGGCTATCAGCGTTATCTGGTGTAGTGCCATTTAATGTGTTCGTCAGCACTGTCGACATCATCTGAACGATGCCGATCATGCGGCCATAGTCCATTCTGCGTGGACCTATGATGCCTAGTGATCCTTGCGCATTACCAGCCCGATAGGTGGTTGCAACAAGCGAGTAATCGGCCAGATTGGCATCTGTGATCTCATTTCCAATCTTTATGGAAATGCCCTCTGTACTTGAGGCATTGCCCAAAAGGTGCACAATAACATCTTCATTCTCGATCAGTTCGATAACGCTCTTGAGTCTGTCTGGAGATGTCTGCTCGGAAATGTCTATCAGGTTGGTCGTTCCACTGACATGAACACTGCCCGGCACATACTCGCTTGCAAGGTTCGAGAGTTGATCTACAAACAGCCTCAACAACGAGGGGTCGTGAATCGGCAGCTGCTCAGATGATTCAGCAAACAGCCTGTGAACATCATCGAGGGGGCGTCCGGCAAGCCTATCATTCATAAAGCGCACTAGGTCATCAATAGCCGATCGGTCTACGGGCGTGCTGGTCTCCAGACTTATGGTACGCACAGTATCGCTGTCGAGATCGATCACAACAACAAGCCGCTCAGTTGATAACTGGAGTATCTCGACGCGGCGAACTAGTGCACGTGTTAGTAGGGGAATCTGCACCAAAGCAAGATGCTTGCTCAACGAGCTCAGCACGCGCGATGCATCCCTGATTATGCCTTCGCGGCTTGCGTGTATAAGACCGGGCAGCGGTAACGAAGGTGCAGGTACGTGCGGCAGCTCTACAGACAAAGAATCTACGTAAAACCTATACCCCTTATCCGTTGGAATCCTACCAGCAGAAGTGTGTGGATGCATGATGTATCCAAGTTCTTCAAGATCCATCATGCTGTTCCGCACTGTTGCAGGACTCAAGGGCATGGACCGCTCGAGGTACTTTGAAACATTGCGAGAACCGACCGGTGTCCCATGAAGGATGAATAGGTGAACCACTGCCTGCAGAATAGACGTCTCACGCTGCGTCAATCCTCTTGCGTCAAAATGTCGCGACTGCGAATGCTGAATCATCATCAAGAGACAACCGATAAGTAGTATCCGAGGAAGGCAAAGCCGTCGTTGGATACATTCCACGATATCACACCGGCTAGTGTAATCGAAACAAGTACACTAAGACCTATTGCATAGACCACAGTCGAGCGAACGTCGAAAACGACTGATGTTGCCCGTAGTGTGCGAATGATGCTCCAGAACACAAGTGCGATCATGAGCAATGGTACAACCACGGAGAGTTGATTAGTTGATAGCGCCTGGTAGAGAACGATGCCAATTGGAAGGAGTATGACAAGCGGCAGTGATGACCACACCACGATTGTAAAGGTGTCGCGAACGTATATGCGGCCACGAACAAACATGGCGCCGATGCGAAGAAGAAACGCAACGATGAGAAATGCAAACAAGACGCCAATTGTCCACGCAATGATGCCGAATTCTGGGTGCCAAGAAACATATCGCAGCACTTCGAATGAGGTGTCGCTGGGCAGAAGAAGGTGCAACAGGTATTCGACCTTGGGATCGACACGTATGTAGTAAAAGAACGAAGAAAGTACCAGTGCCATGCTCGAAGCCAGGACGAAGGCCAACAATGAGGTTTGTCCGATAGAGAGGATTCGTTGATCGCGAATGTCAGAATAGAAATTGTACGGACGCAGCATGGCTCGAATAACGTACTCCCGGAACCTGCGGGATTGATTCGCTGTAAAGGCAATGGCAAGTGCCAACAGCAGTCCACCGATGATGAAGACCATTGGCGTAGAAAACACATTGTCTCTGGCTTGCAGAAGCGGCAGCTTCTCGTCATTGATGAGCGCCTTGTACACGTCGTAGGCCACACGGCGCTGGCGGTATACATCAACAAGTCCGCACGTGCTGATGTACGAATCAAAATGATCAACAAGTATTGTTGGGCGGTGTAGCGCGTAATCGCTAAACGACCAGACTACGACGCCCGCCAGACCAGATCCGAATGACCATGTGTAGAATTTGCTGATGTTGAGAGCTTGGGCTTCATTCGATAGTTGATCGCTGAAACCATTGAGATTTAGCGGCGATATGGCTGTACCGAACTCCGAGAGTACGGCTACATTGCGGAACATCCGAGCAACATCCTGTCGAAGTGTCGTGAACACTGTGCTGTCGGCAGCCGAATAAAACTTCATAACGATAAAGTCAAAACCACCCTCACTGGTCGCGTTCAGCAACGTTGCCGGCACAACCTTGTATATGTGTTTGCTTGTTTGGCGCCGAAACATCTGTAAGGCCATTCTGTGATACTCTGCTACCTCCGGTGAGGTTTCATCAAGTCCGTCGCTGATTCCAACGGCAACAACCGAGGGGTGTGTCTCGACGTAGAGACTGATGCGTTCTGCACTATTCTTAAATCTCGTCAGGATCTCGTCATTCTTGAGCATCCCCGAGGGAACATCGGCAAGTGCCGCATCGACCATGACCATGATACCATACTCGTCGCACAGATCCAGAAGCACGGGATGTGGAATGTTACCACGAATGCGGATAACATTAACGCCGAGGGTTTTCAGCAGAGATACGTCGCGTCTAAAGTTTGCGTACGTGAGCGAGGCACCAAGCTCGGGCACATCCTCGACATAGTTTATCGCATGGATCCTTATCACGCTGTCGTTGAGCGCAAAGCGCCGCACACCGTCTACCGTAGTTACTGCCAGTGTTCGGAACCCGAACTTGCGCTTATAAACGTCAAGCAGCGCCCCGTTGTGATCAATGCGCACAACCAGATCGTAAAGTTGAGGGTCGGCAATAGACCATAGAGACGGATTGTACACGTTGAGTGTGAACTGCAGAGTGGTCTCGCGTGATCTAGCGATGCCCATAGAGCTGGCCCCAGAGCGCGCCACAACCTGCTGCGTTTTGCGGTCTACGAGCATAGCCTCGACAGTTACATTGGCCCGACCAACTGAGAGCCCATCAGTTACCTGCTGACGTACAATATTCTCAACAAGTCCTGACTTAATGCGCGCCTTGACGTTTACTGTGCCAACACCGCCGCGCACGCTTGATCGAACGAGCATGTCTTCGGTCCATACGTGAGGTGTACCAATCAAGAAGACCTCCCGCAGAAGCCCCATTCGCTGCGTAGCAGCCGAGCGTGCAAACCGGTTGATGCGTGATGTAAGACCAGCAGTCCGGGTTACACCCAACTCTATGGTGTTCTGTCCGGTTCTGAGCAGCCCATCAGGAATGCGAATAGAAAACGGTGCCATGCCACCCGGATACCGCATGATGTATCGGCCGTTCACAAACAGCTCTACCTCTTCGATAGCCCCGAGCAGATAGAGGTGCCAGGAATGCGACAGCAGTGATGATTGCTCGATTCTGAGCGTCTTGCGAAGCTGAACATGGTCTTTCGTGTCGATGTGCCCGGGCACGTTGGCACTGCCAACTGGGGAGCCATCCTCTATCGTTTGCCAGATGCCGCTCAGATCGTACACCTTGCGTGTGTCCTGTGTAATGAAGGACGAGTACTGTTCTGGGGTAAGCGCCTGGTACGAGGCAGGCGCTGCTGAGGATGCTGCAGGCCAACCCATTGCGAGAGTTAGAATGAGCAGATGTACGATATGTCGCATAGGATTGTGCAATAGGAAAGAGGCTTATTCGTGCAATTGTGCAAGGTACAAAACTAACTAGCCGTTATCTTTGCGCACTAGAGAGTTTCATGGAGGGGGTATTCTCGCCATTTGCTACGTGATTTTCGGCCTTGAGCTGCAAGGCGGTCCGTTTCGATGAACAACTAGGAATAGGTGAGTTGCCCAGCGTGTTCGTGCACTACATCCGAACATGGATGGCCGTTATCGGCCTTTTCATGGCGTTGATGCATCCGTTATCGGGAGCAGGGCTGGGGCTACCTTCTGAGATGTTTGCATGGGGCGTGTTGCTGCGTGCCGACTCTACAATAGCAGATACCGCGAAAAAATCTCTTGGGCCTCCAGGAATCGGTGATCCTACCAATACTGACCTGCCGTACTTCTACCCAAGCACATTACTAAACCGCAAGGGGCTGAGTAAGTCGCAGCAGTCCGATAGGTACCTGCAGAAGCCGAAGGGCTATAATCAGCTTGGCTCGATAGACTCAACGCTTGCGACCATCATGCTCTACGAGGTCATGGAAGGTGTAGACGTCGGGACTATCACGCCTATGTCCTTGGATGATTACTTCCGTGAGCGACGTGATCAGATTCAACGGCAGCTTCGAGATTCATCGCTTTCCAAGTACGAGCTCAAGAAGCCGCTATCAGAGGCAGAGATCGCTAAACTTCTGGACCAAGCAACCAACATCACCATACCTCTTCCGCAGAATGCGCTCTTTAGCAGCATATTCGGCAAACCCGAAATCTCAATCACCGTTAATGGCGAGGTGAACGTAACAGCTGGCTGGCGTTGGGACTCGCAAGCTCTTGGCACAGCATCGGTTGTTGGACAATCGCAATCGGCCCCTGTCTTTAACCAGAACATCCAGGTCAACGTCAGTGGCCGCATTGGCGATAAGTTCAAGATGAATGTCGACTGGAATACACTAAATCAGTTCGAGTTCAACAACAGGTTCAAGGTTGGTTTCGACGGATACGATGATGACATCATCAAGAAGGTTGAGTTCGGCAACGTCAACCTCGAAACTCAAAGCTCGCTGATAGGGGGCGGGCAGACGTTGTTTGGTGTACGTGCCGATTTCCAGTTCGGTCCGCTCTTTCTGAAGACCATCGCTTCACAGAGGCGCGCTGAGCGCCGCACGATCAATGCACGCGGCGGCGCCTCGCGTCAGCAGTTCTCAATTCGAGCGTATGATTACGCCAAGAATCACTTTTTTCTTGATACCAACTACTTTGCCGTTTGGCGTGCCTATCACAGCTCTGTAACTCCAGTTTTGCCCATTGAAGGATCGGCACTTGTAGTCAAGGGCGATATCGAAGTCTGGGAATCTACAACCGACCTGAAAGAGGTTCAGGCCAGCGAGGCTGTTGCGATAGCAGACCTACAGCCCATTAAATACGCACAGGGTGAACGGTATGATCCGTCGCTCCGTAATCAAGAGATACGTGCAGGTATCGTTGAACGCGGCCGGTTTGTGCGACTCGATCCAAAGCGTTATGAAGTTGATCTGAACCTGGGTACGCTGACAGTCCTGAACATTCGTAACGACCGTTACTATGCCGTCGGCTATCGTGTAGAAGGTAAGACCGTCGAAAACAGCGATGACGAGTATTACGGCACCCTAACGACAAATGCCAACGAGCGCGATACGCTGATCCTGAAGCTGATTGCGCGTCCGCAAATGCAGCCCGGATTCCGCACGCTCTGGAAACGCATGATGCGCAACCGATACAACATCGGCGTACCGAATATCAATCCACAGGAAGCCAAGATCGGCATGTGGTATTACCGGCGCACAAACGACTCTACTGATGTGTTGGAGGGGGCTCCGGATAAGATCATGACGATCTTCCGTATCGACCAGGTGAACAACGGTACTGGGGTGCCCCCTGCAGATGGACAGTTTGATGCGCGCCCTCCGGTGTTCAATGCTCAGCGTGGCGAGATCACATTCCCGAGCCTTGAACCCTTTCGTGAGGGACTTCGCGACTACTTTGCATCCAAGGGAAATGCGCAACTGGCCGACCAATATGTCTTTAATGAGGTCTACGATACGACAGAGATCGCCGCGCGTCTTGTGAGCGCTCGCGACCGCTTCCTGATCGTTGGCGAAGCGATGGGCACTTCAACAGGCAGCAGAATCCCTCTTGCATATCAGCTCTCGCCAGGCAGCGTTCGCGTAACGCTTGACGGCATGCAGCTTCGTGAAGGGGTTGATTATACAGTTGATTACTATACCGGCACACTATCACTGCTAAATCAGCGTGCCTTGCTGCCGAACGCTAATCTCAGCATCGACTACGAGCAGAACGATATCTTCAACCTGACAACACGAACGCTGCTGGGTATGCGGGCAGACATGATGCTGCTTAACAAACGTCGTGTCACAAGCTCGGTTGGTATGACCCTGATGAACTACGATCAGGCGGCGATCGTAGACCGTGTGCTGCCCGGACAAGAACCGAACGCAAATCTCATGTGGGGCTTTGATGCAAAGCTCAATGCTGAATTGCCATGGCTAACGCGGGCACTGAACGCATTACCATTCATCGACACAAAGGAAAAGTCCACCTTTGCCTTGAATGGCGAATGGGCAATGGTGGCCCCAACACCTAACAAGCGCGTATCGACGGTGTCTAGCGACATGCTTCGTTCTGTTGCGTATGTAGACGATTTTGAATCTGCACGCCGTTATCTCTCGTTTGGACTGACGCCGACATTATGGCAGCATGCTTCGGCTGCCAAGGATGTTACACTCTGGCCTGATGACACAACGGCTTCCAGATATCGCGGCAAGATGTTCTGGTACCAGAAGTTCGTGCCAGATGTGCCTCAGTCGGATGTCTATCCTAATAGGGCTAATGTTCAAGGACGTAACAACATCAACCCAATCCGCATTGTGTTTGAACCTGACGAGCGCGGCATTTACAACGGGAATCCGGAGTTTGTCGACAGGCTCAATCCGTCGTGGAATGAAGCCGACAGTTTACAGGTCCGCGAGGCAGCACAGCGATTCCAGCGAGACAATCGTCACCAGGTCTGGGGTGGCATGATGCGCCTTCTCTCGCCGTTCAACACCAACTTCGATAACGAGAACATTGATTACATCGAAGTCATGATGCGCATTGATGCCTACGAGCCCGGCTCGAAGATGTACATCGACTTAGGTCAGATCAGCGAAGACGTCATTCCCAATCAGCGATTGAACACAGAAGATCAGCCCCCTCCCAACAATCTGATTGACGTTGGAGAGGATGTCGGTATTGACAACCTCGATAATGCTGCAGAGCAAGCGGCATACCCTGCTCCGTTGAACCGGGAAACGGATCCTGCCCGGGACGATTATCAGTTTAACTTTTCTGCAGACAGGCAGAGCCAAGTTGAAGACCAGTTTCGTCGCTATAACAACTTTGAAGGCAACGCTACACAATCTGAGATGGGGCAGTTTCCCGACACGGAAATCCTGAATAAGAACAACGGACAGACCATATCCCTCGACAATAGCTACTTCCGCTATGAAGTAAATCTCAATCCGAACCCTGCGACCAACTCTCAGATTGTTGGTGGTAACCCTGCCACCGGATGGTACCAATTCCGGATACCCGTTAGACGTCCGGACACTGTTGTTGGCAACCCGTTGTTTACCAACGTACAGTATGCCCGCATTCATGTCCAAGGTGGGGTGGTAAAGGCATCGATCGCCGATTGGGGTCTTGTAGGATCGTTTTGGTTGCGCAATCACCAGTTTCAGTCGAATGTAGATCAAAACGATACGATCCTGCAGGTTGCCTACGTTAACCGTGAAGAAAACCAAGATGCTCCTGATTACTATACCATGCCTCCCGGTGTAACTCCGCCGCAGCAGTTGCAGAATCCCGATCCCTATCAACAGTTGTATCTCAATGAGCAGTCGCTCGTTATACGTTCGCGTAATCTGCGAGCAGGAGAGGAACGATTTGCAGCGCGGATATTCCGTCCGTGGGATCTGTTCTACTACAAGGAGATCGCCTTCTTTATCCATGGCGACAATACCATGCCGAGCACCGTCACAACAGGTTCGGTTCCACCGGCATATTGTTTCGTACGATTCGGCGTAGACTCTTCGAATTACTATGAGTATCGCAGACCGCTGCTGCGCGGATGGCAGGACTTGCGAATATCCATTGCTGATCTTACCGCACTCAAAGAAACACGGGATCGAAACCGCATAGATGATCGGCAGGAGTTTCCTGTGCCGAATGACCCAGACGGTGTTTTTGCCATCAAAGGCAATCCGATCATGACACGTGTATCGTTCTTCGGCTTTGGTCAGGCCAACCCCAAAGAGCGGTTTCCTAACGAGCTCTCGACAACCATGTGGGTTAACGAGCTTCGTGTTGTAGACCCCGTGGCCGATAACGACTGGGCTGCCGTTGGGAATGCCACACTCAAGCTGGCCGATATCGGCGAGGTTACCTCGGCTGTAAACCATTCAATGCCCAACTTCCATAAACTGGAAGACAGGTATGGTAATCGCGTGCAAAGCACTACATGGACGACAACTCTACAAGTTGGGGTCGAAAAGCTTCTGCCTAAAGCCATGAAGGATACGAAGATCCCTGTGAGCTACACCCATGCTGAGATCTCCGAAACACCACAGTTCCAAGCACAGAACGACGTAGAGCTCGATGCCGCAGCAAATGCAGCTGCTAACGATACGATACGCAAAGGTGCCACGCCGGAGGTAGCCCAGCAGGTGGCCACGGCTGTGCGACAACGCTCTGAGCGCGTGCGTGTGCAAGATCAATGGGCACTGAACGGTGTTCGTCTCGGCATACCCGTTAAAGACTGGTACATCGATGATATCTTCAACAAGCTAACATTCAACTTCTCGTACGCGCAGGAGTACGAGCGTTCGCAAGTTGTGCAGCATCGCTTCGACTGGCGCTGGCGATTCAAGGTCGATTACGCGCTTACGCTCCCGGGAAAGATCTCTGTGCAGCCATGGACATGGATAGGGGGCGTATGGGGATTAAAGGCATACAAGGACACCAAGATCAACTTCCTGCCCCAGTCTATCAATGCCAGTCTGAACATGACGCGTGCCCGAGTCACAGAACAATCCCGCTTTCTTCTGCAGCCGAGCCCGATTATTCGCGAATTCATGGCTGATAAAGCATTCGCCTTCAATTGGCGACTTGTAGAGAACAGTTTCTTGAGCCCCGTGATCGATTACAAAGTTGCCTCGATGTCTACGCTGGTTCCATTCGAGCTTGACGAAAATGGACGACAACGAACTGCTCAGCAGCTTTCAGGTATGATCTTTAATCCTGGAGCAGGGTACCTAAATCTTGGTGCTATCAGCAATTACAACCAAACGCTGACATTGTCGTTTAGGCCAAGGCTGCCCGATATCTTTGGACTAAATAGGCTTCTCGAGACAACCGGGTCGTACAATGTGGTCTACTCAGTGATCGACCCCTTGCAGACGGATCCGCGGCAGCGTGATGTGGTGCGCGAGGGCAAGTACACATCCAACTTCAGGCTAAGTCCGGTCTGGAAATGGCGTCAGTTTGGCAATGAGATCTTTGGCGCTCCGGCCAAAGGTGATTCTTCTGTGGGGCGGGTTATCCAGGACATTTTCTTCGGATTTGAAAATTTCACCTTCACCTTTAACCAGAGTGCAAACGCTCTCAATAAAGGTTTGCTTGGGGAGACGGGATTTTCAAACCTATGGGGTAGAACGCTGTTGTTCCGTGATAACACAACGGCTAACGGACCAAACACGGCCTATCAGTTGGGCTTAATAACCGACCCCCATGGCGAATTGAACATGATACCGACATCGACGTTCCCATTCTTCCGATTTGAGACTGGCCCTGGTGTGCGTCCAGCCAACGCTGTTATGCAGGACGACTATTCCCAGAAATCCAACCTCCAGTTTCAAACGAACAGGACGTTATGGCCGGGTGCAACGCTGGATCTTACGATGAAGACAGACCTGGGGTTCAGCAGAAATCAGCGTTTGCAAACCGATGCATTGGGCATACCGACGTTCTCAAACGTGAACAAGCGTCAGACGTTGGATCGCACATTTGTAAGTTTCTCGAGTCTACCATTTGGGCTCTCGAATGACAACGTCGAGACTGTCATCCAGCTTTACAATCAGCGGAAGGCAGTTATTGAAGCATCGGCTGATACCACGAACCGAAGTGCCCAGCTGCTTGATGCACTGGCAACCTCGTTCAGGGAAGGGTTCGAGTCATGGCAGTTCTTCTCTGGAGACATCGGCAGGGTGTTGCCCGGAATCAATTGGACATTCCGCTGGGATGGAATCGAGAAGTTCCCATTGTTTAAGTCGTTGGCTCAGCGCGTGTTCATAGAACATGCCTATCAATCAACGTACACAGAAAATGCCCGCATCAACGATAACGGCAGATTCATCGAGGTCCAGCAGGTGAAGTCCGGATTTTCGCCCCTTATCGGCGTCAATCTATCATTCGATGAGCGCAAGCTTGACGGCTTGCTCACAGCCACCGGACGGTATAGTGTTACCAATACCCATGGGTTTAATGCATCAGCCCGAAGCGTTATCTCTCTTGAGACATCGCACGAATTCCAGTTGCAGGCCTCGTATCTGCGTCGTGCAGTCCCTTTGAAGCTCTTTGGTATGGACCTTAAGAACGACCTTGAGATTACCCTGAACACGCAAGTTAGGCGCAGTAGGCGCGCGCAGCATGATGTTCTGGACTATCGCGGTCCCGACGGTGCTGTCGTTGACGGAACGACACAGATCACGATCGAGCCAAGAGCAAAGTATACCATCAGTAATCGAGTAACAGCTAGTGCCTTTGTGAAGTACGAGGGCAATTTCAGCGAGGGGGCTGCAAATCCGGGGTTCAGCACCACTCAGGTAGGACTTGATATTCGATTGTCGATCTCGGGTGGCAGGTAGTGTGAAACATGTGTGAAACATACCCTTCCCGAAGTTGTGGTGGGTTCGTAGCTTTGCTATGCAGTTAACCAGATGAGACAATGCCGTGCAGGCACATTGGAGTATCAGACGTATGGGCAAGATCATTGCCGTTGCAAATCAAAAGGGTGGTGTAGGTAAGACTACTACAGCTGTTAATCTTGCAGCATCACTTGCAGCTTCAGAGCAGCGCACACTCCTTGTCGATATAGATCCTCAGGCTAACGCATCTCATGGATACGGCGTAGAAACGGTGCACCTTGATAAAACAATTTATGAAGTGCTCATCAATCATCTGCCCGTAGAAGAAGTTGTTGTGCAGACGAACATGCCGTTCTTGGATCTTGTTCCATCGCATATCAATCTCGTTGGTGCCGAGATCGAGCTGGTAGATCTTCCCAATCGTGAACAACTGCTCAAGGGAACCTTGGCATCAATCAAAGACAACTACGACTACGTTGTCATCGATTGTCCGCCGTCGCTTGGACTCTTAACTCTGAATTCGCTGACAGCTGCCGACAGTGTTCTCATTCCCGTACAGTGCGAGTTCTATGCTCTGGAAGGGCTTGGACAGTTGTTGAACACCATCTCGATTGTACGTCGAACAACCAATCCAGACCTAGACATCGAAGGCGTTCTGCTTACGATGTACGACTCACGTCTGCGTCTTAGCAACCAGGTTGTCGACGAGGTCCGACGCCACTTCGAAGACAAGGCTTGCAGAACAGTGATCTCCCGGAATGTCCGTCTGTCGGAAGCGCCGAGTCACGGCAAGCCTGCTCTTCTGTATGATGCCTCAAGCATGGGAGCGCAGAACTATTTAGCACTGGCCACAGAGATACTCGCCAAGAATGGCGTCTCTATGGCTGTGGCATAACGAAGGGAAAGGTTATCTCGTGAAACAGGGTATGGGGCTTGGAAAGGGCATTGGCGCGTTGATACCAAAGGAGTTGATACGTCAGGAAGGTACCTCTCAGCAGCCCCTTTCAGACGCACCAGCCGACGCCACTGGTATAGCATTCATCGAGATCTCCCGCATTTCAACCAATCCTGTACAGCCGAGGCACCACTTCGATCAGCAAGCGCTTGAGGAATTGGCGCAGTCGATAGCTGTGCACGGTGTGATCACACCGATCACCGTGCGGCCGCATTTTGATGCTTATGAGTTAATCTCCGGGGAAAGACGCCTGCGTGCCTCTCAGATAGCAGGCAAGACCACGATCCCGGCATTCATAATCAACGTTGGGTCCGACGCACAAATGCTCGAGATAGCACTTGTGGAGAATGTTCAGCGGGAAGACCTTAATCCGCTTGAGATCGCAATCGGTTACCAACGCCTGATCGATGAATGCGGATTGAAACAGGAAGATGTTGCGCTCAAGGTTGGTAAGGATCGCAGCACCGTGGCCAATTTCTTGCGTCTGTTAAAGCTCCCTGATGA
Organism: Ignavibacteria bacterium; assembly: GCA_046300675.1. GTDB lineage: Bacteria > Bacteroidota > Ignavibacteria > Kapaibacteriales > Kapaibacteriaceae > UBA10438. The sequence goes on from JBKCLO010000055.1 coordinate 25,557, forward strand.
TGCACAGGCATCGCTACGAAATCGGCGGATTTCGATGGGCCATGCCAGAGCAATGTTGGCCTTGTCGACCGAACGAGCGCAGCTGGCTGTGCTTCGTGAGGTAATCAAGAAGGAGCTCTCGGTACGAAAGACCGAGGCACTTGTCAAAGACATGGAGTTGGGTCACAAGGAAGTGGCCCGTAACGGAGAGATCGTCCCAACTGATAGCGCAACTCCAGCAAAGCCTGCTGGGAAATCACCCAAGCATCAAACTTCTGCGTCGACGCTTTCGGACATTGAGGATTCGCTGCGCCATCTTTTCGGCACGCAGGTGAAAGTCAAAATGAAGTCAAATGAGACAGGTCTGATAGATATCGAATTCTATTCGATGGAAGAGCTTGAGCGGCTGCTTGATCTTATGATGTCGCTTCATCCACAAGGCCGATAACTTTGAGTCATGTCATTCAGCATGAAACACTTTATCGAGTTCGGTACAGCGATACCGACAAGATGGGTGTTGTCTATCACGGGAATTACCTTCGGTTTTTTGAGATAGCTCGAACAGAGATGCTGCGCTCTATGGGCCTGCCGTATGCCGAGCTCGAGTCAAGCGGGTATTTACTCCCTGTCTTGGAGTCCTACGCCGAGTATCTATATCCAGCTCGTTACGACGATGAGCTGCAGCTGCATGCATCTATACCTGCTGAGTTGAATGTTCGGCTCACAATTTCATATCATATAGAGTGTGCTGGCCGTACACTTGCAAGGGGCTGGACCCGTCATGCATTTGTGAAGGCTGAAACGTTTTTGCCAACGCGTCCACCAAAGAACTTCATTGATATCGTTCAAAGGTCCTGTTCATGAACAACGTACTGCGCAGTTGCCTCTTGAGCATCATCGTGATTGCTATCGCAAGTCCGGATGTGCGCTCTCAGCAGGCTTCGATGTTTCCGTTCTTACGAAGTCTGATGAGCAGTCGTTCAGCTGCTCTTGGCGGGTCTACTGTTGCGTCTGTCGGCGACGCTGCTAATGTTGTTCTTAATCCCGCTGTAGCAGCAACAACAGAGGCGAGCGAGCTATCTGGAACCTTCGTCAAGCATGTCGCAGATATCAATGCAGGACTTGCAACGTACACCACAGATGTTGCCAACGGTTCAGGGGCCATCACACTGGGCTACACGAACTACGGTGCGTTTAACCGATCAACTGTCGACGGCAATGTGATCGGTTCCTTTGGTGCATCAGTTGTTAGTCTGGGTCTTTCTTTTGCCAAAGAACTCGATACGCTGATAGCCTACGGAGCTACGCTAAAGGTGCTGCACTCAAATCTTGCAGATATGCGCTCGACAGCCATTGCTATGGATGCAGGATTATTGTTCAGATTTCCTGCAAAACGAACGAACATTGGTTTGAGCATACTTAATCTTGGCACGCAGCTATCGACATACGATGGAACCAGCGATCGGCTTCCTCTTGATGTTCGCGTTGGACTAAACCATCGCCTTCGTGGTCTGCCGCTGATGATCAATCTCTCATTCAATCATCTTGCCGATGATGTTGATGACCTTGGACAACGCTTCAGCAATTTTTCCCTGGGCGGCGAGTTCTACGTTGGTAAGTACGTACAGGTTCGTGTTGCCTACGACAATGCAATGCGCAATACATCAGCCGTTAGCGTGTCTACGCAGCTTAGCGGTTTTAGTGCAGGCTTAGGTGTAAGGACTTCTGCAATTCACTTTGATTATGCGCTCAACGTTCTTGGAGCATCATCTGTTCTGCACCGTGTAACGGTGTCATCCTCGTTGTAAGCATGACGTATCGTGGTTTCCATTACAGAGTAACCCTTCCTTTGCTGGCTCTCTGCTATGCGTTGTGGAACTACGTATCGGGTGCAGAAGGTGTTGCCCTGCCATTGCTTGCACTGAACGTGATCGTTGTGTTGTTTACGTTCCCATGGGACAATAACGCAATTCGCTGGGGCGTATGGGACTTCCCTGATGATCGACTGCTGCTTCGTCTAGACCGCTTGCCAATTGAAGAACTTGCGTTCTTTGTATTGCAAACACTGCAGGTATCGTTTCTCACGCTAGCATTTTGTGCAGTTAATCCTCGTATACACGACTTCCAGCCACAATTGACCATCGGAACGTTGTCGTTAGCTGGAGTCATGTTTCTACTTTGGATTGTCGTTGGAATCTCCACTCAATCATGGCGCAAGAGGAATCGTCAGGTAACGTATGCTTGGCATCTGTTGTATTGGTTCAGTCCTGTGATACTTGTACAGTGGATCATTGCCGGCGATCTGTTGTCTGCCCGCTACAATGAGATTCTCGCTGCCACATTCACCATCGGTACAATTCTTTCAGTATCCGACGTGTGGGCTGTGCGCAAGGGGGTGTGGTACTTTGACCATTCTCAGGTTACCGGCCACTACGTCGCAAAGATCCTGCCGTGGGAAGAAGTTGCCTTCTTCTACACTACCAGCCTTCTCGTATCACAGAGCATTCTTCTGCTTGCTCCCCAGCAACTTCGATAGGAGATAGGTGTGGAAACCATCGACATTGCGTTTGGAAGCGGTACATGGTGGCTGTATGCACTAGTAGTTATTGTTGCAATTGCCGGCTCTGTCTATACATATCGATCTACCATACCGCCATTGCAACCACGAATTCGATTGCTTCTGTCGGTGCTCCGGGCCATCGGGCTATCTGCCCTTATGCTTACGTTGTTCGAGCCATTGCTTCGCATGCGCCTTTCCGAGACGTTGGAGCCACGAATCGCAATTGCCATTGATGTCTCGAGATCGATGTCTCTGAATGATCGGTCCGTTGCGCGCGCTGATATGACGAAGCTGGCATACGATCGTGTGCTGCAAAGGTTGGGGGACAGGGCAGATGTATTCGTGTTTGATGGACGCACGCGTCCATTCCAGCTAAGATCTTCAGATTCACTGCGATTTGAAGGCTACCGGTCGGATATAGGCGGCGCAATTCGTTCCATCGCGAACGTATCAAGTGAGCAGCGATACGGTTCTATTGTGCTCATCACAGACGGCAATCACAATGATGGCGAACAACCACTCTACATCGCTGAACGCAGTGGTGTTGGTGTGTATTCTGTTGGCATTGGCGACACGCTCCCGCCCGCTGACGTGCGAGTTAACGGAATCCTCGGTAGGGGGCTTGCCATCGCGCAGCAACCAGTTCCAATCAGCGTCGATCTCGAACAGCTCGCGGTTCTCGACGGTAAGGCAGATCTACTCCTTAAGGATAACAATCAGCTCGTCGAACGTCAGTCAGTTACACTATCGAGTAAGCAGCGCACGTATCGCAGCTCGTTTACGTGGACCCCAACAACAGAAGGCATACATAAGTTGTCAGCAGAGATTGTTTGGGCTGGTAAGGAGTTTACGAAGCGGAATAACGTGGCTCAGACGTTTGTCCGTGTGCAAAAGAACAAGCGTAGAGTTTTACTTGTTGCTGGCTCGCCCAGTGCCGATGTCACATTCATTCGGTCGGCGATCGAGGTTGATCCGACTATCGAAGTCATAACACGTATTCAAAAGGATGCTGCGACATTCTACGAAGGGCCTCTTGATCTGCGTACTCTCAGCGATATTCAGGCACTTGTACTAGTTGGCTTTCCAACTACAACATCATCTGCGGCGGCATGCGACCTTCTTGCTGAAAAGGCCAAGCGAACGTCTGTGCTCTTTGTACCGTCATTTACAATAGACTACACAAAGCTGGCACGGTTTGGAGACGCCATTCCATTTACAGTCAAGAGCAATCGCCAACAAGAGGTGCTGGTAGTACCGGATGTTTCTGACGTAGTTAGCTCGGAGCCTGTTATGAGGTTGTCTGGCGACGTTACCGATGTGCAAGTATGGAATCAACAGCCACCAATCTATCGGACTGAGATGTTCGTCGAGCCAGCGGCTAACGCTACGGTGCTTGCTCAGGTAAAGATTGGTTCGGCGTCAATAGATGAGCCCCTTATCATCAAGAGTGAACGGTCAGGAGTGCGTTCTCTGGCCATCACAGGATATGGCTTGTATAGATGGAAGCTGTTGGGCAAGGCACAGGCAGCAGCACGAGGGGCCAGTGTTCAAGACGTACTCCAATCATTCATTGGCAACTCAGTTAAATGGTTAAGCGTACGCGATGATGAAAAGCGTGTAGAGATTCGTAGCTCACACGAATATTATGCCGTGGGCGAGCAAGTGAGATTCTCAGCATCTGTTCTCGATCAGTCGTTCTCGGTGGTTGACGACGCAGAAGTTCGCATTGATATTAGCGGTCCGCAGGGACAGAGGCGCATAACTGCCTCGAGCATTGGCAACGGTCGTTACAGTGCTAATGCTTCTATGCTGCCGCCCGGTGATTATTCCTATCGCGGAACAGCAGTATCTCGGGGAGTAGAGATAGGCAGTGACAATGGTAGGTTTACTGTTGGTGATCTGGGTATCGAGGAATCTGCCACTACACTTAACAGCTCTTTGCTTCGGGTTCTTGCACAGCGCTCTGGTGGCGTGTTTGCCAATGTGCAGCAGATTGATTCGTTGCTCGATGCACTACAGGACGATAAACGTTTGCTGCCGATTGCGCGCACATCAGACAGAGAATACGCACTCTACCATCTACCGTGGTTCATAGCAATTGCCCTTAGTGCCTTCGCAACAGAATGGTTGATACGCAAACGCAAGGGCCTTGTCTGATGCCGACAGTCTTGCCTGCTGAACTCAGCGATCTTTACGTTCAGCAAAAGGATGCCATAGTTCAGCGCCTTGCCGAGTTTGCACAAGTTCCTGAAGACCAATGGTTCTATGAACTGTGCTTTTGTTTGTGTACGCCGCAATCGAGCGCTGTCCATGCGTTTGCAGTGCAGCAGAGGCTAATGAACATGGGCTTTCTCGACAACGGACAGGATGTTGTTAGTGTACTTCGTGAGCCTGCTAACTACATTCGTTTTCACAACACAAAGCATGCGCGTTTGCATGATGCAAGAGACAACTGGCAATCGATCAAGTCTGTCATTGCAGACAGCTATGTCTCAGAGCGCGATCGGCGCGATACATTGGCAGGCATGGTCAAGGGCATTGGCATGAAAGAGGCAAGCCACTACTTGCGAAACATCGGGCGCAGGGGGCTGGCAATACTCGACCGTCATCTGCTAACAAATCTTGTTAGATGCGGCGTCTATAGCAGCATCCCATCGATCTCTACACCAGCCAAATACAGGGCTGTTGAACAGGCGTTTATAAGGTATGCCAAGAATGTAGGCATAGATATGGACGAGCTTGATCTGCTGTTTTGGTGTGCACAAACGGGACATATTCTAAAGTAGCACTCTCAGAGGTTGCAGATCTAGGCCTTGAGTGCATTATCGACCAGCCTGCTAAGCCTGCTGCGTGAGAGAACGGCCTGCTCTTGCGTGCCCTCGGCGAGAAGCATTTCTGAGTGTTTTGTCGTTATCTGAACCGTGCAGGTTATACGATTGCCCTCTACGCGGCTTACGCGCGCTGTAACAAGCAGTTCAGCTCCTATAGCAGCCATAGCACGATGCTGCAGCGAAAGTGCACTGCCAACAGCATCTTCATCATCTTCAAAGTATGGTTCAATTGCGCGCCGAGCAGCTACCTCACAGTGGTAGCATGCCCAAAATGTACTGTAAACTGGATGAATGTCGCGTCCGTCGAGCTGCGCAGTCATTGCATCTGAGACAATACACTCAACTGATCCGACTGCTGATTCAATTCCTGGTCTCATATTTGCACCATGCGTGTTGCATTTCACACTCTCGGCTGCAAGTTAAACTCTACTGAGACAGCTGCAATTCAGAGGCAGTTTGTTGCTGCCGGGCATAGTGTTGTCGAATATGGCTCTGAAGCAGACCTCCTGCTCATCAATACCTGCACAGTTACTGAGCAGGCAGATATAGAGTGCCGCAAGATCGTACGTCGGGGATTGCGTGGAGCACCCCAAGCTCAGGTCATTGTAACTGGCTGCTATGCCCAGCTTCAGCCCGAAGAGCTTGCAAGTATCGAAGGGGTCAGAGCCGTTGTCGGTACTGCTGAAAAGATGAACATTGTCAGCCACCTACCCTCCATCTTAGCGCACGAGACTGTAAAGATCATCGTTGATGAACTTGGTGATGCAACCACGTTTGTTGGGGCGCGGTCTGGACATGGGAATAGTCGAACCCGCGCGTTTATGAAGATTCAGGATGGCTGTGATTACTCTTGCACATTCTGTACTATTCCCATTGCCAGGGGGCCTGCACGGGCTATGTCAATGGATGGCATTCGAAGTGAGCTGCGCTCGATTGCTCTTGAAGGATATCAAGAGTGTATCGTTAGCGGAATCAATCTCGGTGAGTACCAGTCTGCCCAGGGTCACAGGCTTGCGGACGTGCTTCGCATGATTTGTGATATGGATCTGCCTTATCGTGTTCGTATCGGTTCTATCGAACCTAATACCCTTACCGATGAAGTTTTAGAGGTGTGGAGCGCTTCACGTAACATCGTGCCCCATCTTCACATGCCTCTGCAAAGTGGATCCGACCATATCCTACGCTCAATGAAACGCCGTTACAATACTCGGATGTATCGAGAACGTGTCGAGGCGTTTGCTGCTTGCTGGTCTGATGCAGGAATAGGTATCGATGTGATCACAGGTTATCCTGGTGAGACAGATGAGCATTTTACGGAGACTATTGACTTTCTGGCGTCAATACCATGGACCTATCTTCATGTGTTTACGTATTCAGAACGTGAACGCACACCTGCTGCAACGCTTGAGCACAGCATACCAATGAATCTGCGAAGGGATCGTACGCGAATTCTGCGCGGTGTAAGTCAAGAACGCACGGCCAGCTTCCATGCCAGCCAACTAGGCTCGCAGCGCACGTTTCTTCCTGAGGGGTATGATGCCGAAACAGGCTATTGGACTGGGTGGACAGAGAACCATGTTGCGGCGTTGCTGAAAGCCCCGTACTCACTGGAAAAGATCCTTCACAACGTGAAGCTGATCAGCATACATGATGACAAAGTAGTTGTTGAACAAGCAGGCCATGAGCTCGAATGAAGATCTTTATAGCTGTCGACATGGAAGGTGTAACGGGTGTGGTTCATCCCGAGCAGCTCACTCCTGATGGTAGGGGTTACCAGCAGGCTCAGCACTTTCTTGTCGATGATATCAATGCTGTGATACGAGGCGTGCTGCGAGTGTATCCACAGGCAACGTTTGTCGTTGGAGATGGGCATGCTACAATGCGAAATGTGCTTCTCGATAAGCTTCATCCAAGCGCGGAGCTGGTTGTTGGAGCAGCCACAGCTGCGAACAAGCCACTGTGTCAGTTAGAGGGTATTCAGTATGGTGCAGACCTAGCTATGTGTGTTGGATACCACACCATGGCAGGGACGCCGGGCGGACTTCTTGCACATACGTTTATTGGTTCATTGATCAGTGACCTGCGTATGAATGGTCATTCTGTTGGTGAAGTAGAGGTAAATGCAGCTATTCTCGGAGCACATGGCGTGCCATTGGCACTTGTGGCAGGAAACAGTGATCTTGAGTCGGAGGTACGCAGTTGGAATGCGGATTCGGTCTTTGTCAGTACCAAAACTGTACTCGGCCCGACGGCCGCAATATGTAAGACTCCTCAGATAACATCAGAGCTGCTGTCGGATGCTGCATTCAATGCTGTTAGCGATAGTAAGTACTGGTTTACAGCACCGAATGCAGCGACACGTTTTGAAGTATACACGAAGCAACCTGAGCAGGCAGCCAGAGTGCATGACCTCGAAGGAGTGGAGCGTATCTCAGAATCAGCATTCGCTGTTCAGGCACCTGATGCTGCACAAGCATTTAGAATGTTGTGGAGTACCTGTTTGCAGGCTCTGGGCGAGCTGCCATTTTGGCTGCGATAGCGGCGTACCTGCGCGTTGTTAGCCGCCAGTCTTGGCACCACCAAGTGAGCGCTTGAACTCTTCATACTCACGGGTGCGCAGCTGGGCCTCGGTAGGTTGAGAAAGGTGAGCATCTGCCAGACGCTTGTTCGTGTGCTCTATGCGGTCCTGCGGTAGAGGATGTGTCGAGAACAGTCTGTCAACAGCGGTGCCTTTGCGCCCCTTGACTACATCGAAGAAGTATAATAGTCCACCAGGATACCATTGAGTATTGCTGATGTACTTGAAGGAATACTCATCTGCCTCGTCCTCGTCGGAGCGGGAGTTCATAAGCAGACCAGCTCCTGTAAATGCATTGGCAGCAAGCTCTGTAAGACCGCCGCGATTATCATAGAGTGCAATCGACAACACTGTTTGCAAACCTAGGTGAGTTGTCATTCGATTGGTTGCGTGTCTGCGCTCGGCATGTGCTATCTCATGGGCCAGAACGCATGCAAGCGATGCCTCGTTAGGGACAGCTTTCAGTAGCGCCGTGTATACGTAGATGTAGCCACCAGGTGTGCAGAAGGCATTGATCGTTTGGTCATCATCTATCAGCATGACGCGATATGCAAAGACGTCTTTGTAATTGATCCCTGGAACATTAACAATCTGATCGACGATCTTTTGAACATAGTCGGTTGCATACTTGTTATTGTAGGGCTTGTAGTTATTGGGATCTCGTAAGATCTCAGCATGAAACTGGGCGCCAAGCCGTTGATCTTCATCAATAGGGAATACGTTGATCGCACCGCAGGAACCAAGAAACAATGCAGGTAATAGGACGATCCATCGCAGGTAAGCTGAAGACATGTGCATCATTGAATGGTAGGGTGTTGAGAAGCGGCGAACACATCAAATTTATAACTAACTGCACATAAGTTCAATCCGTGTGCAGGTACGATGATAGGAGCTCGTTGTCTGCTCTGCGACTGCAGCAGTTGGCGAACATCATCAAACGTGAGTTGTCCACGAGCAGCCGACATAGCAACACCGACGATCGCTCTGCACATCCCGTACACGAAACGATTAGCGCGTATACGAATCTGCACAAGGTCGCCTTCAATCATTCCTTCGCAGACGGCAACGTTGCAGATGTATGAACGTGTACCAGGGTTATGCTTTGAGATGGCAGTAAAATCGTGCGTGCCTTTCATCACAGACAGAGTTTCTACGAGAGTATCTGCGTGAAATGGAACTTCAGGATGCCATGCGTGGTGACGTTGAAAGACATTCTCGGTTAGTGCTATCGAGTAGGTGTATTCGCGCCAAACGGCGTCGAAGCGCGCATGGAATTCATCAGGTACTACGGCCACATTCTTGATACGGATGTCTTTTGGCAGGCGAGTATTGAGTGCTACTGCGATCTTATCGATGGGGATGTTGTGTGCCAGCTCGGTAAGCTCAACATGAGCAACCTGGCCTGATGCATGAACACCAGAGTCTGTTCTGCCCGCCCCATGAATGATGCAGTTCTGTCCGAATGCAGATGTGAGCGATTCCTCCACGCGCTGCTGGACGGCAATGCCGTTGCGCTGACGCTGCCATCCGGCGTAGGACGTTCCATCATACTCTATGTGCAGTGCCAGGCGTTGCATCAGACAAAATTAACGACTTGTCCAACTTCTAACGTATCTCGTCCTCCAGCGTATGATAGATGACCGTGATACCCACCAATGATGTTGTTCAAGATAGTAGCTTCGTGCACGACGATGCTCCTCCACTGAGCAATCCCGGTTACGGTACCTTTAAGCATCAGCGCTGAGGCACGAAGTTCCTGCTTGTATTGCTGCCGTACCTGCGGCGGGACAACACACTGAAGAAAGCCGGTCTCGTCCTCAATTGTAACAAAGAGTACCCCCTTAGCTGTTGGTGGAGCCTGACGAAGCATCACAATGCCTGCAGTAGTAATCGTAACAGGACGCTCGATAGACATTCTATGGACGGTTTCGATAGATCGTATCTCCATGCTGTTCATTATCCTACGAAACAGGGTCATTGGATGCACACGTGCTGAACCATGTGTTACATAGTCGTACGCCAATCGCTCTTGAGCACGTATCTCCGGAAGTTCAGGAATCTCATGTTCATGGATAAAACTTTCTGTAAAAAGACTCCCGGTTTCAGACATCTGCTGTCGTTGTCGAACCACACCAATAATCCACATCGCTTTTCGTTCATCGGGCTCAAGAGTGGACAATGCCCCGGATAGTGCTATGCTCTCGAGCACATCACGTGCAATGTTTGGTAGTCTGCATACAACGTCCTCCACACTCGAAAATGGCATCTTGGCACGCTCAAGAATGATCTGACGAGCAATGGGTTCACTTACATCGCGTATAGATGTAAGGGGCTTTCGTATTGCCCAAGTACCTTGTGACGACTGCTCAAGACTGTAGCGTACATTTGAGCGCACTATATCTGGAAGACGTGTCTCCACATGGAACCTACGTGCCTCTTCTTCGATGGTCATAAGATTGTACATACCCGGACGATGCTGCATAAATGCTGCCATGTATGCAGCGGGATAGTGCGTTTTAAGCCAGGCACTCTGGTAGACGATCTTCGCAAAAGCAGCTGCATGGGATCGGCAGAATCCGTACCCTACAAAATGCGATACGATCTCGTAGACCTGTTCTGCACTTGCCTGATCGACACCGCGTGTTGTAGCCCCTTGAATAAAGACGTCTCTCATTGAAGCCATCAGTAAACGGTCTCTATTCTTTGATACCAGGGAACGAAAGTCATCGGCCTGATCTAATGGCATGCCTGCAAAGCGATGGGCTATCTCTAGCACCTGCTCCTGAAATAACACAATCCCTAGGGTGTCTTCTAGCAGCGGTTCAAGATCTGGATGTACATATTCGATAGGGGCCTTTCCAGTGCGTCTGGCGATGTATGGATGTACCATTCCACCCTGTAGTGGTCCGGGTCTGAACAACGCAACCTCGGTAACGAGGTCGTCGAAGCATTCTGGCTGATGCTTAGCAAGAAGATGCATCTGACCTTGCGATTCTATTTGAAATACTCCAAGCGTCTTTCCACTTCGTATCAATGAGAACGTAGACTTGTCGTCAAGAGCTATGTCATCAATATGTATGTTATGCCCGTGATGTATCTCGATAAGCTCTACAGACTCGCTGATGCATGCTAGCATGCGAAGACCAAGTACATCAAATTTTACAAGCCCCATTGCTTCGACGTCATCCTTATCGAACTGTACAATTGCGACGCCATTTGCAGAACGCTGTAGCGGTGTCAGCATGGTCAATGGTTTACTCGAGAGCACCATACCACCAGAATGCTGTCCGAGATGTCGTGGATGCTCCACTAAGAGGCCTGCAGCACGAATGAGAATATCGAGCATCGGGATACTGCCAACAACACTTGTAAGCTCCGGGCGGTAGTGCTCTATGTCGTGATTGCTCCATGAAGGAACGCTCTTCGAGAGTTTGCTTACAGTCTCCATTGGCCAGCCTAGTGCTTTTGCAGCATCACGAACTGCCATGCGTAATCGATAGGTGATCAGTGTTGCTGTCATCGCAGTCTGCTCAATGCCAAAGCGCTCTTCCATCCATGACAGTATCTCTGAGCGTCTGTCGCTATCAAAGTCTACGTCGATATCTGGGGTGCCTTTTCGCCCCTTGTGCAAAAACCTTTCAAACAATAGATGATGTTGAATCGGGCATACACCGGTGATACCCAGCACATAGGCAACGATAGAATTCGCCGCTGAACCACGTCCGCTACAGCGAATGCCGCGTCTTCGTGATTCGGATACTACTTCGTGGACTACAAGAAAGAAATCGCAGAGTTCGAGTTCTTCCAATACCTGAAGCTCATGCTCTAGCTGCTCTGAAGCACGCGATCGTAGAGCAGGCTCTGAGTTCTGATAGCGGCCATCATAGCCGTTGCTGACAAGTTCTCGCAATACTTCAGACGAGGTCCTTCCCTCAGGTATACGAGCTGAAGGAGGGGTTATCCTTTCAGGTAGAATGTCGAATGAGCATGTTGACAGGATTCTATCAAGATTCTGGTATCCGGCCTCGAATGGTAGTAGTGCTCTGATCTCTTGCTCTGAACGTAAACATTGTTTGTCGTTTACCGGACGCAACGGATGTGGATCATGTATTGTGATACCTTCACGGATACATACCATAAGGTCATGTGCTGCATAATCATCACTGCATGCATAACGCACATCCTGGGCTATCACATAGGGCAGCGACATAGATTCTGATAATGCAACAGCTTTGCGTGCCCTATGCAGTGCCCAAGGTCTGGCATCATGCCCTATGCCTATGTATATCTGAGCAGTATTGAGCTTTGAGCTGATCCGTCGTATCACCGAATCATCAGCACTTGATGAGTGTACCACAGCTAAGCAGTCATGAAGTGGGCATGCATCAAGTGCTTCACCAGTTCTGCTGCCCTGATGAAGTTCTGTTAGCAGCATACACAGCTGATGATAGCCCTGTTCGTTCTGGCAGATGAAGCTTACAGTGCCTCCTTCGTATTGGATGTCCGCTCCAATGATGGGCCGGATTCCAACTTCACGACAAGCACGCTGCAGGCGTACAGCTCCGTAGACACCCATCGCATCGCTTAAGACAATGGCAGTATGCCCTAGGCGAGCGGCTTGATGGGCAAGACGTTCTGGTGATGAAGCCCCATCGAGGAATGAAAAATGAGAATGGGTATGTAATGATCCGAATTCCATGTATAAACAATATACAAAACGTAAATAACGACGCATGAAACTTGTTGTAGTTTCGCATGGTTACGTACGTTTTTACATTCCCTGAAAGTTTACACATGAGGCTCTGTCTATACAGTCTTTGCGCATTGTTCATACTGTCTACTGCGAGTGCGCAAGATCTCAAGCTACCTGTGTTAAGTCCTGGAGCTTCGATATCACAGGAGATATCAACAACGAAAATCGAGATCAGCTATAGCAGACCATCTATGCGCGGACGTACGATATTTGGCGACGTCGTACCCTACGGCATGGTATGGCGCACAGGTGCAAATTCAGCTACCAAGATCACCTTCGGCGAAGATGTCAGCATAGGTGGTACATCTGTAAAGGCAGGCTCATATTCACTCTATACGATACCCGGTGAGCAGGAGTGGGAGGTTATCATCAATAAGAATACTGGTAACTGGGGAGCGAACGGTTACGATACGAAGGATGATGTTGTACGTACAAAAGTTCGCTCAAGTGTTATCCAAACTCCCATTGAAACATTCACGATATCTATCGGGGCGATTGGATTTTCATCATGCACGATAGATCTGGCATGGGAGCGTACACATGTAAGCATTCCTGTAGCGATACAAAACCAAGAGCGATTGCTTACATCAATAGACAGAGCCATCAACAATCCAACAATCCCATACCAGCCTGCTGCAACCTATCTGTACGAGACAAATCAGCAGCTTGATAAAGCGCTCGACTATGCTACCAAAGCAGCAGAAAAGAATCCCAAGGCTTATTGGATCCAGTTACTTCGTGCCCGCATTGCTGCAAAGCTTGGCAAAGCAGATGTAGCTCGGGAGGCTGCTGCAAAAACTATCGAGCTGGCAAAGGGTACATCAGCAGAAGCCGAATACACGAAGAATGCTACGGACCTGCTTCGTACGCTGAAGTAATAGGGCTGCATCATGAGAGTGTTATTCTGCATCATCATCGTGATGCTCTCCTCAACGGCCCTGTACGGACAGCAGATCCGTCCACTACCGTCGGCGAAGATTCTCGGCGAGCTCAAGAAACTACAGTCACTCACCTCAGTACTCTATGTGGCTGCGCACCCAGATGATGAGAACACGAGGTTACTATCGTGGCTTGCCACAGGACGTAACATTCGCACAGGGTATTTGTCGCTAACAAGGGGCGATGGTGGACAGAACATCATCGGATCTGAGCAGGGGGCTCCGCTAGGACTCATACGAACACATGAACTTCTTGCTGCACGCAGATTAGATGGTGCTGAGCAGTATTTCACACGCGCAATTGATTTTGGTTTCTCGAAGAATCCTCAAGAGACATTTCGTCAGTGGGATAGTATAACCCTTATCGCAGATGTTGTACGTGTGATTCGTGAATTCCGTCCTGACGTAGTTATATGCCGTTTCCCAAAAGACAGTATGGCCGGCCACGGTCAGCATAGTGCATCTGCCATCGTTGCAGAGCATGCTGTGCGGTATTGCCTCGGAACCTCGCTACTGGATTCTGCATCAAAGGCACGTATTGATTCAGTCCTTACGTCGAATCCAATCGTTACTGGCGTTGGGCCGTGGAAACCTAAGAGGTTACTGTTCAATGCATTTCGTTTTGGCAATAGAAGCACCATCAAGCCCGGAATGTTCAAGGTAGATGTTGGGCAGTACGATCCGCTTATCGGTATGGGGTACGGCGAGCTTGCAGGAATTAGTAGGAGCATTCACAGAAGTCAGGGGGCAGGTACACCGAGTACGCCGGGTGTTCAGCCGGAGTACTTTGAAACTCTTGCTGGCGAGCCGCCAACTACGAGTTTGTTTGATGGTATCGACACGACATGGAAGCGAACTGCTGATGAACCAATTGCTGCTGCTATAGATTCGATCATTTCATCGTTTGACATGACAGCCCCTTACAGATCACTTGAGCAGCTTCTGAATGTGCGTGCAAAGATCCATGAGGTGCGAGATCCATTCTGGAATCAGCAGAAGAGCAAAGAGATCGATCGAATCATTTACTCGTGTATTGGTTTAACGGTTGACCTTTCTGTGCCGGTGCCCATGATGAGTATCGGTGACACATCACGTGTAACATTGCGCTGGACATCAAGGTCGAGAATACCGATCAACGTTATGCCGATCGAGTTACCTGGTGGAGCTCTCATTGAAGGTTTCACGCCAGGGTATGACTCTGTCCTGACGTTCGAACGTAGGTTCTCGCTTCCTGCGGGAACGCCCGTGAGCGAGCCATTTTGGCTATCGCAACCTGCAGATGGGGCATTCTTTCGTCTCTCGCAAGAGACGTTACTGGGCTTCTCTGTAAGTCCGCCAGTATTAGAGGTACCCGTCATGATGTCGATGGGGTACGAGACGTTCATCATGAACATTCCTGTGAGCTTCAAAAAGCTCGACCCACTGCGCGGTGACGTTATAGAAGAGTTGCGTACAATTCCTCCAGTAAGCATTGAACCTCTTCATCGCATTGTCTACAGCAAAGGTGGCACTGCTGCTGTTACTATTCGCCTGCGCGCCTTCAGCGCCGTACTTTCTGGCTCGCTGCAGGTGTTTGATGGTCAGCGCTTGTTAGTGCAGAACGATGGTCTCGCTCTTGGTGCGCAGACTGATTCACTGATCACTGTAACTGTTCCAATTCGTGCTACAGGCGATGTGCGAGTTGGGCTGAAGATAGGTTCTGTTCTTTATGACAAGCATGTCGTGACAATCACATACGACCATCTGCCTACGCTGCAGTATATGGAACCTGCGACGGTTCGTGTTGTTGCAGAGAAGATCGAGCTTAAGTCTAAACGTGTTGGCTTCATTACTGGAGCAGGGGAGTTTACACCAGAGTTCCTGCGTGGTATTGGAGTTGTTGTTGATGAACTGCAGGAAGAACAGATTCTCAAGACTGATCAACTGCTTGGCTATGATGCTGTTATCGTAGGAATCCGTGCTGTTAACACACGCAAGAACATCAAGTATGCTTTGCCTGCATTGATGCGATATGCCCAATCTGGCGGGACGGTAATCATGCAGTACAATACGTTACAGGATCTTGCAACGACAGATATTGCTCCACTACCGCTGACGATATCGCGTAGTCGCGTAACGGAAGAAGATGCAGCAGTTACGGTGCTGTTGCCGGAACATCCTCTGCTTACCACGCCCAATCGCATTTCTGCAGAGGATTTTCAAGGCTGGGTGCAGGAACGTTCCGTGTACAATCCAGGGCCGTACGACACGAGGTATCAAGAGCTTTTAGAGATGCACGACAGGGGCGAGCAACCACAGCGGGGAACACTGCTGTATGCTAAGGTTGGTAAAGGCCACTTTATTTATACATCTCTTTCGCTGTTTCGTCAGCTGCCGGCTGGTGTTGTTGGAGCCATGAAATTGTTTGCAAACATGGTAAGTATGCATTAAGTCTAATCGTAGACTCTGGAAAGAACCCAACCTTGGATGCTGCTGTGATAGATCTCCATAACGCCAGAGCATGTAACAACAACTGAGTATTCACGTAACTCGTCACTACCCCACCATGGACCACGACTGGTCCAAGCGTCAATGATGCGCTCTACAGTATAACTGCCACCGCGCCAACAAATCATGTAAAGTGATTTGTCGCGATGGGCAACATCAATCTGTTCTAGAATCTGCTTCATTGATCATCATATCATTGGTGTGTCGTCTGTTCTCATTGGTACGATCTTTCCAAACTCCTCTGGAATAACAGACCACGGATTGTTGATGACCACGTTTTTCATCACATGAGCATAGCGTGGAAGCAGACCTCGTGTGATCTGCTCGAAGCTGGACTCAGGTGCAAACATCAATGTCTGCTCAGCGATTGGAAGACCTAACGAGGCCAAGCCAATACGCAGACCCCACCATTGATGCTCTGCGCACAGCATCTCACGCATCAGCGTCTGCATGTGCTGTAAGAGTAGATCTTTGCTGTTGCTCCCTGAGCGTAGTATCCTGTTGCGCAAGTGTTGTGCTGCATCAGCCCTATCGAGAGAGGCCACCTCAACCCGCCATGCCAATCGAGCGCCAAGTTGTATACAGGCATGTGAAACACATAGATCAAGAGCATGCATCAGCAGGCCAGGCTCACAACTGGGTTCATCAAAACGTTCAGTAATAATGATTGATGGAGGGGGCACGTATAGCGGCAGCGGGGCGCTATCGTCTTCATGTATGAAGTGATACAGAGTAGATCCACGCTCTCCAAACTGCGCTTGTAAGTGACGTTCCGAAAGATGCCTCAACTTGCCTATCGTTTCGAGTCCGAATAGCTTTAATCGCTCAATATCATGTACATCGAGACGAAGTTCACTAACGTGCAATAACACGTTTATGGGGACATCATCAGCGCCCTCATGTACATCCAGACGGCCCGGTATGGCATTGCACGACTGCATTAATGCATCGTTACGTGAAGGGGCTATTGCCGCTTTAAGATGCTGAGACTGTACTAACTGACGCAATCCATGCGGATCATCAAGTCCACATAGAATCCTGCCTCTTGCTGGCAGACTTATCAGCGGTGTACAACGGTGTACCTGCTCAATGAGGTAGTCGTAATATGTAGAAGTATACAAACCGTATAATTGCATTGCAAAAAGCATAATGCAATTATACAAAACGTAAGATTCTTATCTATAGCTGTTTTATACAGTTTCTCACAACACCTACTATCGTAAACTCCATGTCCGCAGTAATAGCAATGTCCTTATACCTGCGGTTTTCAGCCCTTAGAACTGGTCTTCCATCAACTTGCAGATAGCGCTTTACTGTCAACTCGCCATATACTTTAGCGATAACAATCTGACCAGCACGGGGCTGTACTGCACAGTCTACGATCAAGGTATCACCGTCGCTGATACCGGCGTCTGTCATAGAATCACCAACAACACGAATGAAATAGGTACTTTCCGGATGCTCCAGCAGCATATCTGCGAGATCTATCTCACGCTCGATTGTGTCATCAGATGCAGTAGGTAGGCCAGCGCTAACCCCTAATGCTAGCATGGGAATACGGTGCTTATGTGAGTCTTTTTCTCGCTTGGCTGGTGCCAATACTTCAGGTGAGTGATGCTTTAACTCCTCGATAAGCTTCTTCATCGTTGTGATGTGGTCTTCCAGGCGCTCCATAACTGTCTTCTTGACATCTTGGTTGGAACTTTTATCGCTGTGTGAAGGTAGTATTGGCGTGCCATAGCCGGTAAGCAGCCAGCCAGAAGATATCCCATAGCGCTTTTCAAGGGTGGCCAGCACATTCTGAGGAACAGACGTTCTACCAGATTCCCATGAATACACTGTAGGTACTTTTACATCCATGGTCTTTGCATACTCCTGCACACTCATTTTGAGCATGGATTCACGAATTTGCCGGTGGCGTACGCCAAGTTGGACTCTTGTAGGCATAGATACTCCAAAAGTTATATGTGGACAATTTACAATATGTCGAATCAATTGACAATACCCGATGCGGAAATATTTTTGATCGAAGGGGCCGATTCTCCATTGCACGGAACGTCCTTCTTCGATCGACTATTGGCTGAGTTGCCATGGCGTAGTGAGACGATCACATTGTTTGGCAAGACGTATGTCCAGCCGCGAATGCTCGAGTTTTTTGGAGACCAAGGCGTTGCCTATACGTACTCAAAGAAGCTCTACAAGGCACGGGAATGGACACCATCGCTTATCGAACTGCGAGCAGTGGCCGAGCAGATTGCAGGGGCACCATGTAATTGTGTTCTGGCAAATCTCTACCGTAACCAGCGAGACAGCATGGGCATGCATGCAGATGATGAGCCGGAGTTGGGAAGTTGTCCAACGATAGTATCAATGAGTTTTGGAGCAACGCGAACATTTCTCCTGCAGCATAAGACCAGACGCGATATCCCAAGAATCCGAATACCGTTGATTTCGGAGAGTATTCTGGTGATGAAAGGGCAGACGCAAAAGCACTGGCTGCATGGTATAGAAAAAAAAACGCGGACTCTAGGTCCGCGCATCAATCTTACGTTTCGGAATGTTCAGATGGGTTAATGACAACCGTCCAGAACCGCATCAAGCTGTTGCTGGCTGCAATTCTCATAAAACGTTTCATTAACTGCGATCATTGGTGCGCCACCACAGGCACCCATACATTCAACCTCTTCAAGCGAGTACTTCCCGTCGGCCGTAGCTTGGTTGTGGCCAATGCCCAGGCGTTGCTTCGCATGAGTGTACAACGCCTCTCCGCCACGAAGCATGCAGCTGACGTTTGTACACACCTGCACATGATGACGCCCCATGGGCTTCTTGAAGTACATTGTATAGAACGATGCAACACCCAAGACGTGAGCGTAGGGAAGGTCCATGACGTTGGCAACTTCCTTCATGACCTCTTCTGAGAGCCAGCCCCATTTCTTCTGGGCCATCCACAGGACGGGCATGATAGCAGCCTTTGGTTCAGGATACTTTGCTTTCAGTGCGCTGATCGATGACAGCTCTTCGGGAGAAAATGTTGTGCTCATGACTTCAAAAATACAGATTATCTGAGGCGCTTGACAAACAGTTTTGATCCAATCCAAATTCTTAGGGCTGTTATCACCTTGTGCAGGGTGTTTACCCTGATCTTTCGTTGGTAGACATTGAAGTCGTGAAGTTCGATCTTGTCGAGCAGCCGGTAATAGATCGCATCCATGATCTCAGCGGCAACCATCGTTAACCTCTCGTCGGGCCGCAAAAGGGCCCGCGCTTGATGATAATACTCGCGCGCGCGCCTAGCCTGAAACTGCATCATTGCCACAAAACGCTCGTCGTACACCTCATCAACAATATCTTGTTCAGTGAGCTTGAACCGCTCTAAGTCTTCTTTTGGAATGTAGATATAGCCGCGGTCCTTATCGGTCTTTACATCCCGCAGGATGTTCGTTAGCTGCAAGGCATAGCCCAAGTTGATGGCATACTGACGCGTTTGCTCGTGTTTGTATCCGAATATCTCAATGCTAATAAGGCCTACAGCAGATGCAACGGAATAGCAGTACTCTTTGAGATCGGAAAAGGTTGCATAACGTCGTTGCACGAGATCTCGCTCACAGCCATCAATGATGGTAAGAAAATACTGCTTAGGTATTGCAAATCGTCGAATGACAACACCAAGTGCAGAGGCCGTATGTGATGCATCGGCATGTGGATCATACATGGTCTCAATCTGTGATCGCCACCAATGCAGACGTTGTCGTTTTCGTCCAATGATCAACGGATCGAGCGAAGGGTTGTCATCGACGATGTCATCAATTCGACGTGCAAATGCGTACACGGTCTTGATCGCCTCGCGTTCCTCTTTTGGCAGGAAGCCAAACGAGTAGTGAAAAGAAGTGCTGCCCTGTGTTGAAAAGGACAGTTCATCTTCTGTTTCGGCAAAGACGTGGTGCGGCATGGGCACAAAATACTACGCGCGCCGCAACAGTTGCATAACAAGAGCCCCCAGGGTTAATCTGGGGCGGTAATATCTTGAAGGTCGATTCTCACAAAGGTAGAGCATGGTTCTGCCACCATGGATGATCGTCCACAATTCAAGTTTCAATCTGATACCTGGCACGTAGGTGATCACGCGCGAGCCACGGTCAAACAATAGACGTGTCTCGGCGATGGCGTCTTCATCAGCAAGGGGTACGTAGTGTCTTCCTCGCGGCTCATCTACGGATATGTCTTGCAGAAAATTTGTCACTTGCAGTGCTGTGCAGATATCATTTGAACTTGCAATGGCTGCGGCAGGGGGCTCCTTGCCCTCATAGGCTAGTCGCAGAAACAGCTCGCCCACAGGATTGGCCGAGTAGTGACAGTATTCCAGGACATCATTCCACGTCGTAAAAGGAGTAAAGTTTACATCCTGTTCGAAGGCAGTTAGCAGTCGGTCGAATAGTTCAACGGGAAGTTGACACGTCGTAATCGTGTGGTGCAAGGCCATCATGATCGGGCTGCTCTTGTCTGTGCCGCGAAGAGCGGTTCGCAGCTCTTGCAGACCCTGAAGTCGACGCTGGCAATCGAGTTCACCCTCGTCCGCTAGGTCGTCTGCGGTCCTGGCAAATGCATAGATGGCAAACAAATGGTCACGCATCGAGCCAGGTAGCAGTAACGATGCAACAGGGAAGTTCTCGTAATGCTCTGTGGCAATCGTTTTACAGTATGCGTAGGCCTCTTGAACCGTCATATGTAAGGAATCCGTTCAAAATGAGACGTCCCCATGTTCGGTGAACATGGGGACGTTAAACTACTGGATCATGTGGGTGTTAGTTGTCAGAGCTGAAACGCTTGTCCTTAATCTCGGCACGTTCACGGACCTTCTGGAACCACGAACCAAACGCGCCGTTACGTAGTCTTTGCGAGAGGGCCTGCATTGTGCTCTGCGGATTCTTTGCAAAATCGCCTGCACTTGCAACTACACGATTGACAGGGCGTATGACAAACCATGCGTTCTCACCACGTATTGCCTTGCTGACTGCGCCAACGGGAAGCGTGAAAGCTGCCGATGTTACGGCGTATTCATTACCAAATCCCGTAATCATGCCGTTGTCCTTCAGTCCAGCCTGCGTGGCAAAGGTGATTGTCGAATCACCACCACGTGATATGGCCATACCTTGGGATGCTGCAATTGCTGCTATCTGCTCTGCTTGTGACTTGAGTTTGTCCAGCTTAGCACGTTGTACAAGAATACCCTTGATCCGATCTTTCATGTCTGCAAGCGGCTTGATACCAGCTTCGCGCGCGTCTGAGATCTGAGCAATGATAGTTCCATAATACTTAATGTCACGTCTGATCACAGCACCTACTTCGTTTTCAAAGGCCCACGAAGTAAGCTCACGAGACTGCATTACAGGGGTTTCGCTGCCGAAAACTGGTGTTTCCTGCAGTTGCGCGTAGAATTTCTTTACAAATGGCGTTGCTACGCTTTCGATTGCCTCACCATTCTGCAATGCCTGATAAGCCTGCTCAGCAGCTGCGGCAATTGAACGCTTTGTAGCAGCCGAGATGCCAGCCTTGATTGTTATTGCAGAATACTTGTATTCGACCGACAGCTTCTCGACAACCTTGATGATGTGGAAGCCGAACTGTGTTTCAACAGGGCCTACGATTGAGCCTGCAGATGCAGCGAAAACCGCACTATCAAACTCTGCAACCATTCGCCCCTTGCCGAAGTAACTCAAATCTCCACCTTGTTGCGCTGAACCTGGGTCTTTTGAATACGTACGAGCAAGCTCAGCAAAATCATCACCCTTCTTGGCTTTTGCAAACACTGACATGGCCTCAGCCTTTGCTGAATCCTTGTTCGCGCCAAATGGAATCAAAACGTGCGAAGCACGGGCAATAGGGTTGACACCCTCGCGGCGTGCATCCAGACGGTAGTAGGCAATACCACCAGGAACGTTAAGTGGACCGAACACCTCGCGCGGCGCCAACGATGCAATGGTCGTCACTACTGATGGATCCATTTCGGACGGCGACGTAAAGTCGTACTCAGTTCCCCTCATGGCAACAAGTTCTGAGCTGAAGGCCGAATCACGCTGCTCGATGGTCGTGTACTTTGCAAATGTCTCTGCTAGACGCTGCGACCTCTTTTGAGCGTTAACTGTGTCATCACGCGATGGTAGGGGAGGGAATGCAATGAACTTAATTGCACGCCCTGGACGCTGCTTATAGAATTCCTTGTTCTTTTCGTAGTAGGCAGCGATGTCTGCATCGGAAACCTTAACGTCGGCATCGCGGACGCGACTTGCCGAAAGAGCAACATACTCGATATCAGCGCTGCTGTTCTCACGCATGAACTGCTGTTTTGCAACAGCAAACGAAGGCGTGCTTGCAGCCGTTCCAACGGAGGACGCAACTGCCTGCTGCAGCATCTGACTGCGAAGGTAGTCTTCGGTCTGCAGAAGCATTTCCTTCCACTTCTCAACAGTAAGTCCGTTGCGCTCCAGGAGCTCCTTCATGGCATCAGGGTTGGTTACCAGCTGCCACTGCATCTTTGCATCATAGCGTCCTGCAGAGTCCTTGCCGAACTGAAACTGCTCTGGCGGATTCACAAGCATGACATCGATGATCTGCTGCGGCGTAACGACGATGCCCATTTTCTGCGCTTCTTGGCGCCTGAGGACTTCGTTTACCATCTCATCAAAGACCTGCTGACGAACAACTTCGTCGTCGATCTCCTGATCTGGGTTCTGCTTGCGCTGGCCATCGATGACTTCTTTGACCCGTGCCTCAAAGTCACCAACAGAAATAGACTCTCCATTGACCTCCGCTACGGACATTGAAGCCCCGTTGCTGCGCGAGTTGCGCATGTTGGTACAGCTGGAATCCTGGACAACCATGAACACGATAAACAGTGTTGCGATTACACCAAGGAAATACGGACTGATCTGCCGAATTCTCGTTATAGCACCCATGTGGGCACTCCTCCGTCGTAATTCAAGAAAATAAGCGAACGTCAAATATACGGCTTAGGGGGCATTTAGCTCTGATGGAATGTCGGTAAGTTTGCCACATGAACATCGGACCGTATACGATCAATCTCCTTGAGACGTGCCGTTTCGGCCTTGACGGCGGCGCTATGTTTGGTGTTGTGCCCAAAACATTATGGGAACGCGCCTATGGTAAAGCCGACGAAAAGAACCGAATTCCCATGGCCGCCAAGGTGCTATGCATTCGGGGTAATGGACGTTGCATCCTTGTTGACACGGGTAATAGTCCATACATGCCTGAAAAGCTTGCCGAGATCTACGGTCTTGATTTTTCGAACTACACAATCGATTCATCGTTGGCCTTGCACGGCCTTCGTCCAGAAGACGTAACCGATGTAGTCTTTACACATTTACACTTCGACCATGCAGGCGGCGCGATGCTTGCAGATGGAACCAGCCGGTTTGCTAACGCCAGGCATTACGTGCAGCGGGACCACTATAATTGGGCATTGCATCCGACCGAAAAGGACCGGGCTTCGTTCATAGGTAGCATGTATGAGCCCCTTTTTCATGCGGGATGTCTCGAACTGCTCGATGGTCCCGGAGAGCTGTTCCCGGGAATAGATGTACTCCCGCTCTTCGGACACACGAAAGCCATGCAGGCAGTGCGTTTAAGTGATGGTGAGACAACGCTGTTCTTTCCTGCTGATCTTATGCCAACGTCTGCTCATGTACCTGTTCCGTATGTAATGGGCTACGATAACTTCCCGTTAACAACAATAGACGAGAAGAAACAACTACTGCCAGATATTATCGAGGGGCAATGGATTGTTGTCTTCGAACACGATGCCCGTATGGATGCCGCTAGAATATCGGCAGGGGAAAGAGGACCCGTGATCTCTGAATCAATCTGCCTTACATCGTAACACATGCATACAATTGACGTAGACGGTAAGCAGTGGACAAGAATCTGCAAATCGGTAGAAGTTCATGCGCGTCATGGCTTTCGTTTCGAGGTAGATATCGAGCACGACTTAGCACTCTTTCGAGTTGATGGTATTGTCCAGTGCGTTACAAACGTCTGCCCGCATAAGCGAATGCCAGTTATCTATGATGGCCACATCGAGAACGGTATTGTTACGTGCCCAATGCACGGCTGGCGTTATGATGTTTGCACGGGCAAACGGGACGAGGGTAACAGTACCCTAACCAAGTACGACGTTTTAGAACGCGACGGTTGGGTCTACGTCATTTTGCAATGATGAGTGATACTGCTGCACCGGCCGGTGCAGAGCTATCTGGCTTGGGAGATTGTCCGATAACTGTGCCTGACTCAAAGGCACTGGATGTTCGTGAAACCGTAGCACCAATCGTGAAACCGCTTGATGTTAGCAGATCCTGAGCTTCCTGCATTGTTAGTCCTACAACATCTGGCACAGGAGAACCGTTGCCACTGGAAACAACAACATCAACGATTGATTCTCGCTCGCACGGCGTACCTTCGGCAATACTCTGTACAATGATATAGCCTTTTGAGACTAGCGAGTCTGGCCGGTATGAGATCGAGCCAAGTATCAAACCAGAGCGCATCAAGGTTAAGCGGGCATCACGTTGTGTTAGACCATACAAACGCGGCGCTCGAATGCGTTCGACACCTTTGCTAACGGTGATATAGGCTCTGCGTCCCTCTTTAACGATGGCATCTGCATAGGGGAGCTGCGACATGATCATGCCTGGTGGAGTGTCATCACTATACTGCTCACGAACTTGCGCTACATTCAACCCGGTACTCTGCATAATCACCGTGCCTTGCTGAACCTGCATGCCGACAACATTGGGAACGGTAACCGTTGGCGTCATTGAAACGATCCATGGAAGGATCACTTGATCAACAACGACAGCGATAACAATAACCGCAATGGCAGTTACTGTTCCGGCAAGTCCTAATTTGCGCCATGTCCACATACCACGAAGATATCGGTTCAACGGCAATGAACATCAAGGCGCAGATTCTTGATGCATTTGATCGCTGCCAACATATAGTCATAACCACCCACATCAACCCGGACGGCGACGCCTTAGGGTCGTCGCTAGGCCTGTGCCACTGGCTGCGTGGGCGCGGTAAGCAGGTTAGCGTGATCATTCCAAACGCGTTTCCTGCAAACATGGGCTGGTTGCCGGGCATCGAAGACATACTCTGCTGGAATCCCAGTCTTTCCAGCGTGATCAATGCGTCCGATCTCGTTGTTGTGCTTGATCTTAATTCGGTATCGCGTCTGGGCGAACTTGGTCAGGCGATCGTCAATAGTGGGGCATTGCTGGTGAACATCGACCACCATACACATCCCGAGAGCTTTGCTAACGTAGCATGGATTGATACGGAGTCCTCGTCGACGTGTGCGATGATAGCAGGCTTGGCAATCGAATCCACAGGTCCAGCATCGATCACAGATTCGATGGCAACCTGCCTGTACACGGGTGTTATGACAGATTCTGGATCGTTTAGATTTCCACGTACCACTGCAACGCTGTTTCGAACCGTTGCCATCCTGGTTGAGCAGGGGGCTGATCCAGTTCGTATCTACGATCTTGTCATGAACCAAGGCTCTGTCGGCCGAATGCAGCTGCTGGGGCGCGCGCTTAGTCAGATGGAGATCGGCTCCGGCGGACAGTTATGCGTTATGAGCGTATCGCAGCAGGACATCGCAGAATACGGCTGCTCGCTAGCAGACATTGAAGGCTTTGTTCAGCAGACTCTTACGCTCCAAGGCGTTGTCATGGGTATCCTGATCGTAGAGCTGCCAAGCGAAATCAAGATTTCCTACCGATCAAAGGGTTTGGCATACGTTCGTGACCTTGCCGCTGTGCATGGGGGCGGCGGACATGTATATGCAGCCGGCGCCCGAGTTGTAGGGCGTTCACTGCAAGAAATCCGCCGCGACGTTACTCAACAGGCCCTTGACTACCTGCAGGCACTCACTTAAGCGAGTCGCCGATGATTCCAATACCGAGGTCTACTTCGGCGTGTGAAAGATTTAGTGGCGGTCTGAACCGCACCGACCTATCGCCGCTTCCAACAAGCAGCAAGCCGTGCTCGTAGGCAGTTTTGACAAATGCATTTCGTGCTTCGTTTGACGGAAGATCAAATGCGCAGAAAAGACCCATGCCGCGGATGTTACTAACAATGTCTTGGCCAACACGAGACTGCATAGATGTAAGCTGATCCCGAAGGTATTGTCCAACCGTTGCTGCATTCTGCACGAGGTTCTCTTCGGCAATGATCTCAATGTACTTCGTAGATCTAACCATATCTACTAGAGAGCCTCCCCATGTGGAGTTGATGCGGCTTGATGTGTGAAACACATTGTCGCTGATCTCATCCACACGCGGACCAACCAAGATTCCGCATACCTGCATCTTTTTACCGAATGACATGATATCCGGCTCTACGCCGAGACCTTGGTGTGCCCACCAGTTACCCGTCATGCCAACACCAGTCTGAACCTCATCAAAGATGAGCAGCGCCTCGTTTTCGAGGCATAGCTCACGAAGCGACTGCAAAAACTCTGGGCGGAAATGATTGTCGCCCCCTTCACCCTGGATCGGCTCAATGATGATCGCTGCAATGTCATCTGGATTGTCTGCAAACGCCTGTTTAATGCGTGCTATTGATTCGTGTTCACGTTTCTGGACATCCTGCAGAACGTCCTCCGTGAAGGGAAACCGCAGATAGGGGGCTGGTACACGAGGCCAGTCCCAGCGTGGCCATAACGCTACTTTCGTAGGATCGGTGTTCGTAAGCGACATGCAATACCCAGAGCGTCCGTGAAAGGCACGCTCGAAGTGGATGATCTGATGCCCCTTTTCTGTTGATATGCCCTTGGCAAAATTTCGACGAACCTTCCAGTCCATGGCCGTCTTGATGGCATTTTCAACTGCCAACGTGCCGCCATCGATAAAGAAGGCATATCGGAAGTGAGCAGGAACAGCCAGAGCAAAGAGTGTCTTTACAAACGTTGCCATCTCTGAGGTATAGATATCAGAGTTCGATGGCTTGTTCAGAGCAGCATGCCCAAGGTACTCGATAAACGCAGGGTCGGTCATCTTGGGATGGTTCATCCCGATGGGCATAGAGGCTATGCAGGTGAAATAGTCGAGATATTCCTTTCCAGTGCGAGCCTCAACAAACCAGGATCCATGAGAGCGATCGAGATCAATCACATGGTCAAATCCGTCAACCAACATATGCTCCCGCAGCGAGGACATTACCTCGTTTGGGCTTACATAAAAACGAGGCGTATAGCGTGTGGTGTTGCTCATAGCGCAAAAATACTGCTAACTCCTTGACAAGAAATACATGAAACTTCGACTTCACTCGTTTTTGCTTGTGGGGTTCTTCGTATATTGGCCCTATTGAAAAGAAACTACTTTCAGCACTTGTAACTCACTGGGATAGGAGTAACAATGACGGCAACAGGTCATACAGACATACCTAAAGCTGGTATGCAGCACACGCTTGTATTGTTTGGTTTAACGGCAGTACTTGCGGCGTTTTTCTACTTCACTCTTCTGCCATGGGGCGTTCAGGGCTTCGTTTCTAGCCTTTTTGCACCTCACGAGCTAAAGCAGGGTGCCAAGTATGAAGAAGTGGTTCCAAACGTAATTGGTGTCATGGAAGCAGATGATGCTGCTAAGACCATGCAACAGCGTGAGGACGAGGCCAACAAGGGCGGTTTAAAGACCGTAATGAAGAACGCGAACATTGTTTTCGATTTCTCCAATGGCGTAGAGCGCACCAAAGAACGCGATGGTTACGACAAAACTGCCAGCTGGTGGGTTCTACGTAATACTGAAGAAGGCGGTCTTGGTGAAAACTCGGTATTCATCGAACCACCGATCGGTTTTACAGTTTTGGCGCTCGCTCTTGGTTTTACGATCGCAATTTTTGCGACGTTCTTTATGCCAAGTTCGATTGGTTTCATGGCTCAGAAGGTAGAACGTGAGATCCACCATAACAAGACGAAGATTCGTCTCCAGACAGGTTTTACTGATGAGATCGTAGACCTGCTCACGATGCCTGATTCTGATCTTGACGCACTCGAGCACAAGGACGTGCGTGCTGCATTTAAGACTGTATGGGACAGAACAGCTCAGGAGCACGATGAAGGCAAGCCTGCACATGGCCGCCGCATCGTTCGGTTTGAAGATGTCTTTAATCCAGATATCCCGCTATCAGTGTTTCGAGCTCAGGCGCTGTTTGTTCGTATCAATGAGTTCTTCTCAGACTTTGTTGTGCAGGAGATCGTGGACACAACAGGCGGCATCATGTGGTCACGCGGTCGCCACCGTCTGTTCCCAGGTCTGCGTTTGTATATGGCTCACCACTTCACAGAGAAGTATTCAAATAACGTAACCGGCCTTGCCTATTTCGGCGCTGCTATTCTTATCGTTATCATCGGTATCCGAGGCTTGAAGTTCATCCCAGGAACTCGTCCGTCGCTTATCCTTGCTGCTATCTCACTTGAAGGTACGCTGCTTGCACTTCTGGCCTTTGGTCTTGTTTACACAGGTGCCGAAGAACGTATTGACAAGTTGATGAAGAAGATGGAAGATGCAAGCAAGAACCAGCTCGAGACCATGAAGGATGTCTCAGAAGACATGCACTCAATGGCTAGCGCGTTGGTTGGTGAAACATCAGAGATCATCAAGAAGAAGGTTGAACTTGCCATCGCCGAAGCACTGGCCAGTGATGACAACGTTAAGCGTGTTGTCTCTGACAAGGTTGCTGAGAAGATCATCGTGGCAATGCGCGAAGCTTTCCCAACGCCTAAGGCTAACGGCTAAGAGAAACCAAAACACCTGCAACTACGTTACGCGCCGTGATGCACCTGCTTGTATCACGGCGTTTTTTTTGACGGAGAGAATGGCCCTTCATCGCACTATATCGTGCCTTATGTTACTTGCGTGTTGTAGCCTTCAGGCTCAAACACAGTCCACCGCGTATGGGGTATCCATATGCGAGAAGGGGCTGCGCGCAGTTGTAAGCAAGTCAAAGTCTGAGCGGTATGTCCTTGCGCATCGCGCTGCTGGGGCGCACCCGAAACTAGAAGCACGTCGAGACGTGCTTCTATACGAGTTCTATGCACCGGATGATGCACAGATAACGATCACGGTAAATCCGGTTGCATTGCGAAAGCATGTGCAGGTAATCTCAGCGGGCTCGTACTCAGGATACCCGATAAGAAGACTAGTCGTAGATCTTCTTCATGACGTATCAAATGGGAATGGGGCTGTTACTGACTCATTGATGATATCTGTATCCTGGGACAGGCCACTTGTGTCGGCGGCCCCATTGCTCCCTCCATCGGCCGGTGTGTTTCTCAACGCGTCATGGTTGCCGCGACTGACCAAATACGTTAAGAAAAGAGAAAACACACACGTGCTGGTTGAGCCCCAAAGCTGGTATGACAGGTTTGCAAGTTATAAGAAGGTTCATACCTCACGTGATGGCATCGCCATGATTCGTGCAGATGATGTGCTCGTTGATGGCAATGTCGCACCACTGGATGGCATAGCCCTCTATTGGCGGGGTATAGAGCAGTCTGTCTTTATAGATGATGTTGACTCCACCGGCACGCTGTCTGCGTCCGATAGGATCTTTTTCAGGGGAAGAAGGCCAGAAGGCGATAGCACGTACTATGATGTTCAAGATTCTACGGCGATGTTTTACATCACGACAGCTAAACAAGGACCACGAAAGCGTTTTGGCGATTTCTTGTTTGCCAGCTCTGCTAATGACACCCTGACTTCGGTCTATGTCCGTCAACACATAGAGCAAGACACAGGCTACTATCACCCAGGTAGTGGTGTCGACGAAGACCAATCGATATTTGAGTCATCCCTTGTTTACCTTGAGGGATTCTATTGGAAAAACCTCTATGGCAGAAGCAAACAGCATGCTACGTTCACAACGAGATTTACGCCAGCTCAAGCCGGAACGACGAGAGTTGACGTGGTGTATGCAACCACTACTGCAAATTCGAAGTATGCTCCAGAACACGTAGTAAGTGTCTGGCCGCCAGCACTACAAACGCCAATAAGACAGGAAACAAACGGATTCCAATCAGTAACGCAATCCTGGAGTGGTGCCTCGGCATCAATGCCATCTGGTCTACAACGAGTTACCGTACAAGCCACGGGCACTGACGAGTTAAGGGCACAAACGGATTGGTATAGTGAGGTCTTAGTTGATGCAATTGAGATATCAGGTGATGCGGCACCCGTTCTGGACAGCGGCCGCCTTCACTGTAGTGTTGCGGTAGCGCAAAACGCACTGCTGCAATTGCACAACGTAAAGGCCGGGCGTGTTTACGTTCTCGATACTGCCAAGCTCACGTTTGGTGCGATCAACGATCATAGTGCAGGCCGCACAGTTCGTGCGGGTATATGGCCAGACGTTGTGCCCGATGTTGCCTGGGATGGCAAGTCGTTTTCAGCATCTGTTACTATCGGTTCATCAACTGTGGTTCTCGATTCACTGAAAGCTTTGTATGCCTTGGTAGTTCACGACACACTTTCGGACGTGCTTGAAACATATCGTGATCTTACGTCGGCTCAACTGCGCGTGAAGCTTCGTCAGATATCGGCCGACCAACTGGTTGTTGTTGTCAATGCAGGCAGTGCGCCAGACCGCGATCTTGTTGATGATCTGCAGATGAGAGGTGCCAACGTGCAGGACTCAGAGGTTCAAGACGTTTGGATTGCCGCGGCATCGAACGGCATGGGCTCGTGTAGCAAACAGCAGGGTCTAACGGCACATTTCCCTGATGCGCGGGGAAGTGATGGCTCGGCTAGGCTGTTGCTTACCAAGGGATCACACCAAGTGTATCTTTCAGATATCTCAGGCATAGAGCAGGCGCGCGTTTATGATGCAAAGAACCAAGGTGTCTTTGCAGACACTGCATTTGGTGATGTTATCGCTATCGCCCACAAAGATCATCTTCAGGAAGCGTCACGATGGGCGCAGCATAGATTTCTCTATAGTGGCAAGCGGGTAAGCCTTTACGATGTTGATGCCATCATTGAGGAATATGGTGCAGGGCGTCATGGTCCGGAGGCGATACGGGCGTTTCTTATCGACGCGTTCAGCAAGTCTTCGAAGAAACCATCGCATTGTGTGTTGATTGGTAATGCCAGTTGGGATGCCCGATTAGCCATTAAGGAAGGAAACGTTGGAGCAAAGCGTATTGATCAAGTTCCAACCTATGGCAGGCCAAGTACAGATATGTGGTTCGGACTGCTTGATGATGAGTACGATCTCGCGACCCCCGAGTTGTTGGTCTCTCGATTCCCAGTCAGCACTGTGGATGAATGCAAAAACGTAATCGATAAGATCATCACCTCTGATACAGCCCTGTATTCTCCGGAGATGCGCAGGTTCCTCTTTGTTGGAGGCGGTACAGAGCAGGAGAACTTTTGCGAGTTATACAAACGAATGCTTGATGATTCATTCGGCTCGGATATTGTGTTTACCGAGCCCCCTTTATGCATTGACACTGTCACGGTTTGCAATACGGATTATGCAAAGCCTGGCCTTGAAATCCGGCAGAAGATCAACAGCGGCGCAGGGTGGATGAACTACATAGGTCATGGTGGTACTGATGTGTTTGACATCGCCGATTGGGATCCTCAGGATTTGAACAACCTTGGTAGATACCCGATACTTGCAACGTTCTCTTGTCTTACAGGTAACTATTCTAGTCCGAATGCACTTTGTGAAAATGCATCGTACCTGGTAGAAAAGAACAAGGGCATGGTTGCAGCAATGGGCGCAACGGGGTATCAGTATCTACCTGTTGTAGATCTGCTGCATTTTAGATTCCACGAAGCCATGCTCACGAAGGGGCTTCGAACGATAAGCGATCTTACGTATGAGGCCAAAAGGGCCTTTTCAACGATGAACAATCAGGTTGGGCGCAACGCAGCGCTTCAGTACTGCATTCTTGGTGATCCATTCACGAGACTACGCATTGACACGGTTCCTGACTTGCGTGTTTACGCAGCGAATGTGCGCATACGTGATGAGGTTGGCGGAAATGCCGTGTATCTGCAACAGGATGTTTTTACAGTTGACGTCAAGATCATCAATGCTGGTGTAGCTACCCGTGAACCAGTAGAGGTAGTAGTCAGGAGATTTCTGCCAAACCAAATACAGGCTGCAGACTCAGCTGTTGTTGTCGTTAACGAAGGTCTCTGCTCTGCGTCGCTTGTAAGCGCTACGTTCTCAACGGCAATCGTTGGAAAACATCGTATTGAGGTTGTCATTGATCCGCGTAAGTATACCGGATATAGCCTTGCTTACGTTGAGGCATCTGTTTCTGTTGATGTACTCAATAGATCGCTGAAGATCGTTGTTCCCGATGAATACGGCAACATTTCGGTTTCTCGTCCACACTTCAGGTTGCTCTATCCGTATCTGCGTGTAGATACTGCAACAGAGCGTTTGATGCTAACTCTGCATACCTCGCGCGAGCACGCATTGCAGGGAACGGCAATGTCGCTTAGTGGAATGCAGTTGGTAGATCATGGGTCGTATGTGGATGTATACTATAGCCCAAGCCCAGCAGAAGTATCAAGCATTGACACAGCTCGGCACTACTGGATGCGCGCGTCCAGTGCGACCAGCGATGCAGTTGTAAGACCATTTCTGTTTCGAAAAGACATATCAGACCCAGACCTGCATGTTGTCTGTGCAGTAGGGGGCTTTGCAGAAAACGACTCAATTCACGTTGACAGCACTATGCTGGCCGTTTCACTTGCTCAACGGTTTGTGCCTATCGCTTTGCAATCACGAGGTAAGCCCTCGTCGGATCCGGTCCGGCTTCCGTCGTTAAAGATGGCCTTTGGCGACACAACTATTCAGAGTTCATTTCGAAATGGAATCAATATTGTTGTGATTCGGCCATTCTCAACAAAACCAAGGTTGATTCGACGATATGATACGTCCCCAACACCTTCGCCACGTGAAACGGGACATTATGGAGGTCCAGCAGAGTGCATCGCATTTCTGCGAGATTCAATACTTGAGCATGAGATCGTTGCAATTGCAGCATGCAACGAATCGTTTACACAGTTTGAGAATCAGGGGTACATGTCACAATTCAGACAGCACCTTGAGTCGATAGGATGTGTAGGAACAGACTCAATAACGATTGGTAGTTCGCTTGTGTTTGTTGGTTCGAAGGATCGTCGACGCAGAAGCATCCAACGTATCGTTGGTTCGCAATCGAATGATGCCGCCTCTATTGATGACAGCCTCGAGATCCGTTATTCGCGCGCAGCATTGGGCCAGATACATGTCGAACGTCCGCAACATTTGAAATTCATTCAACTCGATTCATCGGATGAAGCGCTTGTCGTTATCAATACTTCGGGGTACGATACTGCAGAGCCCCTTACCGATACTACGAGCAGTCTATGGACTGCATACCGCAATGCCTCGACGATACGATCTGTGCAGATCATGCCGCTGCTCATTGCAACAGACCAGACGCCCGACCCGGTGTTCCGATCGATGACAATCAGCTATCAACCTGCACCAATGCTGTACGTTGATTCGTTGTCGATATCTGTAGAACCTGAGGCGTCGCTACGGGGCGACTCTGTGCGGACGAGCTATACGGTCCGGAATCTTCATACGCGTTATGAGAGTCCGAGTGCTTGGCTGACCGTCTTAGCTGCTTCGAACGGCGACACATCATTGAAGCAAACAACACAACGAATCCTTCCATCGATAGCTGCTGACGAAACGGTCGTCTTACAGGAACGTTTTTACAACGACCCAACCTGGACTGTTATACGTCATGGCTGCAGCATTGATGTTCCAGGTGTTGGCCGCACGTTGCATCCTGTGTTTCAGTCAGCTTCGCGTGTTTTTGCGCCAAGAGAAGACTCTACACAGCCGAGGGCCGCAGTTGTTGTCAATGGTCAACAAGTTGTTACCGGAAGCACTGTTGATAGTTTGCCATTGATAGTTGTACAATTGCGAGATGCATCAAAGCTGCCGATCACAACAGACGACAATTTCGTTGTGTTTGTCAATGGTCTACGAATACGTGCCTCAAATGCAAGGGGCTACCGGTTTCTCAACAGCACCCAGTGTGCCGACGAGTTCCCTGAATCTGATGTGCGAGCTGCCGTGGAGTTTCGGTTCCCGATGGAGCAGGGTGAAAACCTTGTGATTGCTCGTGTGACAGATGCAAGTGGCAATAAGGATACAACCGAGGTCTTTCTTCGATACTCACCTGTTGCAAGCGTACGTGTTACCTCTCTGGGTCCTAATCCGGCAACCGACGGGGTTACGTTTCAAACAACCGTCTCAGGCAGCGCAGCCCTACAGAACGCAACGTTTGTAGTTTCTGATCTGCAGGGAAGACAAGTATATCGCAGTCGCGTGGAGCTTTATACCGGTTCATCGTCGTATACGTGGGACGGCATGTCCAGCAACGGCGATTCACTTGTACCGGGTGTTTATTGTTGGTCGTTGCAGATAGGCGACCAAGATCAAGTTCCTGTGGAAAACAGATCGTCCGGAATGGTCATTATACTGCGCTAAATGCCCATCTGATGAGCCTTACCCAGCCCGCATTTTCGTAAATTTACGGGTTGTCTAATCCATTGTAAGTAAGGGGATATGGCTTTTCCTCATGAACGAATCCTACCCGTCCTCATGGAGGACGAGATGCGTGATTCGTACCTCGACTATTCGATGTCAGTCATCGTCTCGCGTGCACTTCCTGATGTACGCGACGGAATGAAACCCGTACACCGAAGAATCCTCTATGCTATGTACGAATTGGGTATGACACCCAATCGTCCATACAAGAAGAGCGCTCGTATTGTTGGTGAGGTTCTTGGTAAGTACCACCCTCATGGCGACTCTGCAGTCTATGATGCCATGGTGCGACTAGCGCAAACGTGGTCTATGCGATATACTCTGGTCGATGGTCAGGGTAACTTCGGATCAATCGATGGCGACTCCCCGGCAGCTATGCGTTACACAGAAGCGCGTATGGCAGGGTTGGCCATGGAGGTACTCCGTGATATCGATAAGAACACCGTGGACTTCAGGGGGAATTTTGACGACTCCTTGGAGGAGCCAACAGTTCTTCCGGCAGTACTGCCTACGCTGCTCGTCAATGGTGCCAATGGCATTGCCGTTGGTATGGCTACGAACATCCCGCCGCATAATCTCCGAGAGATCGTTGCCGGTATTCAAGCGGTGATTGCCGAGCCAACAATTACGAACGAAGAACTTCTAAAGCACGTAACAGCTCCAGACTTTCCAACCGGCGGTATCATCTATGGATACGAAGGTGTGCGCAATGCATACACCACCGGACGCGGTAAGATTCTTGTTCGCTCAAAAGCGAACATCGAAACCAACAAGCAGGGACGGGAAGCGATCGTTATCACGGAGCTGCCATATCAGGTTAGCAAGGCTGGTCTTATTGAAAAGATCGCTGACCTGGTCAAGGCAAAGACACTTGAGGATATCTCTGACATTCGCGATGAATCAGACAGGGATGGACTGCGTGTTGTCATAGAGCTCAAGCGCGACGCTGTGCCAATGGTTGTTTTAAACAACCTCTATAAGCACACACAGATGCAGGTCACATTTGGTGTGATTATGCTTGCATTGGTCAACGGACGTCCACGCATCCTTACGTTGAAAGAGATGATGGAGGAGTTCATCAAGCATCGTAACGACGTCATCGTGCGCCGTACGAAGTTTGATCTCGATGCAGCCGAGAAGCGTGCGCATATCTTGGAAGGCTTCATTATTGCTCTCGACAATATTGATGCCATCATCAAGACGATCAAAGAATCTAAGGATGCCAATCAGGCATCGCAGCGTTTGCAGGAACGTTTTGGACTTTCTGAGATTCAGGCAAAGGCCATTCTTGACATGCGCCTGCAGAGGCTTACCGGTCTTGAGCGCGAAAAGATTCAACAGGAATATGCAGAGGTCATTCAAACGATTGAGCGTCTGCGCGCCATCCTTGCAAGCAAGGATCTGCAGATGCAGATGATCGGTCAGGAGCTCATTGAGCTCTCTGCTAAGCATGGCGATGAACGCCGCACGCAGGTGGTCTATGATGCAAAGGACTTCACGCTCGAGGACATGATCGCAAACGAAGAAGTCATTATTTCCATCTCTCACAACGGATTCATCAAGCGCACACCGGTTACGACGTATCGTCGGCAAAACCGCGGTGGACGTGGAGTTTCTGGTGCTGGTACCTATGAGGATGACTGGGTAGAGCACATGTTCCGTGCCTCGACGCACCATTACATGCTGTTCTTTACCGATAGGGGGCGTGTGTATCGTCAAAAGGTCTACGACATTCCAGAAGGTTCTCGTAATGCCAAAGGCCGATCGCTTGCCAATGTTATCCAGAAACAATCTGATGAAAAGGTTACAGCCTACCTCTCGGTAACAGACTTTGACAAAGCCGATGCATTCATCTTTATGGCCACCAGAAATGGTACTGTCAAGAAGACGCAGCTGAAAGACTTTGCCAATGTCCGTTCAAATGGAATTATTGCTGTAAACCTCGATGATGATGACCGGTTGATCGGGGCTCGTCTAACCGACGGTACTATGGAGGTGCTGATCGGCGCGTCAAGCGGATTAGCGGTGCGCTTCCATGAGTCGGATGTGCGTCCTATGGGTCGCTCGGCAGCCGGAGTAAAGGGCATAGCTCTCATAGATGATGCGCATGTGATCTCGTTGACGGTTGTTCGCCGCGCTGATGCCCAAGTAATTGTGGTTGGGTCTCGTGGTATGGGTAAACGAACTGTGGTAGAAGACTTCCGCAAGACAAAGCGCGGGGCAAAGGGCGTGATTGCCATGAACATCACGGAAAAAACGGGTCACATCTGCGCCATTCTTGAAGTGAGCGACGAAGAAGATCTCGTCGTGATAACCACAAACGGTATCCTGATACGTCAGCCTGTGCGAGATGTTCGGCAGTTAGGCAGAAATGCCCAGGGTGTAAAACTGATCAGGTTAGAAGAAGGCGATCAGATCGCCGACATTACAACCGTTACGCGTGAAGAAGAGGTTGAGCAGGACGAAGAACCAGAATCACCGACTGCATAAGTACAGCTCCTAATGAAGAGCACTTCGACGAAACAACAACAACACCAGATGAGAACGCTCATCTGGTGTTTGTTTTTTGTGTCGTTTGCAAGCGTTCATGCTGCCCGTCTTGATTCGATCAATGTCGATTCTTGCCTAAGAACGAACTTATTGAGCAACGAGATCTTTGTTGCCAGGGTCGAAAAGGACAGCATTCGTAATGTACAGTACACACAGTTTGGTGATCTGCTCTATCGGGCAACAGCATTAACTCCCATGTCTCTGGGTTCTCTTGGACAGCGTGACGGAGTAGAGATTTTTGGTGATCTGCCCTCTGAGCAGGTACTATCCCGTAATGGTGTGCCATTGTCGTCGGCTGGCATTACGGGGTTTCATCCACTTTACATCGCACCTATTGCTGTTGAACGCATCGAAGTTCTTGCTGGGACGTTGGCACTTGGCAAGCTGCCGCACATGAGTTTGACGGGCATCAACGTTGTGCAGAGGCAATTCAATGCTGCAAGCCCCTTTACCTCTATGTGGTTTCATCAAGGAGCGGGTGAGTCTGTTGCAGGCAATGTTGCTTTTGCACAGAACGCATCAGATAGAGTTTCTGTTGATGCAAACATCCGGCGTATGGGGGCAAGGGGCCTCTATCAACAAACAGATTATGATTCGTGGAATGTACATTTGAACGGACGTTATGCGCTTGGTACGTCATCGGCACTTTCATTGTCTTACGATCTGACGACGATAGATGCAGATCAGTGGAGTGGTACAGCCCAAGATCCATATTCTGGGGCAGGCCTTGCTGAAACCTTGGAGCCCAAACGTCAGACCTCTCGTGAGATAATACGCAGGCATGATGTCGCATTAACCCACGCATATGCCGACGCAGAATCGACAAGGCTGCGAGTTGACAATACAGCATATGCCAGTAATGAACTTCGAAGAATTGGGGACTCGTTGGATTCGGGTTCCTATCTGGGTGTAATCTCAAGTGTCGACTATCAGTTTGAACGTTTGCTCGTGCATGGCGGGCTAAACGCATCTAGTAGTGGACTTGGTGCATGGTCGTATGTGCGCTTTGATGTATTGTCAGGTCTATCAGCGATTTCATCGGTTCGTTACGATGCCGGGTCTTCGGGCGGAATAGGATTCGGTGGAGCGTTACAATACCGTGACAGCATTGTAGCAATCAAGTTTGATGCATCACGAATAAGTGCAAACAGTACCCTTTCAAGCTCGTCCCTGTTGTACGTGCATGCGCAGTGGAGATCGGCAGCGGTGTTGATGCAGACATACCTATATCGGAGGTCGTTCGATGGTGACGCCACTGCTAGTGACGGACTTATACTGTCACTTACCGGGGTGATGGGTACCTTCGAGGCAACTGCTACTATTAGGGCAATGGTGCGTGCAGGATCCTTGATTAATGCTACAACCCTGATAGGTAACGCAGAGGCGGCCTACGTGTATGCAACTGGCGCAAGTACGATACGCTTTGGCGCAAGTGTAGCAATCGTTTCAGCTGGGGAGCTGCCTCAGTATGATGTTACTACACGTTCATTTTCTGTCCTGCCGACAGTTGCTACTGGTCAACAGTATGATGGGCTCGGCCTCTTTGCACGAGCTAATGTAGGTACGGCCTCGATCAGGGCCTCATTTGAGAATGTGCTCGGCAAGCGCTGGTATACTGTTGCATATATGCCGGCAATACCACGACAATTTCGTTTGAGCGTCGATTGGACGTTTGTAGATTAGAACAATCAAAACCATCACTCTTTAGTATCGAAGCAAGGGTTAACCCATGAGTACAACAATTGCACAATTGTTTCTCGATGTCTGCGATTCGTTTCACGGTCAAACTGACAAGTACGTATACCGCCAAAGGGTAGGGAGTCAATGGATAGAACAGACACACGACCAGCTGAAGTATCGCGTTGAAGCATTCTCGGAAGCTCTGCGCCAGTTGGGCATTCAGTCCGGGGACAGGGTTGGAATCGTGGCCGAGAATCGCCTTGATTGGACAATGGTTGACTTCGCAATGGTGGGCATGGGGGTAATCGATGTGCCAGTATTTCCAACACTTACTGCCAAACAGCTCCAGTTTATTTATGCAGACTGTTCAGCAAAGTGTGTGATCGTATCGAATGCCGCACAGCTGAACAAGATCAAACAGGTTTGGGACGATTTGCCGGAGCTTAAGACTGTGATCGTTATGAATGAGATCGATTCTGATGATTCTCGGATAGTCTCGTTGCAAAAGCTGATTGATAACGTTGAGTCCGTAACCGATGCGTCTGTACGTTCAGCAACATTCAGAAGTTGTGCAAACAACGTTCAACCTGATGACACCTTGACGCTGATCTATACGAGTGGTACAACAGGCAATCCGAAGGGTGTGATCCTAACGCATGGCAATCTCATCTCAAACGTGATGAATTCGAAGAACATCGTTACGCTTACCGAACACGACACGCTTCTCTCGTACCTGCCCCTTTGCCATATCTTCGAGCGTATGGCCGGGTTTTACTTGGCATTTTCGGTTGGGGCTACTGTTACGATCACAGATAGTATTGAAACCGTAGCCGAACTAATGCGTATTGTGCGTCCAACGATCATGACGTCGGTGCCACGCCTGTTTGAGCGCATTCGAATGCGTGTACTTGGCAATGTTCAAAAGGAATCGGCTGTAAAACAGGCGATCTTTTCCTGGGCGTTTTCTGTAGGGGAGAAGTGGGTAGACGGCAAGCGTGGTCCTCTCATGAGCATTCAACATTCTCTGGCAGATAAACTTGTTTTTAGCAAGGTGCGGGAGCGTACAGGCGGAAATCTGCGATTCTTTGTTTCAGGTGGTGCGGCCCTCAATCCGGAGATCGGTAGATTTTTCTGGATACTTGGCATTGTAATCCTTGAGGGTTATGGCTTAACAGAATCATCACCTGTTATCTCTATTCACCGTCTCGAAGATGTTGTTATCGGTACCGTGGGAACACCACTACCAAGTGTTGAGGTTCACATCGCCCAAGACGGTGAGATTCTGGCAAGAGGTGCTAGTATCATGAAGGGATATTGGAACAATCCGGAGGCAACACAGGAGGCACTGGACAGCGATGGTTTTCTGCACACAGGAGACATTGGAATATTCACCGAACGTGGCCATCTTAAGATCACAGATCGTAAGAAGCACCTTCTCGTTTCCAGTGGTGGGAAGAATATCGCGCCGCAACCTATCGAAGCTGCAATCGCGAAGTCGCCATTTATTGATCAAGTAATGGTCATCGGAGATGCACGGGAGTATTGCACCGCCATTATTGTGCTCGACCGTGATGCGATCAAAGCCTGGTCGGAAAAAAATGGAGTCACGGGAATGACTGTCGAGCAGCTTGTAGAGCATCAGCCACTGATCTCTGCTGTTGAGCGAGAGCTTAATGTTCTCCAGAAGGACTTGTCAAAGTATGAGAAGGCAAGAAAGTATGCCTTCCTTGCAGAGCCGTTTACCGTTGAGAATGGGCTCATGACCCCTACTTTGAAGGTAAAACGGAAGGTAGTCTTGGAACGCTATGCCGACGTGATTGAGGCTATGTATAGCAAAGGCGACCAGTCATAACAACAGGTCGCCTTGTAATGTTTGGTACCGGAGGAGGGACTTGAACCCCCGACACACGGATTATGATTCCGTTGCTCTAACCACCTGAGCTACTCCGGCATGGGCCGCAAAGATACGAACTTGCTTGAAAATTCCTCAGGGCTCTTCAAGTCTCTGTAGGCTGTCGCGAATTCTTGCCGCTGCTTCGTAATCTTCCACCTTGATTGCCTGATCAAGTTCCTGTTCAAGTCTTTGGCGCTCGGTAAGGGGCATTTCAATCTGCGCCTTTGATTGCCGTGTGCTACGCTCCGATGTAGCGTCCTCTTCATCCGAATGCTCCTCTTCGAGTTCTGCGTCCTCTGCAGCTGAGTCCTCACCTTCCTCCTGCAATGCAGATTCGGCGAAGATCTCTTCATCAATGTACATTGGTGCATTGCAGCGTACAGCCAGAGCAATGGCATCACTTGGACGTGCATCTATCTCTATATCGGAATACTCGAAATGAATCGAGGCGTAGAATGTTCCATCCTTGATCGAATGTATCACGATCTCACGGATGGACGCACCCAATGCTTCAATAACATTGCGTAAAAGGTCGTGCGTCATCGGACGTTGTGGACGAATTCCTTCGAGCTCGTTAGCGATTGCCTGTGCCTCAGGCTCGCCTATCACGATTGGCAGGCGCCTATTGCCGTCCACCTCGCGCAGAAGCAGTGCGTAGGCACGCTGCGAGTTTGGGTTAACGGACAGCCCTAGGATATCTACCTGAATCTTTGACATGTCACCACGAGTTAGTTCTTACCGGTAAGAGCAGAAATTGCAGATGTAAGTCTTGGCAGAACTTCGAAGACGTCCCCAACGATTCCATAGTCTGCAACCGTGAAGATAGGGGCGTCTTTGTCCTTATTCACTGCGACAATGATTTTGCTCGAAGACATTCCAGCAAGATGCTGCACTGCACCACTGATGCCGCATGCCACGTACATGGTTGGACTAACTGTCTTGCCTGTTTGACCAACTTGCTCGCGGTGTGGACGCCATCCGGCATCAACCACCGCGCGTGAGGCACCAACCGCTGCACCAAGACTCTTGGCTAGATCTTCAACAAGAGTAAAGTGCTCAGGACCCTTGAGACCGCGCCCACCAGATACAATGATGTCTGCCTCGCTTACATCCATCGTCCCGTCATTCTTAGCCACACCAGTGACCTGCGCAGACCGAACGCCCACATGCGAGGTAGGGGAATATGCCTGAATCTGAACTGTTTCTTCCGAACTAGCCTTTGCAGTAAAGACATTTGGACGTAGCGTAGCCACAGTGGTTGCTGTTGTAGCGCTAACATGAATCCTAGCCTTCCCTGAATAGACAGGCCTAACAGCCTGGATACTCGCGCCGGTGGACGTTAACTCTACACAATCGGCTAGCAGGCCTGCTTCGAGTCGTATGGCAACTCGAGGCGCAATGGCTTTACCAAAGGCATTAGCAGCAAACAGAACAGATGTTGCGCCGATGGCCTTGGCTGCATCAGCAATTGCCGTAGCGATCATTGCAGATGGGGCCGATTGCCATTCTGCACCTGTAACGCTCATGCACGACGTCAGACCGTACTTGCCGGCTGTCGAAATCTGTTCGTTCGTAGCGCCAAATGCGATACCATGAACTTGAGCGCCGTTGCTCACAGATAGAGCGGCACCAACTGCTTCATACGACGTTCTTTTGAGGCCGTCGTTACCTGGTTCGAGTACTACAAGTATGCTCATTGTTAGATCACCTTTGCTTCTTCGTGAAGAAGACGAACGAGTTCGTGTATGTCGGCTTCGCTGTCGCCGAAGACCTTATTGAGTCGTTTCGACTCGGGAAGCGTCATCGAAACTGCTGCAACCCGTGGCTGTGCTGTCGATGAATCCCGCTCAACAATCGGCTTTGATTTTGCCTTCATGATATCCGGCAGTTTCGGATATCGTGGATCGTAGAGCCCCTTTTGCGCGCTGATCACGCATGGCAGAGT
Organism: Ignavibacteria bacterium; assembly: GCA_046300675.1. GTDB lineage: Bacteria > Bacteroidota > Ignavibacteria > Kapaibacteriales > Kapaibacteriaceae > UBA10438. The sequence continues at coordinate 68,397 of JBKCLO010000055.1, forward strand.
TGCCGAGACATGTTGCCTACCACCTTCGATATCAGAATCCGCTGTTACCGTACCTGATTCAATAGACAGCGATGATACGGTTGAAACATCAGGCCAGCCCAGTATTTCAGCAACCATTGAAGGAAGTGCAAACGAATCAAAGTCGATCGATTGACGTCCAAAGATGATTACATCCGGAGCAAGCTCAGCTGCATATTCGGCTATCGACGATGCAACGACAAAAGAATCTGCACGGTTGGCATCTTTTACGATTATTGCACTATCACTGCCCATTGCGAGCGCAGTGCGGAGAACCTCTTTCGATGTATCTGGCCCGACAGTAATTGTCGTTACTGTTCCTCCGTGTTGCTCCTTTAGACGAAGACCAGCTTCTATGGCAAACTCGTCGTACGGATTGAGAATAAACTTTACTCCAGCCGGATTCATGGATGCACCATCTGCGCCGATGGAGATCTTCGTCGTTGTATCAGGTACTTGACTGATACAGACAAGAATGTTCATGACAAAAACTCGTTAGTGGTGTACGTTTTGGGGCACAAAGATACGGTAATCAGATCACACCTGTGGCCCATGAAAGGTTGATTTTTGCTCGTAAAACGTCTGCCTTCGCAGAGACCAAGCGCTGCAGGGCCTCGCCGAGAAAACGTTCGCGCAGGTTAACAATAATCTGTGAAGAGTCACCAGCCTTAAACTTTACTTGTTCGGCCTCTACCATTGCATTTGCAGCATCGACTTCTTGTTCAGCCAGATTGAGACGCTCATATGCCTTCGCCAGACCAATAACGGCATTCTGAGCGTCAATCTCAACAAGGCGCTGTGCGAGCAACATCGACAGCTCTGCACGATCTACAGCGATCGATGAGGTTTGCATTTGTGCTGCGGCCTGACGGAAAAATAGCGGCTGTTGAACTTTGAGTCCGAGCTTGTAGTCGAGCTTGCCTGACTCAGAAACATCATACGATACTAGGCCGGCGCTAACCTCAACGAAGGGCCGCATGTACTCTGCGGCCAAACTTGAATCAAAGCGAGAGGTTTCCACCATAAAGGATGCGCGCTGTAGTTCTGGACGCAGCATGCGAGCAATGTAGACCGATGAATCTACGATCGGTAGGCCGTCGTCAGTTACTGTAAGGGGCTCGCATGTATAGCTCGAAAGTCTTACAGGTTGCCTTGCATCCCAGAGAAATGACGACATGTCGATATACGACTGCTGCTCGATGCGTTCTGCACGAACCCGCTCACCTTGTCTGCGCAACGTCTCCTGCAATGCCTCGATGGTGTCAATGGATGGAGTCTCGCCAGCCTTTGCTCTGCGTCGAACAAAATCCAACCGATTGAGTGAGATCTTGAACAGTGAATCAGCAACAGCCAATTGCTCCGTGGCCTCGCACCAATCCCAGTAACGAATTGCGGCGGACCGCAGCAGCCCATTTCGCTCTATGGCGAATTGTGCCTTGGCGATATCCGGCCGCAGCAAGGCCTTCCGGAGAGTGTTACGACGCGTGTCGGTAAATATTCCCTGAAAGACCGGCATAGCGATTCCCACTGAGGCCTCGCCAGCCGAAGATGTTGCATTTTCGGGGTCTATCTGAAAGCCGGAACCCCTTCGATAATCAGCCTTCAATTTTGGACCAAACAACATGTCCAATGGAAGCTCGAGCGACCCATCAAGAAGTGAGAATTTGTCCTGTCCCGATTTACGTTTCGTGTCATAGTCAACCGATAGCACTGGATCAAACCGGCCCAGTGCGTTGCGTATCTCAGCCTCGGCAAGGTCGGGCTCGTAATTGGCAGACTGCAATGAAGGATGTTGGCGCTCGACCAACTGTAAGAACTCCTTCAGTGTGAGCACTACTGACTGTGCCGTTGCAAAACAGGGAATCAACACCAGTGCGCCAAGCAACAACAGCCTGCTCATTTGGTCGATTCCTGCTTATCTGGGGTTGTATAATCAACCTTCGTTGGTGCCGGGAACTGCGGGGGGAAGCCCATGAGCTGACGCCACAGTTCGTAACCGATCGAAACCTGATCGAGAAGTATCCAGCCTGTTGCTGTGGCCCCCTGTCGCAGAAATCGATTTGATGGCCATGCTGAGTATTCAGGTGTTGCTGGTACAACAAGTACCCGAAATCTGCCTGTCTTGTCGTCCACGGCATCTACGACTTTGACACGACCGTGAAAGATTCCAACATTGATGTTCTGCCAACCAGAAAACTGGAACGCAGGAAATCCGCTGAATTGCAGCGAGACAAGTCTGCCCGGTTCTATCAATGCCGCATCCATGTCACCTACATGAAGTTCAACTGCGCGGTCGTCGGTTCGAGGCACAATGAGCGCTAGCTCGTCGCCTTCTTTCACAATCTGCCCGTTTCCTACCTTGGCAATGCGGACAACAATACCGTCTGCCGGGGCGACCACATATGAGGCACCCTTGCGTATCTGAGCATTGGCCAGTCGTAGGTCGATCTCCTGCAGCGCAATAGAAGCCTGATTTTCTGCGCGCTGCAGATCTGCTGTAAAGAGAGCAACATCCTGGGCAGCGCTCTCCAGGTTTGCTTTAGCTGTTGCTGAATCAAGCCGCGCCCGTTGAAGATTGAGCTGAGCAGTTTCGAGATCTCGCCGAGAGACAAGGTCCTGCTTGAATAGAGTATCAGCCCGCAGTGCTCGGATAGATGCTGTTGTAAGTTCAACACTAACGTTGGCAACTCGGGCAACGGCTGCAGAAAGCCTCTGCTGTGCTTGTTGCCGACGCTGCTTGGCAACTTCGACGCCTTGCTGCTGAGACAGGGACGTTCCACGCCGCACCTCATCGAGCCGAGAAAGCATATCTACGTCCATAAAGTTGACGTTGATATCGGCTAGTACGACAATTGTATCGCCCTTCTTTACGACAGATCCTTCACGAACAAACCAACGTACGATTCGACCACTGATAACACTTTCGACCGTTTGCGGCCTCGCATCGGGCGAGAACGACGTTACCTCACCTGATCCAACGACGGTCTGTCTCCATGGAACGAAAATCAAAAAGAGCGTCGATGCCACGAGAAAGATGAACAGCAGCGTCACGAGTCTGCCATGCAGACCGGGAGTTATAATTGTGCCAGTTCTTTTAAACTCTTGAAAGTCCATTGCGTTTATCTGTGTAGTTGTTGGCTTAGTGAGCAATTGATTGCAGCAGCACGCTATGTGTTAGCGCCTCCGATGATGCTCCTTCGTACTCGAGTTTGCCATCATGAACAACAACCACGTTAGTACAAGAGGTGATAACCTTACGGTCGAGCGAAATCCATACGGATGTTAGCCCCTTTATCGATTGCACTGCCTTTATAATCTGCAATTGGATAGCTGGCTCAAAGAGTTCGGGAAGTCCACCGACAACCAGAAGTGATGGTTTGCCAGCGAGCCCTCGTGCCAGGGCGATTCGGGCTCGCAGACTATGTGTTAGGTTTCGGCCGAGTGTAGATGTTGCCGTATGGATGCCGTTGGCAAGCTGACGGACTTCCTCGTCGAGATGGGTGATTCGCAATATCTCTTTAAGCAGATTTGAATCGATATCACGGCCCATCGATATGTTGTCGTATATCGTTGCCTGATGCACGACGTCCTCGCGGTCGATATAGCACAGATGTGTATGCAAATCATCGACCCGAACAGTATTGGCGTGCACCCCAAACACCTCGACATGTCCAGTCACGCAGTGGTGCAGTCCGCATAGCAGCTTGCCGATATGTGATGCCTCGTGCGGGTTTGATGCAACGAGAGCCGTGGACGTGCCGGCTTCGATCATGCATGACAGAGACTTGTCCTTTACACCTGACGTCGAAGTTGGAAGCACGACGTCGCAGAAGACTGCGGCAGGAACAGATTGGCCTGGCGTAAGTGTTGCTCTTCCATCAGACTCTATTGGAAGGTCCTTCAGTGACTGGATCTTGGTCAGTGCAGCGGCGAACTCATAAAAGGTGTCAAACACCGATAACAACTTATCCAACGAATTCAGCAAGAGCACAATGATGATCTCTGCTGCAACGAGCTGTCCAAGTGATATCTGCTGTCGTATCACAAGATCACCGCCTAAGGCCAGGATGCCAACTATGGCAAACGCCTTGAACACATAGGATCCAAGAATCTGTCGAGCGAGAATGCGAAAATGCTGTTCCTTTGCCTCGGCATAGGTGAATGCAAGATCTTCGACCTTGTTCGTTGCATAACCTGAGGCCAATCGCTGTTTGATGCTGCGATGGCTGCGCGCAACTTCCTCGATCCATTCTACCGTGCGATACTTGTTTGATGACTCATCTATTGCAGTTGACAATGCATTGCGCCCGAGCACAAAGACAAGAACCGGAATAAACATCAAGAATAGAATGTCGTAGATCAGAAAGATCGGGTGGTAGATACCCAGCACGATCAGGCCGGAAAGTAGCGACAGTAATGCAGCCATTCCGTCAAGCAGGAATTTTGATATCGACTTTTGAACAGTGACCACATCAAAGAAGCGATTTACAAGCTCCGGAGCATACGTTTCCTCATACACGCTTTCCTGCACCTTAGGTAGGTGCGCAACGATATCCCTTGCAGTTACGATAAACTGCCTGCGTTGTATGTAGTCTATGACATGGCGCTGAAACACAAGAATTACCGCCATTGCCAACATGGCGAACAACACGATGCCGCACAAAACAACGAGCTGCTCTGTGTGGACGCCCAGGGCAACCGCGTTCACAATTGCTTGACTACTGAGCGGCACAACCAAACCAAGAATGCTAGCAACGACTCCGTAGACGAACACGACCGTGATGTCCTGCTTCTCTTCACGAAACAGCCGAATGATCAACGGCCATATCTCGTTGTATTTCTTTCGAAACACAACATGTTTAGGATAACTGGTCTTTGCTTGACGGATACGCATTGTCTATCTAGTGTGTTCGTGATAGTTCAGTGTTGATGTAGCGAGCAGTGTAGCTCGTTGTTGCTTGGGCAACCTCTTCAGGCGAGCCCTTTGCTATGATGCTTCCGCCAGCACGACCGCCGCCCGGACCCAGATCAACGATGTAATCAGAGCTCATGATGACATCAAGATTATGCTCGATCACTACCACCGTATTTCCACGATCAGCAAGTCTGTGCAGTAAACGAAGCAGTACCGATACGTCTTCAAAATGCAGGCCTGTCGTTGGTTCGTCAAGTAGGTAGAGTGTCTTTCCAGTGCTGGTCTTGGACAGCTCCGTTGCAAGCTTAACGCGCTGTGCTTCGCCCCCTGAGAGAGTTGGTGCCTGCTGGCCAAGGGTTATGTATGTAAGGCCGACGTCCATCAATGCTTTGAGCTTTGTGGAGATTTTCGGAATGTCTTTGAAGAAACCATGGGCTTCTTCGACTGTCATTGACAAGACATCAGCTATGGACTTGCCTTTGTACACAACATGAAGTGTCTCTGAATTGTAGCGTTTACCGCCGCATGTATCGCAAGGAACGAACACGTCTGGTAAGAAGTTCATCTCGATTTTGGTTAACCCTACGCCTTCGCAGTCTTCGCAGCGTCCACCGGATACATTGAAGCTGAATCTGCCAGCCAGATAGCCACGAATCTTTGATTCGGGAAGCATCGTAAAGAAATCACGAATCAGTGTAAACAGTCCAGTGTAGGTCGCAGGATTTGATCGAGGTGTTCTGCCGATAGGAGTCTGATCGATCTCAATGACTTTGTCGATGTTTTCGAGTCCGCCTATCGATCCATATGGTAAAGGATTGAGTTCGGCGTGATAAAAATGCCGAGCGAGAATAGGGTAGAGCGTATCATTGATCAAGGACGACTTTCCGGATCCGCTCATTCCCGTTACACATGTGAGCGTGCCTAACGGAATCTCAAGATCGACATTCTGAAGGTTGTTTCCGCTGGCACCAAAGAGTTTGAGGAACAGTCCGTTACCTGTGCGTCTGGACTCGGGCGCATAGACCTTTCTGGTTCCGTCAAGGTAATCGCGGGTAATAGAGCTCTTGGAGCTTCTGCTTGCCGATAGAGCACCTTTCGTAAACACATCAACGATCTGACCGCCGTGAACACCCGCTCCTGGCCCAATGTCAATAACGGTGTCAGCTTCCTCGATCATCTCGCGATCATGTTCGACCACAACGATAGAGTTGCCCATATCCCTTAGGTTCTTAAGAGAATCGATGAGCTTCTTGTTATCATGTTGATGTAGACCGATGCTTGGTTCATCGAGTACATAGGTAACACCTACCAGGCGCGACCCAATCTGCGAGGCCAAACGTATGCGTTGTGACTCTCCTCCGCTGAGTGTACGGGCACTTCTATCAAGTGTCATATAAGCCAATCCAACATCAACAAGAAAGCTGAGTCTACTTGTTATCTCGCGCAGGATGAGTTGGGCAATCTGATTCTGGCGTGCATCCAATGCTTGGGGCAATTGATCAAACCATGCCTGAGCAATATCAATATCAAATGACGAAACCTTCGTAATGCTGTTGCCATCGATGAGAACATGCATGTTCGGCACCCGCAGACGTCCGCCGGAACACGTCCTGCATTGAACAGTCGAGAAGAACTTTTCGATGGACTTTCTAATGGTAGCAGTTGTTGCGTTGTTATACTGATGCCGCAATGAGGGCAAAACACCCAGGAATGAATGACGAACCGTTGAGCCACCGTATTCAACTGAAACATGTGCTTCATCCGTGCCATAGAGCAAACGCGTCAGGACGACTTCATCCAATGCCTGGATAGGGACATCAATGTCGATACGTTGTTCCTGACACCACGCGGCAACCTGTTTCCAGAGCCATGTGTCGCGCTTCTTACCTAGCGGAGCAATACCTCCTGATGCAATGCTTAGGCTATGATCAGGCACAACGAGTACCGGATCAAAGTCAACAAGTTCTCCCAATCCATCGCAGGTCGGGCATGCACCAAACGGGGAATTGAAGGAGAACATGTTTGGAGCCGGTGTTTGATATGATTCCCCACACTGCGGACATGAATAGTCAGTGCTGAAAAATCGTTCAATCCAAACATCGGTAGAGGTTTCAACAAGAATCGTCAAGCCCCCTTCACCCAGATGCAATGCCGATTCAATGCTCTCCTGCAGCCGTTTCGTTGAGGCGGGATCTACATTCAGTCGATCGATCACGAGCTCGATCGTGTGCGTCTTGTAGCGCTGTAGCTGCATCCCTTCGGTGATCTCCCGAATCTCGCCGTTTACACGAACACGCGTAAACCCTTGCCTGCGGTACGATTCAAACTGTTCTCGATAGTGGCCCTTTCGTCCTTTGACCACGGGACTCAAGATCTGGATACGTGTTCCCAGAGGATAGAGCAGTACAGCATCTATGATCTGATCGAGAGTTTGCTGCCGCACAGGTATTGCGCATGTCGTGCAATACTGGACTCCAACCTTTGCATACAGCAGGCGCAGAAAATCATAAATCTCCGTTACCGTCCCAACGGTTGAGCGGGGATTTAATCCGATGCTTTTTTGTTCTATCGAAATAGCTGGGGAGAGTCCCTCGATGACATCTACATCCGGCCGCTTGATCACTCCAAGAAACTGACGCGCGTATGAAGATAGGCTTTCGACGTACCGTCGCTGTCCTTCAGCAAAGACTGTATCAAATGCCAGCGAACTCTTGCCAGAACCGCTGAGTCCAGTGATAACAACGAGTTGATCGCGAGGGATGTCTACCGAGATATTCTTGAGGTTGTGCTCTCTGGCACCACGAACCCGGATAACGTCATCTAGCTGTTCCATAGTAGCATCAAATTTACGCTATAAACATCTGACTATTTGCATAAGAACTGACTGATGGTCATATTTGCGACCGTCAGTCAGTAACCATTTAAACTTCGGGTCCACGCATGTACACACGCATCGGGGTAGTTGTCCTTACAGTAGTTGCTTTTAGCATGAGCATATCAGCCGGCACGCGCGAGATATCATTGGATGAGGCCATAGAGATTGCGCTCAAGCAGAACAAGAACATCACTGTTGCAAAGTTGAACGTACGAAAGGCAGAGTCACAGGTTGTCGAGGCCTACGGGACTGCTATGCCATCGCTCAATGTGAGTGCAGGATTCAACCATAACATACAGTTGCCGGTGTTTTTCTTTCCTGCTGGACCCAATGGTGAGGTTGCTCCAATCCGCATTGGGCAAACAAATGTTTACTCAATGACTGCTCAAGTACAACAGATACTTTTTAATGGGGCAGTGATCACAGCTATTCAATCCTCAAAGCTCTACACAGATGCTGCTACAGCGCAACTTGACGCAGCTGTGGCCGAGGTAGTTACCGAAACAAAGAAGAAGTATTACCAGGCACTGGCTGCCTCTGCATACTATACGGTAGCATCATCAACACTAGAGAACGTCATCAAAACTCGTCAGACAATTACGGCGCTGTTCAATGAAGGCCTTGTTGCTGAGTTTGACAAGATTCGCGCTGACGTTGCCGTTGCCACAGTTGAGCCATTGGTCATTGATGCAGAATCTGGTCGATACGCTGCACAAGCCGCACTGCAGACGTACCTTTCAATGAACCTGGAAGATACACTTGTTGTCAGTGCTGGAGAGCTACCAGAGGTTACCGAGATTCCGAACATTGATGAAGCTCTTAAGCTTGCTCTAGCATCCAATTATGATCTTCAGGCGCTTGCTTTACAGATTGAGTTAGCAAAGAAGATGATCGATGTACAGTCGTCCGATTATTACCCAACGCTTGCTGCATTTGGTCAGTGGCAGCAGCAGGGGCAAAGCGATTCATTCAACGACTTTCGCAGTGCTACAAGCTCACTAGTTGGACTTAACTTTTCGATGAATCTCTTCAACGGACTCCGCACGAAGGCAAAGGTCGAGCAATCACAGATCGATGTTGCCTCTGCCATGGAGCGCAAGGGACAGATCACGGATCTGATCAAGTTGCAGACTCGCACTGTTATCAACCAGCTGGCATCTGCTAAGGCAAGAATCAATGCTCAAGGATCATCTGTTAGTCAAGCCCAGCGAGGCTATGAGATCTCGCAGATCAGATACAAGGAAGGTACCGGAAACATCTTGGAAATCAGCGATGCTGAAACTGCACTATCGCGTGCCAAGGTTAACGAGATCTCTGCCAGACTTGATTACCACACCATGCGCGCCGATTACGAACGCGTGACAGGACAGATCGACGAGCGTTATCGGCGTATGGTCAAGTAACGGTTACTTCAATGGGAATCCAAGAACGTAAAGAACGAGAGCGTGGACAGCGCAGGAATGCGATACTGTCGTCTGCACGTGCGGCCTTCATCAAGCACGGATTAGCTACGACGTCAATGGAACGCATAGCAAAAGAGGCGGAGCTTGCCAAGGGAACACTCTACCTGTACTTTCACAGTAGGGATGAGTTACTCATAGGACTGATCTCTAATGACCTTGAGATCTTGATTCAGCGCCTGATTGTTGTAACAATTCTGCCACTTTCAGCGGACGAGAAGTTGTTTCGTGCATTCGCTGAATTCCATGCGTTTTCGAAGGAGAATAAATTTTTCTTCCAAGTCATGACGCAACTCAATGTAGCCCAGATGGTAGGGGGCGATCATTCGCAGGAAACGTTGGCCAATTTCTCGCGGGTTAACCAGCGTGTCTTCGGTATCATTCAAGACATCGTGCAGGAAGGCGTAAACGCAGGTGTGTTTGTGCTGCATGCACCACTCGAAGATGTTGTAGTTCAGCTCATCATCGCGATCAAAGGTTCAATCGTCATTCTCAAGAATAACATGGTACCGCCGATGTGGGTAAGGCAAGACGAGCAAACACTGCTAAGGCAGATTGTTCAGATGCTGTTGCGCGGAATAACAAGACCAGATGTCGTCCACAAGAATCACGCAGGTGCATTATCATGAAATACATCATGTCGCTGGCATTATGTGCCGTCATCGTGAGCTGTTCATCAAACGAAGAATCAACCCAACCAGTCCAACAGGCAATCACTCAAGCAGTGTATGCTTCAGGACGGATTTATCCCAAGGGTTACTACAGAGTAGCCGCAAAGTTACCTGGCGTAGTCTCAGAGATCTACGTGCAATCCGGTGATACTGTGCGGGCAGGCATGCCCCTTATTCGTATCAAGAATGTGAGTGCAGACGTTGCCGTAGAAAGTGCTAGTAACCTCTACCAGTTAGCGCAGGAGAATGCCCGAGAAGATGGAGCATTTCTTCGCTCTGCTGCAGCCGATTACGAATCTGCCAAGGAGAAGTACGAATATGACTCATTGAACGCTGCTAAGCAGTTACGACTTCTTGCTGCAAAGGCAACTTCTCAGGCATCATATGATGCAGCTGCAACGCAGGCAGAGGTGTCATATCAACAGCGCACAAAGGCATATCAGGGCTACAAAAGTTTGTCAAGAAGAATGCAGATCGAACAGCAGAATGCTAAGCTGCAGATAGATGCGCAGCGTTCGAATCGCGACGACTTTATCATACTGGCAGCCGAAGACGGGGTGGTATACGAG
>JBKCLO010000056.1:0-2021 GCA_046300675.1 Ignavibacteria bacterium
TGAAGAGAACAGACGTGTAGAACTTGAGTCAACCATTGCTGAAGTGCTCGACCCCGTCGTGATCTCTGATACACTGCTATCAATTGTACGTCCGGCTGTCATAGCGCTGCCTCGCATCATCAGCGATTCAACAGATCATGAGTGGATGCTTGAGACCGTGTGCTCATCGACAACATCACTCGTTGAACTGCGGGGTAGTGCGAGCCCCTTGCCTCAGTACACATTCGATAGTTCGGCCTGCCCTATCGTGGGTGGTGCAGAGCAGCGCGCGCTCACATCTACGCTGCATGTAAGCGCACACGATGGACGTCATGTAGATGCTACTGCTACGCTGCCAGTAGCAACACGCACACGCACCGTGTATATGCGTCGCACAGATGGCGACACCATCCAATATCGCTACAGGCTAACACAGTTTGAGTACAACAAGCAGCGCATGCTCTCTGCGCAGTCATCGATCATTCAGCGCTACATCACACCCATGTTGCCCGCAAACGCGAGGGTTAACATCTATGGATATACCGACCGCAAGGGGCCAGCAGAGCTCAATCTCAAGCTTGCACAAGAGCGTGTGAACGAGACGCAAACAGCCTTTCACACAGTACAGTCGCTAACCACGCTTGCAGTTGGCGAGGGCAGCGATGTTCTTGCGGTACCATTTGCAAACAATACGCCGGAGGGTCGGCTCTACAACAGGACCGTCGAAGTCCGTGTTCTTGTGCCGTTGTCTAGCGCGAAATGACGAGTGACGATGTAGCAACGCAGCCGTTACGTTGCAAGCGTACAACGTAGACGCCTGATGCAAGATCCGCTACGGGAATCGTCATTGTCCGAACAGATGACGCTGCATCAAATGTTTGGCGCAACACCAGAGATGCCAGAGATACTGAATATACCTCGCACTGCACGGGACTTGCTGGTCCGTCATTCACATCGAGCGTAGCGGTTTGTCCATCGGAAACAACTCGCAGTGAACACGCACCAAGTACTTCTTCTTCCACCGACGTAGTCTTACCTACAGTTACTCGCAGACGCTGCACAGTTGTAGAGTCCCATTCATCAGTTGCCTTGATGGATATCTCTGCCACCCCAGTTTCACCTGCAGCCGGCTGCAGCCGAAGTGTCTGCATCGGTCCGCTTCCAAACAATCTGATCGACCCCGCTGGGAAGAGTGTCGTCGGTGCGAGTACCACCTCGCAGCGAACGCGGTATGGAGACTCATCCTTGATGCGAAACGGCACGTCAAGCACAGTCGACATTGCCATACTTGTATCGCGCAATTGCACGATGACAGGGGGCTTATTCCTCGCTGTATCGGATGATGAGTATTCATGCGCTCCGATATCGTAGCCATTCTGCGATGGCACATCGATCCCAAAGAAGTCGCGATTGCCTTGATCTAACCCGACCATTTCCTTGAGGTTAATGCCATTGTCAATTGTCGGCGAGCCCTTCTGTGCTCGGTATGCATCTATCGAGGATGCTGCACGGGGCCATGCTATTGGGGCTGTTCCGAGATTCGACAGACGAGGGTCTGCAGTAGTTCCGGTTGCAAGCCCCTTGAGAAGCTCATTATCTGTAGCGCCGCGCCATGCCTCGAGTGAATTATACGTCTTGCCCTGGTAGTTGATCACGAAGGGTCCACCTGCTGTCCAATACAAGTTGCCCGCAAAGAACGCGTTGTACTTCGCCGGCACGGACACAAGAGGAGCCCCCCCTGTGGCAACAAAGATGTTGTTGTACACAAAGATGTTCTGCATACCTGTGTTCCACTCGGTGATCTGGAATGCACCGTGTGTAGGATTACTTGCCGATGGCGTTGTGTAGATCGTGTTGTTATAGATCAGGGCGCTATCCATGATCGACTCCGGACTACCCTTAAAGAGCGTAATACCGCTCGCATTTGTGCGTCCATCGTTTACGCTGATGTTGTAGCGACAAACATTGTTGCGCCACGGCTTTGCATTTGCATACTGACCGAGCAGATAGCCACCACCGGCATTGTCGTGACTATAGCAGTA
>JBKCLO010000057.1:0-16573 GCA_046300675.1 Ignavibacteria bacterium
GTTGATGCCTCTGGACGCATCACGTCGGCACAGAATGTCTCAATCTCTGGTGTCACTCCCGGCGGCTCGGCTGGCGGCGCTCTCACAGGTAGCTATCCGAACCCATCACTTGCAAACAACTCGGTTGCGTCGGGCAATATCACCGACGGTGCAATCGCAACGGCAGATCTTGCAGATGGCTCTGTAACTTCAGCCAAGATGGCCGCAACTGGCGTCAGCGCCGGCACATTTGGATCTGCTACGCAAGTTGGACAGTTCACAGTTGATGCCTCTGGACGTATCACAAGCGCTGGCAACGTAACGATCACTGGCGCGGCTCCTACGGGCGCGGCTGGTGGCGCACTGGCAGGCACATATCCAAATCCTACTCTTGCCACAGGAGCAGTTAGCTCAACATCGATTGCAGACGGCGCCGTTGGTTCAGCCGATCTTGCTGATGGAGCCGTTACAGATGCCAAGCTTTCTAACACAGCCGTTACCAGTGGCACGTACGGTTCGGCCACGCAGGTTGGTCAGTTCACGGTTGACTCTAAAGGACGCATCACAAGCGCTTCGAATGTGACGATCACAGGTGCAGCACCAACAGGTACGGCAGGCGGCGCTCTTTCTGGCACATATCCTAATCCGACTCTTGCCACTGGGTCTGTCGGCTCTGCAAACATCACCGATGGTGCTGTAGCAACCGCAGACATTGCAGATGGTGCCATCACTACAGCCAAGGTTGCTGATGGAGCAATCACGAGCGCGAAGCTGAGCACATCTGGCGTTTCTGCTGGATCATATGGTTCTGCAACAGAAGTTGGCTCGTTCACAGTTGACTCAAAGGGTCGCGTGACAGCTGCTGCGAACATCTCGATTGCAGGTGTTACTCCAGGTGGCGCAGCTGGTGGATCACTTACTGGCACCTATCCTAACCCAGCGCTCGCAACTGGAGCTGTCACTTCGACATCCATTCTTGACGGCGCTATTGGAACTGCAGACATCGCAGATGGCGCAGTAACAAGTGCGAAGCTCTCGAATACTGCTGTCACGGCCGGCTCTTACGGTTCAGCCACAGAGGTTGGGTCGTTTACTGTCGATGCGCAGGGACGCGTTACTGCCGCAAACAATGTTACAATCTCCGGTGTTGCCCCCGGCGGCACTGCCGGTGGCGATCTTACAGGGACATATCCTAACCCAAGTGTTGATGGCCTTCAAGGACGTGCTGTTGCGGCAACTGCACCAACGAACAATCAGGTACTCACCTGGGATGCAACAGCCAACACATGGAAGCCGGCAACCATCTCGGCTGATGCTTCAACGATCGGTGGCAAGCAGGTTACATCACCATTGACGCTGCAAGATGGCTTTGCTCTCGTCTACGACGCAGCAACTGACAAATGGGTAGCTGAGAATCCATCGAGTAACATCGGCAAGTTTGTGCTCACAGAGGGAACCACCATTGACATCGATCTCTTGCGCGGCGCAGGAACAGTGATCAACAACATCAACATCTCCGATAACGCCTTCTTCCGCATGGTCAATGCTGGACAAGGCTCAGACATCACAGGATTTGACAACGGCGAGAACGGTCGTGTGATCATCATTATCAACCAATCATCAAAGAACATCACCTTCCAGAACGAAGACAACCGCTCTGCGGCAGAAAACCGTCTTGTACTTGGTGTTGCGAACAAGACCATCGGCAATAATCAATCGATTACGTTTATCTACTCTGGAACGCTTCAGAAGTGGGTACTCATGGCTACAACGTAATGACAGTAAACACAAGTCATAATGGAATACCTGCCATGAAAACATTACTAATCATTATCGTAGCACTGTGCACCTCCCTCGTGGCTCATGCTCAGTATGGTGTTGCCGGTGGTGCCGTCACAAGCGGCGCCGTTGCAAGCCCCGTATCAGGATCCTTCGGATTACGGGCTACCATTGGGCAGCCATTTCTTGGTAACGCAGGGCCTTCGCCAAACCTTGCCGGCGGTGTGCAGCACATTGGAGACTACATCCAACAGAGCTACGAAAACACAGCCATCGTGCTTGCTGACAAGATTCAGCAGGTGGGCGATACGTTCGATTTTCAATTGAACTACGGTGCTCCGTGCGCCTTTTTCCAGGACGGCGTGGAGCGCGAGTGGGAACTCAAGCTCACGTTCAACAGGACAGTGCTGGAGCCCCTTACCTTTAACTCGGTCGAAGACAACGGTCTCTATCATACCATAACCGTGCGCGGGATAGCTAAGGCAGAATCGGGTCCACTTGCAACTCTCAAATTCCTCGCACTTCTTGGTAACGATTCGGTGTCTGCCGTAACTGTTGAATCATTCCGGTGGACAAGCATCAGACGTCAAGTCACAAGATCTACCCCTGGTTCTGTAACACTCAAGGGGCTATGCACCACGTACGGCAACACACGGCTGATCAAAGCACCGGGCAAGACATCAATTCTTGTTGCTCCTAATCCTGTTAGCGGCGCCTCGGTTGGCATTCGCCCGTACGCAGAGTCACAGGTAGTAGGTACGCTTGTTGTGACCGATATACACGGCAATGTGATTGTAACGCGTGCAGGCGTCGAGGCCGGACCAATGTGGCCGCTTGTCAATGTCGAGCTACCTGTGATTCCATCAGGAGCATACACAGTTTCGTTCATCACTGCCGATGATATCGCGCGGACAACACTACTGAAACTGCCATGATGAAATTCTACGCGATAATGCTCATCGCCTTCACTCTTGGGGCAGCGAACATGCGCGCACAGGAGTCTGACACTGTAAAGAATGATCCTCAAGCACACAAAATGGAATGGTCTGTTTCCGTCAATGGTGCGTATGCAATGCATGAGGTGGACTTCAATTCTCTGCCCCCTATCGAGAATTGTTGTTTAGGGTTTGAGAATACCAATTCGATAGGATATGGTGGATCTATCGGCATCAGCTTCCCACTTACCGACGGCGGGCTGCGCGTTGGGCTCAATGCCGGGTACATGCAACTGCCGGCCCAGTTCTCATCGTTCACAACAGACCCTGTATATGTTCCTGGGCAGGGTACTGTCAATGCTGTATTCAAGCACCTGATCGACCTTACCTTTCACACAGTGCCTGTAGATGTGATGTTCGAGTATCCAGTCCTCGAATCCGTATGGTTCGGACTAGGCGTAAACGGCAACTACATCGCATCAGCATCGTACAAGCAGTTAGAGACACTCGAAGAGCCCAGCAGCCTCACGTTTGAGAATGGCAGCAAGACTCGGATCGATACAACAGCATCATTGGCGGGATACAATTCTCTGGTCATTAATGGTGTTGTGTCCTTACGTGCTCGCCTGGCCAGCAAGCTTGGCTCAATACGCGGAATTGACCTTACCGCTTCGTACGTGCACCCGTTCACAGACGTGTACGACCCACAAACATGGCAGGGTCTTGCGGGGAATCCTCCGCGCTCGTATTACATCAATGCCTACAGGATCTCAATGATCAAGGCAGGCCTTTCGGTTGCGTTTTAGACGCTAAGCACATTCCTTCAACACATTCACTCCATGTGCACATGAACAAGATTCACGTAGCGAACCCGGTCGTTGAGCTCGACGGCGATGAAATGACACGCATCATTTGGAAGTTCATCAAGGATAAGCTCATCCTTCCCTATCTGGATCTCGAGATCAAATACTATGATCTCGGCATGGAACATCGTGATGCGACGAACGACCAGGTAACGATCGATGCCGCCGAGGCCATCAAGCAATACAATGTCGGCATTAAGTGCGCAACCATCACACCAGATGAAGCACGTGTAAAGGAGTTCGGACTTAAGCAGATGTGGAAGTCGCCCAACGGCACGATTCGTAACATCCTGGACGGCACAGTATTCCGTGAGCCGATCGTGTGCAGCAATGTTCCACGGCTGGTGCCTAATTGGACGGCTCCAATATGCATCGGACGTCATGCCTTTGGCGATCAGTACCGTGCAACGGACTTTCTAACAAAGGGCAAGGGCAAGCTCACGGTTACCTTCACTCCCGAAGATGGCTCCGAGCCGCAAAGTTTCGAAGTGTACAACTTCAAGGGTGATGGCGTTGCACTCGCGATGTACAATACCGATGAGTCTATCAAGGGATTTGCACGTGCCTGTATGAATCAGGCATTGAGCAAGCATTGGCCGCTGTACCTGAGCACGAAGAATACCATCCTCAAGAAGTATGATGGCAGATTCAAGGATATCTTCCAAGAGATCTACGACACCGAGTTCGCATCGCAATTCGAAGCTGCCGGCATCACCTATGAGCACAGACTGATCGACGACATGGTAGCCTCTGCGCTGAAGTGGAACGGCAACTTCGTGTGGGCATGTAAGAATTACGACGGCGACGTTCAGTCAGACACCGTAGCACAGGGGTTCGGCTCGCTCGGACTCATGACATCAGTTCTGGTTACGCCAGATGGTAAGACCATGGAATCAGAAGCTGCACACGGCACCGTGACGCGTCACTACCGCGACCATCAGCAGGGCAAGCCAACATCAACCAACCCCATCGCCTCGATCTTTGCCTGGACAAGGGGCTTGGAGTTTCGCGGCAAGCTCGATGGAAACCAGGAGCTCATCAACTTCTGCCACACCCTTGAGCGCGTCTGTGTTGAGACGGTAGAGCAGGGTAAGATGACAAAGGACCTCGCTGTGTGCATACACGGCAATAAGGTTAACCACGGAGAGCACTACCTCTACACGCAAGAGTTCCTCGACGAGCTCGACAAAGAACTGCGCTCGCGTCTACAATCAGCATGAGCCCAAATCCTGCTGAACGTCCAACGCTCCACTACTTCCAGGACACGCTCTGCGGATGGTGCTATGGCTTTGGTCCAACCATCATGCGCATAGCAGATGAATGGTCGGAGCATCTGGACATCGTTGTTTACTCGGGCGGCATGATCACAGGCGACAACACGCGCGCGCTTTCAGAAATGGCAGACTTTATTCGTGAAGCACGCATGCGCGTCGAAGAAACAACAGGCGTATCATTCGGCGATACATTCCTGCATGGGCTTCTCACACGACAAGATATAATGCTTGACAGCGAGCCCCCTGCAAGAGCGTTAGAAACGATGCGCGCTATGCGTCCGGAAAACGTGATATCATTCAGCCATAGACTGCAGAGTGCGCTCTATGCCGACGGGATGGATATGAATAGCGAAGAAACGTATCGCAAGCTCGCCACTGAGGCAGGCCTTGACCCCGACCACTTTGTGCAGGTGATGAACTCATCAGATATCCACGATGCTGTTGCTGATGAATTCGAGTATGTCACGTCGCTTGGCATAGGGGGCTTCCCTACTGTGCTGCTCGAGATCGAAGACAACGTGCACATGCTTGCCCATGGGTATGCACCGTTCGACCACATTGATACTATGCTGCAATCCGCACTTCGTGGGTGATTGTTGAGGCCTTTGTAAGCATAGCGTACACGCCGCAGTAGGTAGACTTCGACAGTTGTATCGCGCGCTCGATGGCATCCGTGTGCTGTTCATCGCACTGCACCTCGTAAATGATATGCATCGTGATGTACGTCTTGGGATGTTCATCAGATAGCGTGCCTTCGACCACCACACGCAGCCGTGTAAACGGCACTCGCATCTTCGGCAGCAGTGAAACCACATCCATAGCTGTGCAACCGGCCAGGCCCGTTAGCAGCAGCATCTTGGGGCTAACAGCACTGTGCTCGGGGTCTTGATGCGGTGAGGACATCAGACGAATTGTACGCTCCTGTTGGTGAGCATCGAAGGTAAGGTCGTGTTTCCACTCAACATCTACGATCTGCGTTGCCATGGGAGCCCCTTGAAATGTGCATTACTTGTGAATAACTGGCCTGTACCACACAATTTCGTATGTTTGTACGTCATTTCAATGACACGATGCTTACTGCATCGCGGTTGTTCTTCTCTCTGCCCCGTTCTCTCCTAGTTGTCGCGGTGAATCACGGTTGCACAGTTTGCTGACAAGGTCAGCACGAGAGTCGGTAGCCGATTCACACATATTCACAATTACGGAGAGGTCCATGACCTTTGCTGATTTGTCGTTGTGCGCCCCACTACAGAAGGCGGTACAACAAGCTGGCTATACCCAGCCTACACCAATTCAAGAACAAGCCATCCCGGTGGTACTTTCTGGACGCGACGTCTTTGGATGTGCACAGACAGGTACGGGAAAGACGGCTGCGTTCGCACTTCCAATCCTCAATAGACTTCATGCCGAGGGCCCTCAGCGCGGAGGTCCACGCGTGCTGATCCTTGCGCCAACCCGAGAGCTTGCCATTCAGATCGATGAGAGCTTCCGAGCCTATGGCAGTGGCATCAAGGCACGGACGGTCGTCCTGCTAGGGGGCGTTAGTATTCGTCCTCAGATCGAGCGTATTCGCCGCGGTGTAGACATCGTGATCGCCACGCCCGGACGTTTGCTGGACGTTATCGATCACCGCGCACTGCGCCTTGACAACGTACACACGTTTGTACTTGATGAAGCAGACCGCATGCTCGACATGGGATTCCTGCCATCGATCAAACAGGTAGTAAAGCTCATTCCTACTGAGCGCCACACGTTGTTCTTCTCGGCAACACTTCCGAAGGAGATCCGGTCGCTTGCAAACTCGATCCTTACAGATCCGATTCACATCGCCGTTACTCCTGAGAATACGACCACAGAGATGGTCGATCAACGACTCTACTACGTGGAACGCGACCGTAAGCGTGCGCTGCTTACCCATCTTGTCAAAGAAGACCTCGAAGGAAGCGTGCTTGTCTTTACTCGCACAAAGCGCGGTGCAGACCGCGTTGCCAAGGACCTGATGAGCGCAGGTTTGCGCGTGGCAGCAATTCACGGCGACAAGTCGCAGATGGCACGCCAGCGTGCGCTGCAGGACTTTAAGTCTGGTAAGACACGTGTACTGGTTGCAACAGACATCGCGGCTCGTGGCATAGACATTGCCGAGCTCCCATTCGTTGTCAATTACGACGTGCCTGAGAGCCCAGAGACCTACGTGCACCGCATTGGTCGTACAGGTCGTGCAGGACGCGCGGGCGTAGCACTTACGATCGCAACGCCAGAGGATCGTAATCCTCTGCGCGATATCGAGAAGCTGATCAAGATGCGCATTCCAACTGTGCGCGATCATCCGTTCGAAGGATAACAACCTCCGTATATTTGTCGCATTATTCTGACATTCACACGAAGCACATGACATCGTCTGAGGAACAACACGAGCACCAAACTCCCACAGCCAATGAGGGCGGACAACAAGGCAATGAGGGCCGTAATAGGCGCCGCAGACGCCGTGGACGTCGGCCGGGAGAAGCTCGTCAGGATGGACAAGAAGCTACGCAACAGGAACATTCACAGCAGGGGGCCGACAACACCCCTGCTTCGAATGAAGAAAGCCAACCACAGCAGGGTCCAGATGGAGAACGTCGCGGTAGAAATCGACGCCGTAACCGCAGAGGCCGCGCTGGCGAGTCTTCGCCTGACGGGCCTGCAGAGGCCACTGGCGAGCCCGGCAGCTTAGAAGAGGGTGCAAGTGCCCCTAAGCAGGTTCAAACTGAACCTGCGCAACAACAGAGGCAAAGACAGCCTCAGCAACAACCAAAGAAGCAGCAGGAAAAGAAGGAACGTCCACCTCGTGGATCTGTCCTTAACAGACGTCAGACCCGCGGTGATTTCGATGATGCACCAAAGGTGAAGAACGAAGCTCCGGCCTACGTCCCAGTTGTGGCAGCTACCGTCGAATCGTACGTTACACAGCACAAGGGTTGGCAGCGCGAGGTTCTAACAAGCATTCGATCACTGATCAAAAATGCGGCACCAGAGATCGAAGAATCGATCATGTGGTCGCAGCCGGTCTTCAGCTCAAATGGTCCTATCTGCTTCATAAAGGCCTATGCCGATGCCATCCATTTTGGTTTCTGGCGTGGAACAGAGCTTGACGACAGCGACAACCTCCTCGTCGGGGGCGACCTCATCATGATGCGTCACATCCTTATTAAGTCTGCCAAGGACATCAAGGCAGATATATACGAGGGCATGGTGCGTCAGGCTGTTCGCCTTAATCGCGACAAGGGCGACCCAACGCTTTCCTAACAACGAGCGCGCCGCACCTGTCAGCGTAATGCACTCTCGAGTGCAGTGCGCGCATCGGTTTTCTCGTCACGATACTTAACGATCAGCGGCGTGCTGATGGCAAGACCATGGTCTTGTGCCCACTCCGAAGCAATACGCCGCGAACCGGCAACAACGACTGCGCCCTCGGGAATCTCGAGCGGCATCTCTGTTGTGCTCTTGATCACCGTTTGATTCACGAGGTCATACACAGGGGTCGAGGCATTGAGAACCACACCACTGCCAAGAACCGCCCGTTTGCGAACAAGCACACCCTCGTACACGCCGCAATTGCCCCCTACCATCACATCGTCCTCGATCACGACGGGACGTGCTCCTGCTGGCTCGAGAACTCCGCCGATTTGTGCAGCAGCACTAATGTGAACACGAGCACCAATCTGCGCACACGTTCCAACAAGAGCGTGAGAGTCGATCATGGTACCCTGGCCTATCCATGCCCCAATGTTGATGTACATAGGGGGCATGCATATCACCCCTGGCGATAGATATGCGCCTGTGCGAATACTCGAGCCACCCGGAACAATACGCACATTATCGTCGATATGCATGGTCTTGGTTGGAATAGTGTCTTTGTCGAAGAAGACGAAGTTGTCGTCCGTAGACATATCAACCATCTTCCCCTTACGGAACATCAGCAGTATCCCCTGCTTTACCCACATGTTCACGACCCAGCTGCCATTGGGGCCGGGGCTGGCTGCACGAATCTGGCCCGCATTGAGTGCCTGAACGAATTGCGTGCAGACATCCTCCAGATGTGGGTCATAGATAACATCAGCCGAAGGAAGGGCAAACAGACGTTCAATTTCCTGCTGTAGCATCATGATTTCCCTTTCGCACGTTGGATCGTCGAGGGCGAGAATGCAAGGTTGAGAATCTTATAGATCAACCGTGCAGCTGTGAGATCTGGATGAGTGACGTGTTTTACCGGTGCTAACTCAACCACATCAAGTCCAATGATACGTCTACCCGATGCTACAACTTGACGAATCACATCGATGGTCTCGCTGTACATCAGACCATCCGGCTCTGGCGTGCCCGTAGATGGCATGATTGATGGATCAAAGGCATCAACATCAAACGTAATGTAAACATCGTTAGATAGTGTATCAACGACTGACTTCTGCCAGTGTTTGCCGTGCAAGCCCCTTCTGATGGCAGAGGCATAGAATGTGTTGATCTTCTTTTCCTTGATGAACTGCGACTCCTCGATGCACTGTGCTCGAATCCCTACCTGTGTAATGCGTTTTGTGGGGAAGAACTCCGCAACGCGCGCCATAAACGATGCATGAGACCAAATCGAGCCCTGGTATTCCTGACGAAGGTCGGAGTGAGCATCAAAATGCAGGATGCTCATCTTGGGGTGCTTCCGATAGTGCGCTGCGATAGGGGCAGTCGAGATAGTGTGCTCCCCTCCAAGCGTTACAACGAACTTGTCCATCTCGAGAAGTGACTCTACCTGCTCCTCGATCAGATCAAGAGCTGCTCGGTCTACCCGTTTGCCAAATGCCAAAGGCTTCAGTGTTGCGATTCCAATATCAAAGCACAACTCCCTATCTGTCTCATCATCATAGAACTCGACGTATGCACTGGCATCGATGATTCCCTTGGGTCCGTGTTTGGCACCTCCACCATAGCTCACCGTGTGCTCGTACGGAGCAGAAACAATCGCGATGCGCGATGCATCCAAGGTAGAATACGATTTGTCAATGGCCAGGAAGTTCGATTTGGAACCGAGTGTTTGCATTTTGCGGTAGAGATTGTGAACAAGGGTCGCAATTTAGCTGTATCATCAGCCAGAATGAAGGGGGCTTTTTACGGTATGTCAAGCATACGTCAGCAACGCATTGGTTGGTATCTCTACGACTTTGCAAACAGCGGCTTCAGTACATCAGTTATAACGGTCTTCTTCGGACCCTACATCACTGTGCTTGCCATGAATGCTCTGCAGGGAAGTGGCCAGGCCAACTTTCTTGGGTTCACTGTTCACCCGGGTGCGATCTACTCGCTGTGCGTATCAGCATCGGTGCTGCTTCAGGTAGCCGTGATGCCGCTGCTCGGAAGCTACATCGATACCACGCAGCGAAAGCGAGCTGCCCTTCTTGCAACGGCTGCAATTGGTTCGATGGCAACAATCGGCATGTACGCACTCGATATGCAGCAACCTCATCCGATCCTGATAGGTGCAACGTTGTTCATCATAGCAAACCTCGCATTTGGATCCAGCATAGTGGCATCGAATTCGTTCCTCAACGATCTTGCCAACAGTGATGAACGTGATGATGTCTCGTCGAAAGGCTGGGCGCTTGGATATCTCGGTGGCGGCCTACTATTGCTGATCCACCTGTTCATGTACTCACAGTGGCCAGGTTCGATTAACGTCATCCTGGCAAGTACCGGACTTTGGTGGCTGACCTTCTCGCTCATTTCCGTTTCCCTACTCAAAGATCCGCCCCGCGTGCTGCGAAGCCAGCAGCCGAACATCTTTCGTCAGGCCTTCGTCTCCCTCAAGGGTTTGCGCGAACATCCTAAGGCCTTCCAGTTCTTGGTTGCATATCTGCTGTATAACGAGACTGTACAAACGGCCATCTCCATGGCCAGCATATACGGCAAGATGGAGATGCACGTTGGCGAGGAAGTGCTGATACTGGGCATACTGCTCGTGCAGTTTGTCGCACTGCTTGGCGCGCTGCTGTTTAACCGACTTGCATCAGCAATAGGCACGCTCTCGGCGATACTTGTATCGATTCTTGGCTGGGCCATCGCACTTGGTGCCGCACTGATCCTGCCTGCATCGAGCGCTAGCTTTTATGGACTGGCATGTATCATCGCCCTCGTGCTAGGGGGCATACAGGCATTGAGCAGATCATATTTCTCAACGCTTATCCCTGAAGGTACTGAGGCCGAGTACTTTGCACTCTATGAGATAAGCGACAAGGGCACTTCATGGATCGGCCCCCTACTTTTTGGAATTGTTGTTTCGTATACAAACAGCTACCGATACGCACTTGTTTCGTTAACACTTTTCCTTGTCGTTGGTGCGTTGCTGCTGCTAAGAATGAAACGGCGCGGGCTAGTTACCTAACCCGCGCCGCCTAATCATCGTAGAAACGTGCTGACCTTAATCCATGATCTTCCGTAAAAAGGCCGGCTGGTTGCCCGAAGCTACCTTCTTGACAGGAATACTCATGCTGGCCTGCTCGGTAGATGGCGCAACTGGCACACTCGGCGCAGTGGGCGTTTCCTGACGTGGCACAGCTACTGTTGTACCTGAACGCTGTTCCTGCTCGCGCTGACGTCGAATA
This sequence comes from Ignavibacteria bacterium, assembly GCA_046300675.1. Taxonomy (GTDB): domain Bacteria; phylum Bacteroidota; class Ignavibacteria; order Kapaibacteriales; family Kapaibacteriaceae; genus UBA10438. Next base: position 11,457 of record JBKCLO010000057.1, read on the forward strand.
TAGGCCGGCACATTGAGATCGTTCATGTCCACCTCAGAAGGCGAAGCTGGTGTGACGGCAGCCGGAGCAACTGCTGAGCGCGCAGCATCAACAGTAACTTCTTGCTCAGGTTGCGTTCGCACAATCTCAATCGTTGGTGCAGTAACAGTAATCTTCTTCTCTTCTTGACGACGGAATCCTGTTGCGACAACGGTGATGGCGATCTCATCCTCCATGCGTTCGTCAACAACAACACCGTGAATCAGGTTGACTTCGTCGCCGGCTGCCTTTTCGATAGCAGAAACAGCCTCGCTCACCTCGAACATCGTCATGCTGTGTCCACCCGTGATATTCACAAGCAAACCTTGTGCTCCGTAGATCGACATGCCTTCAAGGATCGGCGAGTTCAAGGCATTCTGGGCTGCCTCAATAGCACGGTGTTCGCCGCTGGCAACACCAATACCCATGAGTGCATCACCCATGCCGCTCATCACTGTTCGCACGTCAGCGAAGTCAACGTTCACGTAGCCAACACCTGAGATGATGTCTGCAATGCCCTTCGTGGCGTTGTAGAGAACAGTATCAACCATTGCCAACGCATCAGCAAAGGTCACATTCTTGTCTACCACGCTAAGAATACGTTGGTTCGGGATCACGATCAACGCGTCAACATTTTCGCGCAATTCCTTGATGCCGTTTTCAGCAACCTGCATGCGGCGCTTAGACTCATAGGCAAACGGCTTCGTGACAATGCCGACGACCAGCGCACCAAGCTCGCGCCCGACACGAGCAATCACAGGAGCTGCACCTGTGCCTGTGCCACCGCCCATACCTGCGGTAACGAAGACCATATCGCTGCCGTTGAGCGCATCACGCACGTCGTCGATGCTCTCTTCTACCGATACTCGCCCTTTATTTGGGTCAGCACCGGCGCCAAGACCGCGCGTTGCATCCTTACCAAGCTGAAGCTTGATACCAGCAGGATTGTTCATGAGAGCCTGACGATCGGTGTTTGCTGCTACAAACTCAACACCGTCCAAGCCACGAGAAATCATTGTTTTGACGGCATTTCCGCCGCCACCGCCAACGCCCACTACACGTATACGCGCATCGGACATCAGCGAAGATGTATCCAATTCGATAGCCATTATTCCCCCCGGAATACAGTCGTGTTCTTCAAATTACGTGAATTAGAAGTTCTCAAACCAGTCTTTGACGCGATTTAGCAGTCCTCTTTTTTCCACATGAATCTGCTGGACATGTTGCTGCTGTTCGACAGAAGGTGTTTTCTGTTCTGAATCGACGACTGACTTGGTCTGCTGCGTTGCGTCTTTTGCAAATTCCGCTTCATGTTCGATACTGTACAATGCCAATCCGATCGCAGTGGCGTGGGCAGGGGTTGTAACCTCACGTGCAAATCCATCGGTGCCAAAACCTCGTGGCAGGCCTTTGTTTACGGGCAGTCTGAAGGTTCGCTGTGCGAGCATTTCCGAACCGTACAAATCGGCGCTGCCGCCCGTGATCACAATACCAGCCGTGAGCTGATGCGTAAGGCCACTGTCGTGTATGCGCGCAAGAACAAAGTCGTAGATCTCTTCCATGCGAGGTTCGATAACCTGACACAATATCGACTTTGAAAGATCTGTCGGTGTGCGGCCGCCAACGCCTGGGACTTGAAAATGGACATCACGCAGGATGCTGTCGGAGATTGCGTGGCCGTACTGCACCTTGATCGATTCTGCGTCGCTATTACGAATGCCCAACACTGTTACAATATCATCGGTTACACGCTGTCCTGCAATACCGATCACACTTACATAGCGCAGAACATTATCCTTGAAGATGGCCATATCTGTTGTTCCGCCACCGATGTCAACGACTGCAACGCCTACTTCTTTCTCAGCCTCGTCGAGCACAGCCATTGCGCTCGCCATAGACTGCAGTACGACAGCATCGACATGCAGGCCAGCCCGCTCTGCGCACTTGTAGATATTCTCAACAGCAGACGAAGATGCCGTGATGACCAATGCGTTTGCCTCGAGTCTACGTCCGCTCATACCCAATGGGTCGCTGATACCGTCTTGACCATCAATGATGTAATCCTGCGGTATCACGTGCAGGATCCGACGATCAGGTGTAACGTTTACCTGGTGCAGCTCATGATGAAGTCGTTGCACATCGTCCTGCGATATCTCCGATGTTCGCGTCGTTACAATACCACGTGTGAACGATGTAGATATGTGTTCACCACTTACACCAATCACGACTCGGGCCAACTCATAGCCGCTTTGCTGCGCTGCACGGTCTACGGCATTCTTGATTGCCTCGGCTGTTTTGTTGATGTTGCTTACGACGCCGCGCTTGAGTCCATCGCACTGAGCTGTGCCAGTTCCTATAACTTCGATAGTATCCTGAACTGGATCATACGCAGTCACAACAGCACAAACCTTTGTTGTGCCAATGTCCAAGCCGACATGAATTTCCTGTTTACTCATGTAGAGCCCCCCGGCTGCATAAGTGGCATTGTTGCTTGTTGATGATACCGCAGCACTACCTGATGGTGCCACCGCAAATCTACTTCGCGTACAGAACACATGTTGATGGTGTTTGCTGCGTCTCTCCAGAACACATTCATGTCTGCAAGCGCCGTTTGAATACGCTCACTGCTGAGCCTACCAAGATTCCACACCGTTTCATCGGTTACCATCGACACTGCAGATCGTGTCTGATTGATCCTGATCTCTGAGATCGATTGATACAACCTTGTATCAAGAACCTGCGATGCACTAACCAGGATGGCAGACATCCGCAGAATATCCTGCTGCGAAAGTCGCGTTCCATCTTGCGTGCGCAACACGGGAACATTGTGTGCGGTTCGCTCTCCAGCCTGCGGCAGTACCGTGCCGTATTGGTCGACATATCTCAACGATCCATCTTCGTAGAGCACGTGCGCAATTGGCAGGCGTTCTTCAACGTGGACTGTGATCTCTCGAACGCCGCTAAAAAAGACTGATGCATTTCGGACGTACGGGATTGCCTCGACATACTTGCGGATGTTGGCAAGCGAAAGACTCTTGATACTACGATAACGCAGCGAGTCTACAGCTCTCTGCACTGCAATGCGGCTTAAGCCTGTTGCTCCAGCAACAGAAAAATGTGCAACCTTTTGCCGCTCATGCCACTGGGCTGCCATGAATGCCAAGAAAACAACACACAGCAGCGAGACAACAAGTCCCGACGAACGCTTGCGCTCGATATAAACAGGCCGCTGTTCTGGTCGCTTACGTGCCACTATTCCCCTGCGTGGCACAGAGGTGTTATTCACATCTGTGCACAAGTGCGTACTACATTGCCAAAGGACCTTGATGCACCGAACTAGAAAAGTGAGTTAGTTCTGTCTATTATCAAGGAGTTACTATGAAAACAAATGTAGATGATTGAAATGCAAAACGCAAGTGGAAATCAATGATTTTTCAAGGATATACACACAGGCTTTCCACAGAATGTGGAAATGTGTACAAACCTAGCTGAGGGCGCGTGTTCGTCCACCATCGACCAGTATGCTAGTGCCCGTGATATAGGCTGCTGCGGGCGATGCCAGAAAGACTACAGCGTTGGCGATCTCCGATGGCTGGGCGAACCTTCCCATGGGTATTTCTGTGAGCATGTGATCGCGCACGTCCTCAAATGATGCCTGACGAACCGCGGCTTGACGCGTGATAATTGCCTCAAGACGTTCTGTTTCCGTAGCACCCGGGAGTATGTTGTTCACCGTTATGTGCCGCCCAGCCAGCTCTGTGGCAAGGGTCTTCGACCAACTTGCCATTGCCCCGCGAATGGTATTACTAACGCCGAGTCCGTCGATCGGTTGCTTCACCGAGGTAGAGACGATGTTGATAACCCGACCATATGACGTCTGTACCATCCCTGGGGTTAGAATCTTGATTAGACGTTGAGCTGTAAGAACATGTGCTTGAAATGCTTGCAACAGGCTATCCACAGAACTATCCACAAGCCTACCGGCAGCCGGTCCAGCCGTGTTGTTAACAAGAATGTTGATAGGACCGTGGTTTTCCACCGCGTTATTCACAGCAGTGATGAGAGCTACATCATCCGTTGCGTCAACTGCAACAGCTACGTGCTGTTGATGACTGTTAACCACGGGCAACTCGTTGCGAACCAGCTCGAGTTGTTCAGCCGTGCGGGCAAGAACAACAACCGACGCGCCATTGACGGCCAGCTCCATTGCCGAGGCCTTCCCGATACCCCGAGATGCGCCACAAACGAGCGCACGTTTGCCTTCAAGATTCAGATTCATGTATAATCCGTGAGTTTGTAGCTTTGCTTCTTCTGCGAAACTACCAACGAAAGGGTCCCATCATGGCAGTTATTCCTCCGTTCAACCTTCAGGGCTGGATAGACGAGCACAGAGACCTCTTGAAGCCTCCCGTTGGCAACGCCGCGATCTACCAAGACACAGAGTTCATAGTGATGGTCGTAGGGGGCCCGAATTCGCGCAAGGACTACCATTTTAACGAAGGCGAGGAGCTGTTTTACCAAATCGAGGGCGACATCACCGTCAAGATCGTTGATGATGGCGTGCAAAAGGACATCCATATCAAGCAGGGCGAGATGTTCCTGCTGCCCCCGCGAGTTCCGCATTCGCCGCAAAGGCCTGCCAATACCATTGGTCTCGTAATCGAGCGCAAACGCCGGAACTCCGAGCTCGACGGGTTTATGTGGTTCTGCGAATCCTGCGGCAATAAAATGTACGAAGAGCACTTCCCGCTCGTGAATATCGTCACCCAACTACCGCCCATCTTCGAGAGGTATTACGGCAACGAAGGCAACCGTACCTGTCAGTCATGCGGCGCTCTCATGCAGCCCCCTGTCAAATTGAAGTAACCTCACGTGAAGATCGATTGCCACGCCCACATTCTTCCACAGACTTGGCCCTCACTTAAAGAAAAGTTCGGCTATGGTGGATTCATTACACTCGACCATCATCAGCCTGGCAGGGCCCGCATGATGCGAGACGATGGCATGTTCTTTCGAGAGATCGAGGAGAACTGCTGGAATCCCACAGCGATCCTTGCTGACATGGACAAGTACAACGTTGATGTTATGGTCTTGTGCAC
>JBKCLO010000058.1:0-10634 GCA_046300675.1 Ignavibacteria bacterium
CTGTAAAATCATCAAATGATAAGGGGCGAAGCGATGCGTCAACATCGTCTTCCATCCGTGAAGGATCTGTGTTAGGCTGCTTGCGAGACATGCGCAAAGGTAGGGAACAGCGAGCAGCGAACAGCGAGCAGCGAACAGCGAACAGCGAACAGCGAGCAGCGGGTACACACATTATCCCTGCTGTCCCTCCCGTCCTACCTGCCAGCAACCTCAACTTGCACAGTTCTGCTCATGAACCGCTCCTCAGGATATTGATACGATCGTATACCTTGCGGGTAGCGTTGTGAACCCAGCCCTACTGCCGATTCAATGCTACAATCGGGTCGCAGCAAATGAATGTAGGCGGACACTACATTGGCACGTTCTTGCGACAAGCTCAGGTTAATCCTTACTGGCCCCATGTTGTCGGTATACCCATACACACGAATTCTGTTGCCTGTCTGCAGCTCACGTGCAAACTCTCTAAGCAATAACGAATCCCTCTGTGATAGGGTAGAACTGCCAAGCGAGAACATTGCCAATGATAGACGCTGTTTTGCAACAGGGATGTCGCTTGTTGGTTCTGCGGTGTTGCTGGACAATCGAACTCCATTGACCGACGATGTGCGGAGCTCGACGCGTCTGTTCTCCTGCCTGCCAAGCGCATGAACGCTTGTACGCATATCCTTAGGAGTGCAAGGGGCTCCAGACTCATGCACCATTAGCCTCTGGTCATTGATGTTCCATACCCGCAACAAGTATTGCTTGATGGCGTTTGCACGCTCATGTGCAAGGGTGCACGAGCCCCCTTCGCTTGATGAATCTGCATATCCAGTTATATGTAGGGTGTCTGATGAGCCTTGCAGACGTGAACCGATGATGTTAAGGATGTCGCAGTAAACTGCATGTTGATCGGTAGCTGACCATGACTGGCGGTGCGTGGCACTTGATGTAAGGCGGTTGTACCGAGCTGGTATCACAGCTGATGCGCTGTCGAAAAAGATGTACGGTAACAACGAAAACAACTGCGATTGCTTCTCCGATGAAACCCGTATGCTGAATGTGGCAAGCGCTGGAATGGTGTCTACGCTTGTAGATAACACTTTGAATGGGGCCTGCACATTCAACATTGTATCGACTGCCGCCGGTTCGACAATTACTACTTCCGGCCGCACCGTTATCGTATCCACGTAAACAGGTGCTCTGTTGATCGTAACTACATCCGTGGATAGAGAAAGTCCAAGTGCGACACGTAAATCTGTCCAATCCGCAGTGCTTCGTAGCGACATAGGTGTATATGATGCCGCCATGTAGGGGGCTAGAGATATGCTAGGTGCTACGTCGATTGAATACGATGCGCCAATCATACCATAAATGCGAAATGACCGAGACTCTGGAATGGAACGCTGATCTAGTGAGGCGATTTCTCGAGCTCCGTTAGGATAGGTCACGTTCGCCGGAGAGATGATCCTACTCGTCTGTTTCCACGTAGGGGTTCCAAGTGCAAACTCGAATCGTGGACCCGCAAAAACACGAAGCTTGTCGTATGCGTATGATGCGCCGATGAAGGCTGCTATGTGTTCGCCACGAGCCTCCATTGTTTGCTCTCGTAGAAACTCAACTACATTAGCATCTGCATCACGCGTTCGTCCTGCGTTGTCGATGGATCTCATAACAGTTGTCCAGAGTCCCGCTCCAATTCCGCCGAGAAGTGCTGTGTTGTCTCCTAATGGCCGTTCAGTGGAGAGAAGGATGTCGGCGTTCATACCCAGTCCGGAGGTAAAGGGCGGACATGCCACGTCATCCAAGCAATAGAGGCTTCTAGCTATAGGGCTCGTAAGGCCGCCCTGCAGATAGACCGTTAAAGGGATTCGTGTTGTGTCGTCCGCATCGGCGCGCACACAAGAAAGAGCAATCAATGCTATGATGCAATGCTTCAACAACTTAATGCCCTTCCACAAGTATCGGAAGCACTGTGGATGCCGCCTCATTGATGCCTACAATGAATGCTCTGCTAGCCCCATGCAATGGAAGCGATACGATGGCATCCTGCTGTGATGGCTCGAGCGTTGTTTGGTATGTTACGTGACCAAGCATGTCGCACACATAGAGCTGCAGCGTTTGCGTGTGTTCGTGAACGCTGATTGCTACTTCGGCGTGCGTTACTGACACAACAGATAGCTTCGGCGGAACTGCCCATGCTATGGTTGATATCTCACATCCATATGGTAGTGATTCGATAGTGATTACCGTGTCTGCGATGTCAGCCGTGATGCATGGGTTTGACGTGCGTAGCTCCTTGAGAATCAATGTCGATGTCAGGCTTGCAGATGTAAGTACTTCAGGATGCAAGAGCACAAGGTCTCTGAGCTCAGGCCTGCCAAACGGCATAATGCTTGCGTTGATCATACCTCTACGATCATCAATCATGATCGCTTCGCGTTCACGTACGATTGTCGTGTCTGTGATGTGTAGATGCAAGGGATCGTATATCGCTGCGATCCATACGGTGTCATTCTGCTGAGCCGAAACAAAGTCCAGAGGATTGCGGACAGCGATTCGCAGGTTCATGCGCTGTCCCGATCGAATTGGTCCACCATCATCTGCAGTACCAGTGTACTCGAGCTGGAGAGTTCTCGCCCCATAGTCAATCGTAACCGGGTACGTTCCCTGCCAGCCACATGCGTCACTGATGTTGATCAGAGCAGTGTGGATGCCCCCTCCTTGAGATCCATCATATACGATTGGAATCGAATAGGTTGATTGGGGATCCACTTGATATTGTGCCGCAGACGCGGAGAACCCCGCTCCAACAACATCGACATAATAGATGCGAGGCACGTTCTGCGTGTTGGTGATTGTAAAGGGTGCTACAGGCGAGGCAACACAGACAGGCAGGGTATCAAGATCGTTAATGACTGGACCAAAGGGGCTGGCAGTATCAACAACGATCGATGCAGACGCTCTGCAGTCAAAGTAGGATACATCAACGGTGTATGTACCCGGCGTGCTGACAGTGATGGTGTCGGTTGCTTCTCCTGTGGACCATCGATAGGTGTCGTACCGACGTGTAGTAGTGAGCCTCGTTGTTTCGTTCTTGCACAGTGCTTGATTGTCAAGAGCTGTTATCACAGGATTTACTACTCCGTTCTCGATAGTAAACGTCGATATGCGAGTACATCCGTTGGGAAATGTTGTCGTTGCAGTATAGAGGCCGGGCGAGTTCACAGTGATAGTGCTTGTTGTATCCTGCGTGTTCCAGCGTATGGCAGAGCCGAGAGAGTCTATGCGAAGTTCTAGACGTTCTCCATCGCACATCGATACGCGTCCGTCTACGCTTTCAATCCTGGGTAAGGGGGCTGGTTGAACCGTCACCACCACCGATGCGGTGTCTTTACAAGCACCATTGATCGTAGCGGTAACGCGGTAGACCCCTGATGTGCTTACACGAAGTGAACGGGCGCTCTCGCCAGTAGACCATGACGCTGTTGTAAAAATGTTTCCAATATCGAGAACCGCCGTGTCGCCTTGACATATCGTGAGCGAGTCTGGAAGTTCGAGAAACGACCGTGTTCGCTGCATCATGTCGATAGATGCCGAACTCAAGCACGCATTTGCGCTGTCACCAATGCGCACATCAACACGGTATAGCCCAGGTTCGGTGATGCGCAATACGCCGCCGGTCTCAGGGAGGGGCACGTCATTGCGATACCACGTGTAGGAACTTAGCGGAGGCTGTGCGTACAGAAGCACGGTATCGCCAGAGCACATTTGCGAGCCCCCTGCCGATGATGAGATACCGGCGCTCGCGTCATAAACACGGTTGACGCGATAGGTTACGGTGTCGGAACATCCGCTCGATGATGTAACGATGCAGTAATAGATGTCTGCCGAATCGATACGCACGGCAGGTGTGTCTAAGGCGATAGTTGTCTGTAACTGTCCTGTACCGATTAGCCACTTGTATGAAGCATGTCCGGTACGTGCCTGAAGCGTCAGCTTTCGTCCAAAGCACAGATTGTAGGTTGTGTCGGTGCCGGCAACAGGTGCAACGCCTTGCGATACAGTGAACGGACCAAGAGTCAGTGAGCAGCCACGTTCATCAGTGAGTGTTACTTGTAGTGATGTTGGTGTGCGAAGTGTTACGGATTGTGAATTGAAACCATTGGACCATTTGTATGACGCCCAGCCCGACGGAGCTCGAAGGACAACAGAGTTGCCATTGCAGATTGTCATGTTTGATGGGATAGACGTTACACCAATGTTGCGCTGCGTAACAATTGGATCTACCTCGAGTGCAGGACGCATATGCACATAGTCTACCTCAAACGTGCCTGGTGCAGATGCAAACGTACTCCACCCTAGAGACTGCAACTGTCCAACATTCGCATCACGTGATATACGGATGGTCTGCGTGCGCTCAGTGTTCGAATCACTCGTTCGGCGCATCACCACAGAGTCTGTACGAGTAGTTATCACGTAGTGTACAAACTCACGAGGTAGCCAACGAAAGAGTCCAGTTGATAGAGTACGTAACGATCCGTTCGTGTACTCATATACATCGGGCCTCGACTTGTCGCTACGCGAACTGTGTTCGAGAAGGTGTCCACTCGATCCATCGGCCGATGTACCCCAAAACAGAAACGAGCCACCACCTTCGGCCGATGTAGTCCGAAGGCGTGCCTCAATGACTGCGTTGCTGTACGAAGTAGGAATGGAACCCTTCCACAGCACCCATGGTAGTGGAGAGGTGGTGTTGGATGTTGCCGGACGCAGCATGCCACTGCTCACAATACTGGAAGTTGGAAGTATCCATCGTTGTGATGAGAGTGCAGCAGATTCAAAATCATCGAACACCTCAAAGACTGCTGCACCGTTGGAGAGATTCTGCGTGCGACTTGTGTCTGTCTCTAGGATCAACGTTGCTGTTTCGGCTCCGCGTAGGGGGCTAATCCGCACCCAGCATACCATGCTGTCGGTGTTGAGTGTATGCTTCTCGATGAACATTGGCACTGCAGACCTGTCCGAACAACGCACGATGCGAATGTCGTTGCCGTCTGCTCGAGACTGCGCATTGCGAACAAGCTCTGCGTGATCAACAATGATGCGCGTGACAACAATGGGCAACTCCTTGCCCATGCGGTTAGTAACATCAAACAGTAGAGTTGCAGAGCTGACGCTGTTATGCAGCCATGCAAGAAGGATAATCGACAGAACCAAGAGCTTCGTCATGCCGGCGAAACTGTGAAGACTGCGACGATGACGTCGCACGGCATTTACTCCACAAGACTTGTTGTCGCACTTTTACCGGATGGCCATCTCAAGTGCGAGTTGGGTGCTTGCCGAGTCGATATCTGAAGATAATGCACGGTCGTATGCAGTGCCGTGATCGGGCGATGTACGTACGATAGATAAACCGGCGGTAACGTTTACGCCTGCCCCATGCGCAAGGAGTTTGAGCGGGATAAGACCCTGGTCGTGATACATCGCCAGAATGCCGTCGTAGTTCTTGTATGCACCAAAAGCAAAGAACCCGTCGGCAGGATGTGGACCTGTTACACGAAGTCCTTGCTGCTGCATTGCTGCTATTGCCGGCCCCACGATGCGGGTGTCCTCATCACCGATAACTCCGTCGTCGCCCGCATGAGGATTGACTGCAAGTATTGCAATCGATGGCTTCTCAATCCCAATTCGTTCTCGAAGATGCTGCATCAGTTGTTGAGTTCTGCGCTGCACAAGTTCTGTTGTGATCAGATCAGAGACGCTACGCAATGGTACGTGTACCGTTGCTAATGCAACACGAACATCGTGCGTGCAGAGAACCATCAAGGGATCGCCATTGCTGAGCGCACCCAGCATCTCTGTCTGGCCTGCATACGGCCAGCCTACGCTGGTAAGCGCATGCTTGTTGATAGGCAGCGTAACAACGGCATCATAGTTGCCAGCAACTGTTTGCGTAATTGCACACTCAAGCGAGGCAATTGCATGACGCGAAACGTCGGGATCTGGAACGCCGGGTGTAATGGAACACGTCTGCGTCAGTGGTAAGATGCTGACAGATTGATTGTGCAGTGTCCACACCGAACCATCAACGTTCCCGGGCAAATCATACACATCAAGAGCATGCTGTAGCACCGATGGTGTAACTGCAAGAGAGATCTCTGCGTCGAAGTGCTGTTGTTCGAGTGCAGCTGCCAGACATCGCAGGCCAATGCCGTTTACATCGCCGCTCGTGATGACAATGCGCTTAGCCATCTGCTGTTAGGCAACCCTGCGTCTGCGCGAGCGATACATATGCAGAAGCATTCCAATGCATGCAACGTTGGCAATGAGCGATGTACCACCCGCACTTAAGAATGGTAGAGGAATTCCCATCACAGGGAAGAGTCCAACGGCCATGCCGATGTTAACCATTGTGTGGAAGGTAACCAGCGATCCAAATCCAATCGCAATGATGCTTGAGAATGCTGTTCGCGACATGGAGGCAATGCTGAAGGCACGCAATGCTACTGTTGCTAACAAGGAAATCACGATCACACCACCGATGAATCCAAACTCTTCAGTCGGCACGCAAAAAATGAAATCCGTCCACTGCTCCGGGATGTAGCGAAGCTGCGTTTGCGTTCCCTGTAGGAAACCCTTGCCTGTAACACCACCAGAGCCCACTGCAAGTATCGATTGGATAACGTGATATCCTTCTCCTCGCGGATTGCGCTCCGGTTCGAAGAGTGTAATCAAGCGCTTCTGTTTGTATGCCTCGAGATTGTCGAATACTGGCTCGACAGCCAGGCCAACGCCGATAACAAGAAGGCATGCAACAACGGTTGCTGTAAGGGGCCTGCGGAACATGTAGGCACCAAGGCAAAACAGCGCAGAAAGCGCCACGAACCATAAGATGTTGCCAAAAAGCGCACCATACAAGGCGGCAACAGCAACGAAGGGAATCGATACAAGTGTGTAGAGTACGAATGTGTCGCCCCCTGCCCAGAGGTAAACACCAAGAAGCATTGCTAAGAACACGGTAGCCGACCCCGTGTCGGGCTGCATCATGATCAGAGCAACCGGGAGCAGGAACACTGATACAAGTCCGATCAGATCGCGCACAGCATGAATGGAGAATCCCTTACGCGAGATATACTTCCCTGCAGCCAGCAGCGTGGAGATCTTTGCAAACTCTGATGGCTGAAAGGTGAATGATCCCAACTGGATCCAGCACTGCTGTCCGTTTACTTTATGTCCAAGGGGCGAGAGCACTGCCAACAGAAGCAGTATCCCAAGTCCATAGGCCGGGTAGGCCAATGCACTTAGGGTTCGCTCCGGCACGTAAAAGAGCACAACAGCAGCGAAGGTGCCGGCAATTGCGTAGAAAATCTGACGCATGAAGATGCTGTCGGACCCAAGGCTAAAGGCTGCACTGTAGATGGAGATCAATCCGATACCAAGCAGGCCTACTACCGCGAGAAGCAAACCCCAGTCGAGCATGTCGTTGATACGACGTTGCATCTCGACATCGTCTTCGTCCAGAAAGAAAGAGTTTATGGCCATTGCTGTCCCGTTATGCGCTCGTATGCTTCAATATACTTTGCACGAGTTCCCTGAATCACATCAGGCGGCAATGTTGGCGGTGGTGGTGTCTTATCCCACGACGTAGTCTCGAGCCAGTCACGCAGCATCTGCTTATCAAAGTTCATCTGCGATGTGCCGGGTGCGTATGATTCTGCGAGCCAGTAGCGTGAAGAGTCGGGCGTAAGTGCCTCGTCGATCAGGATGATCTCTCCCCCGTCATCTATCCCAAACTCAAACTTTGTGTCGGCTAGGATAAGCCCCTTACTGGCAACAAGCTCTGATGCGGCGTTGTAGAGTGCTATGCTGTAGTCGCGCACGGCATTGGCTACATCATCGCCCAAGATCTTTGCTGCGATATCGAACGAGATGTTCTCGTCGTGACCCTCTTCGGCCTTTGTTGCAGGTGTGAAGATGGGCTCATTCAACCTCGATGATTCAACATATCCTGCAGGCAAAGTAATGCCGCACACAGTTTGCGATGCTTGGTACTCTTTCCATCCTGACCCAGACAGGTAGCCGCGCACAACGCATTCAACTGGTAGGGGGCTTGTCTTGCGCACGATCATGGAGCGTCCGCGCAGCATCTGCTTGTCTTCATCCGTGCACTTGTCGAGCGTGTCAACATCCAAACTGATCACATGATTCGGCACGATGTGCGCAAGCTGTTCGAACCAGTATGCTGCGATCTGCGTCAGGAGAGCCCCTTTCTCAGGAATTGGCTCCGACATCACAACATCAAATGCCGAGATGCGGTCACTGGCAACCATGAGAAGGCGATCGCCAAGATCATAGACGTCGCGCACTTTGCCACGACGAAACAACGGATAACCAGAGAGGGATGTTGTGTGTACGGTTGACATGTTCCTTATGCGCCGGCAATTGCACGTTGAATGAGGGAAACACCAAGAAGCACAAGTACAAGTGATCCTACGAGCAGGATCAGCGTGTTACGCGTACCTACGGTATCACCGCGCTTCATGAATCGAGGTGTGAGGTGAACGAGTGCTACTGCAACGATCATCAATGTTGCGTGCTCAAGACGGTAGCGAAGTCCGTCGCCAAAGTCGCTCCATCGCATGATGAGCTGCGTAAGACCAATGAGCAGCTGCACAGTAACAACGATTGAGTACGTGCGGATAAGTCCGGCGCCCAGCGACGAGATTGGCGTCTTCTTGACAAGTGCGATAAGTGGGAATACCAATGACAGTGCCGCCAAGAGGTAGACCGAGTGATGCATCTTCGAGTGAAGAAAGACCAACGTATCCATCAGTGTATTCCTACGTGTGAGTTAGACGAGTTCGCCAAACAGTGTGGCGCTGGTTGTTCGATTGATTGCAACGTTTACGGTGTCGCCGATCACGTAGCCGCGCTGGTCCATATGCGGGAAGATCACGAGCTTGTTTGTGTCCGTGCGACCCTTCCACTCGGCGGCGTTGCGCTTGCTCGGACCCTCGACGAGTACTGCATGTGTCTTGCCTACTTCGCCAAGGTTGATCTCTTTGGCAATCTCGTTCTGCACGTCGATGATCTCGGCAAGCCTGCGGCTCTTAACCTCATCCGGCACGTCATCGCCCATCTTCCATGCCTTTGTGTTCTCGCGTGGCGAGTAGGCAAACATGTAAGCGCCGTCATAGCGCGCGGCGCGCATCACGTCAATCGTGCGCTGATGATCATCTTCGGTTTCTGTGCAGAACCCAGCGATGATGTCGGTGCTCAATGCGCAATCCGGCATTACCTGCTTGATGCGGTTGATGCGGCCCATGTAATGCTCTACGGTGTAGGTGCGGTTCATGAGCTCGAGAATACGGTTGGAGCCAGACTGCACAGGCAGGTGGATGTACTTGCAAATGTTGTCGTGCTCGGCCATGGTGTCGATAAGCTTGTCGCTCATGTCCTGTGGGTGCGACGTGCTATAGCGAATACGAATGCCCGGAACGGCGCGCGCAGTTGCAGCAAGGAGATCTGAAAAATCGTAGCCGGAGACTTCGTCTCTATACGAGTTTACATTCTGACCCAGCATGGTGATCTCTTTGAAGCCGGAGTCCCAAAGCGATTTTGCTTCATCCACAACGCTCTGCAGTGCGCGTGAGCGCTCGCGTCCACGCGTGAACGGCACAACGCAAAACGTGCAGAACTTATCGCAACCGCGCATGATCGACACCCATGCAGAGATACCTTCGGTGCGAAGAGGCAAGATGTCGTCGTATGTCTCAACGCGCGAGAGTTTTACAGCAATGGCCTTTTCGCCACCGCGTGCTGTCTCGACGAGCTCGGGCACCCGACGGTATTCGTCCGGACCCACAACGATGTCTACCATCTTCTCATCAAGCAGCTTTGTGCGCAGACGTTCTGCCATGCAACCAAGCACACCAACAACGAGATCCTTGTTCTGCCGCTTGTTGTGTTTCAGGTGATTGAGACGTTCATGGATCTTGCGCTCTGCGTTGTCGCGAATCGCGCACGTATTGAGCAAGATCACATCGGCATCATCGGGATGTTCCGCTGATGCATAGCCTTGACTGTGCAGCACGCCGAGCACGATCTCGGAGTCGTTCACATTCATTTGGCAACCATAGGTCTCGACGTACACCTTCATCCCATTGGAGGGGGCTGATGGCTCGGAAACCTGGTTGAGGACGGGTAGTTCTAGCGTCGACATAGGCCACAAAGATACGGTAGGTGTCACACTTGTAGCTGTTGGAGGCACGATGAATAGGGAGACGTTTTTTCATACCACCAAGGCAGGAGATCACACCATGGGAACACCACTTCAACAGCGCTCGTACGAGCTCACGCTGCGGGTTGCCAACATCTGGCTTCACGGACAGGGGGCTGGCCATTCACTCGACATCCACCGGCGCCTGTTTGAGGCAGCCACCGACATAGGTGCATGGACAGAAAAAGCAGCAGGAGCCCCCTCCCGGGAAATCTTCCGGAACTGCCTCTACGAGATCAACACCTCCACGCGCCTCGTCAAACTCTGGATCCGCCTCCTCGACGATCTCGGCATGGTAGATCCCGAAGTTGCAAGCCCCCTCCATGATATCGCCGAGGAAGTCCACCGATTGGTCTTGGCAGCATTGCGGACG
>JBKCLO010000059.1:0-5795 GCA_046300675.1 Ignavibacteria bacterium
ACTAAGAATGTACTCTTCATTTGCGGTGGTGCATTCGAAGGTCTCGAAAAGGTTATCGCGAAGAGAAAGCGTCCAACAACAATTGGTTTTACGGCCCCAACGTCTGTCACGATCGAAGAGTCTATGGAGCTTCTGGGCGACGTAGAGCCAGAAGATCTGATGAGGTTCGGATTCATACCCGAATTCATTGGACGTCTGCCCGTTGTTACGGCCTTGCATCCTCTTACCGACGAAGCGATGCTCGATATTCTGACGAATCCGAAGAATGCAATCGTGAAGCAGTACCAAAAGCTTCTGCTTCTTGAAGGCGTAGAGCTGCAGTTCGAACACGAGGCACTTACCGCTCTTGTGCAAAAGGCACAAAAGCGTCGTACTGGCGCCCGCGCGCTGCGTGGCGTTATGGAAGAGGTGATGAATCCGATCATGTACATGCTTCCAGATGTACCTGGGGTTCGCAAGTGTATCGTAACACGCGAAGTTGTCGAGCGCGGTGCATCACCCCTACTCGAACTCAGCGAACAGCCTGCTGCAAGGGCATCGTCGAAGAAAGCCTAGAATGCCAGGCCGGTGGTTAGGCCTTTTCTAGACGATTACCAATTACTCCGACTAGCGCTCCAACTGCCCAGATGCCGTGGATGATAGCATAGATAACGGGTGATAGCAAAACTGTGGTAACGGCAGTCCGAACTCCACCTTTCCAATCGCTTCCGGTAGACAACGTATGCAGCGCGCTAAGAACGCAAACTGCTGCATACATGTACATCCCAAAGAGTAGCGGCTCGAGAAACGCCCTATCTCCAAGCGATGCAGCTCCAAGCGTAACGAGGGCAACAAGGGCTAGAATGGGTATTGCTTGCCGTGCATGAATAGACTGCGGATACTTTCGAAGTACTGCCGCTTTCCACCAGCCATATCGCCAGCGCTGGCGCGCAAGCCCCTTAAGTGTTGGTCGCGCCATGGTGTAGAACATCGGACGTGGCAAGGAGTACACGCCAGCCCCGAGCTGGGTTGCACGATAGTCAAAGTCGAAGTCTTCGTTCGTATACAGTGATTCGTCGTAGCCGCCTAATCTCTCCCATACATGCCGGCGATACGACGACATAGCAGCATGGGCCACCTGCACAGGATGCGTAAGGTGTGTGCGCGATGCACTTCCGCCAGACCCAAGCTTACTCGATGTTAGCACGCTGATGGCTTCTGCCACGGGGCTCGCATTACCCGCAATGATGCGGATGCTCGGACCTACAAGATCGAAACCCGGTTGTTGAAGTGCCTCGACGATGCGCTCGATGTAGTCGGTGGATATGCGTGCATGACAATCCACGCGTATGATCACATCACCACGCGATGCGCGCACGGCTGTGTTGAGTCCGCTCGGAATAGTCTTCTTCTCATTTGCCACAACCTGCACTGCGAACGAGTAGGCACGCGAGTTCACGAGCGATGCGATAAACTCGCGCGTTCCGTCTGTAGACATGCCATCGGCAATCACAACCTCGAACTCTCCCTGATAGGTCTGCGCTTGCAGATTATCAAGGATGTGTTCAATGGTGTATCGTTCATTCCTGCATGGAATGATCACCGACACGAGTGATGTGCTTATTGCCGACATGCGGCAAATATACCCATGCTACTTCGCCACGATCATGGCCTGATGTGCACGCTCATTGTTTAGCGTCAATTGCACCATGTAGGTTCCGCTTGGAAGTCCCGATACGCTGAATGGATGTTCGTACAGTCCAGCGTCCTGCTGCTGATGCACAAGTGTGGCAACATGGAAGCCCAGATTGTCGAATACATCAAGACGCACCTGGTGTGAAGCACGCAATTCATACCGAATGAATGCCTCAGCCTTCACTGGGTTAGGTGCAATCGACTGGAATGTCCATGCATTGCCATGTTGCACCTTCTCTTCGGCATCTACGCTGGTTGTGCCGCTCTTGATGACCTTAACCGTTGAGAAGCTGCCGAACAAGATATCCTTGATCGCAGCCTTCTTTGCACCGAACCACTGCTCAAGCACAGATGCATAGACCTGACGGAAGTCGTGCTGCATCTTGAGGTTGCCGTTATCAAGGTTCTTCATGTCGGGATTTGTACCAATGATACCATCCTGCACAGGCGCACCAAAGAACATCATCGGAGCTGCTGTGCCGTGGTCGGTACCAAGACTCTGATTCGAAGCAACACGGCGTCCAAACTCGGAGAAGGTCATCGTTACCACACGATCAGCAACCCCAAGTGCCTCGATGTCGCGCTGGAATGCAGTTATCGCCTCTGAAACCATCTGCAGCAAGTTTGCATGCGTACCCGTCATCGTATCGTCTGCTCCAACCTGAGCTGCATGCGTATCAAAGCCACCTAGCTGCACAACGTATACGCGTGTCTTCAAGCCCCCTGCCACAAGCCGTGCGACGATCTTGAGCTGGTCTGCCAGACGGTTAGACGTTGGATAGGTGAACTTGTTCTGCGCCTTGTCTGCAGCCGCTTTGATAACCGTGCTAAACTCGAGCGACTTCATCTGCACTTCGCGTACGTACTTGATATTCTCTGCTGCAAGTCTCGTGGACGGCAGATCATTACCCGGGGTATCTGTGCCACTGACAAGCTTGTAGAATGTCTCTGGGTCCTGCAGAGCAATCCCCATTGATTGATGATCAAATCCCGTAAGTGCAAGACTTACAACCGGTGCCATCTGAATTGCTACTGGATCGGGCATCTTGGCATTGGGGTACCCCGTCGGGTACTCCGGATACTCGGAGTTAAGGTAGCGTCCGATCCAGCCTGTTGTCTCGTTAACATTCGAGGCACTGCCGCTCATCCAGATATCTGTTGAACGGAAGTGCGACAGATTAGGATTCGGATACGTTACACCCTGCACAACGTTCATCTTCTGTTCCGACCAGAGCTCGTGAGCCCCCTTCATCACCGGATGAATACCTGTTGCGTTCGAGAGCTTGAGAACCTTGTTCTCAGGGATAGCTATGTTACTGCGCAGCGATTGATACGTGCCGTATTCGCTCAACGGAATAACGGTGTTGAGTCCGTCGTTACCACCATTGAGCTGCACAAGCACGAGTACGCGGTCTGTTTCTGCTTCTACGTTAAACAGATCGTTGACCACCGGGCCATCAAATGCCTGCAACGGAATGCCATTGAAGAGCATGGGAAGCGCTACAGCACCAGAGGTGCGGGCAATGAAAGATCTGCGCGATAAACGAGTAGGTATGTTCTTTTTCATGGTTGCCCCCTTACCCTAATTGATATTCCGCCATGCGGAACAGGTAGCGGAAAAGTCTGTCGAGTGGCGTGCGAACGGCGTTGAAGTTGGCGTTTGTTGGATTTGCCTTGTAGGCATTCCAGAGTGTTGCCCATTCGTAGTAACGTCCGCCGTTCATAAGGATTTCCTCTGCGAGCATCATCACGGTAGACTCAACAAAAGGAGCTGCAAACATGATCTCGTTGATCTGCTCGATCATCGCGAGTGAATCTTCGGGTCCACTAAGCTTATTTACAAACGCAACAGTATCAAGTATCGGCTTGCGGCCAAGTGCCGTATTGTTCGTTAACAATGCATCGGTAAAGCCGTTTCGCAGCGGCAGTGTTGCCGTTGTTAGCCACATGCGGTAGTAGTCAGGTGCTTGATAGTAGGCCTCATACCCTGCCACGCTGGATGGTTCCACAAGATCCATCTGCTGCGCTGCAAGTGCTGTTGTAAATCCCTGGAAGTAGCGTCCTACAAGAGACTGATCGGTGATCAATGTCCATGATGGGAACGCCCGGCCAAGTCCGATCACGAGATCTGCCGGACTGCGCAACTGGCATCCACGCAGATTCACATCGAAGAAATGTTCAGAAGCGAAAAGCTTCTTGAGCACTGGTCCGACGTTCCAACCATTTGTGCGGAGGTCGTTGGCAAGGGGCTCAATAACATTCTTGTTTACGTCGTCGCTGATCTCACTGTTTACGAACCAGAGGTAGAGTTCTTTCACAATGAACTCCGACGTAGCGTTTTGCTCGAAGATCATGTCGAGCATTTCGTCGAGTTCCTGAATAGCCCCCTGAGCCGTTGAACGTCCCTTGATGACACGATTGCCGTAACGAGCAGAGAACTGCTTGTCTGTTGTGTCGTGATTGTTCACGACAAATACCACGTTAGGGTTATCAGGGAACATCGGTGGATTACGGGGCTCGTTATCTCGTAAGTCACGATCATTAGCTGTGGTTACAAGGTCACGTCCACCGAAGTCGCGCCAGCCAGTAAGGACCTTTGCAGCTGCGCGTACGTCCTGCTCCGTATATGTGGTGTAATCTCCCTGCGAAACCTCTGGCCCCTTACCAATCGTGAAGAGCTCTTGGAGTTCACGTCCGTAGTTCTCGTTCGGACTGCCCTTCGTATTCACGTTACCATTGAGGTAGCGAAGCATCGCAGCATCAAGTGTAACACGCCGTGCAAGCCCCTTAAAACTCCCGAAAGCATTTGCACGCATGTAGGCGAGGAGCTCCCAGGAGAAGATGCCGTTTTGAACGCCAGACATCTCTGTTGCGAAGTGATTGGACCAAAACAGCGTTAGCTTCTCGTGGATCGATGGCGCATGTGTCATCATGTGCGCCGTCCACCAGACCTTTGTGATACCGTTATAGTACCCTGCTCCCTTCGTGAGGTCGTAGGCAGTAGACGTCGTTGGATCATTCCGATCGGACGTAACAGCCGTCTTCGTAAACACCTGACCCGGGTCTGGAATCCATTTCGAGTTATCTGCTGGGTTCAGCGGTGGGGTTGGCGTTGAAACAGGCTTGAACAGCGTATCTAGGGTCTTTGACACACCATCTGTTACTGTCTTATCTAGCTGATCGAGGGTGACGCCAAAACACGCCCTGCGCATGAGGTGCGCTGCTTCTCGCCGAGTCCACTGCCCACGATAGGGGTCGAGCATTGCCATGATACTTCCCGAATGTTACACGTAGTACCTAAGATCTTCCGATGCACTTCGAAGTTACAACTGTAACGAAGGTTTAACATCACAAGAACAGCAGAGGTATTTTGCGCCCCAGATGCAGAAGCACACACGAGAGATCGTCCTTTCAAATACCCTAACGGTGTTTAATGCCGTTAACGCGGGCATTATCGCCCTGCTCTATGCGGCCCTGCAGTATACCGGCGATTCACGCCTTCTCTGGGATGGCCTTGGGGTAGGTATTTCTTCGGTCATCAATACTGCGATGTCGATTGTGCAGGAGTACCGAGCTCACAAAGCTCTCGAGAAGATCTCGGTGCATGTGAGTCTTCCGGCCAAGGTGCTGCGGGCAGGTACCATTGAGCACTCGGAGGTTGACACCCTGAAACCGGGAGACGTGGTCCGTGTGATGCGGGGAGACGTGGTCCCGGCTGATGGTACCGTCATCAGCACTGTTGATTGCCAGCTCGACACATCAATGCTCACTGGAGAGTCGGAACCGTTTGCGGTAAACGTGGGTAGCAGTATCTCAGGGGGCTCGTTCTGCGTGTCGGGTCAGCTTGACGTGCAGCTCACGGCCGACCGCGCGCATTCGCTCTCCGGCAGGATCGAGTCACATGCGCAGAAGCTCGACCTTACCCCATCACCACTACAGAAGAACGTCAATGCCATCTTTGTTTGGTCATTCGCCATCGCAGGCGTGTTTGCCGTTGCTGATCTTCTCCGCAATCCAAGTTCAATGCTGCAGGATGTCGATAGCATTCGTCGCGCCGCAACACTCGTCCTCGGACTGATTCCCGAGAGCTTGATCCTGCTCTCAACGATCACCTTCATCAT
>JBKCLO010000060.1:0-12205 GCA_046300675.1 Ignavibacteria bacterium
GTGGTATACGAGGTCGGTCCGAGTGTGGGAGAGTTAGTCTCACCTCAGATGACGCTTGTAGAGATCGGCAAGGCCGCCGAGTATGAAGTTGATTTGAACGTAGATGAAACAGACATTGCGCTTGTGTCGCTTGGACAGCGCGTAGTCTTCACAGTAGATGCTCATAAGAGTGAACGTTTCGAAGGGGTCATTACACACATTAACCCGCGCGTCTCAGCAACTGATAAAACAGCCAGGGTTACTGCCTCGATCGGTGGCAGCAAGAAGGTGCCATTTCTTCCAGGTATGAGTCTGGAGGCTAACATCATTGTGGCCGAAAAACAACGGGCAATTGTTATCCCGCGTGAATATCTCAAACCGGGAAGCGTTGTCTGGAGAAAGGGTTCGTCTGGTATCGATACCGTGCATGTTCGAACGAATATCGAAGACTTGCGATTTATTGAAGTCGTAAATGGTTTGACAATTCAAGATGTACTCGTCAAATGAATTCACTTTTTTCAAAACGCCCCTTACTGCGAATCGCGTGGGTCCATCTCGTTGGCAAAAAGAGACAGACTGTCGTGGCAATGCTGGGCGTAATGTTCGGTGTAACCGTCTTCATCTTTCAAGCTGGGCTGCTGACAGGTCTGCAGAATTACTTCATAGAGAAGACCGTCAATACAACGGCTCATGTACATATTTATAATGAAGTACGAACAGCCCGACCACACGTTCTTACGCGCTACATCGATAGCACCAGTCGTTGGATCGTTGTGCGAAATCAGAAGCCCCGTGACGAAGAGCGAAAGGTCAAGAATGGTAATCAGATCATTGGCCTAATCGAAAAGGATCCAAGAGTCGAAGGGGTGGCCCCATTTCTCGGACTACAAGGAATCTTCCGTTTCGGGATGTCGCAGCAGGCCGGAACGCTGGCTGGTGTTGACATTATTCGCGAGAATACACTTTTCCGAGTTCAGGAAAATCTCATCGATGGAGATATGCTTCGGATGGAGACCATGCCCAATGGAATAATCCTTGGTTCAGGATTAGCAGACAAGCTTGGGGCATCGGTAGGGAATTCGATCATTGTGATCTCCTCAAAAGGGGTTGCGCTTGACATGAAGGTTGTAGCTATTAGCAAAACCGGCATCACCTTGCAAGACAACACACGAGCATATATCTCCCTCAGAAATGCTCAAAGACTTCTGCAACAATCGGGATCATACATAACAGACATCAACGTGCGTCTCCGTGATGTAGATCAAGCACAAGCTATCGCTCAAGAGTATCAGAGTAAATACGGCTATCGGGCAGAGGATTGGAAGGCAGCCAATGCCAATGTGTTTGGAATATTCCGCATTCAGAATCTTACTGTTACGTTCGTCATCATCTCGATCCTCGTCGTAAGTGGATTCGGCATCTTCAATATCCTTATGACGATCATCTATGAGAAAATGCCCGATATCGCCATCCTAAAGGCCATGGGCTATCGTGACGGTGACATCAGTCGAATCTTTCTTATGGAGTCGTTGGCAATCGGATCTGCAGGGGGCCTGCTTGGTCTGCTGTTAGGGTTTATCACCTCGAAGATCGTAGGAATGGTGCCCCTCAACATCCAAGGTTTTGTCAGTGTGCAGTATTTGATCATCAATTTCAATCCAATCTTCTATCTGGCAGCATTTGCCTTTGCCCTGGTATCAACGACCGTCGCGGGATACTTTCCAGCACGAAAGGCCGCCCGATTCGATCCAGTTGAGATCATAAGGAGTAGGTAAGATGGATCATGCAATGATTTCTGCACGTCACGTTACAAAGCGTTTCACCGAGCCAGTTGAGTTCACGGTCTTGGACGACATCTCAATTGACGTCCAAGAAGGGGAGTTTGTCGTTCTCGTTGGCCCTTCCGGTAGCGGCAAGACTACGTTGATGTATGCACTCTCGACACTAGATACTGTATACGATGGTACAATTCGTATTGACGATACTGATATCAGGAGTCTTGGCAAGAATCAGCTGGCCTCGTTCCGCAACACCATGATCGGTTTTGTATTTCAGTTTCACTATCTGCTGCCTGACTTTACAGTACTTGATAATGTGATGCTCCCAGCGCAGCGTTTGGGACTTTGGACAGATGAAGAGATGGAAGATCGTGCAATGAAGAAGCTAGCTCTTCTTGGCGTAGCAGACCAGGCAACAAAGAAATCTAACCGTCTCTCTGGTGGACAACAGCAACGTGTAGCAATTGCGCGAGCATTGATGAATGATCCGAAGATCCTCTTCGGCGACGAGCCGACAGGTAATCTTGACACAAAGAATACCGAGGTCGTGTTGGACATTTTACAGGAACTCAAGAGTGAATTCAAACAAACGATCCTCATGGTAACTCATGATACTGCGTTTGCTAACAAGGCCGATCGTATCGTCTCTATTCGCGATGGACGCATCGTATAAAACCGATAATCAATACACCTTTCATCATTGTTAACTAACCATGAACACCAGACTAACCATCATCATCGCATCTGTGATTCTCATCACGGCGTCCTCTTGTTCAAAACAAGGCGATGGTAACATCGATGTCCAACTTCAAGAACTGCGCAATCAGCGTTCAGAAATCGAAGCTAAGATCAAAGATTTAGAAGCGAGGGCTTCTAAGACAGGCGCATCGAATTCCGACCTTCCTGTTTCTGTTGCCACGGTCAATGAATCGCCGCTCGAACACATTATCGATGTGAAGGGGGCAATCGAGTCGAAGTCCACGGTAATGCTTTCATCACAAATGCCCGGCCGAATTACAGGTGTGTTTGTGTCAAGCGGACAAACCGTCAGGGCAGGGCAGTTGCTTGTTGAGATCGACAATGAGGCGATCAAGCGTGGTCTTGATGAGCTGCGCGTGCAGCTCGACTTTGCCAAAACGCTCTATGAGAAGCAAAAACGTGTCTATGAGCAAAAGGCCGGCAGCGAGATACAATACTTAACAGCAAAGAATCAGCTCGATGCTCTTGAGCGCAGAATGGAATCGTTGAAGGAACAACTGGCTATGTCGAGGATAACTGCTCCGCGCGCCGGAGTGTGTGATAATGTAACTGCGAAAGTCGGCGAGATGGCTGCACCCGGGATGCCATTAATGATGCTTGTCAATCTATCTGATGTTCGGGTCGTAGTAGATGTTTCAGAAGCATTTGTTTCGACAGTATCACGGGGCGACAAGGCAACGATTACGTTTGGCGAGACATCTGACACTGTGCGAACCGTGATCAAAGCTGTTTCTGGGGTCGTTAATCCAATGAACCGAACCTTCAGACTAGAATTGCCCCTTACCAAGCTCCCTTCGGCTGTGCGGCCAAATTCAACATGCAGGGTTGCTATCAATGATGTTACAATCGATAAGTCGATTACAGTTCCGCTCTCATGTGTTCAGCGTGATGCCGATGGCAGCTATGTGTACGTTGTAGATGAGAGTAATGTCGTTAAGCGCAGGACCGTTGTAACCGGCATGACCTCGGGTGGCAGTGTGCAGATCGTCAATGGTCTTCAGGTGAATGAGCGTGTTGTCGTCAAAGGTATGACCACGATAGCAGACGGACAGACTGTAAAGGTGGTGAGCTAACAATGAGTATGCAGCACCATAAGTCATTCCCGATAACTGCATGGGCAGTTGAGAATAGAACGACGATCTACGTGATGTCGTTGATCATCTCGTTACTTGGCATTGTAGCGTATATACGGTTGCCAAAGGAACAGTTCCCGGACATTGTTGTTCCGACAATTCTCGTGACAACGATTCAAGCGGGGATGACCCCTACAGATATCGAGAATTTGATATCGCGGCCAATTGAAAAGCAGATGAAGTCTGTCGCTGACGTTAAGAAGATCACAAGCTCAAGTCTTCCCGATGCCTCGATTGTTGTTGTTGAGTTCACTACGGGCATAGACCCGGTGGTAGCTAAACAGCGCATTACGGATGCTGTCGATCGTGCCCGTACGGAGCTACCGAACCAGCTTACAAAGGAGCCCCAGGTTGCTGAGATCGATTTCTCCGAGATCCCGATAATGAACGTCAATATCTCCGGTAACGTAGGTATGGCGTCATTGAAGCAGTATGCTGATGAGCTGCAGGACAAAATGGAGTCTCTGCCCGAGATACGGCGAGTGGATATCATTGGAGCATTGGACAAGGAAGTCCGTGTTGACGTCGATCCGTATCGACTTCAGGCCATGGGTATGTCATTCGATGATGTATCACGTGCCATCCAGTTTGAGAATATGAACGTCTCAGGGGGCGAGTTACTCAATGATGGCGTCAGACGGAACATCCAGATCAGTGGCGAGTTCGCTTCTGTTGAACAGATCAACAGTGTGATCGTACGAAGCATGCGCGGGGCAACAGCCTATGTACGCGATATTGCCACTGTTACCGAAACAACGAAGGAGCAGCAAAGCTTTGCACGCCTCGATGGGAAAGACGTTATAACTCTAGCAGTACTCAAAAAGGCAGGGGAAAATCTGATCAATGCGTCGGACAAGATCCAGGTCATCGTATCAGACTATGAGACAGCCCGTTTGCCAAAGAATGTTGGGATCACGATTACGAATGACCAGTCAGTTGCCACACGTATCAATCTGGCAGATCTGATCAATACGATCATCATTGGTTTTCTTCTTGTAACAATCGTACTCATGTTCTTCATGGGTGTACAAAATGCCTTGTTCGTTGGGCTGGCCACTCCATTGTCCTCGTTCATCGCATTTCTGATCATGCCGAGTTTTGATTTCACGTTTAACATCGTTGTAACCTTTGGATTTCTGCTTGCACTTGGAATTGTTGTAGACGACGCGATTGTCGTTATCGAAAACACCCACCGTTTGCATACCAAGCATAATGTCGACATCAAGACGGCTGCCAAGTATGCGGCAGCAGAGGTGTTTGCACCTGTTGTAGCCGGTACGCTTACAACACTTGCACCGTTTGTGCCGTTGCTCTTCTGGCCTGGACTGGTTGGTGAGTTTATGGTCTACCTACCATCAATCCTAATCATCACACTAACTGCATCTCTGGTTGTTGCCTACATCATGAACCCAGTGTTTGCTGTTGACTTTATGGACCGCAAGCCAATGGTCATAACCAAGCGTCGCCTGCAGACATACGGTGCTGTCTTGGGTCTGCTGGCATCAACTGGTGTTGTTTCGGGACAATTGTGGGTAACTACACTTACGCTCTTCAGCATTGTATTTTGGTATGTCAATCGTGTCTACATCACACCACGCCTTATACGCCCCTTCCAAGAATCTACGCTACCGGGCATCATGGACTATTATCGTCGGGTGCTGCGTTGGTCACTCTCAGGAAGCCGTCCGTGGAAGGTTATAGGCTCGATGGTGGCGCTCTTGATAGTAACATTTATGCTCATGGTTGTAGCTGGACCGGAAACAACATTCTTTCCATCCGGCGAGCCAAACTATGCATATGTCTATGTTCAGCTTCCGGTAGGCACAGATGCTGTGGAGACAGACTCGATTGTACGCATCATCGAGAAGAGGATCAACAAAGTACTCGGTGCAAACAATCCGTTGGTAAAATCTGTTATCTCAAACGTGGGATTGGGTGCCGGGGATCCTCGCAACCCAGATAGAACGGTTACACCGCATAAGGGGAAGGTAACTGTAGCTTTCGTCGAGTTCAGCAAGCGTGGTGGGCGAAACACCAGCGACTACCTTGTCGAGTTTCGTAATGCTGTCTCTGATATTCCTGGTGCTGAGATTGTCGTAGACAAAGAGGCGAACGGTCCACCGACGGGCAAGCCAGTTAACATCGAGATTAGCGGAGATGATTTTGACGAACTCACAAAGTTGTCTGAGCAGGTACGGCGCTTTATCGTTGATACAGCTCAGATAGCCGGTATTGAGAGACTTAAGAGCGACCTGGTTCGCAACAAGCCGGAGCTTGCAATTGTCATCGACCGTGAGCGGGCAAACATGGAAGGAATCTCCACGGCGCAGATCGGTATGGTGCTTCGCAACAACATGTATGGTTCCGAAGCCACAAAGTATAGATCCGGAGAGGAAGAGTACCCAGTGCAGGTACGTGCCATGGAGGCTGTGCGCAGCAATGCAGAGGCGCTGTTGAATCAACCTGTTTCCTTCTTCGACATGAGCACCGGACGCTATCGTCAGGTGCCTATTGCTTCTATCGCACACTTGGAGTACACTTCGACCTATGCTGGTATCAATCGTAAGAACCAACGAAGAGTGGTAACGCTTAGCTCTAATCTCCTGCAGGGCTACAACGAGAATAACGTAAACAACAACATCCGTGCTGCATTAGCTGGATTTGAGGTTCCTGATGGCTACACAGTTAAGCTCACAGGTGCACAAGAAGAGCAAAAGGAAAGTGCTGAGTTTCTAGGGTTCGCCTTTCTGGTGGCAGCGCTCTTGATCTTTATGATCATGGTAACACAGTTTAACTCTGTTGCAAAACCGATATTGATCATGGTTACCGTACTGTTCAGTCTCATCGGAGTGCTGCTGGGCTTTATCATCTTCCGTATGACTTTCTCTGTTGCCATTACGGGTGTAGGTATCGTTGCACTTGGCGGGATTGTTGTGCGCAATGGTATTGTACTGCTTGACTTTACCGATGTGCTGCTGGCTCAAGGCTGGAAGCTGCGGCGCGCCATTATTGAAGGCGGTGCAATTCGATTTAATCCCGTGATTTTGACTGCCGGTGCGACCATTCTCGGTCTGATACCACTGGCGGTTGGGCTAAACATCGATTTCTGGGAGCTGATCAACCTTCGCAATCCGCACATTCATATCGGGTCCGACAGCGTAGCTTTCTGGGGACCGTTGGCATGGTCTATCGTGTTCGGACTCGGTTTCTCAACCTTCCTAACACTTGTGGTCGTACCGTGCATGTATTATCTGCTGGCCCGCCGCGCGATACTGCGTCAACGTCGCAGATCCTTACAGGCAGCAAGGGGCCAGTAAAACGCCTACTTCTTTGGTTCGAACTTCAGGGCTGCGCTGTTTACACAATAGCGTAGCCCTGTTGGTTTCGGCCCGTCCTCGAACACATGTCCCAGATGAGCACCGCAGCGAGCACATAAGATCTCTGTTCGGGTCTCAAAAGGAAGCGACTTGTCAACATGTGTCTCTACGTTTGTGGTTGCTACTGGCGCATAAAACGACGGCCATCCGGAACCTGATTCATACTTGGTTGCGCTCGAGAACAACTCTGTCTTGCAGCACGTACAGACGTATGTGCCAGAACCATGGTGATTCCAGTATGATCCTGTAAAAGCACGTTCGGTACCTTTGTTGCGTGTGATGCGGAACTCTTCTTCTGACAGCAGAGCACGCCATTCATCGTCGGTCTTTTCAATTCGTTGCATAAGAGAAGTCGTGTTAGTCTTTGATTGGTAGATACGGACTGATTCTGATGACTGCCTACCAGTTTGTTGACTGCAAGCAAGAGCCGTGGAAAGCAGAAATACGAGTACAGTCTTCATGTTACAGCCTTAGAGTTGGCACAAGATCGGGTATAGGATCACGCTCGTACTGAACGCTCGATAAAAACAGTCCAGATGGAGCAGCTGACTCCCATGTACCGGAACGATGCTGACCCTGGAGGAGTTCCGATATGGCATCTGGCTTCATTCCGCCGCGTCCGACCTCGACGATTGCCCCGACCATCTGACGAACCATATTCCAGAGGAAGTGACTTCCGACGACGTGCACAACAAGAAGAGGCGAGTGATCGATAAGCTGACAACGCAATAGTTCCACCTTAGTGGACTTCTCATCTGGATCGTCCTTCGTAAATGCTTGGAAATCGTAGAATCCCTCGAAGCGAGAACAGGCTTCAGCCATCATTCGAACATCAAGCGTATCCTTGATCCACCAAACATGACGCTTGCCAAAAGCTGTACGACGCTGTGCAATCTGATACATGTATGAGCGGGAAACAGCATGATGCCGCGCGTGGAACTTGGCATGTATGCGTTCGACAGATAAAACATTGATATCAGCCGGTAGGGCATCATTGACCTTCATGCGCAGAACATGAGGGGCCAGCATCGTGTCTGCCTCCAAATGCGCTACCTGCGCCAAAGCGTGCACTCCGGCATCAGTTCTGCCAGACCCCATAAACTCGAAAGAACGCGTCTTTAAAGCCCCTTCTATGGCACCTATGAGCTCGCCTTGAACCGTGCGTGCATTTTTCTGAGCCTGCCATCCGGAATACCGCGTACCTTCGTACTCAATTGTAAACTTGAATCGTGCCATGCAGCAAAATACGGACATCGACCGCGCCAGGATGGAATTGTGTGAACAGCTCACGCGATATTGTTTGCGGTACCCCAGCGAGCAGTCAGCCGCACAAAGGATGCTGGAATTTGTCAGCAGGCAGCCAGACTGCTTTGAGCGAAGCACACGTGAGGGCCATTTAACAGGTTCCGCATGGATACTGCATCCATCAGAGGATCTGGTATTGCTTACGCATCACGCCAAGCTGAACAAGTGGCTCCAGCTTGGAGGACATGCTGACGGCAACATCAATCTGCTTGATGTTGCTCTTTGCGAGGCAAAGGAGGAATCGGGCATATCGGAAATCTCGATACTCACGCATGAGATATTCGACATAGATATTCATCCAATTCCTGCACGGGGTCCAGATCCGGAACATTTACACTACGACGTTCGTTTTCTACTGCGTGCACACTCCGAAGAGTATCGTGTAAGCCACGAGTCGCATGATCTTGCGTGGCTGGCGCCTATGTCGATCAGTGCATTAACGAACGAGTTCTCCATGCTACGAATGGCAGATAAATGGAACGCTATCAAACATCAATACTGATCAATGCGCCAATAGAATCAGTGTTTCATTTTCATGATGATACCCGCAATCTCTTGCGAATAACGCCGCCTGGTATAAGCGTTTCGTTCACGACTTCAGGAGATAAGGGGCTTGGTCAGAACATCCACCTAACTGTGAAGCAGTTCAAGCTCTTTGCTACTTCTTGGCATGTGCGTATCACGCAGTATGAACCACCTGTGCTTATGGTCGATGAACAAGTCAAGGGACCATTTGGATATTGGAAGCAAACACGAAAGCTGCGTGTGGTTGGACAGCAGACCGAGCTTACTGACATCGTCGAATACGAGGCGCCATTTGGTGTGTTGGGACTACTAGCATCGTGGCTCGTAATCCGACGCCAGATCTCTTCGATGTTTGCCTATCGTCAACAAGCAACGAAACGTATTCTCGAGGCCGAATACTAACGTCTGATCAGTGCAGCATTAACAAGGCCAGTCTGATCGGGGACGACAGCGGCGGGCTTGGTTTGAGGGTTCTTCGCAAACGGCCCTTGAATTGGGTCGGTGTCCTGAGACGGCGCGTTGCTCTGTGGTGTCGTACCGGGCTTCCTCTTCCAAACTGTATCGCGGGCCACGTCTGGCGGCCAGGTTCTGTTGAAATACAGCTCTAAAAGCTTGCGCGCAATTGGTACTGCGAACTGCGCACCAAAACCTTGGCCCTCTCCTGTTACCACCATTGCGATCTTTGGATTCTCAAGCGGTGCAAAACAGATAAACCATGACTGATCCTTGTTGCCACCAGAGGCCTGTGCAGTGCCGGTCTTGCCACAGACGTTCAGACCTGGAACATCGGCACCGCGAGCTGTTCCGTCTGTTACTACCAAGCGCATCGCGGATTTTACGACGTCGAAATACTCAGGTTCAATAGGGATCCTACGTGTCTCGTAGGCAATCTTAGCGCGCTTACGCAGCGTTTTACTATAGATCTCGCGCACAGCATGCGGTTGGTGCCAAAAGCCGCCATTGGCAACGGCGGCAGTGTATGCTACAAGTTGCAGTGGTGTAACATTTACCTCTCCCTGGCCTATGCCCCAGTTCATAAAGGCATATGGTGTCCAGTTCTTAGGCCCCAGACGCCTGTCCATATACTGCTTGGACGGGAGGATGCCCTTGCCATCCTCGCCGGAGGGAATGTCCATCATTGTCCTCTGACCAAAGCCGAACATACTTCCATACCGGTGGAAGCGCTCTGCTCCAACCTTGAGTCCGAGTTGATAGAAGAATGAATTGCATGAAACTTTAATGGCACTCTTGCAATCGATCATTCCATGCACGCCACCGTGACACGTAGCAAATCGGTTGCCATACTGATAGCCGCCTGCGCAGAGAAGCTTGGATGTTGGAGTAATGATTCCTTCCTGCAATGCCATGAGAACCATGAGCGGCTTCCATGTTGATCCTGGATGGTACATGGAATTGGAAGCGCGGTTCATAAGGGGGATGCCGGGATCGCGATAGACCTGATTATAGTACGAACGAGCTGTTTTGCCGGCGAACTGCCGCAGGTCGTAATCTGGCTTACTCGCATAGCAAAGAACCTCTCCGTTCGATGGATCAAGCGCCACAACCGAGCCCTTGCTGGTACCTAGTAGCTTTTCAGCTAGCTCTTGCATGTCTGTATCAAGTCCGAGAAAAAGATCGTCGCCTTCGAGTCCAAACTGGTCACTCTTTCCGTCATTGAAACTCTCGACCTTCTTGCCGTTCTTGTTGACGGCGATGAATTGCGTTCCTTTTTGTCCACGTATGGCTACTTCGTACGACTTCTCCAGTCCTGTCTGTCCGGTCATGTCGCCGGGTGCATACGCGTTGCCCAGCTTTTTGAGTTGCCACTCAGCAACTTCACGCGTATATCCAAGCAGGTGGGCTGCATTTCCGTCGAATGCGTAGAGGCGCTTTGGATCAATGATGATGTCAACACCTCTCAGTGAATCGCGCTGTTCCTCGATCTGGGCAACAAGTTCTACTGGGATGTCGCGTCCGTAGGGAAGCTTCGCAGCAGCGAACTTATTGTAGGTAGCCGACTTGCGAACTTCTAGCCATATCAGCGAATCCTGAACGCCAAGGATCTTGCCAAGCGTTCGGCAAGCATCCTTTGTGAACTCATAGGGGGTGATCGTTATCGAAAAACCAGGTGCGTTCTGGACAATTGCTCGTCCGTATCGATCAAAGATCATTCCTCTAAACGGCTCAGTAGAGATCTGTTTGATTGCCTGAGCCTCTGCCTTGAGTTTGTATCGGTTGCCCTGAATTATCTGCAGGTATCCAAGTCGTGCGATGTATACGACGCAAATGGCTAGGATAACATACCTCAGTATGCGAAGCCTCTCAATTGATCCAAAGCCCTGTCCCTGATTTTTAATCATTGCGCGATAGCTGGTTGCTCATTGCGTTGTAAACGAATGCGTTGAACATGTTGACCTGTTAACGCTATTGACGCGAACAGAAATGCCATTAACACATTGCCGTACCGTTGGTCAAATATACCAGCCATGAATATCGTGACGTACAGGGCAGGAAAGAACGCCAGAGCACCTATAGCTACCGCACGATAGTGCCGCGCTTCTCGATGCTTTCGAAGCGACCAGGCATTTCGCAGGGCTTGTAGGTTAAAGCCGATTAACGTGATAAACATGACGATCGCAAGCGGGAATCCCACTTTGTGCAGTAACCCTACGTATCCAATGTGCACAAAGGACACGTCGTTATGCCAGCCTTCAATAGGCTGCCATGTGACAAACCTGGCCCGAAGACCACTGCCGCCAAGAGGGAAGAGCTTGACCTTGCGCCAGGCATTGTTCACCTCGATAAGACGTGTCTCAAAGGACCGGTCGCCCCCTGAGAGCTGGGTTGACGATGTGAAACGACGCTGGATTAGACGCACGCCGATATCAGCCAGCTTGGGACTGTAGGCATAGAACCCAATCACTGCGACACTTACCATCCCAATGACAGATGCAACCAAAGAGATATTCTGCCGCGCTGACAAGAACACCATGATGATCGCTATGCAGATGAATGTGAATACCCAAAGTGTTCGCGTAAACGTTAAAACCAGTGCTCCGAAGTTTACAAGTATCACCAGAGCACTGAGCATCTTACCACGAAGCTGTGTATGAAAGAACACGGCAGTGGCGATGCAGATTGCGATCACGAAAAAGGGGCCTAACAATACTGACCTGGATGCCACGATTTGATAGGCATACACCATGTTCTCAGCCATTCGGTTGCGGAAATGCAAGCCCGTATACGTAGCCATGAGCACCGAAGATGCGCCGCACAGATAGATGAAATGCTTAAAGGACCTCTCCGAATCGCCAAACACCTCCCGTAAGGGGAAATAGTACAGCAAAAG
>JBKCLO010000061.1:0-6457 GCA_046300675.1 Ignavibacteria bacterium
GTAGGAGTCTCTCGGGCAGATACATCGGTTATCCTTGCAGGGGGCTATTTCTTTGATGGGATTCGGCGGTCTTCAAATAGCGGACAGACCTTTGATCGCGTGTTGAACGACTCCAACAACGCCAAGATGTGGTATATCTCCGAGGCTATTGTTGAAGATCCCTCATCTCCAGGTACGTGGTATGCTGCGCGCGGCTCTCAGAACAATGGCATTTGGAAGAGCACCGATAACGGTGCTACATGGGATAGTATCAGCGCAATACCCTCGGCGTTTACTTCCCGTTTGTGCACGATTACGATACGGCCCGACAGTACAAACGTTCTCTACGTTGGCGCCAAGGGCGGTGTTATGCTGCGCTCCTCAGACCGCGGTGTTACCTGGAATCGTGTACCGGTAGTCGGAGGCAGGCTAAACATCATTGCCGACGATTCGGAGATCCCCAAGATCGTGTTTTCTCCACGCGAGCCCCTTACCGGATATGCGGTTGTTGCAATTACTCTTGAAACAAAGATCAGCGGTAATGGCGGAGTTCTCAAGACTACGGATGGCGGGCTTACTTGGGACCGCATAGGCTTTGCTGACACAAGCTTCTGGGCTGTTGACGTGCGCGAGCGCAACGGCAAGGACGAGGTGTTTATAGGGGGCTTTCGGATCAATAATTCCGCTACGATTATCAAGGGGGATGGTCTCGTCTATCGCTCACCAGACGGCGGTGCTACATGGTCACAGGTTACAGATATCCCTTGGGGCAAAAACGAACTGGACGATACGATTCGTAACGTGTGGGTGATCCGATGCGATGAGGTAACTAAGCGCGTGTACTTTGCCACAACGCCTGGACTGTATGTGTACGAAGATGAGTTGTCCAGCATTGCATCAGCAGATGATGGAGAGTCATTTGATGTACACTCTGACCGCGAAGATATCATCCTGCATGACAGGAGAGTGTTAACAGGCCGCGGCTCAGTTTCGATGTATAACCTGCTCGGTCGGTGTATAGATCAAGTTGCTATTGAAGAAGGCACCACTGATCTGCGCATGCAAGCTCCTTCAGAAAGGGGCTTGTATCTCATCACTCTCGACCGTAACGGCAGGCGCAGGACTGCTACGGTGTTCGTGGAGTAATCTAGTATCGTTAACGACGGAAGAGTCAGACATGAGACAGTACGTTGCACTTCTAATCTTGGCAATGTCGGTTACACTAAGTAGCTGCGACCTCTTCCTAAGCCCGATCGATCAGGATCCGATAAACTATGTTCGCACAACCATTACCGGTCGTGTAACAGATGAAGCAGGTAAGTCTGTCCAGGGTGCACTTGTCAAGGGTCACGGTGCCAGCACCACCACAAATTCCAATGGCATCTTTGTGCTGCGCGACGTTGCAGTGCCCTCTACACGAGCAGTGATCACCGTTTCAAAGGGTGGCTACTTTACTGGAGCGCGAGCTGCATATCCATCGGCCTTGAAGACTACGACGATGTTGCTCACGCTGCAGGAAGCAAAGGTTATTCGCGTACTCAACGCAACGAGTGTTGGAACAGTTACCGTCGGCGCCGCCAGCGTTGAACTTCCTGCCAATGGATTTGTGGATGCACAGGGTAATGCATACACAGGGACTGTATCGGTTGCAGCGCGTTATCTGGATCCATCTTCTGATGATTTCTACAGCAGTTTTTCTGGCGATATGGCCGCAGCGCGGACGGATGGTTCTGCTACGGAGCTGATCTCCTATGGTGTTCTTCGCGTCAAGCTCACAGGCTCGCAAGGACAGGAACTCAACCTGCGTAAGGGGTCGGCAGCTACACTTACGTATCCCGCAGCAGGAGCTAATGATGCCTCAATTCCGCTCTGGTTTTTCGACGAAACAGAGGGCATCTGGGTAGAAGAAGGTGCAGCTATTCGTAGCGGCAACAACTACGTGGGATCGGTGCAGCATTTTACTGATTGGAATCTCGACAAGCCAACAGCGCGCAGTGCATACATCGAAGGACGTGTAACGTGTGGAGCTAACGTGCCGCTCGCGGGAATCGTTGTCGATATCGGTCAGGTTTCGGTTGTGACCGATCAAGACGGCATGTATAAGCGTCGCGTGCCGGCAGATATTGCGTTTGATGTGGTAGTGAAGGGCTCTCGTAACGAGGGCATCAGTTCAAGTTCGGTAACGGTTGGCCCAATTGCGCAGGACCAAACCCTGAAGCATGATATCGAGGTAGCCCCTTGCCCTACTCTTCTGGAAGCACAAATCGTTGATTGCAACAACAATCCGGTAGGGGGCTTTCTACAGGTTATCACACCCAATGGTATGAAGGTTGCTTCATCAACCTCTGGACGCTTCGTAATCCCTGTTCCAGCGGGTGTTGCACTTACGATTGAAGGCTACAGCACAGAGGGACGTACAATCTTATCAACACCAGTTGCGCCAATCGCAAGCGGTACGGTGTTCAATATTGGTTCGCTCCAGGCATGCAGTGGAGCTACCACAGAGTACCTCGATATTGCCTTACCGAAAGATGAGCTGCCCAAACACGCAGCGTTGAACAGCAACGGCTCCCTCGTTGCAGTTGTTACGCAGTCCAACGTGCATGTGTATGACGTAGCAACAGGCACAAAGCGATGGACGTCCGCTGTTGAGAAGAATCTTTACCAGAGAGGTTTGATGTTCGTCGCGAACGATGATCGTGTAGCCCTGATGAATGGTTCGGGAACAACCGTCTTCGCGGCCTCGAATGGGCAACAAATCGCTAAAATCAGCGCAAACGGACAGAACTTTATCACACCTAACGGAAACTTTATCTACGTAAAGCGCGGTACACCGGCCAATAGTGAAATTGAGGAGTACGACGCGACAACAGGCACACGCACCAGAACCATTGCCATCAGCGCGGCCCTCCCGTTAACCAGTTTTCTCGGTTTGCAGGGTAATGGTCGGGCCATCCTACAGTCAGTGTATACACCTGGCGCCATTTACACTGTCGACCTAACATCGGGCGCTGTCGTAAGGACCTACACTGGTGAAAACGATACTACGTACACCGGTGAAGGAAACACACTCTCGCCTTCTGGAAACATTCTCACGTTGTATGGACGTGGCAATACATCTAACTACGGGCTTACGCTGGTAGATCTGGTTACCGGTACGGTTGTATCACGTCTGCAGACATCAGGTGAGATACTCGCCATTTCACATGCAGACGATCAATACGTGTCGCGCCAAAACGTCCAGGGGGCTGCTCCAACACTTTCGGCAATGCGTACGCAGCAGCTATTGAGAGTACTTCCGTGGACATCGGCATCCAGTCAGATCTACCCCACCATCTTCTCATTTAGTGCAGATGGTTCGCGCCTTGTAGGCATCTCGGGGAGGGACCAGAATACTCCTGGCGAAGGACCCGGTATGGTTCGAGTATTCAAGCTCCGATAAGGGGCTAACGATACTCCTAACTCCCCTACCGTATCACGGTTCTGGTAACTGGTGTTCCGTCGACCATTGCCACCGCGAGGTACACGCCCCTTGGTGCCCGGGAGACGTCTACAGCAAGGTTTGTTGCTTGACCGCGAACTGCATCTAGCTGACGTCCATCTGTTGTGTATATCGCCAGCGAAGAGATTGTGCGCATCGACGATGCCTGCACTAAGCCATCGGCTGTTACATGAACCCGTAGATCTGATTCTGCGTCGCCAGCTTCTATTTGGCGGACGCTCACGATGTCTTCGACCTTCAGGCGCGCATAACCATCTGAGGTGGCAAAGTGTGCGTAACCATCGCTCGTAAACGCAACGTCGTTGATCTCTGGATTGCCAATGTTGAGCGGATCGCCAACACTCCAACGAACACCGTCGTCGGCAGTAATGGCTACACCAAACGTTGGGTGCAGAGCCATGGTGCGTCCATCTGGCATGTCTATGAAACGTATGTCGGTCTTTGGAAGCAAACCGCGGTCAGGGAAGATGAATGTACGCGTCCACGTAGCCCCGTCATCTGTTGAGCGATAGATGAACGACTGATCAAGTTGATAGCACTTCTCAGGAAAATCCTTGTAGCGCATGATCTCACCGGTAAAGCTGTCCAGATACCACGGATCGATCCGTAGCTCCGAAGCCAGGCACAGCAATGTGCCTTTCGAGGTTTTATGTAGTGATGAAACGTAGAGCGATGTATCGATGGACGACGTTACCCTCTTCCATGTGTTTCCGCCGTCGGTGCTGCTAACAACGCCACCTGGGATAGTGTCTCGCAGTGAGACCGAGTATTCATCGTCATAGATACGCATCCCGCGCAAGCCGGCAACGATCGTACCATTGTTGGCCATGATGATATCGCCAAGCGATGCTGTGGTTGCAATCGTGTCTCTCATGACTACCGGCATGGACTTGCCAACATACACCCACTCACGGCCGTTGTTAAACGAGAAGTACATCGAATCCATTGCACAGACGGTTACCTCATCTGACAGTCGCTTGATAAAGCGCGACCTGCGCGGGAGCACCGTATCAATGAACGCACCATTAGCCAGATATCGCGTCACGACATCTCCAGTAACCCAGACTGTATCAGGATGAGGGAAGTACAGCTGCGATGGACCATACCTGTTTCTGTACAGTCCATTAAAGTCCTCCGCAAATGTCCACCTCGTGTACGTGAGACCGCTGGTATAGTTCTCGGGCATCCGAATCTTATGTTGAAAGGGGCCAGGGATAACAATATCCCACGCCTTGCTCTCCTTGTCCTGCGTCATCACACGGCCGTGTTCTGTAAGCAATGCCATTGTACCATCGCCCCGCGGATATAGCCTGTCTATTCCAATGGAACGCGAGCCCCATTGCGGATCGGGAACGATGTTCGATACTAGGCGCCACGTTTGTC
Organism: Ignavibacteria bacterium; assembly: GCA_046300675.1. GTDB lineage: Bacteria > Bacteroidota > Ignavibacteria > Kapaibacteriales > Kapaibacteriaceae > UBA10438. The sequence continues at coordinate 4,865 of JBKCLO010000061.1, forward strand.
CTGCATTGGTCGTAGTAAGCAGCTCTCCAGAGTAGTAACCTGCAAACCAAACACTATCCGAATACGGCACCAGTTGGTATTTGTCGAAGGTATTGATGAAGCCTAATTGCTCCTTTGCAACTGGCCGACGATGAATGGAAACCTTGCCTGTTTTTACGTTGATGACGGTGTAGATCGTTCCCTCGGGTAGATTCCCCTCTGGGACATACGTTTTCGTGATGAAGAGATCGCCAAACGCACCAGCCCCAGTGATGGTCTGAAATGTTGAGTACTGCTTTGGAACGAACACAGGGCGAAGCGTTGCATCAAGGCCAACGGTCCACACTTCGCCTTTGCGGCCAAAGATCACCGCCATGGTGTCGTTCACAAGATCGAGATACGTCGTAGCGATACGATAGCGTGTGGTGTCTCCTGTAACAGTTGCAACTGTATCGTATGTAAACTCTGTGCTACCAGGTCTGCGTATACCGATCGCATTCTTCTGCAACGTTAGCCTGATGATCGTGCCATTGGACAACTGAACCCACCTTGATCGAGCATCGATCGTTGTTGCAGTCTTGATACCGGTGCAGGCATCAACTTCTACGGTGTTCCAGAGTGAATCAGCTAGACCAAACACGCCAGCGCGGATTGGCTTCATGTGCATTGAGCTAGCATAGAGAGTGTTGCCTCGGCTAGGACCAGGGGATTTTACCCATGGAGAAATGCCACCATCACATGAGAGATATACTCCCCTGTGCGGTTCGTCCCTCGTGGTCATATCAAATGCAACAGAGTTTGGTGGGATGTGGTATGGATCGACCTCCCATCTGCCATAGAAGCCAAGCTCTGCGGTGTCTCTGACGAGAAACCTCAACGTAGCTCCCGCATCATCGGATACAAGATTTACCGGAAGCTTCAAATAGAGCCGGCCGTTGTAGTACCAGCGTCCAGATCGGTCGATTGTCCAGTTACTGGCTACATCGATGAAGAACATCTTTGTATCGAAGATGGTCCGCCATGATTTGCCTCCATCGCTCGTGGCGTACGTGTCGTAGGGTCCGCCATCAAAGAGCAACGTAGATCTCGTATTGTCAACACTGATAAACGAAGACCCCGTCTTCAACCGGTGGTACTTGTGGTTCTTAAACAGCCACTCCGGCTGTTGTGCATGCAATCCCGATGAACTTACACTACAGAAAACAATGATCCATAACGATAGCAAACGCACATACACCTCCTACCAGACTGGTTAACACCTCTGTGCCATAGAGCGATTTCTATCCACAAGGTTACGAACCGTAATGACTAACGGCTACTCGCTACTCGCTACTCGCTACTCGCTACTCGCTACTTATCCAACACAATCGTATTCGTCAGATCGCCAAGTCTATCAATGGAGCACGTTACAACATCTCCGGGCTTGAGCCACCATGCTGGATCATAGACCTTGCTGCCGTTGAGCTCAAGGAAACACCCTGTGCCGCATGTGCCGCTACCGATAACATCGCCAGGATAGAGCGTAACGCCATAGCTGGCGCGCTCAATGATCTGGGCAAATGTCCACGACATGTCTTTGACGTTGCCAACAGATACATCCTGACCATTGATCAC
>JBKCLO010000062.1:0-1492 GCA_046300675.1 Ignavibacteria bacterium
ACATTGTCTGTACGGTGCACAGCCTTAAGGGCCAACAAGTAGACAACGTAATCTACATTCATGATAACAGCCACGATCTCAATCAAGAGCTAATCTATACGGCCATTACGAGAGCGAGAAAGTCACTTGTGGTGATTGATACATTAAACGACAAATTCCTAGCAGAAGCATATAGCGTTGTTTGCGGAAATAGTTGATCATCCAACCGTGTATGCCCATGATCTTCCCCCCTTGTAGTTGACAATCAGTCGATCTCTCGTCACATGATTGGGTTTGACTTCAATGTTCTCGATTCTTTAAGAATACTGCGTAGAGGAAGTGGCATGCATAACTCATCAGATGTGATTAACGCAGACCTGTTCCTACCATTGAAAAAATGGCTGTTGTCCGAAGGGCCATGATAATTAGAGTGTACTACGGATTCTCGCTACTTGTATGCTAGTATAAAGCTATAGTTCTACAATCCGTCACAATACGTCGCCAAGCCCCCTATCATTGCACGTCGGTCGTTTGCAGAGAGTACATTCTATACACGTGCATAGCAAAAGAAAGGGGCCAACCATGAATACATCAGCGCAGAATATCACCCTCGTTATCGGACATACCATGCTGGAGTTTCAGCATGGGCTTACGGCCACCCATGTTGATGAAGAACTTGACGTTCATGGAGTAGTTGTCCGGTATCTCCAGCACAGCGAGAATCTGAATCGTCCCGAGCGTGGTGTGTATATGATCACAATCGACAACGATCCTGTCTATTTCGGTAAGTATGAGACGTCCTTTAGCAAGCGATGGCTGTACTCAAACCTCAACATGATCTACCATCACAAGCGTAAAGCAATCGCCGATAGCTTACTGGCAGGCAAGATCGTTGAGGTGTATGTTATCACCGAAGATGCGCTCCGGGAGAGTATCAAGACTGACGATGGGGCAGAGAGTGTCTGGATCAATGTCAGCGGCGTAGAACGCACCTTGATTGACATGCTGAAACCTGCATGGAATGAGACACATAAATCGCAATCATTCGTGCATGAAGACCGCATAAGGATTGACTACATCGACGGACCTAGCCCGGAGGAACGACATCTCGCGCAAGAAGGGCTGGAGCCAGGAGATTGCCCGGTCTATGTGTTCGGTCATATCGACGATGATTATTCTGAGGAAGAACTAGCCCAGATGCAGGCCATCATAGGCCAGATGCCGAGTGATGAGCTGCACGAGCTCAATGACATCATCAGCAGGCTTCTTACAGATGATCTGCGCCAGAGAAGTGGACGAGACTTCGTGCGGAATCACCCGTTACTGAAGTTCAGTTTCAAGGATAATGGCATAGTCACTTATCGACTCCTTGAGATGCGGAGACTTTGGGATGAACGTTGATGAAGACGACTAGGTACTAGGTACGGGGTACTAGGTACGGGGTACTAGGTACGGGGTACTAGGTACGGGGTACTAGGTACGGGGTACTAGGTACGGGGTACTAGGTACGAGG
>JBKCLO010000063.1:0-2716 GCA_046300675.1 Ignavibacteria bacterium
GTTGTTGGATTAGGATAGAAGACAGCATGTGTGACAGGCGCTTCCTCTTCTGTAACACCCGTTACATCTGGAGTGCCACCGCGCACGCATACAAGCTTGAGAAGGTTGGTCTTAGGTGCGTAGGTAACGATGCCCAACTCAGGTTGTATCATCCATGCCTGGTCTGGTGTCTTAGCCGATAGAGTTGTGGAAGACCACACAGACTTGCCACTCATGATGCAGGGGAAGTACATGAGATCAACACAGGGGTCTCGCTCAACAACTTCCCTAAGAGAGTGAAGCTCCTTGATGTTGGGAACCCGCCAGTCACTAAAGCCGCCGAGTGCAAGCGTATCAGCAATTGAAAGAGCCTTGTCAAGCGTGATGGGTGTATCATGGCAGTACTGCTGCCACATGAGACCCGTAGCATTGTCCTTAACGATGTCGTTGCCTAGGTCAGTAAAATGCGTTGGGAGCTGCACAGCTGCCTGCGTAGCGCGAACCGCTCGTACATGAAACTTCTTTGTGCCTCCTGCACCAATAGTCTCCGACTTTGGATGCGGCCCTATACCCCCACCAGTATTTGTGCACCATACACGAGCGTTGTCGCCAACTAACGTCTCAGCGGACCACCAATACTCGGCACCGGTTGAGGTGAAAGATGCCGGTAACGGTGGATTTTTACGTGTGAGATCATGAATACTGAAAAGCTCATGACCTGTTGGTAGGCGCCAATCTGAGTAACCACCAAGAGTTAGCGAATCGGCATACTTCTGGGCATTCTCCCACGTCATCTCTCCACCGTCGGTAAGCTGCCACATTAATGTTGTAGCTGTATCGAGTCCGGTGACGTTTTCGATAATGAAGGCAGATGGAATAACACCTGGTAGACGCTTCATTGTCTGCGTGTAGGGTTTCTGTGCAAACGCTGTAATGGAGAATGTCAACGCCATAAGCACTGCAGCAAGAGCAAGTTGGGTGTACTTCATGGCGGTTACTTTCGCTGAAAAATCTCAGTACGGCGTACCGTATCCGATTTGAGAAAGATGTACGTAAACTTCTTTGTGCTGTCCCAACGGTAGTTCACCCAATGCACTTTTCCGTTGAGCGAGTACTTCAGTGCATAGTGAGATGTATCGCACTTACGCAGGTCTGTGATGGTTGCCCCTCTTAACGCCTGCAGAGACGGACGCACGGAACTGGCGCGTGGTTGCGGCATGATCTGGTCGTTCTGAATCGTAATCTTGCCACGTACAATCGCCATCAGGTAAGGTTTTGTGGCAATGGCGTGATAGTGATAATCTCCATGCCATTCGTGACCGAGATACTTATCAAGTGCCATCACTGGTGAGCCATCGGGTTCGGTATAACCGAAGAGTGGGTATCCGTCTAAGCCCCATGCAATGGGGAGACTCGGACCCAGCACCTTTGCCAGGTGTGTAGGTGCGATGTGGTAGTGGTAGTCATCGGCACGACCACAGTGGCCACCAAAGGCATCAAGCTCTCCAATGTCCTGTGAGAACTCACCGCGATTATTCTCGGGATTAAACACCGGCACGCCATTTACACCAATAGCAATGGCCCCTGTGTGAAGTGCCGTATCCGGCGATACCGGAACCGTGGCCACCACAGGATTGAGTGGAATCGCCCAGGCATTGTTGCCGAAGTACGGCTGTGGAATCGGTACTTGTTGCTGCCAAGCCGTGATGCCCTTCATAGCGGGCATTTCAGAGGGCATGCCGTTGCACTCAACATAGAAGTAGGTGTTGTCCCAACGTGTCTTGACAAGGGGCTTGAATGGCACAAAGCTGCTGTCGATGCGTTCTGGAGTCGTTCCCGCAAGAACGTTACGCATAAAGGCATAGGATGTGGGGACCGAAACAAGGGAACCAACAGTTATGATAACAGCCATTGAGTACCCCAAGGCTCGCCGCCGACGCGGATCCATCACATACGCTGCAGACATTCCCAGAAGCGCAGCTGCTAGTGTCATGTACAGGTATGGCGAGGGCTGTTCTGTTGGTAGAGGCTCAGTCCTAACAACTGGCGCACTCTGCGGCATCGGTGCCGGGTGCAGATTCTCGATGGCAAGAAAGCGCGCGTCGACATATGCATGGTCGTTATCCGAGAGGGTTGTCATCGGAACCACATGGAGTTTACCGCGGCGGTCTTCGATGACCACCGATTCATTGCGGAAGCTGTGCAATGATCCATGCAGGTGTTTCCCGTCACGGAATTGCCATGAGTGCAACTTGCCCTTTCCATGTCCGCCGGCATGACCCAATGAGGTCTGCGGCGTTATGACAAGGGCAACCAGTATGGCTACGAGGAATTGAGTTATCAAACGCATCTGACTCCGATTACTCATGTGTAAGTTTCGCTTAATCAATATGGGGTTCGCATGAAGAGTATTCTACTGACCATTGTTTTCCTTTCTCTGCAGGTGCTGCTGATGGCCCAGCAAAATGGACCCTGGAATAGCCCCCTGCGGATGGCATGGTCGGCCGATGGTCGAACATATACTCCTTCAGAGCTTTTCCAAGATTCCGCGGGTGTGCCTTCGGTTACAAGGTGGCGTGGAGATACGCTGGTCTGCGCGTTTCAATGGTTTCGAGAACCACGTGGAACTCCAACATGGGATAGAGTTGCCGTCAAGTATTCATATGATGATGGCGCAACATGGTCGCAGCCTGCACCGGTGGTTATTCGTGGTTTGCCTTTGCAGTATCAGAGGCCA
>JBKCLO010000064.1:0-21389 GCA_046300675.1 Ignavibacteria bacterium
GGCCTGATGGTGCATCTAACAAAGTACCTTTATCCACAGCGCGAATCAATTGCTGTACATCGCATTGGAGAAACACGATGATGCACATACTGCTTACAACATTGTTGACATGCATGATGATGTCAAACGGCGACACAGTCACCATCACAACTGGAAACGTTCGGCGGACAATTCAGAATGCGGCGCTAAAGCAAGATTCACGCATCGCATATGCCTACTATCCTTCCTATACTGGCATGCCGCTGTATCAACGGAAGATCAACGAAGCGATCTCTGTTGCTGTACCATTTCGCCTTGGTGATGAAGAATCACCTATTGCTTCGCAGAACCTTTCGGAACAGTTCTTTACCAACGCATTGCATGATCTGGCTAAGCGCTACAGCGATTACATAACATCGACATCGGATGTCAATGAAGCGCCTTGGGTGTTGATTGACTCAACAATGATCGATGATCAAGTATTGCTCCTAGGCAAACAAACCGACCTGGTGCAGGTTGTACGGTACCGGTACGAGTTCGCCGGTGGTGCCCACGGTAACTCGTTCATCACGATTGCACTATTCTCAAAGACTACGGGCAAACAGCTTGCGTTTGCGAAGGATATTGTAACTGACCTTGCTGGATTTAAAAAGGTAGCTGAGGCTGCCTTTCGTAAAGCACGAAAGATCCCTGGAAAACGCTCGTTTACAAAGGCAGGATACTGGTTTGAACAGGGGTTTGGATTGAGCGAGAATGTTCTCCTCTCGAATGACACAGTCACGCTCATCTACAACCCCTACGAATGCGCACCCTACGTGATGGGAGAGATACGAGTATCGATTCCGTTGAAGAATGTTAAACATCTTCTCAAGATGCGTTCGCGGTAGCTAGTTCGATTGTTGCCAGAGAATCAAGAAGAGCACATACCCCATTGTCGCCCAAGAGCCACAGTCGAGGTGGGATGCGTGTTGTCGATAACAGCACAGTCTCGAACATGTCGGTATGTTGTTCTACATTCTGAGTGGGCTGATTCATCAGTAGCGTAAGCTCTGCGAGCCCCTTATCTAAGCCAGGCAATCCTGAGGCTTCTTCATAATGCCATGATTGACCCATACCATTGTCGATTGCCGCAATGATCTCTTTTCGGGCCACTTCTGCCTGGTCATGCAGCGATCTGATGGCAGGAGAAAGCGTACTCCAGCCAGTGCACAAATAAGCCTTTTGCAGAGCGATCGCCATCTTGAGTAATCCAGAATAGCAGGGGCGTACAGATTCAAGTATGACGAAATCAACAGCTGGATGCGCTGTGTACGTTAGCCAGGAATAGTGTTTATCAACACAGATGGACCAGGAGATCAACATCTGTGCAATGTCGGATATCGCCTTTAGCCGGGGCTGCTCAGACCCGAGAAACACCTTCGTCTCTATTGCCCTGCCGCCATGACATGTCTCAAGTGCCCCTGATAATGCAGCAATACGAATGCTTGCAGAAACCGGAATATCGCAGCGCTTTTGAAGACGACCGAGCGCACTGCCATGGTAAAGCTGGCCAAGATCCTTACCATTTCCCTCGCGTAGATTTCCATCACTGATGTAGTTGATGAAATACGGTATGTCCTGACGTCTCAATTGCTCAAGTTCTGAAAATGATGCATTTGAGTTCACAGAGCCGTATTCATACAAACTCTGTCGACTTGCGGGGAATCGGGCTAAGAATGCTTCTCTGCGATACACAGACGTAAGATTACGTGCGCTGCATGATGCATTCAATGCCTGCTGGTACGTCCACGTATCACGGTATATGGCACGTACAGGTAGCTTGGGATCGAGCTGCTTTGCCCAGGTATGAATCTCGGTCATTACCCGTTCGTCAAGCAAGGCGTCGAATTCCTTATATCCGGCAACTACAGCATCATACCACAATCGCGAATCAACTGCTTCTCCATTGACCGTAGGGGTGTATATGCTGTTTGTAATGTAGACTGTCTGGTCCGAACTGTCTACGGTGCGTACAACCTCGGGCTTGAAAAATGGTGTGCGAAGCGGACGATTTGTCGTTAATCCGCCCATGTCTTCAGGGGGCTGGTCTGGTCCTATTGGAAAGTGCATTGCCACTAGGCCAATAGGCATCGCTGTCTCTTCGATGATCTCCTGTGCAACAAACTCGGCCTCATTGCGAGCGAGTGAAGGTGCAATCCATGGCTGCAACACCATTTCGAGATCTATCACAACGGGCCAGGGACCATGTGCAACAACATTGTCTAACCAGAGATCGCGCGCTTGGAGCAGCTCATACATCCGAATCATCGCACCATACCGGTTATAGTAGAGCTCTACTTCGGATATATCGGCACATTCAACGTGTTCAACGAATTCTTCCCATGCATAGCCAGACCCGAGCAAGACCTTGCGAGTATGGAGCACAGGCTTGCCCATCAAGGTGTTGACGCTTACAAATAGACGCTGTACCTGATCGACTATTCGGAGATCCTTCGGTTTATAGGCAACACGGAGCCCATCGTTAAACGTAAGTAACGCAACTGACCTGCCGGAATCGTGCAGGTCCCCAGTATCCATAGACACGTCTGTTAATCGAAGAACAGGCCGATTGCTAAACATCTCATCCTGTAACTTCTGCATGTCATCACTAAGTCGCGTTAGCATCTCTACAACGGCCACATGCCATTGGTTAACAGTATTGCCGATGATGTATGGCAGCCCTGGATATCGTTGATACAGATCTGGATATGTCGTTTCGTTGAACTGATATTCGAAACTGTCGGCACTGGCAAGAGCCTTTGCAACATCGAATTGCGCTGCTACCTCGATATCCACTACAGCAATACACGACATCAAAATTCTGCGGCCAAGTCCGGTTAACATACCATGCATCGCATCATCTGTAATCTCAAGTCCAGAAGTAATGGTGTAATCCTTGAGCAGGTTGAGGCCATGTCTGGTTATTGGCGACAGCAAATAGAATGCCTCGCGCGACATCGGTGTGTTACCAAGTATTCGAGCATTTTCGAAAGGCTCGCATGATGCTACAGCAACAGCATGGCGGACCCAGGCCGGTAAATCTGGGTGCTCGGCATCGATTGTGCCATCCATGAAGAGACGATCATCTTTATAGATCGCTCTCCACGGACCAAATAGAACATCTTGCAGGAGACCGCGCCGCTGTGCGACAGTTTCCGGGTGAGTTTCTTTCTGAGTGAACCAAGCTTCTAATCGCTGATGTGGTGGCACTGCATGATGCAAAGTATCGATCATGAAATGGGATCTTTCAATACGCCCATATTCCACAAACGTTTGAGTACATTAGAAATGCTAGGTGCATTGTCCTTAAATCTCTCTAGGATCTGACGCTGCGTTGATGTTCCTTCCTGCAGTATCGTTGTCAAGGTTGCAACATCTTCTGGAGAGCCTAATGATGCTGCTCGCACGCGAGTTCCAAATCGTCCTTCGAAAACGAGATCCATGTGCTCTTGATGAATACGTATATAGGAAACGAAGGCACAGCCATCAGAGTCGTTAAGCTCAAGTACCCGTCCACGTGAAACAACGCGCTGCAGTGCCTTCTCTATTCCTTCATCACTTGAGAATGTCTCGGTTGCAAATGTAATATATCCCAGAGGGTACTCATCGGTAGCGTGGGTTGGAGCGATGAGTGAGATCGTACACTCAACAAGGTTCACAAGAAATCCCGTTACGCATGCGATTGAACCATGAGCGTGTGTATCCTCGTTAAGGTGTTCACGAATCTCGTTATAGAAAGGGGCTTCTTGGAGTCTTCGCTGCTGCTCTGCGAGCATTTCGGGATGATCTTTGAGGTACTCCCTGTAGCGGCCTGCAACGCCATAGGCAAATGATGCATCACGATTAAGCGGCACACATTCAGCAATTGCCAGCTCCTCTGGTGTGAACATACTGTGCACCTTGTTCATAAGGCTAACAGAAAGCACGCTAAATCTTGTTACCCAGGATTTATGTTCGAAACCTAATTGTAGTAATCTACGTATGCGATTCGGATGCTTGTGTGGTATTGCTGTTGTTGTTGGAGGGAACACCCCGGTAATCTCGTGGTAGTCTATGCAATACTGCTCGTAGTCGGGGTTATCAAGAGGTTCTGTTGCCCAATACAGGAAGCCGCTCTGCACTGCCGGACCGAGCTCCCGCTGCATTGCATGGACGAGTGTAGAGAATCTTTCCTTACCTCCGGCTGCATAGAGGAGCGGTGTTGATGTGCGCTCTGGACTAAGTGCGCAAAACCAACAACCAACGCTGCATCCTTTGTTGAGCTCAATTGCCAGTGAAGAGTGAATATTCGTCAGCGCATGTTGTGGGCCAAGATCAAAGATCTGGCGTGATATCTGGCGTTTACGCCAGGCAAGCCAAGACGTATCATCTGGTGCACAGATAGTTCCATAAAAATAGTGCGTCCATGTCTCCTTTTGAAGACGCATCGATTCTAGGCGCTCAATCGTTGTGGAACGCTCACCTCGTATGATCCGTTCGACATCTTGAGCGTCAATCACAATGCCATGCGCTAAGAGAGTACCAAATGGATCCTCGGTAAATGCTTCGCGAAATGAAGGATCTGAAATCCACTTCTCCCCAAACCGCTTTTCGTGCGGATGAGCCACCAGCAAATCCTGGAATCGAGCAAGCTCTTCTTGTATGTTGGATGATGTATTCATGAACTGGAATGCATAGGTATGCCTATCAGCATTTCGCCGACTGTGGTTTCCACGGCCGGGTGCGTGCCAATCATTCGTGAGAATGCGCGAGACTCTCCATTGCCAAGCCCGCAAACTCCAAGCCCCATATCTGTTGCCACGAGATAGAAAATCTCATAGAGCACACCAACATGCTTGAGGATTGCCGCAAATGGCATAGCTGTGTATTTCCACATCATCCGGTCGAAGCGGGCACTGAACAACACCAGCATATAGGGAGTTTCAGACAATGCGGCAGACCTTTGCGCGTGGTAGGATACAATTTGGGAGTCTTCACCTAGATCTGCTACGTGCACCATTTCATGGTACTCATCATCATACCGCCAGAGGCCTGCGGGTAGCTCTCCGCCGACATTAGCAAGAATGTATGCATCGATCTCATGTACTGCTCCACCCGAGGGTACCGGTCTTCTTTTCAGTGGAAATACATGATCAATGCCGCTTTGATCTTTGACAGTCATTGACAATGCTTCTGTTTGCCGCATTGTTCGCCAGAACAGCTCACCGAGCTGTGCTAAGGAGGGTTGCTGCTGGCTAAACTTGCGGGTAGAGACCCTGCGTGAAACAACTGATTCCAAACTATCGCTTGTGATGTGTGTTGGTGCTGGCAGTGGTATGCGTATGTCGCAGTCTAGTCTGGGTCTATTCGCTGGGAGGGGATCTCTACGGCCTGCTCCGTAGAACAACCCACCAGAAGGATTTGTGTGAAATCCATGGCGGGATCTAAACTGAAAAAACATCTCATGAGATGTCCATCCATCAGGTTCGTTTAACTCGTTTTGAGCAGAGGCTGCAGACTCATCAACAACAACGGCCAAGCCGGTAAGAATCAGCAATCTCGCCAGAAGTGAGTTCTCTACTCTACTTGATGAGGCAGCCATCCACGACGTTATGGTGGATATGGTGTTTCGATCGTATAATTCAAACCGGGCATTTGCAATGGGCGCCTCGAGGACTAGTGTTGTGCCCATCTTATGGAATGCTGCAAAACGTGCGAGTTGAATTCTCCCGCTGTAACCAGCAACATCAACGATCAATGGCATTGCTGACATAGGAACAAATCGGCCACCGATGACGTCCCCATCGTGATACTCAATAGAAAGTGCAGCATCTTGATACACGCGCTTCAACACAGAATAGAAATTTTGAAGCTGGTCAGCTCCATACTCAGCCAGCTCATCAACAATCCCTGCAAGAGGCATCGTGCGATCAAATGCATCTGCAAATGCCTTGAGGAGCGGGCCATCGCTTGTTGTGCATTTGATTCGGCGACTGAATGTATCGATCACTACACCATCGGCATTGATCACCGATGTGCTCTCCTGATTTGCATACAGGTTTAGGTGTATGAACTCATTCATCATATGAATAGCGCAATCGGATTGAGGCCTTCTTCGGAAATAGGTGATTGTATACGACCCAGGTTGACGGGAACATCGAACAAGCGTCCTGGTGCGTAGCGCGTCCAGAAGTGTCTTAGACCGGGCACGATCACCTTTACTACGGGCATTCCGATGTCCGGACGAGTTTGATTATGTACCAAGAATTCCATTCCGCGTGATTCAACAAGTGACCGTGCGATGGCAATATCTTCAAGCAGATCTGATGTTTGCGGAACACTGTAGTGTTCGCGCTTGCTCATAGGTAGTGAGTCGTCTGGATAGATGTATGGCTGATTTTCCACTGTTGCATTCTTCCACCAGTCTGCAGAATGCGGGTCGTCAAACGCATACCCCTGACCGTCAGGTCCGGGTGCAATGCCTGGTAGCATTTGATTCAGTTCTGTCAAGGCACGCAGCAACGCAATTTCTGGATCAAAGTGTGCACCAGGTGCAAACGTGATATTCTCTGGTTGCCCCTTGAGATCCCTAGAGAACGCAACGAATACGGGAATGCCGAGATCACTGGTGATATCTATCACCCAAAGCTCTCGGCCAAGCTCGGTGCTGCGGCGCTCCATGGCACGTACGTAAGGATTGTCGTAGCTGGAGAGATCCACTCGGGGCTGACGCGTACGAGGGTACCACCAAATTGCGAATGCGTCGCGTTCAACAAGTTCAAGAAATCCCTGCAGTGTTGCTTCTTCTATGCTGGCACCAGTAGATGCGCCGTTTGAGCATGGTAGAAATGTGAAATCGTTGTTGACCGGAGGATAACTGTAGTATAGATGACCAGTAGGCAGCCACTTGGTTCGTTCCTCAGTGACAGACCATACAGGAGACCATTCGTATTGAGCATCAACATCGAAGGGCTCACATACAAGTGAGAATTTATGACCACGAGTGTTCCACTCTGAACGGTCTCGATACTGCTTTTCGCTCAGCAGCAAGATGTCATTTTGATGTATGCCACGATCGGCCAACTCTCGCAGCGAAGTTGTAATGCGATGTTCATCGCCCCTGAACACACCGCTGTAACGTTCAATGGCTTCGCAGAGTCCGCTCACTTTGGCCTGAATGTCTGTGGTTCCCTTGCCACATGAAGAGCTTCGCAGGCCACTCTTGAGATGGTGAATGTTGCGGTACGAGGTGGCGAAATTTTGACCTGAAACATAGACATGCTGAACAGGATCTGTGGGGTCGGTAATACGCTCCAATCCAGTAACGACACCCGAGATGGGGCTGATATGATGTTTGTACTTTTCAAAGACTTGTTCTGATGTCATGCTCCGATAACCAGCATCACTTGTTTGTTTTCGGGGAGATGACGCAAACGCAAGGGACTCTGGTGAGTGTACTTGCGTGATTGTACCACATACTGCACACTGTGGTCTCTGCACAACTGAGTGATGCGTGCTATCTGATCGCAGCGCATTCCATGAGAGCACACTGCCGTGAATTGCTGTTGGTTGATTTGTCTGCGCCAGTGCCAGTTGATCTGCTAGTGTACCTGCAATGAAAAGTTCAGAGCCGGGCATGTGTACGCGTTCCGGAAACGGGTATCCCTCTGGGACTTGTGACCCTAGAAACTCGGTAAGATCCCGATTCATGCGTTGGCGAGACGCCAGGCACTCCCAACATGCGCCACTGCCGGGCGTAAACCACGGACCAAGCATGGGCTCAAATCCATTCGTCTGCAGCAGCACCCATGGAGTAGAACTTGCGATATGACGCCGATTGATATCTGCGAGCTCCGGGCGCAAGTAATCATCAGTTGCGTATACGTTGAGTGCTGCTGTATCGGAATTGCTATCGCTATCGGTGATGACTATACCGGATAATGCAAGTGCTGCTGAAAGTACCTCTCCTGATGCCTGCCCTACCGTATGCAAACGCAGAGGCGGCAGCTGAGAGCTATTGCTTGCAGACCGCCTTTGCGAAGCTGCGATTGCAAGTACATCCAGCGCTGTGTAGTGTGGTTGAGCCTCGACAATAAACCCACGTTTCTCTAGTTGGAACAGGAACGTGTACAGGTCTGTGGCGTCCCAGTCTGGGCGTTCAACAAGCGCTTGATCCACGATGTCGTCGAGGCTAGTTGTACCGTTTATTGACTGGTAGAGCACTCCCCAGTAGTTTGACGTAAGCCGAGTTTTCCAGCCACTGCCAGAAATGACGACCATATCTGGTGCCAGGAAGGTAGCATTGATGTGTGGGGCGAATTCTGGATATGTGAGCATGATACTTTATCAACTGAAAAATGCTCGAAAAAAAATGGCACCCTAGAAGGTGCCAATCTGATCATTCTCTCAAGATTTTCTGGAATGTATACAGTAGCGAATCCTGTGCCACTCAGGTGGGAAACGCCAGCTGCAAAACGTTTTTACCAGAGGATTCGATGTCACCGCTAATTTTTAGTGTTTAGAGTGCTTATACATGATGTACATGCTGAGCATGGTGAGCACGGGCTAGAGTTAGCTGTCGGCGAACAATAATTGCTTGCACCAGCCGCAATATTGTTGAGTGTCTCTTCAGTTAAAGGTTCGGGATCTCTTTCGAGTCCATCAACTGAAAAATACACTATTTCTTGTGTAGAATCAGGCACCTCTTGACCAGAGGGAACAAACACGATTTCTATGCCATCGGGGACATATACGCCACCATCACGCAGCACCGATACTGGGTCGCTGATAAGCGACGACTTGAAATCTGCGTCAACCCTACATTTTGCAAGAATACGTGTAAGTGCTTGACCTTGTTCGATCAAATCCATGCTCTTTGACTCCAGTACTTATGGGTGATCCTGTCAACCGATTCTACGAGATGTCTCTCAGTAACACATGCTGGTTGAAGAGGAGAGGGTGCTGTTACCGACCAATGTAAGTTTCAAACCAGCGGAAGCTGCCCCGTCTGGTGTGGCGCCCGTCAAAGCTGTCGCTTTGCACGCACCGGCTGAAACGTGGCTTAGAGCCTCCTCTGTGAGAAGACCTGAATCCCTGTCGAGCACATCAATCGATACATATGCTACTTCTTGTGTAGAAGCAGGCACATCCTGACCAGATGGAACGAATTCTATTGACAGGCCATCGGGAATATCAACGCCGCCATCACGTAGCACAGTAACGGGGTCGCTAATGAGCGATGACTTGTAATCTGCGTCAACACGACATTTTGCAACAATACGTGCAAGTGTTTGGGTCTGTTCGATCAAACTCATTGTGTTCTCCCAGTTGGATGAGGAAAGTTGTGATTGCTAAGTAGACTATTGGATCGCGATAGCTGTTGCAGCGGACGGCTAACCACGTCATTTATCACACGCCAAAGTAAGGCATATCTCAGGAACAGGCAATAGTGCTCAACAGTCGGAATCAACGCGACACGTTGCGACGAGACGTGCAATAGCTTGGTTGTGTTCGATCAAGTTCATGGCTGCTACAGGAGTATGGTAAAGTATTTACGGACATTGCCTAGCACATAATGGAACCACAGAGTGCAAGGGATGCATCCGCAGAGAACCCGCAATATCTCCAATCGGGCCGATCCCAGTCATTCTTTAAACCCGCAGCGATGGTATTCAACGTCTCTTCCGTTAAAGGTTCGAAATCTCTTTCGAGCACTTCAACCGACAAATACACCACCTCTTGTGTAGAAGCGGGCACATCTTGACCTGATGGAACAAACTCGATCCGTAAGCCATCAGGAACGTGCATGCCTCCTTCACGGAAAACAGCCACCGGGTCGTTGATCAGTGATTGCTTGTAGTCAGAGTCAACCCTGCACTTTGCCACAATCCGTGTAAATGCTTGACCTTGTTCAACCAAATCCACGTTCATTTGCTCCAGAAATGTTTCGAAAAGCGTCTTTGCTAATCAATAATTCAGTTTCGAGGGTGCTGACGCAGTTGAGGCCTGCCTCTTTATGCTCTCGTTGCTACGCACGTGCAGACCGGGCCAGCAACAGAACGCGGCTCTTGGAATATCGACGCTCCAGCAGAGATCTGGTTTAGTGCTTCTTCCGATAGCAACTCCGGGTCTTTATCGAGCACATCTACTGAAAGGTAGGCAACCTCTGACGTAGAGGGCGGCACTTCTTGCCCAGATGGAATGAACTCTATCGTTAAGCCTTCGGGAAGATACACTCCGCTTTCCCGCAAAACCGTCATCGTGTCGTTAATAAGAGATGACTTGTAGTCTGAATCTGCTCGGCACTTTGCGACAAGGCGTGCAATAGCTTGGTTTTGTTCGATCAAGTTCATCGTTGTAACTCCCTTTCCGCGCAGAATCAAGTAGTTCGTCTGGAATAAAACAACAAAGGACAACACTTGTGAAAGTGCTGCCCTTGTTGATGTAAGCTAGTAATTAGCAAAGGCAACCTTTGCTGCTGAAGCAGGACACACATGAAGGGACGGTAAATGCCGTGCTTGCTGTATTGTCGCATGTGCCGCCAGCCGCCACACTTGCAAGTGCCTGTTCGTCGAGTTCGACCATGGCTGTGCTGCCAAGCTTGCCAAGCTGCAGATAGACATCCGTACTTGTTGCCGCAGGGACAGCCGCACCTTCGTCAACGAAATGAATGTTGATACCTTCGGGCGCTGTAAAGCCATGCTGAGCAAGTGCATCAGCTGGATTAGAGAGAAGTGCAGCCTTGAAATCTGCATCTGTATTTGCAAGGGCTACTGCCTTGGCGATTATTTTGAAGTCTGCCATGATGGCCTCCGGATAATGAAATTGTGGGAAGGGATTCCTGTCTAACAAAAACGGTGTCAAGATACCAACACGAGCGAATAATCTCAAAGAAAATGCCGTGTTGTTAGGGCATTTTTACGCTATCTGACGTCGAGCTAACTCGGCAAAGAGTCCATTCTGAGTCATCAGATCCGTGTAATTGCCCTGTTCGACAATGCGCCCCTTGTCCATAACATATATTCTGTCGGCATCCTTAATGGTGCTCAGCCTATGGGCAACGACCACTCGAGTCACGTTCATTTTGCTCAGAGAGGTCGTAACGATCTCCTGTGTTCGATTATCCAGGGCCGACGTAGCCTCATCCATGAGGACGATGCTAGGCTTTCCAGCCAGTGCCCGCGCAATCAGCAGGCGCTGCCGTTGGCCTCCAGATAATGTTCCACCCCTTTCTGATATCACTGTGTGCATGCCCATAGGCATATCTTGAATATCTTGATCTAAACCGGCAGCGCGTGCGGCTTCCCATGCATCGTCATAGGTTAGCGTGGCGCTAGCGCCGATGATATTCTTGCCGATATCCCCGCTGAGGACCTTGCCGTTCTGCATAACCACACCCATTTGCCGACGGACTTGACGGATATTGACGTCCCGCAGATCCTGACCATCTATGAAGATGCTGCCTGATTCCGGCTGCTCAAATCCAAGCAGTAATCTGAGAGCTGTACTCTTGCCAGAGCCAGACGGCCCAACCAAGGCAACGAATTCCCCTGGGTTGATGCTAAGTGATACATCTTCGATGATACTAGGCCCATCCGGATCATAACGGAAGGTTACGTTGTTAAAATCTATGCGACCAGAAATCTTCCCAGGATCTGGCTGCATGAAATCTATCTCTGGTGTCTCATCCAATATCGGTTTAACGTTCCTGTAGAGCGGTATACACATTAGGATGTTGGAGAACGAAGCGGTGAACGAAGACATCCACCCCCAGAATAGGGCAAATGAGCCTGTGAAGGCCAAGAGATCGCCAACGTTCACAGGTTTACGATCAGCGATAAGATCCTTGATCACCCAATAGAACGTCATTGTTGCGATAGCTGGTACAACAGCATTGAGAACTGTCGAGATGTTCCGAAGATTGTTTGAGGAGAATTCGGCTCGGCGTTGCCGTGCAAAGAGGTCTGCCCAAAGCTTGAACGCAAAGTTCTCACTGGCAGTAACGCGAATCTTGCTGATGGCTGTGAATAACTGCAGAATGGTACCGGAGATCTTTTGGTAGACATCTTGCACCTGCATAACGCGCGTAAAGCGCAAGTAGCTTGTCAATGCCAGTACGACCAATGACACTGCAAGGATCAGAAGTGCATACCAAGCAAGGGTTGAGGACCGATAGAACAAGAATCCAAGTTGAAAGAAGCCAAAGATGAAGGCTATCAGTGAGTTTGTTGTTGTTCCGGCGATGAGCTGCTGCATTGCTGCAAATCCGTTTGCGCGCGTTGCGAGCTCTCCAGCGGTATACCGTCGGAAGAAGGTTGGAGAAAGAGACAGCAGCCTATCCCAAAGCGCTGCCTGTAGAGACACGTCGCTCTGCATTTGAATACGAAGAACTGCGATGTTTAACGTAAGGTCAAACAGCCCTTTTATAATCGCTGCTAGGGCAATTCCAACCGTAATGAGCAATAACTGTCCCCGCTCTGTCATGGGAATGACGGTGTCAAAGAGAACACTCGTGATCATTGGCATAAACAATGCAAGCAGTCCGCCAGCGATACCAGTGAACAGGACGGAGC
Organism: Ignavibacteria bacterium; assembly: GCA_046300675.1. Classification (GTDB taxonomy): domain Bacteria; phylum Bacteroidota; class Ignavibacteria; order Kapaibacteriales; family Kapaibacteriaceae; genus UBA10438. Next base: position 12,570 of record JBKCLO010000064.1, read on the forward strand.
CAAGGTCTCGTTTTAACGGCTTCAAACCAAAGCGAAGAAGATCTTTTCCGGTAAGATCACGTTCTGGAAATGGCCTATACACCTGGAGCGCATTCGACATGAAGTCACCTGCGTTAGCTTTCGAAACTACATCTGTGGTTCCGTCAGCAAAGTATGCCACATATCTATGCGACGTATCTGGGATCAGAGCGGCAATGCGTCCATCTGCACAAAAGCCAACCATGCAGTAACCAGAGCGGTCGTACCATGCATCTGAAAGAACAACGGATCGAGTACGGATGCGAGAGTACTCAAGGAGATCCTGAACAAGATCTACGTCAGTGCTGTTCCACGTAGATGGTAGGCTAAATGGCGTTGCAAGTTCGCTAGCAATTCGCGCGGCTACCCAGACAACGGGATTCGTGTAGACATTGATCGTGTCATTGGTAGAATCGTTGTCGGTGATTCCGACAAACTGCATCAGTGAACTTTGCGACGTTGCATGTCGAAGAACAACTCGACGCTCAATTGACTGAATGTCCTGAGCGGTATGTCGTGCGCGGTTCTCAAGAAAGAAACCTATACACAAATCTTGAACAGTCTGAATGATTGGTATGCTATCAAACTGCCCAATCGCAACCTCTGTGGAGAAACACTGCAACATGCCATCAACTTGGCTTACAGCGGGGAAGCGGCTCGTGACAGGCACTACTTCGAGATTGATCGAACTGTTGATTGAGGACAGTGGTGTCACGTCACCAACGCGAACCCATGCTGGCTGTCGAAGAGCCGTTATATACGTTCCGTTGCTTACAATGCTGGAAGTATCTGCGCGAATGGGTACGTATTGTGAGGTTTGCATCGCATCGGTCTCTGCCGCAATCAAAACGGCATTAAGCCAATCTGCCAGACCTCTGCTATGCAGCTTTGCCATAGCGTCCCATTGGTGTTTCTCACATGTCAATTCCTCTAACTGGGTAGCCTTATTGCCTATGGCAATAATGGAGAAGTCAGCATGTTCCTCCACTTGTACTGGAAAGAGGACCATTCCTTGAGTTGCTGCAACAGAAAATGTGAGATACCCTGCACTCCCATCTGGATGGAGATGCCGAACGTAGATGTTCATTGATCCCGACACCACTTTTACTGGATGTCGTGCAGAAGTGAGAACCCAAGGGTTGGTGTTTGTGCATTCAATCATCGTAGACATCATTACTCCGATGCAATCATAGTGGAGTAAACACCTTCGATGTTCTTGAGCTCGTCGTGCGTCCCACGTTGAACGACTAAACCTTTATCAAGAACGATGATCTCATCGCAATCTCGAATCGTACTCAGCCGGTGGGCAATCACAACCGTGGTAACACCACGTCGCTGAAGAGCTTCGTTGATTTGTGCCTCTGTAACTGGATCGAGCGCACTGGTTGCTTCGTCTAGTACAACGATTCGCGGGTTAGGAACAAGTGCGCGGGCAATCTCGAGGCGCTGTGCCTGGCCGCCTGAGAAGTTACGTCCTGCCTCAGATACGTTGCTTGCATATCCACCTGGACGCGATGCAATGACATCGTGAATTTGGGCATCCTTGGCAGCCTGTGTGATCTGCGCGCTGGAATACGAGTCATTCCATAATGTCAGATTGTCCTCGATAGTGCCCTCAAAGAGAAATATTTCCTGATCAACAAATGATACCGAAGAAACAAGAGTATCGCGCGCCCAATCACTACGGGGCTTACCGTCGAACAAGATCTGGCCAGACCACGGAGTGTGTATTCCAGATATCAATTTTGATAGAGTGGACTTACCACTTCCAGATCTCCCCACTAGAGCAACTCGCGCACCTGGTTTGAGAGAGAGATTAAAGTTGGTTATCAGCGGCGGATCAAGCGGGGAATAGCCAAAGGTAAGATCAATGATGTCTATTCGCCCATCCAGCTTTGAAGGATTCTCTACGCTTATTACGGCCTCTATTGTCGTCACATCCTTCTCATATTTCAAAACGTCATCCAATCGATTCATATCTCCACGCAGCTTTTGAATATCTGCATACAGATTAATGACGTCGTTTATGGGGGCAAGGAAACTTGTCATCAGAGATTGAATTGCAACGAGTGTGCCGATTGTGATCATGCCATCCATAACCTGCCAGCCCCCTAATCCGAGGATAACTGCGGTTGTGAGCGAATTCACAATAGGCGGTATTACCATCAGACCCTGCATAATGAACTGCACACGCCGTTGCGAGTCTTGAACCTTTGCCTGATATCCTGCCCACTGCGAGAAAAAGTCGCTTTCGTTACCACTAGCCTTGAGTGTCTCAATGATCTGAAGCCCATTCATTGCGAATCCCTGCAGCTTACCTTGCTCCCGCAGCAGCCTCTCATTGATTGCACCGAGTTTGCGGCTAACTGCGCGCATACTTACGATGCTGAGGGCAGAAATGATGATAGCTATAGTTGCCAGCAGCGGACTATAACTGATCATGACCAGTGCATAGACAACAATGAGAAGTAGATTCAACGAGGTTGTAGCGAGTTTGCCGCCAATCATTTGTGCGACGTTGTTATTGATCTGTACTCGCTCGGCAAGATCACCGGCAAACCTCTGTTGAAAAAACTCAACCGGAAGGCGCAACACGTGCCACATGTACTCTGCGGATTCCTGCACAGCGAGGGCGGTCTCCAATCGTAAGAGCACCCGCTGCTGAATCCACAAAAGCAGAACATGGAAGACTATTGTAACACCCATGCCGAAGAGAAGCGGCTTAATCCACGAATTGAGGTTGCGCACGAGAACATCGTCCACAAATACTTTCGCGAATACTGGAGCGAGAAGTCCCGGAACGACGAGCATGAGTCCCGCCAGAACCGTATACAACACCCCGAATTTGACCTTGCCGACACGCTTTGTTAATGAATCTATCGTCGACGGAGGTGAGCCGCCTTTGGTAAAGTCGGGACCAACTTCAAACGTCAAGACTACTCCTGTAAAGGCCTCGTCAAACTCCTCGTGACTAACCATGGTCTTGCCACCCATGGGGTCATTGAGATAAACGCCCTTATTCGAAACGCCTTCAATCACGAGAAAGTGATTGAACTTCCAGAAGATGATCGCAGGAAGCTGGCGTTCAAACAGTTCCTCTACCGTGACTTGGTAACCCTTGGCGACAAGTCCATACTTGCGCGCTGCCTTCAGAACATTGAGAGCCTTTGAGCCATCACGCGATACACCGCACTCTCTACGAAGGATCTCTAGAGGAACGATCCTTCCATAGTACGCAAGAATCATGGCCAGTGATGCAGCACCGCACTCCACTGCCTCCATCTGATAAACTGTAGGCGTGTTTACTCTCTTGGAGCGGAATCGATGTTTGACCTCTGCATCAGCCATTGCTGATTCCAAGGAATTTCTTCAACCAAGGTAGCAATAGTGCGATAGGACGCTGATCATTAACGATGATCGAGCAGGTGCATATTGAGCCAGAAGTAATTCGAGTATTCGGTCCTCGTCCTGAAGTCCACTTGAAGCCGCTTGTGTTGTTCTTGTCTACGATAAGCTCTGCAATAACTCCGATAGGGGGCTCCTGCTGAACAGAGAAGTATGTACTCAATGCATCATTGTTTATGTACCTTCGGACTGCATTTGCGTCCAGTGGAAAATCACTGACATAAACAGTGTTTGCCTCGATTGATCCGAATTCAGATGCTTCTACATTAGTTGGTACCACACGCACACGCATGCCTCTGACAATTTTCTTTCCTTGTGCAGGAGGAACGAAGATTGCGACACTTAAACGATTGCCCACAAAGCTGCTTCGTATGTCGTGTTCAATAGACACAAGCGGAGTGCCCGCTGTTACCAATGCTCCTATGGGTGCACTTATTTGAGTTACTATGCCTCCGTGGTTTGCTGTTGCTACACGTGAGATGTTGTACTGAAGCTGAATCTCATTGGCAGCACGAATCGCAGTGGCTAACTGTTCCTTTGCACGAATCAGTTCTTGCTCATTCTGGAATGAAGCCTGTATGTCCTGGGTCTTGTCCTGAAGCTCTGTAGTCCGCACGTGCACAACGGCCTGTTGTGCGAGAAGCAGGTTCTCTTTAGCTGCGAAATACTCAGAATTCGTCACTAGACCTCGCTCTAGCAGATCCTTAATGGCAGCACATTGCTTTTCTTCGTTAGCCAGCTTGTCTTGAGCCGCTTTTAGTGCAATTGATCGTTCGTTACGCACGTTGCCATTGGTTGATGAGCGTAGTGAACCCGACATTGAAACCGACTTAAGCGTGCTTGTATATACACTGTCTGCGTCACGGACGGCTGCGTAACAGTTCTCAAGCTTTAGCCGCAGATCGGGCACGTCGATTATTGCTATCGTATCTCCGTTTTGAACAGTATCTCCTTCTGCCACTATAATGCGATACAATGTGCCCTGCCCCATGGCAGCGATCGTCGTAACACCCCCTTCTTGGACTAGGATGCCACGCGCTTCTACGACGGTAGGTACAGATCCGAGGATTCCCCAGATAAATGCGGAAACAACAACCACCCCAAGAGCTGCTAACGCGAGCCAGCTCGTTGGCTTGGTTACCACAAGCACTTGATTCAATGCCTCTGGTGAAGAAAGAGCATTGAGTGCCGCTTTCCTGAATGTGAGTTTACTCATTGGATAAGCTCCGACAGATCGAATAACGATGAGTCTGTGGTAGAGACTGTGGCTCCATCCTCTTTGAAAAACATCGACGCCAAAAATCGTATCTGTACAACTGCAAGAGCATAGTCTCTTCTCACGGAATAGAGCTCACGCTGAGCAGCAATAACATAGTCTTGACGCACACGCAGCTGAGTCAGAGTCGATTTACCAGCTTTGACACGAACTTGCTCGTCTTCATAAACTTCTTCGGCAAGTCTAACGGACTTTGCACTGATCATCTGCCTTGCATATGCCCGCTGTAAACGCTGCAAGGCCAACGAACAGTTAAGCTGTATCTGCCTTCTAACATCTTGTTCCTGAATCGTTAGCCGCTCATGCTCTGCTTCATTCATCAGGATAGAAGAACGTGCTTGAGAATTTTGCACAGGTAATGCCCACGACACCGTTGCGCTAAAATTCATAGGCGTAGCGTTATCCCGGTAGGCTGATATGTATCTGCCAAATGTTGTATCGAAATTGAATCCGTTGGATCCAACTGTAATCCCCAGATCAAGTTGGGGCAGCAGATCGCTCTCTGCTCCGGCAATAGCACGCCGCGCAGCCTCGCGCCTCATGGCAAAGCCTCGTATATCAGGTCGGTGCTCCCAGGCCCGTTTCGTGATACTCTCGAGTTTGATTTGTTGCACAATATTCGAATCACGAATGATATCACGCAGCGGTAATGGCGCAGGAAGTCCTTCTGCGGGCATAGTGCTATCACCAATAACAGTTACAAGTTGTGCATAGGCAGTTGCCGCAGATTGTTCTGCATTGATGCGCTCTCCTGTACGCGTTAGTAATGTTTGCTCTGCCTCCCGAAGATCTGCCCTCGTTCGTATGTCTGCCTTTACATATTCCGCGATAAGCTGGTAGGTTCCACTTGCTACTGATTCCGATGCACGCGCCGTTTCGAGCATTCTGTGGGCATACCAATAGTCGACGTATGCGGTCAGCACATCAGCGCTTCGTGTGTTGATAGACTGTAACACGTCTGCACGAACTGCCTCCAAAACAAGTGTTGCCTGCTCACGTGGTGCTTTTGAAAGAGCTGCACCCCTATTCTTCAATAGCGGCACAGTGATATTCAGAGCCATAAATCCGCGGTTCTGAGGTCGTTTGTCATCTGCTCGCGAGCTGATGATTGTTGAGCTTTGCACGCCCATGTTTGCATTAAGCCGCACACCAAAGTCGAGTTCCTGGTTAGCACCCAGGCCATACTGCGACGTTGTGACTTGCGGGAAAACAATGCCCAATGGTGAGAACACAGGCGAGTAGTCAATGCTATACTGGCTGCTAACTGAAGTACCAAGATCAAAGGCAGCTTGCGTTTGAAGCAGCCTTCCCTCCTGCTGTAGCACGTTGACTCGGCTGATGCGTAATTGCGGGTCGTTTCGTAACAACTTTTCCACACAGTCCAGTGGACCAAATGTATCCTGTGCATTCATTGGGAGACACACAATGAGGACAGCAATAATGAGGAATACCAGCGTTTGCATCATCAAATATACCTGCAAAGATTACCAGTTGCATAGCTTAATTTCCGTGCTCTGTAACGGCAAGCTGTCGTGACAACTGCTAAATATCAATGGTACATATCGCCTTGTTCAAACCACTTTCATGGCTGGCATTGGCCATTATCGGCGCACCTGCCGCGAGAGCCCAAACCGACTCGACTCTAGAAGACTCATTACGGTATGTCAGCACTGAACGCATCGTCGTTTCTGCCAGTAGGTGGGAGGAACGCGCATCGACCAGCTCGCGCCAGATCATATCGCTAACCCCTCGAGATGTTCGTAACCTGAATCCAGGGACATCTGCCGACCTACTCGAAGCCACCGGTGAGGTATACATGCAGCGCAGTCAGGCAGGGGGCGGGAGTCCGCGTCTCCGTGGCTTCGGTGCAAACAATGTGCTCTTGGTGGTTGATGGTGTGCGCGTGAACAATGCCATCTATCGTACCGGGAACCTGCAGAACCTGATCATGATCGATGCCGAGTCTATTGGTGAGGCCGAGGTGTTGTTCGGTCCTGGGTCCGTACAGTACGGTTCTGATGCGCTTGGTGGGGTTATGGTCTTTAACACAAAGGCGCCTCGTTACTCGGACAGTGCCACACAGGTCATTGGCTCTGCTATGCTCAGAGGTACTTCAGCAACTGCCCAGCGAACGATCAGCGCTGATGTGTCCCTTTCAACGACATCATTCACAAGCTCGATCGTGATGACAGCATCACGATTTGGAGATGTCGTTTCTGGTGGATCATTCCCAATTTCTGCGCCTACATTTGGCTCTCGCAACTGGTATGCGGAGCGCATCAATGGTAAAGATTCACAGATCGTGAGTTTGGATCCGCGAGTTCAGCGCCATAGCGGCTACGACCAATACAACATTCTCAAGAAGTTCAGCTACAGGGTTGATGATCGATGGATCATTGATGCCTCAACGATGTACACGAGCACAAGTAACATTCCACGCTATGACCGTCTGTACGAGAGTCAAAAGGACCGAGCAGTGCCGCGATATGCCGAATGGTATTATGGGCCGCAAACATGGCTATTGACCACCACGTCGATCAGGGGCTCGAATCTTGGGAATGTTGTTGAGGACCTTGTTGCAACAGCATCGTACCAGTGGTATCAGGAATCAAGGCACTCTCGTTTGTTTGGATCAGAGGTTCGGCGAGATCAGACAGAGAGCATTTCATTAATGAATCTCAATGTTGATGGACGTACGAGACTTTTGCAAGAGGCAGAGGAGTGCGATCTCTATTATGGACTCGAGGTGTCACTTCAGAATGCAACGTCAGAAGCCCAGAAAGTGAACATCGAATCAAATCAGATTTCACGAGGAGTTACCAGATATCCAGATGGCGGCAGTACGTATGATTCATATGCAGCATATTCGCAATTGCGATGGGCTTTGTTACCAAGCTTTGTAGTTTCAGCGGGGCTGCGTTCAACGGCTGTCTTGTTGCATTCTCGAATAACTGATTCGTCGGTTTTTTCGCTGCCATTTCGGACAATAGAGACAAGTCCCTCTGCGCTTACTGGCTCCCTTGGCTTTGTCTGGAAAGCGCACTCAGAAGTTGCTGCTCGCATAAACATGGCAAGTGGTTTTCGTGCGCCGAACATCGATGACATAGGTAAGGTCTTCGATTCAAACCCAGGATCTCTGATTGTGCCCAATCCTTCGTTGGCGCCGATGTTTGTTACAACGGCCGAAGTAGGTGTTGATGTGACGCCCCTTTCATGGCTGGTGCTGTCAGGAACGTATTACCATAGCTGGCTTCAGGATGTAATGCAAGTTCGCCCAGCGATATATAACGGGTCAGACTCAGTCATGTATAACGGTCTCATGAGTGCTGTTACCTCGCTTCAGAACGCAGGTACAGGGTGGATAGATGGCATAAGTATTGCGCTTCAAGCAACGTTTGCAGACGTTACTTGTGATGTACAGGCTTCCGTTGCCACCGGACGTGATAACAATGGCATAATGCTAACACACATTGTACCGGCTTTTGGCCAAGTACGACTAATGTGGCGTCCGTTGGATCGCGCTCAGGTTGTTAGCGAGGTTCGTTGGTCTGCCGCATGGACGCGGTCCATGATACCAGAATCTGAATTTACCCAAGGTGTTCACTACACGGACGTAGGTCTGCCAGCATGGACGATTGCTAATATCCGGGCATCATATGAGCTCTCACGTTGGATAACGGCTCAGGCATCAATCGAGAATATCTTCGATCTTCAGTATCGTAGTGCCGGATCGGGCATTTCCGCGCCTGGCAGAAATCTCATGTTGGCTTTGCGGTGCAGATTTTGATATGCGTACTATTCAGCTTCTAATGATACTGAGTGTCTCGCTTACCGTATCTGCCCAGCAGAACGGCCCATGGAACAGCCCCCTTCGGATTGCCTCATCATCTGATGGACGAACGTTCAGTCCATCAGAGCTTTTCCAAGATTCCGCGGGTGTGCCTTCGGTTACAAGGTGGCGTGGAGATACGCTGGTCTGTGCGTTTCAATGGTTTCGAGAACCACGTGGAACTCCAACATGGGATAGAGTTGCCGTCAAGTATTCATATGATGATGGCGCAACATGGTCGCAGCCTGCACCGGTGGTTATTCGTGGTTTGCCTTTGCAGTATCAGAGGCCA
>JBKCLO010000065.1:0-1531 GCA_046300675.1 Ignavibacteria bacterium
TACGAACGAGCGATATCTGTCCATGGCCGTAAAGACCATAAACATGCAATGTTGTTACATTGATGGGTAGATACGGATAAGTACTTACGTAGTGTGCTGCTGACGCTATCGCTCGATAACAAGCTTCTGCACCTGCGAACCACTGACGATAAAGTAGAGTCCAGCAGGGAACATCGAGACATCAATCGTTGATTGTTCCACATCTCGCATCACGCAGACACCGTGCTGCGTATAGACGGCTACTGGCTTGTCGATACTACTGATGTTTACATACGACGATGCAGGATTGGGATGCAATGTTCCACCTATTGCATGCTCCGTTACACCCGTGATGTTTTCGTATTCATAAGCGCCAGCATCATTTGTGCCGAGGCGCAGACGTTCTTCGCATGGGTGGATGTAGTGGAGTAATGCATTCAGCGGACGTTCTTGTGGGACACCTCCAACATAATACAGTACGGAACGTGACTCCATTGCAAGCCCCCTGAATGGAGAATCAGCGCGTGGACGGTAGTTGTAGGTGGTTGGGTCTTGGAACTTAGCACTGTCAATTGTACCGATATAGTTCGCATTCTCTTGTCGTCCGCGCGGAAATCCTACCATGAGGACGATTGGTCCAGCAATAACGTTGTTTACGAGTCTATATGAAACGGTGTTGGTATCAAGGCGCACAAGTGTTGCAGCGCCACGTTCGCTAACGAACGTGTTGTGCGAGAGGTACAATGAGTTGTCTACTGTATCACTCATGCCTTCGAGTCCGTATCCAATAAAGTTGCCGTTCTCAGCATTTGCACCCTTGTGAAAGATGTTGCCAATCACGATCGACGAACCCCCATTCGGCAGATCAAGATTACGCGAGCCCGTACCGTTCTCATTCGTGATACGGTTGTAGGCTATGTAGTTCGCATGGGCACGCGACTTGCACTCATGTCCAACCAGCGTACCGTGCGAATAGTTGAACATGAAGATGAACTCCTTCACATGGTTGATATAAATCGCATGTGAAAGACCATCGCCTGCGCCACTCTGTTCAAACTCCGAATACTCAACACGAATGGTACTCTTGAGGTTGTTACCGGCCAGGATGCCATCCTGATTCTTGCGAAACGCACAATGCGATACAATGATGTTTGTGCCTTCTACGCGAATGCCGGCCCCATTCCTATCGGGTACAACACAATCACGAAAGTCGATACCATAGACCACGCTGCTATCACCCTTGATCACCCAGATCGCCTTTTGTTCGGCGGCCTTGCCATCAGCACGGAGAATCACATCTGGCCGCAACGAGTTCGAGTTGTTGCGCAGGATCAGCTTGTGCGCGCGCCACACGGCTACATCGCCGGCATATTCACCCGGATCGATCGAGACAACGTCTCCATCCTTGACGAGTGTGGCAACAGCACTCGGCACCTTGTATTCCCGTGTGGGGCCAACAAGCCACGTCTCGGCCTGTAACGCAAGAGTTTGCAGTGCAACAAGTATTACGACAAATGAAATGGGGCTCTTCATGATGTGTGCTTTTCGAGTG
>JBKCLO010000066.1:0-4653 GCA_046300675.1 Ignavibacteria bacterium
GTCAAAACAGATGAAACGGTAGGCAGGGCGAAGAGGTCATCCCGCTTCCGCGGGAAAGACGATCGGCACTCTCAACTCTCAACTCTCCACTCTCAACTCTTCCCACGGGCCGAGGCCCGTGGCTACCTCGTGATCGTCACCACTACCCTGCGATTAACCTTGCGGCCTTGTTCGGTGGAGTTGTCTGCTATCGGGAATTCTTCGCCGTAGCCGATGGCCTTGATGTACTTGGAGTCTACACCCATCTGACGTATGATGTAGGTGGCAACAGATTCCGCACGCTGCTGTGAGCGCTTCTTGTTGGCTTCCATGCGCTTTGCTGCATCTTTTTCCGGACCAGTGTTGTCGGTGTAGGACTGGATTTCGACGGTGCTTTTGCTGCGCCGCACAAAGTCTAGAATGAGCTGTAGGTCTGCCTTGAGCGTGTCGGTGATGGCGATCGCCGTGATGTTGGGATCGAGGTTGCCAACCGGTAAGCGCTTGGTGGGAATTGGTATGGCTAGGTAGTTGTATTGTCCGCTCCAGTTGCTGTCGGTCTTGATGGACTGAAACTCGAACTCCATGATGTTTGTGCCGTCCTGGAACGGGATCTTCTCAGAGTCCACGTGCAGACTGGTCATGCTGAACTTGTCTCCGTCCTTGAGGCCTATGCTAGCCCCCTTCAGAAGAAAATACCCGTCGGCATCAGATGTAAGTGTCACCTTTTTCCCGCTGGCAATCGAGGCAAACTCGATGCTCTCGCTGGCAAGGGGCTTATCAACAAGCACAGTATCGAGAAAGCCCCGTACCGTGCGAAATGCCATACTGCCGCTGATGCGCTCCTTGAGCTGCGCTATCTCCCGCTGGCTTGCCATCTGCTTGTTCAGGTTGTCTGTTGCCTGCTCGATCTGCTCCTTCGACAGTGATATGGCTATGGCCGCCATGAGGCCTTCCTTGGGGATAGTGAAGACCTTGTCTGCCCCGTTCAAGATGCCGATGCGCATGACGTACACGGCCTGACGTGTGCCGCGGATGACGTTGAATGTTGCTTTGCCGTTGGTGTCGGTAAGCATGATCTGCGAGGCAGTGGTGGAGTCATCCACCACGATCACTTCTACGCCGCGCAGTGGCGTGTCGGCTTCCTTCGAGAGCACGACAATGCTAAGCTGGGTTGTGTCGGAGGCGGCAGCACGCAGGGTGCTGCACAATACGATTGCTACAAGGGCAAGAATACTGCGGATCATAACGTTGTTTAAGTTAAACGGTTGGTTCTACAACACACAGCAGGACGCCTTTCTCGATGGCACTTCCCTGATGCGGTGTTACGTTGCGCACAATTCCGGCAACTGGTGTCTTGATGGAGTTCTCCATCTTCATGGCTTCAAGAATAAAGAGCGTTTCGCCCTTGCGAACACTGGCCCCCTCGGCAACGATCACCTGCTTAAGCAGACCAGGCATTGGGGCAGCGATCTTGGTTACTCGGTTCTGCTGGACCGGTGATGCACTCAAGATCTCCATCAGCTCGTTGTTACGTCCTGAGAGCACCTTGGTCGCATACGAATATCCACGCACGGTAACAGTCACGCTGTCAACACCGTTGCTGTGAATGTGCACCGGCACACTCGTGCCGTTGTCCATCCACTCCCAGATGCCAGGGTCGTTCGTTGGATACAACTCCACGCTCTCGGTTCCGTGCGTTGCACTGCCGTCGGGGTGGAGTTCTATGTGCCGACGTTGTCCGTCGATCTCTGTGGTGACTACAAACGTGCTCATGGCTGCAAAAATACGGTTACTGTGGCTTGTACCAGCGCTCCTGTGTAGCAATTGCGTCCATAGGAATGTCGTGCTCCTGCCCAGGCACGTGCTGCACGCGCTGCAGCTCGTAGGCTATGCCGATCTTGGTTGCTGTGGCTTCTGCTAGAAAGCGGTCGTAAAACCCTTTGCCATAGCCCACCCGCGCGCACGTCTGATCGAATGCTACAAGGGGCACAATGATGGCCGCCCCCTGACCAAAGAAGCTGTGGTCGGTGATGATGCTCTCGGGTGAATCCGGGATCGGCTCGCGAATGCCAAAGGGTCCACTCCCCCACTGCGTGCGCCATGTGATGCGGCAGTGCGTAAGCAAGCCGTTCGGACCCGATACGGGCACGTAGACGTCTTTGCCGATGCCCCAGGCGTATTCGATGAAGGGCGTCGACTCGACTTCTTCCGGCATGGAGCTGTACACGTGCACAACAGATGCTAACTGAAATGCCTTGTGCTTGTGCGCCCGCTCAAAGATGAGCTGGTCCCACAGGTCGCGGTCATACTCGGCAATCGAGCTGCGCTTTTCCAATACCGAGGCTCTGATCTCGTTCTTCGTCATCGCTCTCTCCACATCTGCCATATATCCGGAACAACTACTGCAGCGATCAGGACGCCCCCTCCAACAAGCTGACGTGACGTAAAGGTCTCTTCGGCCAAGGCAAAGGCAATGATCGATGCAAACAAGGGCTCTAGTGCGTAGATAACTCCTGCTCGCACAGGATGGGTGTACTGCTGAAAACGGGTCTGCACAAACGTGGGGATGATCGATGCAAAGATCGAGCAGTAGATGATGGCGATAATAAGGGGCTGACCCCATCGCACAACCAGATCAACATCTGTTGGTGCCGCATAAATGCTCGTACCAATGATGGCCATGACGCAGGTGACAACGAACTGGAGGATAACGAGGCTGTTCTGTTTTGTGGGCTGGTCTCTGAGGTCTGTAGACCAGCGGTCGATAAGCACCATGTAGAGTGCCCACACAAAGGCGCTGATAAGCGTTAGCACGTCACCCGTCTGCACACCATGCAGCTCGGGTGCCGTAAAAAGGTAGAGTCCACCAAGAATGCTTACCACCGATACTACATGTGCTGACTTGACACGCGTGCGAAAGAGTGCAAACTGTACGATGGGCACAAAGCCTACCATCGTGCCGGTGATAAAGGCCGATGTTGATGCGCTCGTCGATGTAAGCCCAAACGTCTGCAAGAGAAATCCCGCACCATAGAGCGCGCCAAGCACGATGCCTCGCTTTGCCGTTGTTGCATCGATCACGCGAAGCGCCGCAGGCCAGATCATCATGCTCAATACGGCCGCAATGAAAAACCTCAATGCAACAAATGTGCTGGGGTCAATAGAATCCATGGCCCCCTTGATCAGCACAAATGTGCCGCCCCAGAGAGCTGTTACAACGACAAGCAGGATCTCTGCGGTGTGACGCTTCATGCAGGGACCATTTCGGCAACAAGCGCATAGTAGCGCGCTGCGGCCTTCATTCCCGTGTGGAAGTTGCCCAGGTCGAAGTGCTCATCCGGTGAGTGCGCGTTCTCGTTGTTGAGTCCAAAGCCCATGAGCACCGTTGGCACGCCGAGCACTTGATCGAACAACAGCACAACCGGGATCGAGCCGCCTTCGCGCGTAAATCTGCACGTGGTGCCAAAGGTCTCTTCGAGTGCTTTAACAGCTGCATACATCGCCGGCGAGTCGCGGTTTACAAGCACAGGGTCTGCCCCGTGCAGGTCGGTGATTTCCACGCTGACGCCAGGGGGCGCAATAGACTTCACATAGCTGATAAACTTGTTTGCAATATCGTCGTGACGCTGATGCGGTACCAGACGCATGCTCACTTTCGCCATAGCACGCGCTGGAAGAACAGTCTTAGCGCCTTCGCCAGTAAAGCCCCCTAGAAATCCGTTTACATCAAGCGTCGGACGGGCGCCCAAGCGCTCAATAGAGCTGTAGCCGTCTTCGCCAAAGAGCGTGTCAACGTTAACATCCTGCTTAAGGCGCCCGTCGCTGTGTCCAAGTGCTGCAAGGTCTGCACGCTCCTGCTCGGTAAGAGCGAGCACGTCGTCATAAAAGCCTTCTACCTTGATGTGTCCGTACTCGTCCTTGAGCTTGGAGATGATCGTGGCAAGAGCGTTGAGAGGGTTTTGCACGGCGCCACCATACGAGCCTGAGTGCAGGTCGCGGTTTGGACCCTGCACGTTGATCTCCATGTAGGCAAGGCCGCGCAGACTGTAGACGATCGATGGCTCGCCCGGAGCAAACATTGATGTGTCTGACACAAGCACCGCATTGCATTTCAGGAGCTCTGCATTCTCGCGCACAAATGGTGCAAGATTTGGCGAGCCGATCTCTTCTTCACCCTCGATGAGGAGCTTGATGTTAATCGGCAGCTTACCCTCTGTTTTATAGATGGCTTCGATGGCTTTCACGTGCAGGAACACCTGCCCCTTATCATCAGTTGCGCCGCGTGCATAGATCTTGCCATCGCGGATCACCGGCTCGAAGGGAGGGTTCGTCCACAAGTTCAACGGGTCTACCGGTTGTACGTCGTAGTGACCATAGAGCAAGACTGTTGGGGCGCTCTGTCCTGCTGAGAGGTCTTCTGCATAAACGATCGGGTGGCCCGGTGTAGGATAGATCGTTACCGTAGGCAAACCAATGCCGGTAAGATGATCTGCAAGCCACGTGGCGCAGTTCTTCACGTCGTCCGCACATGCTGGGTCGGTACTTACACTTGCAATAGAAAGAAACTCTGTAAGCTGCTGCTCATAGAGCGATGCGTTCTGCTCAAGGTACTGCTGTGGTGTCATCGAGGATACTGTAGAGTTATGGTTGTTGAAGTGCTTGCGTATAGACCTC
>JBKCLO010000067.1:0-1173 GCA_046300675.1 Ignavibacteria bacterium
GTGTTAGGCTGCTTGCGAGACATGCGCAAAGGTAGGGAACAGCGAGCAGCGAACAGCGAACAGCGAACAGCGAACAGCGAACAGCGAACAGCGAACAGCGAACAGCGACCAGCGAACAGCGAACAGCGAACAGCGAACAGCGAACAGCGAACAGCGAGCAGCGAACAGCGAGCAGCGAACAGCGAGCAGCGAACAGCGAACAGCGAACAGCGAACAGCGAACAGCGAACATCGGGAGGGTTACGCAGTAAGGCTTTGTAACTACACAATGGTAATTCGTCATTTGTAATTCGTAATTGGTAATTAGTCATTAGTAATTAGTCATTCGTAATTCGTAATTGGTAATTAGTCATTAGTAATTAGTCATTAGTAATTCGTAATTAGACGAATGCCTCTCCCTCTTCGCATCTGTTTTCTCTGGCACCAGCACCAACCGGATTACCGCGTAGGTGATACGTTTGTGCTGCCGTGGGTGCGATTGCATGCTGCAAAGGACTACCGGGATCTGCCTCGCTTGTTGCAGCGCTATCCTGTCAAGCATACGATCAATCTTGTGCCGTCGATGCTTGCGCAGATCGAAGCGTACAACGATGGCATGCTGGATGTTGTAGAGCTTCTTTGTAATCGAGTTATGAGGGGGCTATCACCTGCGGACCGTGATGAAGTAGGCGAGTGGATAGCTACGCTGCAGCCAACGATGATTGTGGGGTTGCCGCGACTGCAGCAGATCACACGCATGGCGTCCGAGCAGGGAAGTGATTCTCTGCAATGGCAGGATGCACTCGATGCGATGGTGCTGTGGCACGTTGCATGGTGCGGACCCATCACGCGGGAGTTGGATGAGCGCATCAGGGGGCTGATCATCAAGCAGCGTGATTACACGCCTCAAGATCTTGCGATGATCCTTGACTGCGTCCGTGATGCAATGCGCGATGTGATTCCTACAATGACGTCCCTCAATTCCGAGCAGTTCGAGACGAGCATTACGCCGTTTCATCATCCGATTCTTCCGCTTGTGATCGACACCGACGTTGCGCGCGAGTGTATGCCCGAGAGCCCCTTGCCAGAGCCTGCATATCGAGCACCTGAACATGCTGCGCGTCATATACGCAGAGCGATTGAGTATTGGAAGGAGCTGTCTGGTAAGACGACAAGGGGCATGTGGCCTGCAGAG
>JBKCLO010000068.1:0-1752 GCA_046300675.1 Ignavibacteria bacterium
CATGTTACAAATGGTGCCCTTACCTGTAGCTGAGAACGAGGCCGTTCCATCACCGAAGTACTCAACGATGGCGCCTGTTCCACCCTTTACCGTAAGGATCCCGGCAAGCTTCAGAATTACGTCCTTCGGGCTTGTCCAGCCGTTCATCTTGCCCGTGAGCTTTACACCGATCAGCTTCGGCATTTGCAGTTCCCATGGCATGCCAGCCATCACATCCACAGCGTCTGCACCACCAACACCGATGGCGATCATCCCCAAGCCCCCTGCGTTCGGCGTGTGAGAGTCTGTACCGATCATCATGCCGCCCGGGAAGGCGTAGTTCTCGATCACAACTTGGTGGATGATACCAGCGCCTGGCTTCCAGAAGCCGATGCCGTACTTGTTGGAGACAGAGGCAAGGAATTCGAAGACCTCTTTGTTTTCGGTGAGCGACTTCTCAAGGTCGGATGTTGCGCCGTGTTCAGCACGGATCAGGTGGTCGCAGTGCACGGTCGAAGGCACAGCAACCTTTGGGATGCCGGCCGACATGAACTGCAGAAGAGCCATCTGAGCTGTTGCATCCTGCATGGCTACACGGTCCGGGTTGAAGTCCACGTATGCATTGCCACGCGCGTGCGGCGCTGCTGGCAACTCCGTCATGTGCGCATACAGCGTCTTTTCTGCGAGCGTCAGTGGACGACCCAGCAACGTGCGAGCTCCGGCTACTTTCGAAGGAAGGTTTTCGTAAACCTTTTTGATCATGTCTATGTCTTGCGTGGCCATGATAGGGTAGGATGTTTGTGAACAAGGTATGAGCCGCTCTAGCGGCCGGTGCAAAATTCGCACTTCTAGATGGATTAGAGAAACAACGGCACGATATATCGTGCCGATAATCGGCGAAAGTTCTACGCCCGCTCGCTCAGCTCCAGCCAGCGCAGGGTGGCGTTGTCGAGTTCGGTGGTGAGCTTGGCGTGCTCCTCGGCCCATGTTTGGTGGTCCTGGTAGGAGCCCTCGCTGGTCGACATCTTGCCTTCGACGATTGAAATCATGGATTCGAGCTCTGGTATGCGCTTTTCGAGCTCCGTGAACTCTCGCTGCTCATTGAAATTGAGCTTTTTCTTGGCTGCCGACTGGGCAGGGGGCTGCTGTTGTTTGCCCTTGGCTTCGCGGTCTGCGGCTTTCGAGCGTGCTTCGACGGCTTCGAGATAGGCCGAATAGTTACCAGGATACTCCTTGATACGTCCGCCGTCTTCGAATGACCATATCGTGGTAACTGTGGTGTCGAGAAATGCGCGGTCGTGCGAAACGGTGAGCAGTACGCCCTTAAACGACTGAAGATACTCTTCGAGGGCATTCAGGGTAACGAGGTCAAAGTCGTTCGTTGGCTCATCCAAGAAGAGGACGTTCGGGTTTGACATCAATATGCGCAGGAGACCTAGCCGACGGCGCTCGCCCCCTGAGAGGGTATGCACAAATGCATGCTGCTGCTTGGGCGAAAATCCGAATCGATCGCAGAGTTCACGTGCGCTGATGTACCTGTCGCGTCCAACACCGACGTCGATGTACTCTGCGATGTCGCGCACGTTGCTGAGCACGGTCTCGTTTTCCTGCAGGTCTTTGATCTCCTGCTCGAAGAAGCCCAGCGTTACAGTCTCTCCGAGAGAGATGTGACCCTTTTCGCAATGCTTGCGTCCAGCAAGAAGGTTGAGAAGCGTAGTCTTGCCAGCACCGTTCGGACCAATCACTCCGATGCGATCTCCCGGTGCAGCGCGA
>JBKCLO010000069.1:0-1256 GCA_046300675.1 Ignavibacteria bacterium
TTGTTTGCCATAGTTCTGCAAAGAACCGTGTGGTTGCTATTCCGCGTTGAGGCCACAATGATGCGCAGATGGATGGCACAACTATGCCGATGATGCTGAGGAGTGCGCCCCTTCGTGGACTCAGCACGTAAGGCATTGCCATAAGCCACGAGCCAAGTGTGAGCAGCACGAGCAGAGCGTTCTTGACAAGGAACATCGTCGACACAGTGAGCACTGTGCGAACAGCTGTGCGTCCCTCGTCGATCATGGTGGGGAAGTCTGCAAAGCCCCCTTGCTCAAGGACAATGTCGGCCACGAGCTTTGTTGCCGGAGAGCTTTGCGAAGGGGCTACACCAACGTCCGCCCTACGCAAGGCCGGAATATCATTGATGCCATCGCCGATCATAATCACGTGACCGCGTGAGCAGAGATCATGAACGATCTCATACTTGTCCTCCGGCGTGCATCGGGCATGAATCGACATCATCGACGGTGGTATGCCGAGGTGCGCAACTACCGCCTCTGCGGTGTCCTGCTTATCCCCTGTGAGGAGGTGCGTTGTGATGTTCATCGCATGAAACATCGCAATGGTTGATTGAGCGTCATGGCGCAACGTATCGTTGAACACCACCCAACAAAGGGGCTCCGTATGCACGCCACATGGATTGTCATGATCGTGTGAGCGGGCAAGCACAACGCTGCGATGATGCAACTTGTTCGCTGCTGCAAGCGTATTCTGCATGGACTTCCACAACGGATGTGCTGGAGTGCAGACAACTTCAGGAGCCCCAAGGACAAGCGTGGCTTCATCACCGTCAAAGTGCAGAGCGCTAAACTTTGTTATTGATGAGAATGATGTCTGTCTCAGAACACTTCGTGACTCTGTGAAGGGGGATCGTGCTCGCAACGCACGCATGATCTGACTCTCGTCGGTGAGTGCTGTGGCGAATGCATGTAAGTCATGCCGTACGACTTCGAGTGAGTCTGCACCCAGAGATATGATCGCATCAACCTCAAGTTCATTTGTTGTTAGCGTTCCTGTTTTGTCAAAGCATACATCTGTTGCTTGCGAGAATGATTCAAGTGCGGCAAGACGCTGGACGATAATTCCAAGCTTACGAATGCGTATGGTGCCGATGATGAAGGTGATCGTTGAGAGCAGGATCAAGCTCTCGGGAATCAGTCCGAGGACGAGTGTTGCGGCGCGACGAATGCTATCGACATCCTGCAGCATTGAACTTGGATTGCGGAGAAGATCAGCAACGGCAAACACGCCT
>JBKCLO010000070.1:0-36116 GCA_046300675.1 Ignavibacteria bacterium
GAACCATAGAGTCCTGCCGTTACACCAGTGTTGGAAAGCTTTGCTGAGGTTACGATTCCATCGCCAAGGTCAGCAGTTGCGATCGAGCCGTCTGTGATGTTGCCAGCGTTTACAGAGTTGGCAGCAAGTGTTGGATTTGGATAGCTGCCAGTAAGCGCGCCGCCAGCCGAACCACCCGGAGTTGTGCCGGTGATGGTCACGTTGCCGGCAAATGTTAAGCGTCCCTGTGAATTGACAGTGAACTGTCCTACTTGCGTTGCACTGCCATACGTTGCTGCAGTAACTCCGGTAGCAGAAAGCTTGGCGTCTGTTACTGCGCCATCTGCAAGGTTAGTCGTTGAAACACCGCCAGCAGCGATGTCGGCAGATGTGATTGTGCCATCGACAATGTTACTTGAGGTTACAGAACCTGCAGCAAGTGTCGGGTTGGGATACGTTCCAGACAGAACTCCACCAGCAGACCCGCCCGGTGTTACGCCCGAGATTGTAACATTTGAGGCAGCCGTCAGGCGGCCCTGAGCATCGACAGTAAATGCGCCTACCTGTGTGGTAGAGCCAAACGAACCAGCCGTCACTGCTGTGTTGGCAAGCTTGGCCGAGGTAACTGATGCATCTGCGAGGTCAGCTGTTGTTACAGCACCATCGGCAATTGCAGCTGATGTTACTGCTCCTGGGGCAAGCGTCGGGTTGGGATACGTTCCCGTGAGTGATCCACCGGCAGGACCGCTCGGCGTTACACCTGAGATCGTCACGTTTGTTGCTGATGTTACATGACCGCGCGCATCAACAGTGATCTGTGGAACCTGAATGCTTGATCCATACGTTGCGGCTGTCACGCCAGACAAATAATGCTTAGCAGCTGTAATAGCACCATCTGCAATGTCGTTTGTGCCGATCGTAAGGTCCTGAATGTTGGCAGAGGTAACAACTCCGATACCAAGTGATGGGTTGGGATATGTACCCGAGAGAACACCACCAGCAGCTCCGCCGGGCGATGTTCCGCTGATCGTGATGTTCTGAGCTGCCGTCACGCGTCCTTGAGCATCTACGGTGAATTGTCCAACCTGCGTTGCGCTGCCATATGTCGAGGCCGTAACACCAGTTGTAGAGAGCTTCGCAGATGTGATCGCGCCATTGGCAATATCTCCACCTTGGATAGTACCGTCAGCAATGTTCGCGCTGGTAACCACCCCATTGGCAAGTTGTGGATCTGGGTACGTACCGGCAAGGACGCCGCCAGCAGGACCGCTTGGCGCAGTTGGTGCGATTGGGATCTGATACGCTGTAAGAACGCGTCCAGACGAATCAACCGCTATCACTGCAGAATGTGTTGAGCTTCCAAACTGTCCTGGTGTTACACCTGTCGGAGCAATCTTCGATGACGTAACAGCACGATCTGCAATCTTGTCTGTCGTTACTGCAAGGCTGCCAAGCTTTTCGTTCGTTACCGCTCCGTCGGCAAGCTTCGGAGTGGTTACTGAACGATCGAGAAGATTTGTTGTGCCGACAGAGTTTGGAGCTAGCGATGGGTTTGGATATGAACCAGATAGAGCACCACCCGCTGGGCCTGTAGGGGGCGAGCCAGCCATCGGCACATTCTGGATTGTTACAATGCGACCTGCTTGATCAACGTACATCTGCGGGACAAGTGTTGATGATCCATACACGCCGGCTGTAAGCGGCATCGGTGAGAGCTCGTCACTTGTGATCGAACCGTCTTTGATGTTAGCCGCTGTGATTGTGTTTGGAGCGATCTTCTGACTTGTGACAGCGAAGTCTGCAAGCTTCTGCTCTGTGACTGCTTTGTCGGCGATTTTCGTGGTGGTGACAGCACTTCCTGAAATCTTTTCAGAAGTAACGGCACCTTCAGCAAGTTTCGGCGTTGTGACGTTGTAGTCAATAAGTTTAGATGTTGCAACGCTGTTGTCTGCGAGTTGCGTCGTGGTGACTGCCGCCTGCGCGATCTTTTCCGTAGTGATTACGCCATTCCTGATCGTTGGAGCCGGGTAAAATCCAGTGAGTTCGCCGCCTGCTGTACCGCCCGGTGGTACGCCAATGATTGGTACTTGCTCGGCGAAGGTCACACGGCCTTGTTCGTCAACCCGAAGAACTGTGCTTGTGTTCGATGATCCGAAAGGACCAAGTGGTCCTTGGTGTATCTCCTGCAGTTGCGCTGCACCGATCGTGTTGTCATTGATTTTGAGATTCAACGCATTAAGTGGACCACTCACAGTGATGTCAGAGCCGGTCGAAGATGCTGCACCCTGAACCCGAGCAGCGTTGATTGTGGTTGTGCCTGTTCCATTGATTGCATTGATCAGCACATCACCCATGTTATTCGATGGATTGTTGATCGACTTACGAATAGAGTCGGCAACTTCGGGTGTAACAGCGCTGGCAATCTCGGCCGACTTTGCGTTGGCTGCATTTAATGCATAGGGAACCGATGTGAGGAATACTCGAGGCTCAAGTTCAGACTGTCCATTGATCGATGTTCCCATCCAAAGATGTTGATCGAAGGAAATGTTCAGCGGGCTCTTCTCGCCAAGAATTACTCCGAAGACACCACCACTGGTGTTTACCGTGTGACGTTCAGTCCAGATTCCCGTGCCGCCTGATGCGCTTGTATAAAGTGTAAGGTCCACCGTCCAAACGCTATCACAAACTGGGATTCCGGTAGTATCGATGAGCACCCCTTGATAGGTGAGCTTCGCTGGTATGCCCTGCTGTGCAGAGACGCGAGATGAGATCACGATCATACAGATCGCGATGATCATCGGAAACATAAGGCTGCGTACGATCGTCCGTGCCATGAAAACCCCAATGAGTTATAGAGTACGTTTTACTTTGCCAGTGTATAGCGAACATGCCGTCGAGGCGTGTAACCCCTTGTCGTCTGCATGTTTACGTGTGGACAGCAAAAATATCATTAACAGTAGCCCCATCTCGCTTGTGTGTGTGGATAACTGGGCCTAATTGTCCACAATTGATTTCTGTGCTACAAAAAAAGCGGGACGTCAAAAAGTTGACGTCCCGCTTACTTGTGCCAAAAGTTGTAATGATACTTAGAACACGATTCCTAGTCCTGCAGTCAACATCGTGATCGAATACGAATCGATGAAGTAGGTGGCCGGCGGATTTCCGTAGCGGCCTCTCCACGTTTGTGTGGAATAGAGCGACTGCAGGGGAAGTGAGTAGCGACCGAAGATATCAACTCCGACCGCACCTGGACGTTTCTCCACCAGTCGAATGCGAGCCGACCCTGTTGCGTTGAATACGATCGCATGCTGACCGCGCAGGTATCCATTCCTGTCAAGTCGAGTCCGTGTGCCAGTCTCAAAGACAAGATTCGAGGGCTCGAGCAGCGTTTCGGTTTGATGAAATGATCCCGTCGCAAAAAAGTTGCCATCAAGACCTGCACCAAGGTAGAAACCGTCTATGAGCGGATATTCAATGCGTGCTCCGAACGTTACTACAGACCATGCAACATCGAGCGTATGCTGAAACAATGCGTCTCCCGATACCACTCCACCAGTGAACGCCTTCTCCTTTGAGTATGACTCAAACGAAACGGGCATGTTTTGGTAGCCGATATGTGGAGTGATCGTAAAGCCGTCAGATGAGATCGGCGTGGTCATAGATACCTCTATGCCAAAGCCCAATCCCTTCGAGTTCGTAAATCCGGTGCAACAGTTTTCGACTGGCGGTAGTGAATTAAACGAGGCATTGTGTGATGCCTGAGTTCCAAATGCCGCGATCGTAAACTCATCATGGGAGTGTCCGACACCATGGTCGTGCACATGGTCGTGACCATGATCATGATCATGATCATGATTATGGAGGTGATCATGATCTACTACATTGCCATGGTTGTGCATTGAGCTGTCATGATCATGTGTGTGCTTGTGCAGTGTGTCCACTACAACCTGCTGGGCAGACAACGTGTAACCAGCAAGCAGCACAACGGCCAATACAATAGTGATGCGATGTATCATGGCAGTTTCACCATTGTGGTTCGTGCTACATCGTTATCCGTATACAGCGCCACTGTGTAAGACCCTGATGGCAGGATCTGCAGTGCGACGGATGTCATTGGCCATGCAGAGCTTGCTTCGACATTGTGCATCGTGTGTACCACGTTACCATGGATGTCGGTTACAACAAGCGTGCCCACAGCTGGACGCTCAGAGAATGAGCGGATCGTGAACTGAGAGCCAGTTACAGGGTTTGGTGCGATAAGCACGGCCATGGTGGCAGGGCCCTTTAAGAGCCTTGTCGAGCCGTACGTGTTGCATAGACCGCGAAGCGTTACAGAGCCGGAAACAGATTGGACGTATTGACGTTGTGCATCTATCCAACGGAATGATTCAACACGCACGTCAGTTGTGGAGTCGTTGCCAAGACGCCCCATAAACAGTATCCTCGCAGCAGTGCCGCTGTTCGTTGCAACACTGCCACTGACCGTGATCGTGTATCGCTCTCCGTCATCGACGAGAGAGTCATAACGAAGCGGCTCAAGTACTGTTCGGTTGAAGCTTACCTTCAGTTCATAGTTGCGCGAGGTTACATTGCTTTGAAACAATGCACATGATGCTTTGTAAAGCACGTCGAGTGCAAAAGTGTCGCCGATCTGTTTTACAGCATGTGCAACTTCAATCAATGTGGACTCGTAGTACTTCTGCACACCTTGGGCATGCGTCATGATGCCTGAGTATACAACAGGGGAAACACCCGACTCTCCAACTATTGGTTGTCCGAATGCCCCTTGCATACCATAACTGCCAGCTTGCGTTGCGTTGGTTGCACCACTTGTTATGGCACCACTAACGACGGTCTGTGCCTGCATCGGCAGAAGCCCTATGCAGGACAAACTCGCTATCATGAGTAGGTATTTCATGGATGTTCCTTTATGGTTACGAGTGGGTTGATTAAGTCGTGGCCATCAAGACCCAACGTTGCAGATTCCCGCTGTAAATAAAGGTTACCGACTGATTGATACCGATTGTCTTGTTGGCTACACCGAGGATCAATCTGTTCTCAGCAGCTGAACCAGCATCCTCATTTTGGAAGGTGATGTTCTTGCTCGACGTGTTGAGGATGATGATCACACGACCATTGACTCCGTTATCGAAGCCATTTAGATCCGAACCTTGCGTTGCATTCGTCATGCGGAAGAACGCGTGGTCGCTGATGTTGATATTGTTGATATCCGTTCCTGCACCGCGCAACAGATCGATATCAATCTCATTACCCTCAGATAGAATCAACTGCTTGATGTTTGCTGTTGGGTTGCTTGGAACCCACTCGTTCTGCGCTGCATCATAAATGAGAGCATCGCCATCATCTGGGGTTAGCACTGGATCTACGGGTATGCCGCCGATTGATGACGCGGTAGCTGTCAAGTTGGCTGGCTTCCAGTTGTTGTTTGCAGCATCCCATGTTAGAACTTGATTATTCGTTGGTGCAGCAGCAGAAACTGCACGACCCTGAAGACCGTCTACAGTCGGATTTGGGTAGGTGCCATTGAGGTCGCCACCAGCAGTACCGCCAGGAGTGACGCCAGAGATGGTAACGTTCTGTGCAAATGTGATACGACCCTTCGTATCAACAGTGAACTGTCCCACCTGTGTTGAAGTGCCATATGTTCCAGCAACTACCGCTGTGTTTGCGAGCTTGTCGGCTGTTACGGCGCCATCTGCGAGCTTGGCTGCGGTAACAGAAGCATCTTGAATCTTCGCCGTTGATACTGCACCGTCTGCCAGCTTTGGACCTGTAACGGCGCCGTCTTGGATCTTCAATGTCGAGACAGCGTTATCGGCCAACTTGACGTTTGTGACATTGCCATCAGCAATCTTCGGTGTTGTGATTGCATTGTCAGCAAGATCGATGGTTGCGACCGTGCCATCAAGAATCATTGAAGAGTTGACGGCATCTGGTGCGATTGTTGGGTTAGGGTAGTTGCCTGTAAGCGAACCACCTGCAGCACCAGCTGGTGCAACACCAGCGATGGTGATGTTCTGAGCAGCAACAACACGACCCTTTGTATCAACCGTGAACTGGCCAACCTGTGTAGCCGAACCATACGTTCCGGCTGTGACGGCTGTATTTGCAAGCTTGTCAGATGTTACAGCACCGTCAGCCAGCTTGGCAGCAGTTACGTTGCCGTCGGAGATCTTAGCTGTTGTGATAGCACCGTCTGCAAGCTTTGGAGTTGTTACTGCGCCATCTGCGAGCTTTGGTCCGGTTACAGCAGCATCTTGAATCTTGAGTGTCGATACTGCATTATCAGCAAGCTTCACGTTGGTAACATTTCCATCGGCAATCTTCGGTGTCGTAACGGCGTTATCGGCAAGGTCTACGGTTGCAACTGTACCATCAAGAATCATTGAAGTGTTGACGGCATCTGGTGCGATTGTTGGGTTAGGGTAGTTGCCTGTAAGCGAACCACCAGCAGCACCAGCTGGTGCAACACCAGCGATGGTGATGTTCTGGGCAGCAACAACACGACCCTTTGTATCAACCGTGAACTGGCCAACCTGTGTAGCCGAACCATACGTTCCGGCTGTGACGGCCGTATTTGCAAGCTTGTCAGATGTTACAGCACCGTCAGCCAGCTTAGCAGCAGTTACGTTGCCGTCGGCGATCTTCGCTGTTGTGATAGCGCCATCAGCAAGCTTTGCAGTTGTAACACCTGCATCAGTGAGCTTTGCTGTGGTTACCGCACCATCAACGATCTTCGGTGTTGAAACCGCGTTGTCAGCGAGTTTTGGACCCGTAACATTACCGTCTTGAATCTTCGTTGTTGATACAGCGTTGTCGGCAAGCTTCACATTTGTAACATTCGCATCGGCGATCTTGGCTGTTGTTACAGCATTGTCGGCAAGATCAACAGTTGCAACTGTGCCATCAAGGATCATTCCCGTGTTCACGGCGCTTGGAGCAATTGTTGGATTAGGATACGTGCCGGTAAGCGAGCCACCGGCGGCACCACCCGGTGCAACACCAGCAATTGTAATGTTAGCAGCCTGTGTCACGCGACCCTTTGAGTCTACAGTGAACTGACCAACCTGAGTAGCAGTTCCGTACTGTCCAACGGTTACACCTGAATTCTCAAGTTTGTCTCCGGTAACAGAGCCCGGCGCAAGCTTTGCTGCTGTTACAGAGCCGTCGGCGATCTTGTTGGTCGTTACTGCACCATCTGCAAGTTTATCTGTTGTGATTGCTCCGTCAGCAAGCTTCGGAGTTGTGATGCTACCATCTGCGACCTTTGCAGTTGTAACGGCGTTGTCAGCAAGATCTACTGTTGCAACTGTACCATCAAGGATCATCCCGGAGTTCACAGCGCTAGGAGCAATCGTTGGGTTCGGGTAGGTGCCGGTAAGCGAACCGCCGGCTGGACCACCAGGTGCAACGCCTGAGATTGTGACATTCTGAGCAGCTGTAATACGCCCCTTTGAATCTACCGTGAACTGTCCGACCTGCGTGGCATTGCCGTACGTGCCAGCACCGACTGCCGTGTTCGCAAGCTTGTCTGCTGTTACAGCGCCGTCTGCAAGCTTAGATGCCGTTACAGCCCCGTCAGCAAGCTTAGCAGCAGTTACTGCACCATCTGCGATCTTCGCTGTCGTAACTGCGCCATCGGCTAGCTTGGCACCAGTAACATTTCCATCTTGAATCTTTGCTGTTGTGACGGCACCGTCTGCAAGTTTTGCGCCTGTAACGTTACCGTCGGCGATCTTTGTCGTTGTAACGGCGTTATCTGCGATGTCTGCTGCAGATACAGTTCCGTCTTCGATCATCATGGAGTTCACAGCGCTCGGGGCGATCGTCGGGTTTGGGTAGGTGCCCGTGAGTGATCCACCTGCTGGTCCGCCTGGCGTTACGCCGGTAATCGTAACATTCTGCGCGGCTGTTACACGGCCCTTTGAATCCACCGTGAACTGTCCGACCTGTGTTGCACTTCCGTAGGTGCCAGCACCGACTGCCGTGTTTGCAAGCTTGTCGGATGTTACTGCGCCGTCTGCGAGCTTAGAAGAAGACACAGCACCGTCTGCAAGCTTTGCAGATGTTACAGCGCCGTCTGCGAGCTTCTGTGTGCCAATTGCATTGTCTGCAAGCTTTGGCCCAGTAACAGAAGCGTCCTGGAGCTTGATCGTTGATACGGCGTTGTCTGCCAGCTTTTGATTCGTGACGTTACCGTCTGCGATCTTTGTTGTGGTTACCGCATTGTCAACAATGAGTTCGTTTGTTATCGTGTTCGGTGCGATGTCAACGGTCGCGATTGTTCCATTGAGGATTTTCGCAGACGTTACAGCATCTGGAGCAATAAGTGGATTTGGATATGTTCCTGCAAGATCGCCGCCCGCAGCACCAACAGGGGGCATACCGTCGATGTTGACGTTCTGTGCTGATACGATGCGACCTTTTGAGTCCACCGTGAATTGACCAACCTGAGTAGGTGATCCATATGTACCAACACCAACACCGCTGTTCTCAAGTTTTGCAGCGGTAACAGCACCATCAGCCAGCTTTTGCGACGTTACTGCAAAGTCTGCAAGCTTCGGTGTTGTAACAGCACCATTAGCAAGGTCGATGTCTTGAATTGTTCCGTCGAGGATCTTGGTCGATGTAACCTTGCCTGTGCCGATCGTCGGATTCGGGAATGACCCTTCGAGGTCGCCGCCAGCAATCAGTCCACCAGGAGCAATCGTAACATCAACTTCACGAATGTTCGTGATACGACCTGCCTGATCAACAGTGAATTGTGGAACCTTCGATGAGGCACCGTACGTCGATGGGAAGATCGCAGTCATCGTGGACATCTTGGCGCTTGTGATTGCTCCGTCTACCACCTTTGGGGTCGTGACAGCATCATTGGCAAGGTCCGGTGTCTTTACTTCGCCATCCTTGATCTTTGGGCTCGTTACCGCATCGTCTGCCAGGTCGATCGTGTTTACATCACCGTCCTTGATGGCAGCACTTGTAACGGCATCATTGGCGATTTTCGGCGCTGTAACGGCACCGTCTGCAATGGTGTTCGTTGCTACGGAGCCGGGCGCCAACTTAGCTCCCGTAATCGATCCGTCCGGGATTTTGTCTGCCGTGATAGCACCGTTGCGAATTGTCGGGTTTGGATACGTTCCAGCAAGGTCTCCACCGGCAGCGCCGCTTGGGCTAACACCAGAGATTGGCACCTGACTGGCACGTACTACGCGTCCTTGTGGGTCCACAGTGATGACTGCTGACTGCGTTGCAGAGCCAAATGGTCCGATCACGCCTTGATGAATCTCCTCGAGCTCATCAGCACCAATCGTGTTCGGCTTGATCACCAGATTCATGCTGTCGAGACTTCCGCTGACGTCGATATCGGAGCCTGCCACGGCAGAAATGCCCCCTCTGATCCTGATTCGGACCGAGTCGGCAATGCCGTTTGCTATGCCGGCCATGTTGGCCCAATCTGCATTGAGGGCATAGGGAACTGAGGTTAGGAATGTCCGTGGCGTAAGCTCTGGACGCCCGTTAACCGCCAAACCAAGCCACATTCGCTGGTTGAAGTTCACATTCAATGGAGAGGACACCCCAAGGACTACGCTGAACATACCAGATCTTGTCTGGACTGTCTGACGTTCCATCCAAAGCGGACTGCCACCCATCATTACGTCATACAACATAAAGTCGATGTTGTAGACGCTATCGCAGACCGGGATACCAGTCGCATCATATATAATGCCCTGATACGTGATCTGCCGCGGAATCCCAGGTTGGGCGTCTGCCGCAATTGCAAGAACAATCAATGCAAATACGGATGCTCCAAACCTCTTAAACAGGTTGTTAAACTGTGAACTCATGCCACTAACTCCATGAAAAGTAAAGTTTATATTCCGGTTGTACACAGATGTTTATAAAATACGGAATTGTAAATGTGTTTTAGTTATCCACATGAAAAATTACTTTAGTAACAGTAGTGAACATCGGTGGAAAACCCATTGCAGGGATTTTCTGCCAATTCCATAACACGTTGATAAATACGGTTGTTACGACCAACCTTGGTCGCAGTACGTGCTGTTCAGGAGTTGAACGCGGGCAATGGGGTAAAAGGACAACCCAGCCAATCATGCGGTTAGCCCCGCTTAGTTTAGGGGGCTAGTGGCGGCCTCGAGAGGATTCGAACCTCCGACCCACGCTTTAGGAAAGCGTCGCTCTATCCAACTGAGCTACGAGGCCTTAAGTCAATGACTGACTACTGATTACGAATTACTAATTACCAGTTACCAGTTACCAGATACTGACTGGGTGTTGCTTCATTTGCCAACGGTTTCTTGTAATTCGTAATCAGTAATTCGTGATTAGTAATTGATTTCAATGTACCGAATCACTTCCAAGCAAGAGTCTTCGATTGCCGGAGCTGGCGTAGAATGAGCCGTCGAGCATGTAGGCGGCTATGATGGCCTTGACCTCTGGGATGCCAACTAAACGCTCTGTGCCGAGCATTACGGCTCGTTCGAGGATCTGTTCTATGTCATCCGGGCTGAGGAATCCAAGTTCGGCATAGGTCATGAGCATGCCCCAGGCATCGATCGTGAGGACGTTTTGCTCGATTCCATGGAGGATCCTGAAACCGTCGGGACCTTGGTCGGAAGATTGCACGCCGCGCTCAATGATCCACGATAGGGCTGCTGCGATCTCAGAGTCTGAATAGCCCCTTTCAGCCAGTGCAGATGTGTCGAGGGCCATAAGGGGCGTCCCCGATTTGCGTTCGCTGATCATGTCAGCGATGATGTCCATTACACGTTCAACAGAGTAGGTGTTGTTCATAGGCTGGAGGGGCTTACGATGTATTTGTTCTCAAGCTTGTGCATGTTTTCTCTATCGGCCTGCTCGGCATCGTCGTAGCCTAACAAATGCAGGGCTCCGTGAACGGCCAGCCGACATAACTCATTGACGACCGCGACGTTGTATTCGTTTGCCTGACGTCGGGCGGTCTCGAGAGAGACGTAGATTTCTCCGTACAGAGGCTGATCCTCTAAAGGGAACGTGATCACATCCGTGGCGTAGTCATGCTGCAGATACTGCTTGTTGAGAGTTCGTATCCGACGATCTGTCAGGAGCACGATATCCACATTAGCATGCTTGACCTTGTGTGCTTTCAGTGCCTTTTGGACGCTGGCGATCATCTCCTTGCGTCCACGGTATCGCGCACCGGAGGCATTTGTGACTGTAACGTTTAGTGACATTTTGAAAATCTACGAAAGATCCGATTGAATGCGGGATTCTTTTACTCGCCAGAGTCCCCACCATGGAGTGCCTGGCGACAAGTGGTGCTCTGTGTGATAGCCAAAGAAGTAACAGGACAACATGGCTAGCAGGTGGTTGAGTCGCATCGAGCGCGCATTGTGGGGCATGTCTGCTGAATGGGGCTTGCGGTGCGGCAGGTAGGTTCCGATGGTAAACAGCTGCAATGCACCAACAAACGCGGGGATGATCCAGAACACCCAGAGCTTTGGCTCAGAAACGCCGAATCCAAGTTTCAAAACATTGAAGGCAGCTCCCATGATCACAAACTGACTGATCGTGGCGTATCGCCACATAAACGCTGTAAACCAGATCACATAGTTATTCGATGGATGATAATCTGGATCACCGGTATCGTCGGCAGGATGAGCATGGTGCTTGTGGTGGTTTACATAGAGACGCGAGTACGACAGCCCTGCAAACAGGAATGCGGCAATGCTGCCGATGACCGTGTTTACCCTGCGCGATGGCGAGACGACGCCGTGAATAGCGTCGTGAGCGGTGATGAAGAGCCCCGTCGATAGATATCCCTGAACGAGCGCATGAAGGATCCCGCTCATCAGTGTGAGCTCAGAATACCCAAGCGTCCAGACAAGATGCAGAACCCAGAGCGTGATGATCGTGACAGCGATTCCTAATCCCATGACAACAAAATTCGAACGAAAGCAGCGATACGCAATATGTCGGTTGTAGATTCGTACCCACAACGACCCATGCGAATACTTCGTTCCATACTTCTGATGATGATCACTACGGCATCATCACTACATGCACAGAAGCTCATGATCCCGATGGATCTTGAGCAGACGAACCATTTGAAAGCCTATGGTATCGTGTATTGGATCCTCACAAAGGACCAGCCCGTTGATTGGTTGCTCAATTATCGAGGGGGCTCCTTCGTTACGGATTATTCCGAACAGATAGCATCAGAATGTCGCATTCGCGGCGTTGCATTTGATGCCGCAGATGGGTCAACAGTTGCCTCGATTTATTCAGAGGTGCAGTCGGAAAAGACCAACATGGATGTCGTCAGGCTGGAGAAGGCACCAAAGATCGGAGTATACGCCCCTCCGGGATTCCGTCCGTGGGATGATGCAGTTACCCTTGTGATGGAGTACGCGGAAGTAAAGTACGAGAAGCTCTGGGACGAAGAAGTGATGAAGGGCAAACTGTCCGACTATGATTGGCTTCACCTGCATCACGAAGACTTCACAGGTCAGTATGGGAAGTTCTATGCCAGCTCGGCTGGAGAGTCTTGGTACATCCAGCAGGTAGCCCTTCTGGAGAACACGGCGCGCAAGCTCGGATTCCGCAAGGTAAGTGAGATGAAGAAGGCAGTCGTGGAGAGGATTCGTGAGTTCGTTGCCAATGGCGGGTTCATGTTTGCCATGTGCAGCGCAACGGATACATATGACATTGCACTGGCATCGGCAGGAATCGACATTTGCGATGTGATCTACGATGGCGATGGGGCAGACATCAATGCAAACAGCAAGCTCGACTATTCGCGCACGTTCGCATTCCAAGACTTCCAGCTGATCATGAACCCACTGCAGTACGAGTATTCGACGATAGACGTGGATGCCAATACCATCCTGCAAACGGAATCGAGTGATTACTTCACGCTCTTCGATTTTTCAGCTAAGTATGATCCCGTGCCAACCATGCTTACGCAGTGTCATGTAAATGTGATCAAAGGATTCTTGGGTCAGACAACTGCGTATCACAAGAATCTCGTCAAGAAGTCTGTAACGGTGCTGGGCGAGCGCGAGGGAACAGACCAGGTTCGGTACATTCACGGGAACGTAGGACGTGGCACGTATACATGGTATGGGGGACACGACCCAGAGGACTATCGCCACGCCGTGGGCGATCCACCGACCGATCTTAAACTCCATCCGAATTCGCCTGGGTATAGGCTGATCCTCAACAACGTACTCTTTCCTGCCGCAAAAAAAAAGAAGCAGAAGACCTAGACGAGATCAAGGCAGGGTACTAGCAGCGGCTAGTCTTCTGTGTTTACCATCGCCCCAAGTGCGGCAGCAGCGCCTACAGTAAGAATGTTTTCCTGAGGCAGCCAGTCGTGAGTACTGAGAATCTCGGCAAGGCCCTGCTGAGGAGCTGAAACGCCTACTTCACGGCGCACGAGTTTGGATGCAGTTCCTGTAAAGACATAGAACTTTCCATTGTAGCGAACAACGGCAGACTCGGGCACAACCCAGCCCTGATGTGGCGCAGTTTCGATGACGGCACGCAATGTTGTGCCAGGAATGAGCGATGGATCAGGGCTATTCAAGTGTGCATGTATTGCTACGGTCTTATCCTGACGTACCTCGCGTCCCACCAAGTGCACATGCCCTATTCGCTCGCGTGTAGGGTCGTCTGTTAGCCACACCCTAACTGGCTGGTCAGCTACGATCCCTTGTACGTCTTTCTCGAAGACAGAAAGTTCGATATGCATGTGATCCGTGTCAGCTAACTCGATCATCGGTGAGTTGGGTGAAACATACATGCCATTGTTAATGGTAACATTGGTTACATAACCAGAGATCGGTGATGGTACAGACGCAACGCGTGAGAGATTCGATTCTGTTAGCGTATTGGCGTTTATGTGTATTAGTGCAAGCTTCTCGGCAAGTGCTTTGCGCTGGATACGCAGACTTGCCACCTCTGCCTGCGCGCGCTCGAGCATTTTGCGTGCATTGATAGAGTCGCGAGCAAGTGTCTGCTGACGTCGTAACTCTGACTCTGCGGTAGAAAGCTGAGAAGCAGTTGTTAAGAAGTCCTGCTGGAGCGTAATGAAGTCTTGATGTTGAAGTGTAACAAGTATCTGCCCCTTACGAACGCGTTCACCAGGCAGTACCTTGGTCGAGATAACAG
Organism: Ignavibacteria bacterium; assembly: GCA_046300675.1. GTDB lineage: Bacteria > Bacteroidota > Ignavibacteria > Kapaibacteriales > Kapaibacteriaceae > UBA10438. Next base: position 14,173 of record JBKCLO010000070.1, read on the forward strand.
AGCCCCCTAAGGGCGCATTGACGGTGTAGTCGAACTCCGGCGGTACGTGAACCATACCGTAGGCAGCTAGCCCGCGATGCACGGTCTGGTATTGTGCTTTCGAGAATTCGAGTCTCGTTCGTGCCTGCTGTTTCGATGTCAAACGCAGCGTGTCTCCTTGTATGACGGCACGATCCTGGGCTTGTGGTTGTTCGTTATCAGACGAGCAGGAAGTAACACCAATCACGACGCACAGGGCAATTGCCAGCTGGTGAATTGACGCACGTATCATTGTGATATCCCTAACAGAAGTTCGAATTGGAAGAGTAGAGACGCAAGACGATGGCGCGCGTCGATGTCCATAAGATGAACGCTGAGATGCCGTTGCACCGCTGATTGATACTCCAGCCATGTGGCTTCGCCGGCTTCGTATGAGCGCTGATGTTGCTGAACAAGCATAGAAGATTCTGCAAGGGCTCTGCGTGCATAAAAGTCAACAGACTTTCTTGCCAGCTCGATCGCACTGCGCAGTTGCTGCTGTTCAACTGAATGTACATTCTTTCCATGTTGAAGCTGCTGCTCGGCAATCTGCTGCGCCAGTCGAGACTGCTCTACTTTGGCAGACGTTGAAAAGAACCAGATTGGGAGTGCCACGCCAAGCGTGAATCCAGTAAACCTATCATTGGCAGTGGCAAATGAACCAGGATCCTGCAGCGGTGTGCCCACGAGTGTTTGAGAGAAGTATCCCAAAGTAACGTCGGGTAAGTACTGTGATGTGCTCAGTTGATATGCGCGCTCAGCAATACGAACCTGCTGCTCGAGCATCTTTAGGCGCGGACTCTCCTGTAGTTCATTCGATAGGGATGCTGATCCGATTGATGGTATGACGCTGTCGACTGATGTGAGCGAAGTCTTCAATCCACACAGCACACCTAGGTGGAGTTCTGCGTTGTTCAGCTCTGCCGCAGCATTGATCAATCTTAGCTCAGCATCAGATGTCTCAGTCTCGGCACTTATGCGTTCGCGCTTTGTACCCTCGCCTGTCTCTTCGCGGGCAGCAGCAACACGTAAGGACTTTTGTGCATTGCGCGAGTATGACTCGAGAATCGCTATGCGTTCTTTGGCTGAACATACATCGATATAGGCGCGCTTGACATCGTGAGAAACCTGGCGCTCAATAGCCCCTTGTCTCATGGCCGATTCCTTCTGCGTTTCACGCGCTAAACTTGAGGCAGACGTGAGCTTCGTCGGGAAGGGAACAGTTTGCGTTAGTGAAAGATTGTTGTCGGTGCCGATCGAGTTGTACTGTCCTGCCATGTAGGTTAACGACAATGGCGGAACATCCATCACAGCAGTCACCTGCCGTGATGCTTGCTCCGTTTCCAACCTGGCAATCGCAATACGTCCGTTTCGTGCATGAGCCATGCGAAGGGCAGAATCAAGCGGTATGGGGCTAACCGCAGTTTGTGCGCTGGCAAAGGCAGACATCGTGAGTAATGCGACAAACGTCGCAAGGCTGCTGGCTTTGCTGAACTGTCGTCGCAGGATACGCCGTTCCAGTAACGTATAGAGGAGTGGAACGATGACCAGTGTAAGCAGAGTTGATGTGACCAGGCCACCGATAACAACCGTTGCAAGTGGACGTTGCACCTCTGCACCATCGCCGGTTGATAGTGCCATGGGAAGAAATCCGAGAGAGGCAACAAGTGCTGTCATCACGACCGGACGCAATCGTTGCTCCGTGCCGCGCAGCACAACTCGCAGCACGTTCTGATCTGATTTCTGCAACGTGCGGAATGCACCGAGAAGAACAATCCCGTTCAAAACAGCCACCCCGAACAACGCGATAAAGCCAACACCTGCAGAAATGCTGAATGGCATGCCACGAATGTAGAGCGCAGCAACACCTCCGATAGCCGAAAGGGGCACAGCAGAGAAAATGAGCAAGGCATGCGAAACGTTTGTAAACGTGAAGTACAACAGAAACAGGATCAGCGCCATTGCCACAGGCACAGCTACCCCGAGGCGCGCTTTGGCTGCCGCAAGATTCTCGAACTGTCCGCCATAGGTTGCGTAGTACCCGGAAGGGAACTTGACAGTTGACGCGATCTTGTTTTCGAGTTCCTGAACGATGCTCTCTACATCGCGCCCACGTATGTTAAAACCGATGGTGATCCTGCGATGGGCATCTTCACGTTGGATCTGATTCGGTCCGATGATCATCTCGACCGCAGCAACCTGCAGAATTGGAATTTGCTGTCCTGAATGCGACGGCACAAGCAGTGATGAAACGTCATCAGTGCCGTGACGATATGCACTGTCAAGCCGCACGACAATATCGAAGCGTCGCTCGGCCTCATAAATCTGACCCACTGCCACGCCTGCAAATGCAGCACGGACTGTCGAGTTGATATCCTGAACATCGACACCCATGCGTGCGCAGGCCTCACGGTCTACCTTGATCGTGACCTGCGGCAGACCATTGACAGGTTCGACATAGACATCTTCTGCTCCCTGCACGCGCGAGGCAATCGCACCGATTTCGTGGGCAATTGATTCAAGTGAATCCATGTCTTCACCGAAGACCTTTACAACAACATCCTGCCGTGCACCAGTCATGAGTTCGTTAAAACGCATTTGGATTGGTTGTTGGAACGAGAATGATACACCCGGGATAACTGCGAGGGCGTCTTGCATCTTCGTGGCAAGTTCCTCGCGCGATCCGGCAGAGGTCCATTGCTGTTTGTCCTTGAGCACAACGATCAAATCGCCCGACTCGATAGGCATTGGGTCCAGGGGAATCTCTGATGTCCCGATCTTGCCGATCACACGCACAACTTCAGGAAACTGCGTCTTGAGAATACCTGCAGCTTGTTGAGCGCTTGCGATAGAGGCGGACAGATTTTGTCCAGTCATGAGACGCATTTCTATCGCAAAATCTCCCTCGTCTAACTGTGGAAGAAACTCACCGCCCATGCGCATGAAGACGAGCACAGACAGCAGGAAGAAGGCTAGGGTTGCCGAGAGTGCAAGCTTCATGTTGCGTATTGCAAAGCGTCGAGCAGGAACATAGGCGCGTAAGATCAGCCCCATGATAGTATCGGCAATGGTCCAGGTCTTGATTCCTTGTTTAAGCAAGAGTGCAGACATCATTGGAACATATGTTGTGCTTAGGATGAATGCTCCACCAACGGCAAAGATCACAGTTTGTGCCATCGGCTTAAACATCTTGCCCTCGACGCCAACAAGCGAGAGAATCGGAATGTAGACGATCATAATGATCAGCTCGCCAAATGCAGCTGAACGTCGCACGCCGACCGCAGCGCCTAAAACGGTTTGTTGTGACTGGTTGATGCTGCGGCTACTGTCTTTTGCATGCAGCGCATGAAGCACACTCTCTACGATGATCACTGCACCGTCAACAATCAGGCCGAAGTCAAGCGCGCCGAGAGACATAAGATTCCCGCTTACACCAAAGACGCGCATCATACTGACGGCAAAGAGCATTGACAGGGGAATCACGCTTGCTACGATAAAGCCTGCGCGCAAGTTGCCAAGCAGTAGCACAAGCACGAAGATCACGATCAACGCACCTTCGATCAGGTTCTGGGAAACCGTCGTTATGGCCTTGTTGACAAGTGTAGTTCTATCGAGGAAGGGTTCAATAACAACACCTTCAGGAAGAGTCTTCTGAATCTGTTCGATCGAGGCCCTCACCGTTGATATGACCTGGCTCGAGTTTGCTCCCTTGAGCATCAGAACAATGCCCCCTACAGCTTCACTGGAGCTGCCGCGTGTCATGGCACCATATCGTATGGCATGGCCTTCACCGACAGTTGCAACGTCTCGTATGCGCAGGGGCGTCTGGGTGTCCGAAGTCTTGACCACGATGTTCGACACGTCCTCGGGCGATCGTACCACTCCATCAGTGCGGATGTACTGCACATCTGATCGACGCTCGATGTATGCGCCACCACCGTTTGCATTGTTACGGTCAACAGCTGCTATGATCTCATCAACAGACACTCCTGCAGAGCGCATTTTGACCGGATCGAGAGCAATCTCGAGCTGCTTTAGAAAGCCACCGAAGCTGGAGATGTCTGCGATGCCGGGAGTGCCAAGCAGACGTCGCCGTACGATCCAATCTTGAATGGTGCGCAGGTCGGTAAGCGAGTATTTTCCTTCAAACCCGGGCTTGGTTCTCAATGTATACTGATAGATCTCTCCCAGACCGGTTGTTACCGGAGCCAGTATCGGTGTGCCAGCCCCCTGCGGGATATCTCGTTGTATCTCGATCAGTCGCTGGTCTACCTGTGCCCGTGCCCAGTAGACATCAACATCTTCTTCGAACACGATCGTTACGACCGAGAGTCCAAAGCGTGACATAGACCGCATTTCGGTGATACCCGGAATGGATGCCATCGTCAGCTCAACCGGCATGGTGATGAGTCGCTCAACCTCTTGAGGCGCCAGCGCTGGAGTTACTGTGACCACCTGCACCTGATTGTTTGTAATGTCGGGCACGGCGTCGATTGGCAGCTGCTGCAGGGAGTAGACTCCCCATAGTATCAGCGCTACTACTCCAATTGCAACAACGGCTTTGTTGCCAATAGAGAACGAAATGATCTTCTCGAACATGAGTTTCTCGCAGTAATGAACATTTGGCCACAGCACACTGAGCGCGTCTATGGCAATAGGCCTAAGCTCAGGCTATGCGAGGGGGCTGGGGCAGAGATGCACTTATCGCTTTCGTCATACGTGAGCAAATTACGGGATATGCGTAACGTTTAGATGTGGAAAACTTTACCGCTTTTTTCCCATTATGAACAGCAATTCATTGGCTGTTATAGCCGTTTGACCGAGTTTTGTCGTAATGGAAGCCCAGATCAGTTCCGTTTTCACCCGAACATGGATGACTCTGCGCACCAGGCGTACTTTGACAATTGGATTTGCAATCTGCAGTTTTTTATGCATTTCGTGTGTTGGCCACAAGCCAGCACCAGTAGAGAGTACGTCAGTTTTCAGTTACAACGAACCTGATGGTCTTCTCAGCTTAGATCCAGCACAAGCCTCGTACCGCAGTGCGTTGTGGACATCGTCCCATCTGTACAACGGCCTAGTAGAGCTTGATTCAAACCTTTCCATCGTGCCGTGTATAGCGCGGTCGTGGACGGTTGACAATGCTGGATTGGAATGGACATTTCGTCTTCGGACGGATGTATGGTTCCATCCGGATTCATGTTTTGGACCACAGCATGCACGCAGGGTAGTAGCCCAGGATGTCAAGTACAGCCTTGAGCGTATCCTCGATGCACGCACGAAGTCTACCGGTCTTTGGGCATTTCGAACCACGATACAAGGTGCCGATGAGTTTCATCAGGCAACGCGACGTGGAGAGAGTCCTTCGCTTCAAGGCATCCGTGTTATCAATGATTCCGTCGTATCAATTCGCCTAACAAAGCCTTTTGCTCCGTTTCTGGCTGTTCTAACAATGCCATATGGCTCGATTATTCCGAGGGAAGCGATCGAACTGTATGGTGCCGATTATGGACGACATCCCGTTGGTACGGGCCCGTTCATGTTCGGTACCTGGATCCCAGATCGAGAGTTGACGTTACGGCGAAACCCACACTACTTTAAATTCGATGCCCAAGGGCGTCGGCTACCATACCTATCAAAGGTTCGGATAGCGTTTGTGCGGGACCCAAAGAGCGAATTCTTTGAATTCACCAATGGTGAGTTCGATATTATCAGCTCTGTCGACGAATCTTTTGTACCCAGTGTCTTTGAACCCGATGGGCGATTAAAAGCCCCCTATGATCAGTTTCGTGTGTTGCGCACATCAGCCAACACCGTGGAATACTACGGTATCCTCATGGACACCACCCTTCCGGCAGGGCGTCTATCGCCCCTAGCTCGTTCGAAGGCTTTACGTCAGGCGTTGAACTACGCTATAGATCGGCACCGCATCGTTGCATATCTGCTCAACGGCAGAGCCATTCCGGCATATCACGGAGTTTTACCTCCAACAATGCCGGGCTTTAATGATTCTGTTCTTGGCTACAGATATGATCCTTCGAAGGCGCGCCGGCTTCTTGCACAGGCAGGGTATCCCAATGGAAAGGGGCTTCCAGCGCTCGTCTTACAGCTAGGCAATAGCGCCCGCACGGCAGCTATCGCCGAGGCGGTTCAGGAGCAATGGGAGGAGATCGGCGTTAAGGTTGAACTCCGACAAGTAGATTTTCCGCAGCATCTGTCCATGGTACGAGCCGGTGAGCTCGCATTATGGAGGACGAGTTGGATCGGTGACTATCCAGATCCGGAGAATTTTCTTGCGTTGTTCATCACATCAACAATCGCCCCAAAGGGTCCGAATACGACGCATATTTCGCGTCCGGATCTTGATTCATTGTATGATGCCATCTTGGATCCCACTCGTTCAGAACGTGAGCGACGTGATATCGCATCTGCCATGGAACGTATCGTGATCGAAGAAGCCCCTTGGGTGTTTCTCTATTACCATGTTGTTCTTCGGGTCGTGCACCCACAGGTCAAGGGGCTTACCCTTGACGGATCGGATCGCCTGTTGCTCGAGCGAGTGTATAAGGCATCCAGTAACTAATCGTTCAACCTCAATCACAAGGAGGCACAGTTATGACAAAACTGCCAGGCATGTCTCTCCTTTGTGTCTTGATCGCAGCAGTCTTCGCGTTCTCTTCGATTGTGCCCGTGGATCTTTCTGCCAGCGCTGCCAAGCCAGCCGCAGCAGTAAAGAAGGCCTCGAGCAAAAAGAAGAGCAAGCGCAGCCGAAAGCGCTCTCGTAGAACAGCTTGCACCACAGCATCGCGTGCTGCTGGTAAAAAGCAGGCCTACGCCCTCCTCAGTACCCAGAGTCCAGAACTATGTCGCTTAACCGGTGTGCAGTATTCTGCAAACCGCGACACAATCATCAATACCGCGGAGCTTCTTGCATCCGATGGTGAACTTGCTCTCGATCAGCAAGGGGCCGATCAGCCATATGAAGAAGGCGAGATCATCTCCGAGTTAGAGCAGGAAGATGACGTAACACCAGACTTGGAAGCGTTCAGAACACTATGGTTGTCCATGGTGAACGAACGTGAGAAGGAAGACGCAATTACGCCAGGTGGAGTACCGAAAGAAAAGCTTGCAGACCTTGTAATGGATTGGCTCGGCACACGCTATCACTTCGGTGGTAGTGCTCGCACTGGGATCGATTGTTCAGCATTCACACAAATGCTCTTCTCATCGGCCTTCAGCGTTCAGTTGCCACGCACATCAGTTTCACAGGCCACTGTGGGCGAATCGGTATCACGCCGATCAGATCTTCAGTTCGGAGATCTGGTGTTCTTCAGAACACGGTCCCGTCGCGGCATCTCGCACGTAGGGATGTATCTCGGCGACAATCTCTTCGCACACTCATCGTCGCGCTATGGCGTCACGATTTCATCACTCGAGTCTACCTACTACAGCAAACGCTTGGTAGCGGCCCGCAGACTTAACGGTGATGCGATCACACGCATGGCTTCGATGCAGTCTACTCCAGCGAACTAACGCTGGTTCTGCAAATCCAACTGTCTACAACCAAACACCCCGTTGCAGCATGTGCAACGGGGTGTTTCGTTTTTGATAACGCGAGCTTGGAATACGTTACGATTCCCGTGTACGCCTTCCGGATCTGCGTGGCTTCTTGATCTCGTGCTCAACGAGCTCGACTGTCTGTTCGATCCCTGTTTGGTCTTTCGACAGACGCAGATCGATCTCCCGTCGGTCGATGTTGGCCTTTACGATACGAACACGCAACTGCGTGCCATAGCGAACAACGCGTTTCGTATTGCGTCCGATGATACGCATACGACGTTCGTCAAAGATGTAATAGTCGTCCTCAAAGTCGCGCAAATGCAGCAAGCCTTCTATCATCAGATCGTGCAGAGTAATAAAGACGCCGAACTGTGTAACACCCGTTACGTAGCCCACGTGATCGGACCCAAGATGTTCATGCGCAAGGATGGTTTGTGCCAGCTTGGTTGATGCGCGTTCTGCTTCCACGGATTGACGTTCCGTCTGTGAGCAGTGGTCACTGGCTTGACTCGCCATCTCGCGAAGCTTGGAGAGTCTTCGTTGATCTGGTAGCCCCTTGCTGTACTCCTTCAAGAACCTGTGCACGACTAAGTCCGGATAACGTCGGATGGGCGATGTGAAGTGCGAGTAATCAGCAAATCCAAGTCCGTAATGACCAATGTTGTACTCTGCATATACGGCTTTGGCCATCGAGCGCAGCAGTAAGGTATTGACCACTGGCTTGTCTGGACGATTTGCTGCCTGTTCAAGAACGGCATTGATCTGCAACGGTGACAACTGTCCGCTCGGAACGTCGAATCCCAACGCCCGAATCACGTTGATTGCATTCGAGATTTTATCTGCGCTGGGCTTATCATGTACTCGGTACACAAACGGAGGTACCTCTTGTATGTTCCATGTTTTCTTGAGTTCGTGCAAATGTTCTGTTACCGTGCGGTTTGCAGCCAGCATGCACTCCTCAACAAGCGATGTTGCATCTGTGCGAGTTTTCACGACTGCACGTGATGGCATCATTTCTTCGTCGAGAATAAACTTGATCTCCTGCGTCTCGAAGTCGATGCCGCCCGCCTTCATGCGACGTGTGAAGAGTTTTCGTGACAAACCATAGAGCTCGAGCACAAGATCTGCGTTGTCGCCCTGGCCCCCTTCGATGATACCTTGCGCCTGATCATAGCTGTAGCGTCGGCAGCTTTGAATGAGCGTTTCTTCGATGCGATAGGATCTTCGAATACCGCTTGGTGAAAACTCCATGAACACAGAATACGCGCAGCGCGGTTGATTAGGAACGAGCGAGCAGATATCGTTACTTAAGCGCTCAGGCAACATAGGCACAACGCAGTCTACGAGATACGTGCTGTTGCCGCGACGCAGTGCTTCTTTGTCGAGATCTGATCCCTCTTGGACATAATGGGAGACGTCTGCGATGTGTACGCCGAGTTCGACGTTGCCATTCTCGAGATACACCAGCGAGAGGGCGTCGTCGAAGTCACGCGCATCTTCGGGATCGATCGTGATGATGCGCATATCTCGGATGTCGCGTCTGCTGCCAAGTAAAGCCGGATCCGGATGTGAATACGAGGCGGCTTCCTGCTCGACCTCGCCAGGGAATGTTCTCGGTAGACGAAACTCCTTGAGGATCGCAGCAAACTCAACGGCAGCCTTGCCGGACCTGCCGATGACCTCTGCGATCGTTACTTCCGGAGATGACTGTGAATTCCGCCAGCGGTGGAAGCGCCCACTGACCTTATCGCCTGGTTTAGCACCATTGAGTTGTTGCTCACTAACAAGGAAGTCAACATGATACTTCACATCATCGGGAATCAGGTAGAAGAACGTGCCGTCGTGCTCAATCGTCCCGGTAATCACATGGGGCGCGCGCTGCACGATGTCTAACACCTCGCCTTTGGGCTTCTTGCCCGGCGCCGTGGCATGAATCTGAACAACGACAGTATCTCCCGAAAGTGCAGTGTTCATGTCGTGACGGCGAATCGAGATCGTAGGCAGCGAGTCGTCCTTCGTTGAGACAATCGCTGCGTTATGGTGATAGGTAAGCACGCCATGCACATCAGAGCTCGTGCGGTGAGGCAGGGTATATCGTCTGCGACTCATGCGCTGTACGATGCCCTCTTCCACCATCAGCTCGAGCAGGTCGCGCAGATACTCGTATTCATCACTTCCTGCTGTAATGCGCAGTTTCTTCGATAGATCTAAAAGCTGCAGGGGGCTGGCTGATGTACCAAGAGCCTCGAGGATCTCTTCTCGAAAATTCTGCAATTCTGTTAATCGCTTCATGACGCAATATGCGCCATTGTTTGACGTTGATAGTCGTGAAAGTTTCTCGTAGAATAGCGGCATGACAACGTACGGTACATCGATAGCCCTCGCTTTGTGCGCGGCCCTGATAGTGAGTGCACAGGATGCCAGCGAGTGGTTTGGCAAAGGACTCAACGCATTTAACAACGGCAACTACGGCGAGGCAGTCGTGAACTTTACACGAGCCATCGAGCAGGATAGCGGAGCTTCCCCTGCATGGTTCAATCGAGGTACTGCCTATATGCGCATGCGCATGTTTGAGAAGGCATACTTCGACCTCACACGTTGCCTGCAGCTGCGTCCCTCGCAGGTAACCATGAATGCGCGCATGCAGCGCGCTGTGGTTGGGGCAGAGCTTGGTCTGCGCGTTGAGGCCATGAAGGACGTCTCAATGGTGATCTCCATCGATAGCACATTCCCGAAGGCGCGGCTGCTGCGCGGACGATTGCTGCTTGGCAGTGGCGATACGCTAGGTGCATGCGGGGACCTTACCGCAGCGCTGCAACTGGGCGACAGTTCGGCAGTCAAGTATATCCAGGCGGCGTGTAAGTGAGAAGTCTCATCTGCACGCTGGTCGTTATGTTCGGATGTTCAGTTGCCGTCAGAGCCCAATCAGCCCCCTTGATAGCAACAGAGCGAGCTGTTGCTGAATTCATCAGTGACAATGCCCGCCCGTCGTTTATTGTCAAGCGCATTAGTGTTGCTGGACGCATTGATACGATGAAGGCTGTGGTCAAGACCTCCACAGTGCGAGCGATAAAAGGGGACTACTCGCGCTACAAGCCAGTTGTTGACTCGCTTTGGTGGAAATCGAAAGACTCCCTGCATCACGAAGTGTTTGTCCTCCTGCATTTAGAAGGACAAGGCATACCACTGCCAGCGAACTACGTGCGAGGATCTGTTCGGCTCACGGTAAGCGCGGCATACAAGTTTCAAGATGATTGGATCGCGACGTCTTCAGAGGCTTTCACGGTCCCTGTTGCCAATGTAGAGATACCGCGCCCCATCATCTCGCAGTCAAAGATGGAGGTCAAGCTTGGCAACGCTACCCCACGGCTGCTGCCATTTGAAGTGCGCGGCATTCGCGTACTCGGGAGCGGCAAGGATACGGTGGACCATCTGCCTGAGGTACGACAGTTTTCCGTTGCAGACGTGTCGGTTGAATACGTCGAGGAATCACTAACAACCTCAGACCCTGTGCTAGACTCTGCTCGAGTAGTGAGCCTGCAGTATAGTGTCGATCCCAGTGGCGAGATCGTCATCAACGGGTCGATCCAGCACCCACTTGCCAAAGCTGGAAAGAAGATGCCCAAACTGGAGTCTGCCACGATCTCCATAAACGTGAGAGCTCGTCTCAATCATAGAGGCGGCAAGGGGCTAACCCGCACACGCACGATCGACATCGCATTATTCGAATAACGCTATCGACTATTTCTGCCAGCCGCCACCAAGTGACTTGTAGAACCGCACGTATGAGCGGTACAGGTTGGCTCGCGCGCCGATGTAGCCGCGCTGAGCATCGAGAAGTGAGCGCTGAGCATCGAGCACCTGTAGGTACGGTGTAGCGCCGTAGCGGTACCGCAGCTGTGACAGACGCAAAACCTCTGCCACCGCAGAGAGACCTTCTTGGGAGGCACGAACTTGTTCTTTGCCATTGCGTATCAACGTTACGGCGTCGTTAACATCACGCAGGGCACTGAGGACCGATGTCTTGTAGGCCATCTCAGCTTGAACCGCTTGGGCATCTGCTGCATCGACACGGGCTGCATTGCGTCCAGCATTAAACACCGGTTGCAGCAAGTTGCCGGCAAACTGATAGGCAAATGATGCTGGATCGAACAGGTTGCCTGCGCTTACACTCTGCAGGCCTACGTCTGCTGTAAGTGCAACGCGAGGAAACTGTTGTGCAGTTGCAACGCCAACCTCAGCAGTAGATGCCTCAAGGTCGTACTCAGCAAGTTGCACATCGGGCCGACGTTCCAGTAATGAGCCAGGGAGCCCCGTTGGGAGAGCTTCTGGAACCTCAAGTTCATCTATTGACATGCCACGCTGAACGGGCGTTCCCGGCGGCAATGAGAGCAGAACATTGAGTGCATTTTCTGTTTGCTCGATCGCTGCTATGGTCGGGGCAATGGATGCCTCAATACGACGAAGCTCAGCTTCTGCCTGACGATAGTCGAGTTCTGATGTCTTACCTGCATCGTAGAGTGTCTTAGCCAAGGCAAGGTACTCGCGCCTGTTCGCCAAGTTCGAATCAAGTTTCTCCTTGATCTCATCGAACTCACGAAGTGTCACGTACGTCTCTGCAACATTGGCAACGAGCGTGAGCACAGCGGCACGATTGCCTGCATAGCTGCCAGATAGACGGGCGCGCTGAGCTTCCGTGCCACGTGCTATGCGTCCAAAGATGTCGAGCTCCCAATTGAGCATGGCCGAAAGTCCAAAGATGCCCTGCAGACCACCGAGTGCTTCTGCTGTTTGGTTTGGGAATCTGTTCTTCGAGAGTTTGGCTTCAGTGGCAGAAGCGGAAACATCCAGAGATGGATACCACTGCGATGATTGAATGGTTACTCCTGCCTTTGCCTGATCGATTCGGGCAAGGGTGGCCAGCAGGGTGTAATTCTGGTCAAGGGCTTGGCTAATGTACCGGTTCAATACAGAATCGCCGTAGACCTCGAAGTAGCGTTTATCAGCTAACGATTGATCGGTGGCCGATACGCCACGGTATGTTGAGGGCAGATTCATCTCTGGGCGCTTGTAGTCGGGACCAAGTCTGCACGAGGACACAAGCAGCGAGAGGGCAGCAGCGGCTGCAACAGCAGTTGTCCAATTACGCATTGCTTTGCCCCTTTCCGCGAGATTCAATAAATGCAAACAGGGCTGGTGCAAGGGTTACCCCAACGATGGTGGCAATGAGCATACCATAAAACACGGCCGTGCCAACAGACTTCCGTGCACCTGCACCAGAGCCGCTGGCCGTCATCAGAGGTACCACGCCGAGAATAAAGGCGAATGCCGTCATGAGAATCGGACGGAACCGCAGTTTGGCACTGTCGATGGCGGCCTCCTGCGGAGAGAGCCCCTGCTCTTGGCGCATCTTGGCAAACTCTACGATGAGAATCGCATTCTTTGCAGCCAAGCCGATCAAGAGAATAAGTCCAATCTGCACGAAGATGTCGTTCTCAAGTCCTGTTAACCATATCCCAAAGAACGCCCCGAAGGCAGCAACAGGCGTCCCAAGCAGAACGCTCCATGGCAGCTTCCATGAGTTGTACTGGGCTGCCAGAAGCAGAAACACGAAGAAGACTGCCATGCCGAAGGTTGGAAGGGGGCTTGGGGCGCGCTTCTGCTCATAGGAGAGTCCGGCGTATTCGATGCTCATTCCATTCGGAAGCGAGTTCTGGGCCACATCTTCGAGTGCCTGCATTGCCTGCCCTGTGCTGAATCCCTTACCTATCTGGGCAGATATCTCAACAGCTCGATAGAGGTTGTATCGATAGGTGATCTCAGAGCCATTGGTTTGAGAGACATTGACAAGTGTGGACAGTGGGATCATCTTACCAGTTGTGGCGCTGCGCACGAAGAATGCTCCGATGTCGGATGGCCTTTCGCGAAACTGGCTCTCTGATTGGAAGAATACCCTGTAGAGTCGTCCAAACTTATTGAAGTCGTTAACGTATGCTCCGCCGAGCATTGACTGCAGCACTTGAAACACCTGGTCTACAGGTACACCAAGTTTACGTGCCTTTTCACGGTCTAGGTCGATCTTCATCTGTGGCACAGTTGCATCGAACTGTGTGAACAGCGGCCCAAGCTCCGGACGCTTAGAACACGCTTCGGCAAAGCGGGCTGTTTCGGCCGCAAGTTCCGTCACGCTTCGTCCACCGGATCTGTCCTGCAGGTAAAACTTTAGTCCACTTGCATTGCCAAATCCTGGAACCGGAGGCAGCGAGAACGAGAACACGGCGGCCTCTGGGATACTCCGAAAGGCAGCATTGAGTAGGCCAACGATCTTGGTGTCTATAAGGTCCTTGCGCTCTTCCCAATCCTTGAGACGAACAAACATCGAAGCAACATTCGAGGTCGAAGCATCAGCGATGAATGACACTCCAACAACAGAGGTGTAGGACTCGACACCTTCCTGTTTGGCAAGTATGCTTTCTACCTTTCGGACGACTGCATCAGTTCGCGGTTGCGAGGCAGCGTTCGGTAGCGCAATGTTCACCATGATAATGCCCTGATCTTCGGCAGGTACGAAACCGGACGGCAGGTTCGTAACCGTTATGCCCGTGAGCAGGGCAAAGCTGATGACTGCAACAACAGCCAGAATGGATTTCCGCACCAAACGCGTTGCTACCGTGAGGTATCCGCTGGTGAACTTGCCAAACACATTGTTGAAGGCACGATAAAAAGGGGCAAGTGGACTCGGCTTGTTTGGATCCGGCTGCTTGAGAAGCAACACGCACAATGCTGGACTGAGTGTAAGTGCGCTTAGCGCCGAGAACAGCGTCGATACGGCAACAGTGATGGCAAACTGGAGATACATGCTTCCCGTGATACCGCCCATGAAGCCCACGGGAACGAATACGGCGGCAAAGATCAGAGCGATTGCAACCACCGGTCCGGACACCTCCTTCATCGCCATCAGAGTTGCCTCTCGTGGAGGATGTCCATGCTCCATGTGATGCATGACGGCCTCGACCACAACGATAGCATCATCAACAACGATGCCGATAGCAAGCACCAATCCGAACAGGGAAAGCGTGTTGATAGAAAAGCCAAGCGCTGGAAAGAGGATAAATGTGCCTATCAATGATACAGGCACTGTAAGCAGCGGTATGAGCGTGGCTCTCCAATTCTGCAGAAAGATGAACACGACAAGGATCACCAGTGCGATGGCTTCCAATAGCGTCTGAAAGATCTCATCGATCGATGCCTGCACCGCAGGGGTGGTGTCAAATCCTACCTGAACTTTGATGTCGTTCGGGAATGTCTGCTGCATCTTGTCAAGTGTTTGGTAGATGCCCTTGGCCGATTCCAATTGATTGGCTCCAGGCATGAGGTAGACGATCAACGCCGTTGACGGCTTACCGTTATACCTCGAGCTCATGCCATAGTATTCGCTACCCAACTCGGCCCGTGCTACATCTCGAACGCGTATGACCTGTCCTTCAGCACCTTCGCGGACGATGACATTCTCAAACTCTTCAGGTGTCGAGAGTTTGCCGGGAGCCAGCACGGAATATGTCAGCTCTTGCTTCTTCGATCCGGGCACATCGCCCAGCTTGCCGGCTGGAGCCTGAATATTCTGCTCCCGTAAGGCAGAGATCACGTCTGTAGGTACAAGTCCAAGCTTGGCCATCTTGTCTGGCTGTGCCCACAGGCGCATGGCATACTCAGCGCCGATCAGATCAACGTTGGAAATCCCCGGAACCCTGAGCAGTTGGTCGCGGACATTGATCATCGCGAAGTTGTTGAGAAAGATACCGTCGTACTTCCCACTCTCCGAATAGATCGATATCACCATCAGGATCGATGGATTAACCTTGCTAATTGTAAGACCCTGAGCATTGACTTCTTGGGGTAGTCGCGACGTTGCACGCGAGGCCCGGCTTTGCACAAGCATGTTGGCAACATTGATGTCGTTGCCGGGCTCAAATGCAACGTCCAGCTTCATGTTCCCGTCGCTAGTATTCTTCGAGAGCATCGAGAGCTGGTTGTCAAGTCCGTTGATCTTTTGCTCGAGCGGCGTTGCAACCGACTGTTCCACAACCTCGGAGCTCGCACCCGGATAGGAACCCTGAACGCGCACAATTGGAGGGGCAAGGGCAGGAAACTTCTCGATCGGCAAACGCATCAGCGATATCGTGCCTACGAGCACGATCACGATGGAGATGACGATGGCAAATATTGGTCGTCGAACGAAGAACGCGGAAAACATGGTCAGCCCCGTATCAGTTAGACGACAATAGTGAGTCGATAGACAAACTGCTTGGTTTTGTTTTTACAGCAGAGCCGTCGCGGATCATTTGGAGTCCGTCGATAACGATCTGCTCGCCAGCGACTAGACCTGATTCAACGACCACAACTGCACCCATTCGGGCACCGAGCTCAACATTGCGATAGGCTACAACACCATTTTTGGTAACGGCCACACGGGCTTGTCCCTGCAGCTCCGTTATTGCGCGCAGTGGAATAACAACTGCGGCTTTGCGCTGTTCAGTTGTGACAATAACTCTGCCGAACTGACCGGGCTGAAGAAAGCTCTCAGGATTTGCAAACTCGGCATCCACACGGATTGTACCGGTGAACTCATCGACGGCATTGTCTGCGACAACTAATCTGCCAATGTGCGGCCAAACTGTACCATCAGCCAATTTGAGCTGTACAGGCATACGTTCGGCGTGTCCGGCTTGTGCAGAACGCTTATAGGAGATCAGCTCCTGTTCCGAAAGTGCAAACGATACGCGAATAGGGTTGATCTTGGAGACGGTGGCCAGCAGTGTGTTGTCGCCACGACCAACAAGATTGCCAATACCGAGCTTGGCAATACTGGCAACTCCGTCGATCGGCGAGCGCACGTCGCAGTAGCTCAGATCAAGCTGGGCCTTCGCAAGTGCCGCCTCTGCAGAGGATACCGTTGCAGCGGTTGCTTGTTCTAACGCTATGGCAGCTTCGTACTCCTGACGGGAGATTGCATTCTCCTGCACAAGGGGCTTGTAACGCGCCACATCTTGACGCGCGCGTGCATGTGCAGCCTGTGCTTCTGCCAGGCGCCCACGAGCTTGGTTTACATAAGAACGATAGGCCGATGGGTCGATCTTGAACATCAATTGTCCAGCACGGACCGCCAAACCCTCTGTGTAGGAGATCGCATCGAGGTAGCCTTCAACACGGGCTCGAATATCAACGTTAAACGACCCTTTGAGCTGGCCCACCCATTCACGAGAGATCGGCACATCGCGCGCTTCGACCTTGTAGGTGGTAACTGTAAATGGGTCAGCAACCTGTTCTTCAGGCTTGTTGCAGCCTATGGCTACAACAAGACACATTCCAAGCACAAGTCGCAGGTATTTGGGCATAGAAGCCATAGAAAGCACTCCGTAGAATCGAAGTGCAAAGATGCCTATTCCGCAACAAACAATCTGCTGTCAAGCAGCCATACGCTCAGCATTCTCTATTCGCTGCAACCGCATGGATTGAGTCCTAAACTTGGGGATGAACGCCCCAAGGATATACGTGCGAATCAGATACCACCAGATGCTACGTTCGAGTAGTGATGGATCGATGGTATGGGCGATGGCGGCATGATTCTTTGGTGCCAGACTCCAGTGCGTACCGGCCTTGTCGTGGTGCACGGTATGGAATCCATTGTTGAAAAGCATCAGATTGAGGATCCCCGTGAAGTTGCGAGAGTGGTTCACCGGTGATTCTTCGTCTGCATGAACATGCTGAACGAAGTTGAATACCAACACAGCGAAGAGGCCAACCTGCTGGGGAATAATCACATACATAAGTGCTTTACGCCAGTCCAGAAGCAGCGCAATACCTATCCACAGGCCCAATGCCACATACTGCATTGCGCACAGCCAGAACTTGCGTCGATCAGAGGTGTACAGTTCCTTGAGATAATCACGAATGGGCTTCTGCTGATGGTATGAACTTACCATGGGGTAGATCAGGAGCATCAGCAGATGGTTCTGCTCCGTAAGACGGTAGGTGATCGTGTAGTCGCCCTCTTTGTTGTTCAGAGCGTGGTGGTTCTTGTTATGCGTAGGTATCCATCCAAATGCAGGGAATCCGTAGAACACGGTCAACCAGTAATCTGTTATATGGTTCAGCGTGCTCTTGCGAAAGATCGGTAGATGGTTGTGGTTATGCGCGATAACTGTGACCGCAATCGACAGAAAGAGGTACACAGGATAGAGCCACCAATTCAGCGACGGCTGACTCCATTGGTAAAAGAAGAGGATGGTGGTAACCACCATATAGCCAATCGTTCGTCTGTCTGCCGTGTAACGCAACATTGCTCTTGCCTCGTGTGTATAAATGCTCCATCTCAAGATACGGCAAATCAGTATGTTCGGACCAGTAAAGCTTGAGACAATTCTACAACGGAGAACACGGGAGAACACGTATGACTCTTCGAAACCGCTTGGCTGCCTTGTTCATTGTTGCAACGATCATTACAAGCATGCCGGTCTCTTCTTTTGCCGATTCCGGAGTCGGCATGCAGGTTGGAGAGCCCGGTACAGTTGGTGTATCGCTCAGGTTCAGCAACACAGCGATCGGTGCAGCATGGAATTTCTACGATAATGGCTATCTGCACGTGAATATCGACCAGTGGGCCATGCGGGAGGAACTGGTTAATCCTGTGGACTGGTTTGTTGGTTACGGCGTTGACGTAGGTATTGGCAACGACTGGCGAGTTGCCGCGCGCATTCCTGTGGGAATGATCTACGAACCGAGTAACAAGTTCGAAATCTTCGCGCAAATCGCACCAGGTCTTAAAGTACTGCCGAATGTTGATTTCTATCTCGGCGCCGCAATTGGAGCGCGCTACCGCTTCTGATTTATGCTGCAACCTGAGTTTTTTGCCTTTTTTAAGGGGCTCTCCACAAACAACTCGAAGTTGTGGTTTGACGAGCATCGCGCCGACTATGAGCGATATGTCAAGAAGCCGTTTGCTATTCTTGTTCAAGAGCTCATTGATCGTGTCCGGACAATAGACCCTCTCGTGTTGCCGCTGGCGAAAGATGCCATCTTTCGCATCAATCGCGACATACGGTTTGCCAAGGACAAAACGCCCTATAAGACGTCCACAGGTGCCTTCATCAATCGTTACGGAAAAAAGGCACTCGGCATGCCGGGCTTGTACCTTGAGGTAACCCACGATAGGGCCGGCATTGCCGGAGGCACCTACCGTCCAGAGCCAGAACAATTGATGCGCATCCGTGATCTGCTGATGCACGAGGGCGATGCGTTTCGCAAAGCAACACATAGTAAGCGGTTTATAGCGGCCTTTGGGGATGTGCTCGGAGAGAGAGCCAAGGTTATCCCGAAAGAGTTCAAGGATGCGGCGCAGAAGGAGCCCCTTATCTATAACAAGCAGATGTATTGGTGGAAAGAGCTCGACCCGAAGATCTTTATGACAGACCAATGCGTTGACGTGTTCTTTCAACACTACGTTGCGCAGCGTG
Organism: Ignavibacteria bacterium; assembly: GCA_046300675.1. Taxonomy (GTDB): domain Bacteria; phylum Bacteroidota; class Ignavibacteria; order Kapaibacteriales; family Kapaibacteriaceae; genus UBA10438. The sequence goes on from JBKCLO010000070.1 coordinate 33,264, forward strand.
ATGCGCAGCTGCTTCTGGAGTCGGCGCTGTATGACAATGAATGAAATGAACAAGCACCATTGAGTTCTATCGTGTGAGGACAAGTACATGCTAAAGCCAATTAACCTTGACATGATCTCGGATGATCAGAGGCAGAAAGCAGAGCAATACCTTGAGTTGTTCGAATTCAACGAAAATGAGTTTGTCTATCGAGCCGGAGACAAGGCCGACCGTGGCTATCTCGTTGACGAGGGAGAGGTTCGGCTTGAGATCGCCACCGATGAGCTTGATTCTGAACGTGTTTTAGAGATCGTGCCACCGGATGTGTTCTTTGGAGAGCACGCACTCTTAGGTGTAACAGAGCACAAGGTAAATGCTATAGCATCAACGTACGTTCGTGGTCGCAGTCTGTCAGAGCAGGCAATGGAGCGCATGCAGCGTGAAGATCCAGAACTTGCCGCAGTAGTGTATCGAGCACTTGGCACGTCGACTGCAGCAAAACTGCGCCTTGCTGTTGCAGCCGTGTCTGAGCAACGATATATGACCTACGGTCATACGGCCGAGGTAGACGAAATGGTTGCCCGTGCGCGGAAGTCGCAAGAGGCATTTGTCGGATGGAGCGAAAAGCATGTAGATGAGCTGCTCTTTGCAATGTGTGAGCCGATCATAACCAATGCTGTGGAGCTTGCCGAGGACGCGGTGGCCGAAACACACATGGGTAATGTTCGCGACAAAACCCTGAAACACATCAACGCCGCGCTTGGTGTATACGAGCACATTGTTGGTAAGCAGGGGGCTGGTGCAATGAGGAGTCGTGCATCACGTGATGTGATCGAAGTTGCTGATGCCATGGGCGTGCTCTTTGGTCTGATACCTGCCACGAACCCTGTATCAACAACCTGTTTCAAGGCACTAATATCTATCAAATCACGCAACGCCATTATCCTGAGTCCAAACCGCATTGGTAGTAAGGTTGTGGTCAAGACGGTAGACATGCTTCGTGAGGTGCTCCGAAAACATGGCGCACCTGAAGATCTGATTCAGGTGGTCCGTGAGCGTCAGAGCAGGCAGACAACAGCGATGTTCATGCGCCACAAGGGCGTGGACCTCGTACTTGCTACTGGTGGGGCGTCCATGGTACGGGCTGCCTATAGTTCCGGCACACCAGCTATCGGCGTCGGACCAGGCAATGCACCATGCGTTATCGCCTCGGATGCAGACCTCGAGCATGCAGCAGATTCAATCGTAAAGAGCAAGTCGTTTGATAACGGCGTGATCTGCGGAGCAGAACATAACCTCGTGTGTGTCGCGAGTAAGTATGACGCCTTCGTTGCAGCTCTCGAACGCAATGGCGCGGCGGTGCTCACACCCGAGGAAACATCGCTGTTCGTGGCCAAGGGGCTTTCGACTGGTGTGTTGGGACGTCGCATTGTGGCGCAAGATCCTGATGCAATAGCTGAGTTCATTGGTGTGCAACGTCCATATCCAATTCGGCTAATCGTTGTTCCATCGGTTGAGATCAGTGAGCATAACCCTATGGCGCGTGAGAAGACTGCTCCCGTCTTGAGTTTGTTCCGAGTTGCTAATGATTCAGATGCAATCACGACAAGCGAGCAATTACTCGCTATCGATGGTACCGGTCACACAGCAATGATTCATACGAAGAACAAGAATCTTGCCAATCAGTTTGCCTCGCGCATGCGAGCAAGCCGGATACTTGTGAACTCGCCTGGCACGCAGGGAATCATGGGGGCATGCACCGGGCTTACGCCTTCGTTTACGTTAGGATGTGGCACATATGGTGGAACATCCACTACAGACAACGTCTCATATCAGCATCTGATGAATGTTAAGCGGGTGGCTTGGTATCTGCCTCACAAAAAGACGGCAGAGATTGTTACCCGACTTCAATCGTCAGCCTCGCACCTCCTGCGCATTGTGCGTTTCATCGGCGCGTGGCGCAGATTTGTTGCAGGGGTAAAGTAATGAAGAGCAAGAATGCACCAGTTCGCGTTGTTGCGCTGGGCGGCGGCTATGCAACGATCAACGTTCTCAAGTCTCTGAAGGGGCATATTGCCTCTGGACGTGTGCATCTGACCGTGATCGACAAGAACAACTACCATGTATTTCATGGTCTAGTTGCCGAGATGCTTACCGGCAAGATTCAGCCAGGTAATATTACATCTCCGGCCAGAATGGTGTTCCGTGGTGCAGACTTTCATAATGCGGAAGTGCTGCATGTTGATTTTCAACATAAGCGCGTAACAACTCGACGCTACCTCGATGAACATCAACATACCGTTGAGTACGACCATCTGGTGATAGGACTTGGCTCGCGAGATAATCTCTCCCGTTACACGGGTGTTGCGCAGAACACATTTCGACTCAAATCATACTGGGATGTGTTTGAGCTGAAGAATCACATCACTGGCATTCTTGAGCTTGCAGAGATCGAAACCGACCCAGCTGAGCGTGAGCGACTACTCACGTTTGTGATCGCTGGCGGAAACTTCGCCGGTGTGGAAGTTGCAACAGAGCTCGATGAATTTCTCGAGTATCTCACCAAGCATTACTACCCTCGACTGCGCTACGAGGATATGCGCATTATCCTTCTCAGCGGTGATAAGACCATCCTACCGGAGCTTGCAAAGCGTCAGCCGCGACTCGTGCGCTATGCTTCACGATTTATCGCAGAAAAGACGCGTATATCGGTACACCTCGAAACCTATATTTCTGCTGCAACACCGATGAGTGCCACAACGAGCACCGGACTTGAGTTTCAAGCTCGAACCGTCATCTCTTGCACCGGCAATGCCCAACCTGAAATCTTTGATCAGTGGTCATTTGAACGTGATCCTGTGGGCAGACTCGTCA
>JBKCLO010000071.1:0-1186 GCA_046300675.1 Ignavibacteria bacterium
AAATCGGACCTTCCAACAAAACAATGTGTGGTCTGCAACCGCCCGTTTGCTTGGCGTAAGAAATGGGAGAAAGTATGGGACGAAGTTCAATACTGTTCTGATGCGTGCAGACGCAACAAGAAGGCACGTACACATGCATCGTGAGTTTCACATCGGACGCGATCAGCGTCTAGCCGATAATCCACGTTTACTTGAGGCTTGCAAGGGGGCTAGTACGCTCCTGCCGTTGTACGATCTCGATCCGGCCATTCCCATGGGCCCTCATCGCACTGCTTTTCTTCTTGATTCACTACGTGAACTGCAGCAACAACTACGTGCCCTTGGAAGCGACCTTCTTCTTCGTCTGCAAGCGCCTAATGAGATGTATCGACAGTACTATGATGGTGCTCCAACAATGTATGATGCAAACGATCTGCCCTTTGATCTACCAGACCTACCTGGTGTGTTCACAAGTTTCCGTCGTTTAGTAGAGAAACATACGACGCCAATTCGCAAACCTCTGGACGCACCACTATCTCTTCCGCCGCTGCCGACGGGTGTTGTCTGCGCCGATATACCATCACCCGATCAGCTTGGCTCCGAGATTATGGAGTGCGATGCAAGAAGTGCGTTCCCATACAACAACGAAGCATGGCGAGCTGGTGAACACTCTGCTCGTGCACATCTCCGTCGATACCTAGCATCTCGCACTATCGATACCTACAAGACAACACGCAACGGCCTTATCGGCACTGGATTCTCCAGCAAACTCTCGCCATGGCTTGCGCTTGGCAACATCAGTGCTCGCTCGGTTGCTTGGGCCATACGTGACTACGAGCAGCAGTATGGTGCAAATGATGGAACCTACTGGCTATGGTTCGAACTCGTATGGCGAGACTACTTTTCATTAAGGGGACGTACATACGGACTTTCGCAACCTGCACCGATCGTAGACGTGGACAAAGACAATTTCAGAGCATGGATCACAGCCTCAACGGGTTGTGCATTTGTGGACGCCGGCATGCAAGAACTGCGATCTACAGGCTGGCTGAGTAACCGTATGCGTCAGATTGTCGCAAGCTACTTGATTCATGAATTACAAGCCCCCTGGCAATGGGGCGAGGCATGGTTTGCAATGCAGCTTATCGATTACGATCCCGCTTCGAATGAAGGTAACTGGCGCTATATCGCGGGTCAGGGTGCAGAC
>JBKCLO010000072.1:0-3448 GCA_046300675.1 Ignavibacteria bacterium
CTGTATTTCTTACTGTTACCGACTGCGATGAGTGGTCCAGTTGACCACGAAGTTGCGTCCACGGCATCAGCTGCCAATCGTGCCGATGTACCCGTTGAGGCCGCCGCAGGAGTGGTCCATTCGAATGTTGCGTTGGTCCCAGATAGTGAAGCGATCTTTACTACTTGTCCAGCTGTTCCCGCAGCGGCAGGAAACAGAAACCCCTGACTGGCGGATGCGCTCCCGTTAACTGTCCAGTCGTATGTCTTACTGTTAGAACGGTCGATAAGCTTTAGCCCCGTTAGCAGAGTCGTCTGAGCAGATGCAACGCCTAACATGCAGAAAAGCGCCATAGCAATCATAGTGATACGCAGATAACAACTGTACATCATTCAATCTCCGTCAGCAAAATGTAGCTGTCTGCCTTAAGTGTGATGTTTGCCGTCCCATCACCACCATCATCGAAATACACTGTAACATTCCCACTGTTGCCGCCTGTCTTAACTAGACCATCAATACCATACGCAAACGCCGTTGTGTTGGCAGTGACGCCTGCAGGATCAATAAGTGCAGAAGTCAAACTTGCAGAAGCTGAGGACGTATAGGCAGGAACACCTGTTGTTGTGCCAGCTGGACAGTTGAAGCAACGAATGGCAACTGATACGTGCGCGGTCCCTGTTGGACCCGACAGATAAACAGCCAACTTGTCGGAGTCTCCACCACTCACACGATTGCCGCGCAATACACCAGTAACGCGATAATTTTTATTGGCAGAGGCTGATATTGTCAAACCAGTAGGTGTAGCGGCTGTCGTTACGGTTTCGTCCGTGGTGCTTCGAAATGATGTTGTTGAAGAAGATGCACTTGGAGTTGTCCACCCCAGAGTAACAGTGTTGCCAGACACTCCAGTGATCGACAAGATCTGATTTGCACTTCCTACTGCCGTTGGAAAGTTAACTGTCTGACCATCGGATATTCCAGATGGCTTCGTAACGATAATACTCTTTGTGGTTGTTCTATCTACGAGTCGAAGATTGTCAATCAGTTGTGTCTGCGCGAACATTGAAGACCATGTACCACTGACCATTATCATGAGCACTGTAAAGCTGATAAGCTGCATCATCAGTTGATCTCCGTAACTGCGATGTAACTATTTTCTGCAATCAAGACATCGTTGTCACCACTACCGTTGTCGTCCATGATAATCGACAAATTACCAGCTGTGGCACCAGTAATTATGAGCCCTTCGATGCCATACGCAAACGTCGTGTACCCAGCAGGGTCTATGGCAGCCGTCGACACCGTCGTTGTAGCAGCATCTGCCTGTGTAGGCACGCCTGTGGTACCTGAGGCGCAGTCGTAACAACGCACAGAAATCGAAACCTTCGTGGTATTGGTGGGGCCTGTCATTGTAAATGTAATTCCATCGTTCGGCGTACCAATATTTACTCGGTTACCACGAATCACTCCCGCCACTCTATACTTCTTGCTTGCTCCTACAGCAACAACCAAACCAGTGGGGGTGCTCGTTTGAGCTGTTTGCTGGTCTGCTGCCAAACGGTCCGACAAGCTGGCTGTCGTTACAGCTTCAGTATTCCATCCAAGTGTGATCGTGTTGCTAGCCACACTTGAAATGGACAGTACCTGTCCTACCGAACCAGCAGCCGATGGGAAAATCAGCTCCTGATTAGACGATAGTCCAGAAGCCTTATCAATTCTCACTGATTTGCCGTTAGGTGCATCGATGATTAGCACATTGTCTACTAGCTGCGTCTGAGCATGCACTCCTACCAAACAGAAGCACATCAACACGATACAAGAATAGAAAGGTTGACGTTTCATGTTCTTACCGCGGCTTAGTTATCATACTCGAGTGCAGAGAAGACTACCCAACCTTCTGCCGTACCCGTGTAAAGCATGTGTGCAACAATCACGTCAGCTCCTGAACCATCAAACACCATTGCGGTATTGGTGGCCGCAGTATTGCTATTAACTATTGTTACAGTCTGGCTTCCGCTAAACAAAAAGCGGACGTAAGCAATCTGCCCTTCAGTACCTGTTGGCAATTGCACAAATCCAGCAGCCGCGCCATCGGCAGTAACTGTTACCATTTCATAGGTATTCGTAAACGAAGCGATATCTGGTGCGCCAGCCCCTGTTGATGTGGTAGCGGTAACTGTCTTCGAAGAAGATGGTGCCGAATACGTCGTCGTTCCAGCGATCGTCACATTCCCCGTTGTCGTTGTTGCACCGTTGAAGGTTAGTGTATTTGCACTGAAATCGCCTTGGATAAGGGGCGTAGCATCGTTCGAATTGGAGATCATAAGCGTATTGCTCGTTCCAACAGCAACCCCAGAACCTGTTTGATAGCCGATAAACACATTACCTGTGCCAGTGGTTAACGTCCTACCCGCTTGATAGCCAAGGAGGACATTATTATCTCCTGACGTGACACCATTCCCTGCTTCGTATCCGATTGCAATATTATTAGCCGCATCTGCTGCATTTGCCAAGGCCGATTGACCGACTGCTATATTACCATTCCCAAATGGTCCGTTATACAGCGCCGCGCCTCCAATACCGATGTTATAGGAACCAACATTTGTTGCATTGATTGCACCGTTGCGATACACGCCATATCCGATAGCGATGTTGTTGGTTCCATCTTCGATTCCGAAACCTGCTTCATGACCCAGACACACATTCTGAGTGCCTGTTGTTATCTCATTTCCTGCTGTATTACCCACCGCAGTATTCTGACTGCCAGAGGTCACCTTTGCTAGTGATGCATATCCAAGTGCCACGTTTTGGTCACCGGATGTAATAGCCTGCATCGAAGCAACGCCAACTGCAGTGTTATTATCTGCACTACTCAATGTACCCGTTAACTCATGCCCAAGAATCATCGAATTGCTAAAATTTGCGATACCCTTCACAGCATCCGTGAGATCATTGATTGCTCCCACAGACGATGGGGTGTTCCAAGACAGCGTCCCGCTACCATTTGTTTGAAGCACCTGACCGCTCGAACCATCTGTTGCAGGCAGCGTGTACGTCACATCTGCTGCTTGAGCTTGGGCTTTGAAAGCAGTGTAATTCGATCCTGAACCTGATGGCTCGAGGAAACGCAGTTCTGCAGCTGCTGCACCGCCATTGATAGCCGTTGTACCGCTGAAAGTCTTATTACCCGCAATTGTTTGCGCACCCGCCGTCATTACAAACGATGCATCTGCACTAACCTCTGGGATCGTGTATGCGCGTGAAGCGCTGAGATTTGCCAGCGCTATCGTTGCAGTGTAGCTATCGCCAGTTGAATTATCATTCATGATGATAGAGCCACCTGTAGCGGAAGCCGCCGTACCCAGGGTAACATCGCCATTCAGAGCTGACGTACCCGTGGTGGTTATTGCCCCATTAAACGTGAGAGTCGTTGCACCAAAATCCCCCTTGATCAGCGGAGTATCAGACG
>JBKCLO010000073.1:0-2944 GCA_046300675.1 Ignavibacteria bacterium
GGTTAGGCTATCTGCAAGCAAGAGTTCGATATAGGCCGAGTCTACACCACCAGCACGGGCAACACGTGCCGCACGCTCAAGTGGTGTGATGTTCACTCCGGTAAGGGGCGATCTGTCCGCCTGTGTTGAGTCCTGCTGCAGACCGAGATAGCCAAACAGCGAGATGGCAATGGCCGCACCTGCAGACAGAAGGTAGGTAAGTGTCGTTGCTGAGATCATTATCCGCATAATCTACGATGAAGACGTACCCATGACCAAGACTCGTGCATTGATGTTCATTTCTTTTCTGTCGCTTGCGGCTACCATCGGCTATGCGCAGCCGCGACTGCAGATGGCAACAGAGCAGAATTGGGGTAGTGTAACGCCAGAGGGGGCTATCACGAATGTACAGTCCGTAAAGGCGCGCATACCGATCAAGAATGTTGGGGATAAGCAGCTCGTGATCACGAGTGTGCGTCCGCAGTGTGGTTGCACAACCGCGCCGATCGAAAAGGACACGCTGCAGCCGGGCGAAGAGACGGCAATGAACGTAACGCTGAACCTGCCTGCAGGCAGCGGTAAGATCTCCAAGTACGTAACGGTGTTTGCAAACGACTCTGTTGGATCGCACGTACTGCAGCTGCGCGCCGAAATCCAGCGTCCAATTCAGTTGTCGTCCAGTTTTCTGGGGTTCAATGCAGGCGTCGCAGGACAACCAACACGGGCAACAGTTACGGTAAACACGTTTGTCGATAGACCAGTAACGATTCGCCCGGTACCCCTTACCGACGGACTCCGCGTTGTTTCGGCGGCTACCATGACTTCTGAAAAAGGCAAGCCGGTTACTGTTGAGGTTGAGTACGTGCCAACAAAGAAGGGTCCCTTCACCGTACAGCTCAAACTTGAAACGTCACTCGAGAACTACGAGACGCTCGAGCTCACGGGGTACGGGGCTGCTGCAGAGCCGAAGTCCGACGCAAAATGACGAATGCCCCGGTGGTGTCAACGATCTGCTTGGTTGTATCTGATTGCCACTCACCGATATTGTTTATCCGGCACACATACCACGTTGGTACAACGGCAGCCAGCTCCTGCGGCTTCTGCGTGTAGAACAAATGCGCGTAGCTCTTCATGGCAAGGGGCTCTACCGTCTGCTTCGTTCCGCGTAGTGATTCATAGAAATCGAGCGCAGCCCCTTGCGTATAGGCCTCAATGCGCGGCGCAACGAAGGGGAGGAAGAGCGTCAGTGTCAAGACAACGCCGCCAAAGAGCGAGGCAAGCGCAACGAGTGGACGTCGACATATCGTACCAATCGTTATGATCGTGCCTACGAGCAACAGACCGCCGATGTATGGCTCGATACCAATCCATGATACATCACGGCTCATCGCTGCGCGCAGGTAGACGTCGCGGAATGTTGGTAGCCCCAGCAGCCAGTCTTTGTTCATGAAGGCAAGTGGTACGATGCAGAACACGGCCGACAGCAACGTGCCCACGGTGATGAGTCCGCTCTTTTGCCACAGCGTAAGTGACGTGCGATGTCCACTTAGGAGTTGCTCCAATGCCCTGGCCGCAAGGAAGGTAAGGGGCAGGTAGCACATCGAACTGTAGTGGATGATCTTCGTTGTGACAGCAGAGAACACAACCATGACTACGCAAAAGAGCACGATCATCCAATGCTGCATGTCGCGCTGATGTTGCTCATCGTGCTGGGAGGTGCGAGCCCCCTGCCAGAAAAAGATCGATGCCGGAAAACAGCCGATGGCTACGACAACAAGATGGTAGTACCAGGGCTGTGCATGTCCTGCCTCGCCGGTAGTGAGCAATCGCCATTGATAGGCAAGGTTCTCGCGCAAAAAGGTGGGTCCATGCATAAGGTATTCCGCGCCAATCCATAGCGATGGAATAGCAACAGACACAGCAAGGACAGTCAGGAGGGTTGTGATGGGAAAGCGCTGACGCTTCCGATGCGTTACAAGCCATGCAACGATGGAGGTAAGGCCTACGAGTCCGAGTCCAACCGGACCTTTCGTAAGCACTGCAAGCCCCGTGGCTAGTCCTGCGGCAAGGGGCCAGCGAATTACAGATGGTTCCCTGACGGAGCGATAGATCCACCAGATCGCAAGGAACATGAAGAGGTTAAACGTAGGATCGATGATGCCCGAGCGCATATAGAAATGCGGCAGCACACTACCCGCATAGCAGAGCATCCATAGGATGCCCATACGACGTGAATGAAGACGCGTACCGATCGAGAGTGCAACGAGCAGTGTTGTGATGGCTATGACGACGTTGGGGAATCGAGCCCCAAACTCGTTGATGCCAAAGACCTGCATCGAGAGTGCCTGCATCCAGATGAAGAGAGGGGGCTTCTCATAAAACGGACGGTAGTCTACCTGCACTTGTAGATAGTTGCCGGTAACGATCATCTCCCGTGCACTCTCTGCAAAGTTGATCTCGTCCCAATCGAAGAGTCGCACAGCTCCGAGCGATGGTAGCAAGACCACAAGCGCCGTGAGGATAACGATGAGCCGAATGTTGCGAGTTGACACGAGGGGGGCTATGATCGGTGGTACCGTGGCAAAACTACCCAACGGAATACGCCAACAATAATGCTTGTCACTGCAATGGAGATTGTGCCGGTTATAAACAGCGGTAGCAAGGCCGATGTACCTGTCCCGCCGATCTCGTAGAAGAGCTGCACGATTGAGAGTATCGGCAACGAAGCAGGTATGGTCATAAGCAACGAGACAATTACAAGACTTACAATCGAAACGGCAATGTACCCTAACATGAACGTGCGCGAGCCCAGAACGAAGATTGTAAGCAGTGAACTAAGGAGCGAGAACACGGCAATGATCGTGAAGTGCTCATGGGAAACATAGAGCTGTGTTGCTATGAGGTATGACAGCATCACACCCAGGGTGCCAACGATCATTGTTTGCCATAGTTCTGCAAAGAACCG
>JBKCLO010000074.1:0-18401 GCA_046300675.1 Ignavibacteria bacterium
AGCTTGCTCAGATGGGCAGAAAGTACCTGTTCGCGTGAATAGCTCACCACCATCGCCAACAAGGTAGCCCCAAGCATTACACCGTATACCGGCAAGCCATCAGGATACATCTGCGTGAAATAGGGCACGAGATTAAACGTAGGCTGTGTGATGAACAACACAACTATGGGGGCCGGTGCAAGGCAAGCCAAGACAACATTGCGAATAGATGTTGCGTGCGCTTGTTTGCCCTCCGGCTCGACAGCATTCTCGCGATCGAGATAAGTATTGCCGCGTAACACAAACGTGAGAACGATGCAGGCTACTACCAAGGATAAAACAGATGGCACGATGATGGTACCAATGACGGCCTCAATGGGCACATTGGTAGCCGAGTTTATCGAAACAACATCCACGTCGCCAGGATTGAGCATACTACCGCCCATGCTGCAGCCGATGAGAAGTGTTGCGCCCGCTGCTATGCGAGAGTATCCGGCAGCATACATCAGGGGAAGTAGTATGGGTCCAACGGCTGCTGCAGCCGCTGTCTGACTGGGCATTGCAACGTTCGTGAGGAATCCGATCAGCACTCCACCCGGCACAAGCAGCAAGCGAACCGAACTAATAGGCCTGATAAGAATCTTGACAAGTTCTTTGTCGGCCCCTACGGCCCTGAGCACGTATGCATAGCCCATGGCGCTGCATATCGGACCTATCACCTCGACGTTGGATAGGGTTTTACCGAATACTTCAAAGATGACAAGGGGGTGTCCTGCAATTGATGCAAGTAATAGTCCTGCCAGCATGAGCACAAGCCGCACATCGTAGCCCTTGCGAATCAATGCAATCATGACGGCAATGACTATCGCTGCGACCACTACCATCATGGCGCATACCCCGTGGGCGTCCATGTTTCTACCGACTGCACATACCCTGATAGTGCCGGTTCAATAACTGATGGAACGCCACTTACACCGACGATCCATGAATCCGTCGAGAAGAATTCTGACTGCACCTCGGAGACAGTGTTTGGTTGTAGGTCTTGTAGACGCTCAATATGCCTGTCGAAGTAGTCAAAAGGAAGTCTATGTTGAACGATCGTATACACAAGCGATGCTGTTTGCTGCGGTGTCTCGCAATTGCGCGCAAATGATCCTAGTATCTGTTGTCGAGCGTTTTCAAACTCCTCATCACCTATCTGCTCGTGCGAAATACGGCGCACTTGTTCGGCAATCGTTGCCAGCGTGTCTGCAGTAAACTCATTGCCTACACTTGTTACGATTGTTGCTGTTGCGCTCAACGGCCTGATCGTAGGAAACGCATACGCTCCATACGTGTAGCCCTTTTCTTCGCGCAGTATCGTAAACAGACGAGCAAGCGTGTACCCACCAAGAACATTCGTGACAAGCTGCACGGCAGGATACATGGCATGCTGGTAGCTGATGCTGGGCAATGTGATCCTGAAGGCCGACTGAACGGCATCGTCTTTGGGAGCCATCACGCCCCAACCCTGCGAGCTCTCGGCCCTATCTATAGGGGTGTCTTCCTCCTGCTTTGGCATACCCTGAAACGCTGCATCCAGTTTGGCGAGCACATGGTCGGCATGCACTGGGCCAGCCACGATGATGTAGCGCTCGGCTTTGCACATTCGTTCGTGGGCAGCAGCAAGATGCTCGCGGGTGAGCATTTTGAGCGACGACGGCGTGCCGTTCTTCGGATGTGCATACGGGTGCTGGTAGAACGTGCGGCTCGCACATGCGCGGGAGGCCAGCCACTCGACATCGACAAGTTCAACCATCATGTCGGCAATCGTACGCTGGCGAAGCTTGTCAAGCTCGTCGGAATCAAACTTTGGATGCAGCAACGCATCTGCGGCAAAACCAACGAGATCATCAAACCACTCTGCAAGACCACTGGCATGTATCGTACATGCATCATTGTCGGCTGCAGAGCGCAATGAGCAGCCCCTTCGCTCTATCTCTTCTGCAAATGCGGCAGCATCAAGAGTGGAGGTTCCACGATTGAGCATCTGGGCCGCAATTGACGTCTGACCAGGTATGCTATCATGAACAGACCCGGTGCGCATGGCAATGGTGATCGTTACAATGTCTTTGTTCGCTGCCGGCACAACGTAAACAGGTGTGCCGTCTTGCAGCTGGCCATGCATTACATGAGGTAATGAAAAGTGCAGTGGCTTCGAGGATAATGGAGGGGCGGATTGCATTTGGTAAATTTAGGACAATGAAACCTACCCACGTTGTTATTACTGGTGCATCATCCGGTATTGGCCGTTCCTGTGCAGTAGCTTTTGCTCGCCTCGGAGCTAACCTTGCGCTCTGGGCTCGCAGGTCTGACAGACTTCTTGATCTTGCAGAGCAGCTTCGATCCGACTACGGCATTGAGGTCATCACCCAATGCGTAGATGTCCGCAGTAGAGATGCCGTAGCAGCAGCGGTTGCTGAATTGCCGGAAGCATTTCGTGCCCTGGATGTTTTGGTCAATAACGCCGGCTTGTCCCGTGGACTGCATCCTTTTCACGAGGGCCAACACCAGGACTGGGAAGAGATGATCGACACAAACATCAAGGGTCTGCTCTATGTCTCACGCGAGTTTCTTCCTGGCATGGTCAAGGCCGGCAAGGGGCTTGTCGTGAACATCGCCTCGATTGCCGGACGCCAGGCATACCGTGGCGGCAATGTTTATGGGGCCACCAAGGCAGCAGTGAAGTTGTTCTCGGACTCACTGCAGATAGATCTCAACGGCACCGGCGTTCGCATTTGCAACATCGATCCAGGTCTGGTCGAAACAGAGTTTTCTGAGGTGCGATTCCGCGGAGACACCCAACGCGCCGAGACCGTATACCAAGGTTATCAGCCCCTTACTGGTGATGATGTCGCAGAATGCGTGATCTTTGCGGCCACTCGTCCACCACATGTAAGCATCCAGGACATCCTCATCACCCCAACAGCACAAGCTACTGTCTCTGTCGTAGACAAGAAACTCTAACACAATGGAAACTGTCCAATTCATGATCTCCGGAAGCGTGCAAGGGGTCGGCTTCCGACGCTTTGCCCTGCACCATGCGCACAGACTTGATCTACGGGGCTTTGCTACGAACCTCGAAGATGGCTGCGTAGAATGCGTTGCGCAAGGAACTGTTTCGTCGCTTACGGAGTTCGAAATGCTCATGCGTCAAGGACCCCAGTATGCCGCAGTCTCGTCTGTTACCTGCACAGAACTTCATAACGAACGAGTGTATAAAACCTTCCGCATTCTCTAAGTCGTCCCTCTCGTCCCTCTTGTCCCTCTTGTCCCTCTCATCATTCAGCAATTCGACAACTCCCATGAACCTTACCTCATCCTCAGTCGTAATCGTTACAGGCGCCTCATCAGGACTCGGCGCTGAACTCGCAATAGAAGCCGGACGTAGAGGCTGCAATGTTGTGCTTGTTGCCCGGCGTGAAGAGCGCCTGCAGGAGGTTGCACAGCATGTTGTTGATGCAGGGGGCCACCCACATGTGATGGTGGCGGATGTATCACAGGAGCATGAATGTTATCGTGTGATTGATACAACGCTTGCCGAACACGGTCGCATTGATGTTCTGTTTAACAACGCCGGTCGTGGCAACATGGCGCGTGTAGAGGATACACCCACCGAACAGTGGAGGTCGATGTTTGCTCTGAACGTAGACTCGATCTTCTGGCTTACAGCTCGCGCGTTGCCGTCAATGCGAGAACATAACGCAGGACATATCGTTGCCATCTCGAGTGTTGCCGGACGCTACGGACACCCCCTCAACGCAGCCTATGTCGCGGCCAAGCATGCTGTCGTTGGTTTCATTGCTGCGCTGCGCACAGAACTGGTTGGCACAAACATTCACGCCACAACAATATGTCCGGCCGGCATCACAACAGAATGGGCCGATGCAACTGAAGGGGGCTCAATAGGTGCAATGTATGGCGCCGCCATTCCGCGCTCGCGCGTAATCGCTCGTGAGAGCGGACTTCCAACAGCTCCCTTGTCGCGCATGATGTCTGCTAAAGAATGCTCCGACATTATCTGGAATGCCGTCGAGACAGGACGCGTAGACGATGTCTACACCCACAATGGTACAAAGGACCTTGCTGTGCTGTCAGCTCAAGACCGCTGTGCACAGGAAGACAAGTTCGAAGCTCTCTGGATTGCTATGAATCAAACGTATTCGGAGCACCGTGCATCGAAGTAACCCATGCTGCACAGAATCATCATAGCGACCATTTCGCTTTTCATAGTGCAGGTTGCCTCGCACGCTCAAGAGCTTACACTTGTTCTTACAGGCGGAGGAGCACGTTGCATCACGCAGGTTGGCGTTCTGAAAGTGTTGGAACGAGAAGGCATTGTGCCAGACATGATCGTTGGTTCATCGTTTGGCGCAATCGTCGGCGGCCTCTATTGCTCCGGGTATTCTGCCGAAGAGATAGATTCAATCTTTCGCTCGGTGGACTGGGACGACCTGGTTTCACTGCGGGAACGTGTGCAGCGTGAGTATCAGTTTTTGAACCAGAAGCACGAGGGCGACAGAAGTATTCTCACGCTGCGTTTCAACAACTTTACCTTTGTGCCCCCAACAGCAGTCGGAGGTAATGCCCGCTTCGCCTATCTGTTGCAGCGCGTCCTGTGGGATAGTCCGTTTAACACCCGCACTAACTTCCAGGAGTTGTCTCCGCGCCTTCAGGTTGTAGCCACTAATCTATCGGACGGACGTCCTGCAGTGCTTGATTCAGGGAACCTGGCCACGGCACTCCGCGCCAGCGCTACCTTTCCGCTTCGATACTCGCCTGTGAGGTGGGATGCCTCCACAGTGCTCGTCGATGGCGGCCTTGTTGCCAACATACCAACAGAGATAGCGCGCAAAACCACTGCAGCAAAGATCATTCTCGTTAACTCGAAAAGCAGGCTAGCCCCTGTAGACAACCTGCGCTCACCGTGGTCTGTTGCAGACCAGGCACTTTCGGCATCGATGATGCAGAATGACTCTGCACGCATCGCCTTGGCTGATGTCGTGATTGAACCGTTGCTTGGCAGCTGGAGCACCTTTGCATTCTCAAACGTAGACTCATTGATCATGCTGGGCGAGCAGGCAGCCATTGCCGCACTGCCAAAGATTCGGGCACTCACAGGGGGCAGACATGTTGAGCAGATCGTAACCAGCCAGATTCTCCTGCGCACCACCGATAACGATACAGCGCTTGCATCAAACATCAAGTCAGAGATCACAGGACGCCTGGCGCGGGGTTCTTCTCGCGATGTACATCGGCTGCTCTCGCGCATACTCCATGCACGCGGATTCCACCTTGGTTACGTTGAACCTCCGAACATCAGTGGTGCGTCAACCCCGGTTTGGATGATCGATAAAGGACTTGTCGCAGAGCGCTTCTATGAGCTGAGCGGCGGGAATTCGTCTACCACTCTTGCGCGAGAGTCGGCATTCCCCGACAGTAGCAACTTCTCAATCGATCAGCTGGCGCGCGCATGGAGTAACCTGCATGCAGCAGATGCAATTGCAGAATCAGACATCACAATTGCAACCTCTCCGAACGGAGGGACCAGCGTCGAGGTACGTGCTATCGGCAACGGTAATCAGGCTTTGCGGCTTGGTGCGCGACTGGATAACGAGCGATACACCCAGGGCAGCCTGGAGATAGCACATGATAATCTTTTCCTACCTGGTCTTCGGCTTGCGGCCAGAGGCGTTATCAGTGAGCGCATTGGTTCTCTTGCTGTCGGTTTTGATGTACCCCGGATCTCCGGCTCGTTGTGGACCACCTCGCTTCGCGGATACTCAAGTTTTCGCAATGTATGGGTCTATAGCAACCGTCCCGGACGTCCCGGAACGCAGCGGCTGAGTGAGTTTTCGGAAGACCGTTACGGACTGCGCCTCAGCGCTGGACGTCAGCTCGAGCGAAATGGGGTTGTGCTGGCAGAGCTGCGCTATGAGAACCAGCGATATCGTAAACTCAACGATACCCTTACATCGATCTTTCAGCCCCTTGCCACCATTCGCGGCGTTGCACGATGGGACGATCGAGACAATGTCAATTTTCCGACTGCAGGCCGCACGATCGATCTGTCTGCTGAATCGTCTGTGCTTTCGCTCTCGAATGGACTTTCGTTCACCAAGCTTGCAGCGAGTTTAAGCTCCGTCTTTGATGTCGGTTGGTTTCGCATCATACCATCGATACTTATCGGAGCTGCAGATAAGACGCTGCCATCTGCAGAGCTGTTTTCGATCGGTGGACAAGAAATGTTCTTTGGTATGCGTGAAGACCAGCAACGTGGGCGCCAAATCGTCGTGGGCAATATGGAGCTGCAGACCAAGCTGCCGTTCGACATCTTCTTTGACACCTACCTATCGGTCCGCTACGACATTGGTGCCGTTTGGGAAGTACCCGAATACATTCGAATTGCCGACATGAACCACGGACTTGGCTTTACTCTGGGCATCGAGACGCCTATAGGTCCGGCAAAACTCTCTGCTGGACGTGCTTTTGCATTTCAGGAACGCCCAAATAAAGTACTTCTCGGGACGCCACTTGCATACTTTTCGATCGGTGTACGTCTATAACGATCGCTATGGGACAACTACTTAATCGCCTTCGTGATTTTGCCCGAACGCAGATGCGTTCCGAGCAAGAGGATCTTCATCGTGCTGAGCGCATTCTGGACTCAGACGACGAAGAACTTCGGCGTATCATCGAGGAGTTACACCGCGATCATACCGAGGGCCGGTATAGCTCTGCGCACGAGCACTCAAAGCAAAGTAGGCGCCACGCCGAACCTGTGGCCTTACCCGCCCAAGTACTCAAAGCCCACACTGTGCTAAATGCCCCCGTTGGTGCCAGCCCAGAAGTGATCAAAAAGGCCTATCGACAATCGATTGCTACGTGGCATCCTGATAGATTTGCAACAGCCACCGCCACTGAGCAGCAACAAGCTCATACGCGGGCACATGAGATCAACTCGGCGTATGTGATCCTTCGTGACCATTACGACTTTCGGTAGAAACCTATGGATAAGACGATTTTTGAGCGCATCATCGCTCGCGAGATACCGGCAACGATTGAGTTTGAGGACGATGATGTAATCGTTATACACGACATCGCCCCCTCAGCTCCAGTTCACCTGCTCATCATTCCAAAGCGGGTAATCACCTCTATTGATAGTCTCGAGAATGCAGATGCCGCCCTTGTTGGCAAGATCCATCTGGTAGCAAGAGATATGGCACGCAAGTTTGGAATTGCCGAAAGCGGCTACCGTGTTGTGTCCAATTGCAATGCCGATGGCGGACAGACAGTCTTTCATCTGCACGTTCATTTGTTAGGGGGCCAGCAACTCGGCCGCATGAACAGTACATCTATATCACATGCTCCTTCCGAGGTTATCGCCACGAAGCCTAGATCAACCACATTGCGCGATACTGCGCTGTTTCTCGTTGTTGCCATCGGACTTGCTATTGGCTTTAATGCCATGAATCCCAAAGCGATTGCCTGGCTCAAACCCGAATTCGAGCGGCAGACAGCAACACAGAACGAGATCGATAAGTACCTGGGGCAGGTACCGCCAGCTCCGGTCCAGCAGAAAGAGATCGTTCAGCAGGCACCAGTGCAGCAAGCAGTGGTTACACAGACCCCGACATCGTCCGAGCAAGCGGCATCCACTGCCAACACCAGCAGCGTGAGCACACCGCAGAACACGACCGCGCAGACTTCATCAGGCAGCACCTTCACCCCTGAGCCCGGGGTTGTGCGCGAGATCAACTACGACATGTTCGTACGATTGCTCCAGGGCAGCAGGAGTTACGTGATCGATGCCCGAGGCGCTGATAAGTTTTCTCAGGGTCATATCAACGGGGCAGCCAACTTCTACGGTGGAGACGTACAGTCTCGGATACCAGATATCCTAGCTAGCGTCCCGCGAGATAGAGTTATTCTGATCTATTGTGATGGCGGTGAATGCGAACTCTCTCACCATGTTGCAGATGTCTTGAAACAATTTGGTTACGGTCCGGTGTTCATCTTTACCGGTGGTTGGGCCGAGTGGACCTCAAAACGTAAATGAGTATATGATCCAGGCATCACGTCAGCTACTACGTCAACTCGCTGTCAGATTTGGCCTCATTGGCGAATCGCCTGTGATGGTGCAGGCCATGACGCGCCTGCTTCAGGTTGCGCCTACTGACCTGACGGTAATGATCACAGGTGAGACCGGGACTGGTAAGGAGGTATTCGCGCATGCTGTGCACGAGCTCAGCACACGCAAAAAGGGTCCGTTTGTAAGCGTAAACTGTGGCGCCATCCCCGAGACTCTGCTCGAAAGTGAATTGTTCGGCGCAGAGAAGGGGGCTTTTACGGGCTCCGTGGAGCAGCGTAAAGGGTTCTTCGAGACCGCAAACCGAGGAACAATCTTTTTAGATGAAATCGGCGAGATGCCCATCGGCACACAAGTAAAGCTGCTGCGAATCCTTGAAAGTGGAGAATACTCCCGCCTGGGCTCGTCTGATGTGCTCAAAGTAGATGTTCGTGTAGTTGCGGCCACAAACCGCGACCTTGCCTATGAAGTGCGTCAAGGTAGGTTCCGTCAGGACCTTTTCTTCCGACTCAACAGCGTGAACATTCATCTTCCGCCACTGCGTCAGCACTTGGAGGACATTGAGCCGTTGGTTGAACATTTTGGACAGCGTGTAGCGGACAAGAACATTCACGAATTCAAGGGTATTGATCGTAATGCTCTTGCCATGCTCGAGCAGCAGTCGTGGCCAGGCAATGTGCGTGAACTTCGCAACCTTATAGAAACCGTCGTTACTCTCGAGCAGGGAGCGCGCATCACATCGGAGATGCTCACACGTTATCTGCCCTCACAAGACGACGATCAACAGCCCATGCCTGCAGGTGGGGCACTTGTTCGCATCAGCGGCAACGCGGCCCCGTCGAATGAACTCGACATGCAAATGCTCTATCGCGCATTGCTTCAGCTCTCAACCGACGTCTCCGAAGTCAAATCCGTTCTGCGACATCTCTTGAGTATGTCGGTAGACGTGCATCATGAAGCACCGTATGCAACTCAGCAATCCACGCACATGACTCCTATGAGTCACGAGGCAGGATCGATACACCCCTTGCATCCTGTAACTACCGCAGTTGTAGACGCATCAATTGATAACCTGAACCTTGCAGCAATTGAGAAAAAAGCCATCGAGACAGCACTGAGGCGAACCCAGGGCAACCGACGCGAGTCTGCTAAAATGCTCGGCATCAGCGAACGCACACTCTACCGCAAAATCGATGAGTATGGATTGCAGTGAGAGGTACTAGGTTCTAAGTACTCAGTTACACGAATCACACGAGTTACTCGCTGTTCGATGTTCGCTACTCACCAACATCGGTCTTGACGGGGCTGCATCTGAATGGAGTGGGGCCACGTTAAACAGAACGAGGTAGCGCCCGTCGGCAATAGATGACGGAACGTAGACGAGTTCTGTTAACGTACAATCGAGGCGCGGTTCATAGGGCCACTGCCAGAAGCGGTGGTGAGATGCGAGCACACCCTGGTCTTCGAGGCGGTCTACAGTTGGGACGTCCGTAATGAGATGGCGAATACCTGAACGCACGATGAGGTCCATTGCATCAACATGAATGTATGGCGCATTCGCGATCACCCATTCGGCAGAACGTTTCCAATCACCGTTTGGCAGTGTGCGCAAAACGAGTGTTGATGTATCACGTTGTGTCCATGCAGCTTCTAAGTCCTCGAGCATCACTACGGTATCTCCATCAACCAGTGTCGGATTTACCGTAACCAGTTGCACTTCATCTACGAGGTCTTTCATCAACGTGTTTACGGTATACCCTTGGCCAGCCAAGTGCCCAACACATTCTGTATGTGTACCATTTGCATGTGGCGCAATGGTAACGATCTCACATTGCAATGGCGCTCCCAACTCCACGCTATACGTCGTATCCCCATATGTATAGGGCTCAAACACGGCAGGGGGCAACCCAAATGCTTTCGGTGATTCGGGTGCGCCAACGTGCAGCGAGATGTCGGTTGCCGTTGCAAGATCGTAGGCGCGACCGTTAAACGTGATGATGCATTGTGGTGAGGATTGAAGCATGCACAAAGTTCACGGTTGACAAGCCCCTTTCCAAACGATGTCACGTTTTGCAGGAAAATCAACTCGTAGGCATACAGGCCGGTGCATTGCTTGGTATATTCGAACCAGTAATACAACCGGACGATTCGTCCACGCGTATATGTAGTGAGGTATTTCATGTCCCGCACACTCAACAAAGTCATGCTGATCGGAAATGTCGGCAAGGATCCTGAAGTGCACTTTACACCAAGCGGTGTGAAGGTAGCGCAACTTCGTCTGGCCACATCTGAAACATGGAAAGACAAGGATGGGGCTGTTCAGGAGCATACTGATTGGCACACCATCATTGCCTGGAGAGGCCTGGCGGACGTCGTAGAGCGTCTTGTGCGTCGCGGCAGCAGGTTGTATGTCGAAGGAAAGATCCAGTCGCGTTCGTTCGACGATCGAGATGGTAACAAAAAGTACGTTACCGAGATCATTGCTGATAGCCTTTTAGTGCTCGACGCAAAGCGTCATGACCAGCCTTCAAACACGAACGAGGCTGAACAATCGTTAGAACCATCTTCTGGTACTGACGTTATACCATTCTGAATTCATTGGAGTCGAACGCTTGGACGTATCACGTAAGACAGAGATCCGGGTTGGCATCGTAAGCATCTCAGCTATCCTTATTCTCATCATCGGCATCATGCTCGGAGAAGGTCTCAGTTGGTCTTCCAGTATGTATCAAGTTAGGTTTAAGCTTCCTTCTTCTGGCGGACTCGAACCCGGCAGCCCGATTGTCGTTCATGGCGTCAAGCGAGGTCAAGTAGACAAGGTTACCAACCACGGCGGTTCAGTTCTGGTAGTTGGCCAGGTTGATGACATTTCCGACCTCTACAGTGATGCATCTGCTATTGTCTCCATGCTTGAGATTACCGGTGGCAAGAAGATCGAGATCAAACCCGGCCTGCTTCGTACACCGTTTGATCCTAAACAAGAGATTCCGGGCACTGTATCGGCTGATATCGGATCGCTTATCTCCACTGTTGGAGAGGTGAGCGAGAATGCAATTGTGATCATCCGACGCTTAGATACGTTGAGTGCAGCACTCACAGAGCTTACACGGGACGGTACATTCATCACCAATGTGAAGAGTGTTGCCTCAGACGGAGCAATCCTCGTTCAAGATGCCCGCCAGTGGATGCAGACAAACAAAGGCGAGCTCACAGGAATGGTAAAGGATTTGAAACATATCTCATCTGTGGTAAGGGAATCTCTTGACCGCAACGAGCCCAAGATCTCGAACATGATCGATCATCTCGACCGTACGCTATCATCCATGGATCAAACCCTGAGTAAGGCTGATGCGGCCATCGTTTCGGTTGATAGTCTTGTGCTGCAGGTCAACAACCTGATAACCGAAGTCAAGGGCAATAAGAGTCTCCTCAATCGTATGGTCTACGATGAGCAGTTTGCTAAAGAGGTAGACTCAACGCTCTTTATCGTCAAGTACCTTCTCTCAAGGGTCAACCGCGACGGCGTCAACATCAATGTTGGTATTGGGCATAGATAATGCTGCGCTGGTCGCTACTGTTGCTGTCTCTTGCCGTCGTCTCATGTTCTTCGACTCGACGCATTGATCAGTCGTTTGATCTGCGTGACGATTCTGAAAAGAACACGCAGTTTCGTGCAACTTCAACCAAGCACATCGACTCTGCAAACCTTGCGGCTCTTCGCACGGACGTCTGGAAGTTAGAGCACTACTCCTATCCCGACTCCATTAGGTTGTTCGTGCGTGTGCTCGATACAACGGGTTTTGTTGTTACCCACATGGCCGAGCCCTACAAGTCGCCATCGGCACCAGACTACTTTCCACGCATGATGGAGCGCCTCGGCGAGCGCCGTCGTGTGCGCGACTCTGCCGTGCAAATCTATCGTGTGCGCGAGATCGGCGAACTGGATTCCATTCCCGCAAACATTGCACTGGCAATAGACTGCTCAGGCTCTATGAAGGGGGCTAAACCAACACTTGATCTTGGAACCGAGCTGTTCATTGGCATGAAGCGGAAGTGCGACAACATCTCACTTGTTGCCTACCACAAAACCATAACCGAAGTGTTCCCTCTCACAGGCGACTCATCGTTGATGTTTCGCGAGTTCCGTGAGTTCAAAAAGAGTTCGCAGGGACTCTTCACAGCTACTTTCGACGGGATCATGAAATCTCTGCAGACACTGAAAGACGTGCCTTTAGATCAGCCAAAGGTCTGTGTTGTCTTTGCCGACGGAGACGAAAACACATCCACTGTTCGCCTGAGCGATGTCTACGAGTACGCCACACGTCACAACATTTCGATCTACTGTGTTGGCTTTGGATATGCTAATGATCAGGCTCTGCAGGACCTCTCGCTCTATACTGGCGGAAAGTATTACAGAGCTTACACGAAGGCAGATCTACTCGCGATCTTTCTCGATATCTACAATAGTCTTCGCAACTATTACCTTGTTACCTACACCCCTCCTCGGTACGAGGGCATCCACAACGTGTATCTCACTGTTGACGTACCAGGCAGAGACACGATGGTTGCCCGCGGAACGTATGACAAGACACCGCTGAATCCTCTTGCCGATACTAACGAGTTTTCGAAGCGCATCTTGTTTGCCTACGACGAGAGCATCATTGACACATCATCGTATGTTATCATCGATGAGTTGGCTGACGCACTTCTGCGTTTTGATCGCGTAGTCCTCGAGATTCAGGGTCATGCATCTCGCAGTGGTCCAGACGACAATCGCGTTGAGTACAATCAGACCCTCTCGCAGCGCCGTGCCGAGTCCGTAAAGCAAGCACTTGTAGACCGTGGTGTTCAGGGCTTCCGTTTGAAGACGCGGGGATTTGGATTCTCCATGCCGGTTGTTCCAAACGACTCCGAACCAAATCGAGCGCTCAATCGGCGCACGGTGTTTCGCATCCTTCGACAGTAGCGAACTCTGCTAAACACGCATAAAGACATGCTGCGCAATTGCCTTGGCAACGTTTTGTCCGTCTAATGCAGCACTTACAATCCCGCCGGCATAACCAGCCCCTTCCCCACAGGGGAATAGGCGCTGAACATGAACATGCTCAAACGTCTGCTTGTTGCGGGGGATCCTCACGGGCGACGACGTGCGAGATTCGACACCAACCATTACAGCATCATTTGTAAGGTAGCCGCGCATCTGCGCAGCAAACTGCTGTATGCCCGAGCGCAGTCGCGCATCGATGGCCGGCGGCAGGATCTCTGCCATGTCCACCGAGACATGGCCTGGGATATATGATGTGCGCGGAATGCTCTGCGATGTGCGCCCTTCTAGGTAGTCCACCAAGCGCTGCGCCGGAGCCCGCTGCGATCCATCCTCATTGCTGGAAAATGCAGTTCTTTCAACATGGGCCTGAAACTCCAGCGCACCAAACACCCCACCATGCCCAGATGCCTGCCAATCCTGCTCTTCAACTGCAACAACAGTTCCTGAGTTGGCAAATGGAGAATCCCGGCGTGACATCGACATGCCATTAACAACGATCTCGCCGGGCGAGGTCGAGGCGGGCACTATGAGTCCACCCGGACACATACAAAACGAGAACACCCCACGACCGTCTGCCTGACAGACCAACGAATACGATGATGCAGGCAGGTTAATGTCCCGTGGAGTCTGATGGTACTGTATCTGATCGATCAAGCTCTGCGGGTGTTCAATGCGAACCCCCAAAGCAAAGGGCTTTGCTTCGATGGTAATCCCGTGTCGTACGCAACAAGCAAAAACATCGCGTGCGCTATGTCCGGTGGCAAGCACCGTAGCATCAGCCACAAACTCGCGTCCGTCTGCGCAGCGAACGCCCCGGAGAACCTTTCCATCTGCTTGTGTTTCGATGATAAGTCCGTTTACGAATGCGTCGAAATGAACCTCGCCCCCATAACGAATGATCGTTTCACGAATCTCTTGAACAACCTTCCAGAGCTTGTTCGAACCAATGTGCGGATGGGTATCAACAAGGATGTCTTGGGTAGCCCCATGCTCAACTAGCAGACGCAAAACCTTTTCGATGCTCCCACGCTTATGCGATCTGGTATAGAGCTTTCCGTCGGAGTAGGTCCCGGCACCACCTTCACCATAGCAGTAATTCGAATGCGGATCGACAACACCGTCTTGCTGAATCGCTCGAAGATCCCTGCGGCGTGCACGCACATCCTTGCCCCGCTCCAGAACTATCGGTGTAATGCCATGTTCAAGCAGTTCAAGCGCAGCAAAGTAGCCCGCGGGCCCGGCACCAACGATCACGACCCGTTTGCCGGGATCGGCTGGATGCAGAGCATCGAGATACCGCATCTCTGCAGGGGGCTCCTGTTCAGCAAAAACATCTGCCACGATACGCACCCGTGGAATGCGCGAGCGGGCATCGATAGAGCGCCGAACTACCCGAACGATTGCGTCACTGCCAGCTGGCTCGCCTGCTTCCTGCAGCGCCATGTGGCGCACAAAGGAGGGGTCGGCCGCCTGCGACGGTGTAAGAGGAAACTCGATTCGATGCTGCATGAAGGCAAAGTTCGGAAGATTTCCCGCGCTAATTTGGAAGTATGTCCGACCGATATGAACTCATCTACGACATCGTCAGATCGATCCCCTATGGCAAGGTGACCACCTACGGGCACATCGCAGCGGCCATTGGTGTGCGCTCTGGTGCCCGACTTGTGGGGTGGGCACTTAATGCTGTTGCCCACCATGATAGACTTGATATTCCATGCCATAGGGTGGTCAACAGGCTAGGCGAACTATCCGGACGTATGCATTTTGAAACACCATTTGTGATGCGGGAGCGTCTGGAAGCCGAGGGGGTCACATTTCTCGATCAATCAGTAGACCTATCGCGCCATCTTTGGGTGCCTGAGATTGCCCCCTAGCCGTATCTTTGCCGTCCACTTACGTTTTACTTGGGAAACATTGAACATGAAAATGTACTACAGCAGCATTGCAGCAATCGTTCTTGCAGCGCTTATGGTTAGTTGCAACTCCACATCTGAAGAGCCGGCAGTCATGAAGACGCAAAGCGATTCGGCCAGCTACCTGTTCGGGTTTCAGCTTGGCGGACAATTCGCCAAGACGAAGATCGAGCTCAACACAGATATGCTTATGGCCGGCTTTAATGACGCCAAAGCTGATAAGAAAGCACAGATTTCTGACTCTGGTGCAATGGCACTCTCAGAATCACTTCAGCGTCAGCTCTCAAAAACAATGGAAGAAGAAGCTGCCAAGGCAGCAGAACCTATGCGTAAGAAGAGCACAGAGTTTCTTGCAGCTAACAAGACAAAAGCAGGAGTTGTGACAACAGCGAGCGGACTCCAGTACAAAGTGATTACGATGGGAACGGGCAGCAAGCCTTCATCGAGCTCTACAGTTACAGTGCATTACACAGGTAAGCTTGTGGACGGCAAAGTCTTTGACAGCTCGGTAAAGCGTGGTCAACCGGCTACATTTCAAGCCAATCAGGTTATCCCAGGCTGGCAAGAGGCCATCATGCTTATGCCTAAAGGTTCAAAATTCGAACTCTACATCCCGGCCAACCTTGCCTATGGCGACCGTGGTGCGGGCGACGTGATTCCTGGTGGCTCGGCACTTATTTTCGAAGTAGAACTTCTCGATATCAAGTAAGCAAAATTCATTCTTCACAATCACTACATCATTCCCCATGAACAAACTCATTCTTCTCATCGCTGGATTGGCACTAAGCACTTCGCTGGTAACAGCGCAAAAGGGTGCTGGTTCGGCAGCATCAGCAACAACAATGACAAAGCAAGACTCCAACATGTATGCTCTTGGCATGCAGATCGCCCGCTCACTTCAGAGCCAAGGCCTAGACCTCAATATCGATATGCTTGCAGAAGGTATGCGCGGATTCCTCTCGGGCACTCCAAAACTTTCGGAGCAACAGTTCCAGTCATGCATGGAGAACCTGCAGAAAGATGCCATGTCGAAGATGCAGGCTGAGCAGTCAGCTAAAGGTTCGGCAAACAAGGAGCGCGGCGAGAAGTTCCTTGCCGAGAACAAGACCAAGGAAGGCGTAAAGACAACAGCAAGCGGTCTTCAGTACAAGGTTGTCAAAGAAGGCACAGGAAAGAAGCCGTCAAAGGAGAACACGGTTAAGGTACACTACACAGGTACTACGATCGATGGTAAAGTTTTTGATAGTTCCGTTGAGCGCGGTGAGCCGATTGAGTTTCCGCTTTCGGGTGTTATCGCTGGATGGACAGAAGGTGTTGCATTGATGCCTGTCGGTTCCAAGTACACACTCTATATCCCATCAAATCTTGCCTATGGCGAGCAAGGGGCCGGCCAGTCAATTGGACCAAACGAAGCGCTCATCTTCGAAGTAGAGCTTCTCGATATCACCAAGTAAGCTTCAACATTTGTTGATACATAGTGAAGGCCACGCGGGAAACCGCGTGGCCTTCGTAGTTTTGTCGCACTCACACACTACGAAATGATCTTGTGAAAAGTCTCCCGATGTATGGCCTCGTAATCCTGCCCCTTGCCGCAGTGATCTATGTAACGTGGCTGGCCTTTACAGGCACCTTTGATTGGTTCTTCCTTGCTCTTGCTCTCATCTTTGGTTTCATTACCGAATACGGTGTTACACTTGGTTATCACCGCATGGTAGTGCACAAATCCTTTGAGCCTCATCCCGCTCTCAAAGCCATCCTACTGTGGTTGGGCTCCATGGCATTTCAGGGTCCGGTTACACACTGGGCAAGTGTTCACACAAAGCACCACGCGCATAGCGATCAAGAAGGCGACCCGCATTCACCGTCTGTGAGAGGCTTCATGTACGCCCACTTTGAGTGGCTGATCGAGATGAATAGCGATGACATCGGAGAGATCAAGCAGAAGTGGGGTGCTCGGTATTTCCGCGATCCCGTAATCGTATGGCTATCGAACACCTTTCTGTTCTGGTCTGTCTTCAGCCTCCTGCTTCCAGCTGCGATTGGATATTTCCACACTGGTACGTGGGAAGGCGCATGGCTTGGCTTCGTATGGGGCGGATTGGTTCGCATCTTCATCACAAGTCATGTTACATGGAGCGTAAACTCGGTGTGCCATTACTTCGGCTTTCGCACCTACGTTACAACCGACCACAGCCGCAACAACCCTGTCATTGGTATTCTTGCTCTCGGCGAAGGCTGGCATAACAATCACCACGCGTTCCCATCATCTGCGTTCCATGGGCTAACATGGTGGCAGTTTGATTTTACGGGGCTTACCATCCGCTTCTATGAAGCAGTGGGTTTGGCAAAGAAGGTTACCCGCATCCCAGAATCGCTGCTTGAAAAGCGTCGTATCGACAGTCTAACGTCAACCCTGAACGTTCAGGAGCTGGCGATGACCGAAGAAGAAGAACAAGAACCCCTGCACGAGGCGGCATAAGGAACGCGAGCGCTCACGATGACGCTCTTCTCTGCTACAAAGGTCTCCAAAGTATACTACGAGAAGGTTCTTTTCGAGAACATCTCGTTTGGTATGCAGGATGGCGAACGTGTAGGCATCATTGGTCGCAACGGGGCCGGCAAGACGTCGCTTCTGCGCATTGTAGCAGGACTCGACCAGCCCGATGCAGGCGAGATTGCCTTTAACAACGAAGCACGCTTCGAATACCTTGCACAGCTGCCAACATTCGAGCAGGACGACACAGCATTCCATGCCGTAGCCTCTGCATACGACCATCGTCATGGCGCTCTCGAAGAATGGGAACTCGAAACCCTTGCCAAACAAACGCTTGGCAAGCTGGGGATTCACGACCCCTACAAGCACGTTCAAGCAATGTCTGGCGGACAGCGCAAACGCGTAGCTATTGCTCGCGCGCTGCTTGCCGAACCAGACCTATTGATCCTCGACGAGCCCACAAACCACCTCGATGCAACAAGCGTACAGTGGCTCCAGGACACACTACAGAATTCCAGTCGTGGTCTCCTTCTCGTAACACACGACCGGTACTTTCTCGACGCCGTCTGCACGCGCATCATCGAGATCGATCAATCGCGATTGTTCTCCTACGAAGGCAGCTACGAAAAGTATCTTGAGCGCAAAGAAGCACTCGTTGCCGTGCAAGACGCAACAGCAGATCACCAGCGCAACAAGCTGCGCACCGAACTTGCGTGGCTACAAAAAGGCGCTAAGGCACGTCGCACGAAGCAGCAGAGCCGCATCGACTGGATCGAGAAGATGCAGCAGGAGCAGCGCACGCAAGGCGTAGAGTTTCGTGACATCGATATCGAAGTGGGC
>JBKCLO010000075.1:0-1498 GCA_046300675.1 Ignavibacteria bacterium
TGTAATCTTCGCATCGCGTAGGTAACGCTCTACGAGATACTCACGCACATACCCGTAGCCGCCGTGCACCTGAATTGCCTCAAGAGCATTATGCACCGCTGTTTGCGATGCAAACAACTTTGCTTGCGCGGCAGCTTTGATGTAGTTCTGGTGTTGATCCTTGAGATACGCTGCGCGGTATGTGAGCATACGCGCTGCTTCAAGGCGTGTAGCCATATCAGCAAGCTTGAGCTGAATTGCCTGAAGGTCTGCAATCGGCTTACCAAATGCCTTGCGCTCAGTTGAGTACTTGATCGCTGCTTCGGTTGCACCTTTAGCAATGCCCAAGGCTTGTGCAGCAATGCCAATGCGTCCACCATTGAGCGACTCCATGGCGATTTTAAAGCCCATGCCTACGCCACCCAGGATCTGATCGTCTGGAACGAAAACGTTCGTCAGGCCGATCGAACATGTATCGCTCGAGCGGATGCCGAGCTTGTCTTCCTTCAGTCCCGGCTCGAAGCCCGGTGCATTGCGGTCGATGATGAAGCAGGTGATACCCTTGTGGCGAAGCTCACGATTCGTCTGAGCCATAACGAGGTACGTGCTTGCAGTTGTTCCGTTCGTGATCCAGTTCTTTGTACCATTGAGTACCCAGCCGCCGTCTACCTTGACGGCATTGGTGCTCTGCGAGGTAGCATCAGAACCTGCTTCTGGCTCGCTAAGGCAAAACGCACCGTGGATTTGTCCACTAGCAAGTGGACGCAGCCACTTGTCCTTTTGCTCGTCTGTGCCGTATGTATCGAGTCCCCAGCAAACAAGCGAGTTGTTTACCGACATCACAACGCCCACAGATGCATCAACAGCCGATACTTCTTCCATGGCTATCACATAGCTCATTGCGTCAAGTCCTGCTCCACCCCATTCGGTCGAGACCATCATGCCCATGGCACCCATCTCGCCAAGCTTCTTGATGATCTCGGTTGGGAACTCACCGTTCTTGTCGCGTTCAATAGACGAAGGTGCTACCTCTTCGCGAGCGAACTGACGGGCTGTTTCACGAATCATTTCGTGGGTCTCTGAGAACTGCAGGTTAAAGCTCATGGTATATGCTCAATGATGATCGTTGTACAACGTGCAGTGCTACCGCACAAGTGGGCGCAAAATTACAAAACAACCGACCTTGAAACCGAACCGAGAATTGCCATTCTTGAAGCACCAGTAACATTGGGTACGTTACCCGGACGCCCCAACAGGGTAAGGTACCCCAGGTAGGCAAAGGCCATCGCTTCTTTTTCCTGCCAGTGTTGGTGCACAACAAGTTGCGCAGGTGAATGGTTCTCTTCGAGTAACCCTGCAATGCGTTCCATGAGGAACAAATTCTGCGAGCCCCCTCCAGAGACGATGATCTCTTGTGTTGTCGGGGCATAGCGCATCACGTGCTCAGCGATAGACCATGCAGAAAGCTCTGTCATGGTTGTTACCACATCTTCCAACGGGCTTGATGGATGCGAGTATT
>JBKCLO010000076.1:0-9549 GCA_046300675.1 Ignavibacteria bacterium
ATGGGTAGATGCCACTGGAGCGTACACATCTCAGAACTACACAACGCCGACACTGACGGCAGACGCAGTTTATCGCCGTGTAGCATTTAGCACGATGATTTCAGGAGTGTGCAGATCAGAATCGAACACAGTTACGGTAACGGTGAACAACGTCACACCAGGCGCGATTGCCGGTGATCAGACGATCTGTTCAGGGGTAAACGTCGTGGCCTTTACAGAGGCTAGCGCTTCGACGGGCGACGGTACGCTAACGTATCAGTGGCAGAAGAGCATAAACAGCGGCAGCAGCTGGAGTGATATTAACGGTGCAACGAGCACGACATATGATGAAGGAACGCTGTCAGCAGATGCCATGTATCGTCGTGTAACGACAAGCACGCTTGGCGCATCAGTCTGCACGGCAACATCGAACGAGCTGACGGTAACGGTGAACAACGTCACAGCAGGCACGATTGCCGGCGATCAGACGATTTGTTCAGGAGTAAATGTCGTGGCCTTTACAGAGGCTAGCGCTTCGACGGGCGACGGTACGCTAACGTATCAGTGGCAGAAGAGCACAAACAGCGGCAGCAGCTGGAGTGATATTAACGGTGCAACGAGCACGACATATGATGAAGGAACGCTGTCAGCAGATGCCATGTATCGTCGTGTAACGACAAGCACGCTTGGCGCATCAGTCTGCACGGTAATATCAAACGACCTGACAGTAACAGTACAGAGTGTCCCGACAGCAGGCACAATTGCCGGCAGTCAGACGATCTGCAGTGGCGGAGATCCAGCAGCGTTTACAGAAAGTCTAGAAGCTCTAGGTTCTGGAGATTTGACGTACCGCTGGGAGCAGAGCACTACAAGTACGACATCCGGCTTTACAACGATACCAGATGAGACATCGACGACGTATGACGTACCGTCAGGTTTGACCACGACGACATACTATCGCCGTGTGACGATCTCGACACTCAACAGCGTTGCTTGTGAATCAGTAGCATCAAACGTGTTGACAGTAACCGTCCAGAGTGTCCCGACGGCAGGTGAGATCGCCGGCAGTCAGACGATCTGTAATGGCGGAGATCCAGCAGCCTTTACAAGCGCAGCAGGAACTGGTGATGGCACGATTACGTACCGTTGGGAGATGAACACCAACATTGCAAGCCCAAGCTGGAGCGCAATAGGCGGTGTCAGCACAGCAACGTATGATCCGTCGTCACTGGCAGCTACGACTCAGTATCGCCGTATTACGATCTCAACACTTAATACTGTTGCTTGTGAATCAGTAGCATCAAACGTGTTGACAGTAACAGTTAATGCCCGACCAACATCAAACATCACTGGCTCAACGACGATCTGTAACGGTGCAAGCACAACGATCAGTGTAGCTCTTACGGGAGCTCAGCCATGGGCACTAACGTGGAGTGATGGTACAAATACGACGAACGTAACGGGTATTACACAAAGCCCATATACATTCAGTGTTTCGCCAAGTAGCACAACGAGCTATACGATCACGGCGCTAAGCGATGCCAACTGTACGGCCAATGTTGGAGACCGCACGGGAGCGGCAGTAGTAACGGTGAACCCTCGCCCAACATCAGTGATCGCTGGAACAACGACTATCTGTAACGGTGGCAGTGCTACACTGACAATTACACTCACCGGCACAGGCCCATACAATGTGACTTATACAGATGGTACGACACCGGTAACACTGACAGGGATCAACACAGGACACACAGTTAGCGTGTCACCGAGCAGCACTAAGACGTACACGGTAACAGCAGTTACTGATGCAAACAGCTGCTCGGCTTGGGCAGGTGATATGACAGGATCGGCAACAGTAACCGTCCGTCCTATCTTCACATCGGGAGAGATCAGCAGCACAGGAGAGACTATCTGTTACGGTGGTACACCAACGGCAATTGGCAGTACAACACCATCAAGTGGTGGAGATGCCGCGATAGTGTACTCATGGCGCTCATCAGCCGACAACTATGCTGCTGCTATTAACGGAGCGACATCAGAGACATACGCTCCGCCGGCAGGTTTGACAACGGCAAGAAGCTATCGTCGATATGCTAATGACGGTACATGTAACACCACGCCCACGGTGTCCACGGGTACATGGACAGTTACCGTCAACCCTGAGTTAACCTACTCCCTCGCCGACAACGCCAATAACACAGCTACCTATAAGAAAGCAGGCGATACGCTGATCTTTACGGCTACGATCAACGGTGGTACGCGTCAAGTAGATACCGAGGCACCTATTACATCGGGAACGACACGTTATAATTACTCGTGGACGGCAAAGCCATCAGGAATTGCTGATCCAACATTCGTCTCTGAAACGAAGAGCGGTGGTACGGTAACGGCTACGTTTATCTCGACAGCTGCAATAGAAGGACACAACGGTGGCTACACAATCAGTGTAACAGACAACGTTGGATGTAACTCAACGGCAGGGTCGGCCTCGACAACAGCGATTGTTTATCCAACAGATAACCTGTACGTAAACAATGCAACAGGTAGCGATGCTACAGGCTCTGGTTGGTCATCAACACCACTCGGTTCAATCACAAAGGCACTCGATATTGCTACGGCCGGCAACACAATCAATGTGATGAGCTCAGGTACTTCATATGCAGAGACAGGTACTGGCGGAGCAACAAACGGACCTATTATGAATAAGGTTGCAACGATCAAGCATGTTAATGCTGCGTCGCCATTCGCAACCTTATCAACAGAGGTTTCGTTCGCGTCCGGTCTGCACTTTGTTCTCGCTGTTGGTGCCTCAAACGCTGACTCAATCATATTCAGCGGACACGCGCCATCAGCAGTGTATGTTAACTCTTCTGGTGATATCCAAAATGCTATCAATGCTGTTGCATCGAGCGGTACTGTTAAGCTTTTTGCACATGAGTTCAGCCTGGGTACAACTCAGCTCAATCTTGTCAATGCAGTTACGGTCCAAGGTCCAACGCCTGCGAATGATGGTATCTCGAGCTGCGATATGGTGCCAACCGCTTCGATTACAGTAACAGGTACAACTACCATGTTCAAGACGTATAGCTCTGGCGTGAAGAATGTGAAGAACCTTATCCTGACAGTTGGTAAGAGCTCTTCGTCTGCAACGACCGGACGTTACGTGGAAGTGGCTAGCGGTTCGACGGGTAACGTTAATACCGAGAACATACAGTTCAAGTACAACGATAACTCAACTACAACACGCCTCTTTGGTGTAACAAACAGCGACAACAGTGCTGGTGCACTGAACGACGTAGCAAAGTTCATCAACGAGGCTAATGATGTTAATTATGGTACTGGACGTGTGGTCTTTGGAAACAACGGACCTCTTCCATGGAATGATCTCGAAATTGGTTGGAAGGCTGAAGACGGCGAAGTAGCCACAGAGGGAACTGTTGTAGGACGCCTGAACGCGATGAAGAACACAACCAAGATCCAGAACCCTGCTACAAGCACTAAACCTAAGTTCTATAACTCGGCTGGGACGGGTGCTGCAAACGGCGTCAATACGCGTGCAGCGCTCAAGTTCGACGGTGTTGATGACTTCCTCGCTGCAACAACCACGGCCTCCGTCAACGGCGGATCTGCTAAGACAGTCTTCGTTGTCTTCCAAACAGGTGCAGACCTTGCGAACACCAATAAGATGGTTATCTACAAGCACGGTAACGATATCAATGGTATGTCGTTCGCAGTGCTCGGTGATGCCAGTGGTAATGATGAGTTCGAACTCAACATCCACAATGAAAAGACTGGTGGTGCAACCCAACGTGCAAGCCTAGACGTAGCAAACCTTGCTGCGAACACAACGTATATCGCTCAGGTATACTTCAATGGTTCAGATGCGACTAATCGCATAGGTTTGGCACTGCATAACGATGCAGGTGATGTAGCAACAGCCAATGTTACAGGTGCTAACTTCGATGTAACAACGTTGACAACCCCTGCGGCTGGTGCAGCAACAAATATCTCTATGGGTGCACGATCAGGAAGCACGTACATTGATGGTATAGCCGAGACCACTTTAGGTGCAGGCCACTACTTCAATGGTAAGGTTGCTGAACTGCTTATCCTGAACACGGCAAGCTCAACGGCCCGTGATGCGGCATACTGCTACCTGCGTCAGAAGTACTTCTCAACACAAGCACCTGACAATGATCTCGCTAAGGAGCAGGCCGAAGATGTGGTAGCCGGCGACAACACCTTCCAGCCTGGACTCGAGGTATTCCCGAACCCGGCAGAAGATGAAGTCAATACTCATGTCGCAATCCGCACCGGCGGTCGCGTAGTGGTAACGCTTCGCGATGCTCTCGGACGAGAAATCGTATCAATGTTCGACGGTTCACTTGGCAGTAACACAATCCTGCCGCTTACAACAGACGTCCGCTACCTGCCATCAGGTGCATACATGATCCATGTTGTTGGTCCAGATGATCTTAACCTGGCAACGCCGTTCATGATCCGTCACTAAGATTACCGATTGTAGGGGGCTACTTCTAAGCCCCCTGCAACTTCTACAAGCAGCAAGAATTAGCCCGTGTCCGCAAAAGGTAGACACGGGCTTTTTTTATCAACTTGGTTGGAGAATTAGGTATATATACGTAGATTGTGTTGTCGTAATCAATGATGCTTTTTGACATCTTGCAAATGATTATCCACATCTACGTACTATATTTGTACCCCTTGTGGATATCTCCATGAGTGGATACTAAACAACATGACAATGACAGAACGAAGAACTTTGCCTTTTCTATACTGTATGAGGGGAAATTCCATGAGCGGAATACGTACACTCTTTGTGCTTGCAATGCTCTTGTGGGCAAGCGCTACCGCGCTCGCACAACAAAACACGATCTACGTGCGTGCGAATGGGAATGATGCCAATAATGGTGCTACCGAAGCAACTGCGAATCTTACGATCGCTGGTGCTCTCGCAGATGCACAAGCAGGCGATGTTATCGACATCGGCGCTGGTGACTTTGCTGGTGCTACCGTTGGTTACAATGTGACGTTGCGTGGCGCCAACGCCGGTATGGCAATTGCCAACTGGGGCGCAGCAACCAACATTACCAGCACAGTAACGCTCGGTGCCCCCGCGCTCGAGGTCTATGTAGAAGGGGTTTCCTTTGGTGCTATTGCTCCCATGGGTGGAGCAAGTGCCGATGCGTTGGTAACGCTTTCGATGTGCCGATTTACGGAGTCGAATGCGCTAACAACGGCTGGACTGGACTGGTACGAGTTGACGGTGGTCGGCTGCGCCTTTGATGGCAACGCT
Organism: Ignavibacteria bacterium; assembly: GCA_046300675.1. GTDB lineage: Bacteria > Bacteroidota > Ignavibacteria > Kapaibacteriales > Kapaibacteriaceae > UBA10438. The sequence goes on from JBKCLO010000076.1 coordinate 5,294, forward strand.
GATAATGTTGGTCCGAATGCCGCTTCTGCTATCACAGCAAGTGGACTCGATGTATTCTTCGTGACCGAATCATCGTTTGATGATTACGCAGGACCTGGTGTTGAGGTAACCGGCTCGCAGGCAACAGTGAAGGTTACATACAACAACTTCACCAACTGTAACACCGGCGGTGCTACATCGACTGGGGCCGTCGCTCTAAATGTAAGTTCGTTCACCGGTGCAACCCGCGTCAATAAGAACTTGTTCACCACATGCAGCAACGGTGTTACTACATCAGGTGCACTCTCAGGTAAGGATGTCACTGTACAGTACAATCGCTTCGTCGGAACGCCTAACGGTTCTTTTGCCATCCGCAATAATGGTACCGGACTTCTCTCGGCATCTTGCAACAACTACGGCACGGACGCAGGCAACTATGTTCAAGGTGGTGGCGGGGCAAATGACATCTTTGTCGTCGTTGGTAGCCTTCTCAGTGGATCGATCGAAGCAGGTCCTTTTAACCAGATTGGCACAGATACCGGTGGTGATCTACCTGGTTTTGAACCCGACGGCGATCAACAATGCGGTGTTGCCGGCCCTATAACAACAACGTCAACAAGCAAAAGCTACTTCCGCGTTCAAGATGCTATTGATGCCTCGGCCGCAGGTGCTACGGTTACATTGTTCGGAAACTCTACGTTTACGGGCAACGTGACTGTTGCAAAGGACATCACAGTTCGTGGTGCAGATACAGCCAGTGTTACTGGCAAGACTGTTTGGTCTACGATCAACGGAAGCGTTGTCGTGACGCTTGCAGCCGAGTCAGTCAAGCTTGTTGGACTTAAGATCACGAGTCCAACGGCAACAACGCTCGTGACGAACGGGGCTACTACGCGGACGCAGCTTAACCGTTGCTGGCTCATGGTAGATCCGTCGACAGTAGTTGCTAGTGTGCCGTCATTTGGTGCGCTTCATCATACGCGCAGCGGCGAGCTCTACGTATGGGGTAGCCGAATCACGCGGCCAGTTTCTGTCGGACAAGAGGCAGCCCAGTACATGAGGGCTGTTAGCTTGGCATCAAGCAGTGCCAGCCGACTGGTGTATCTCGAGGATAACACACTCGAAGGTACCATCCAGATTACCGGCATGAGTATGTATGCCGCCGTAACCGTGAAGAACAACACCATCACAGATGCTGGCGTAGATGGCTTAAGCATCACTGGCAACTTTGTGCGTACACTTTCTGTAACGGGCAACTCCATCCTTAACTCTCGTGAGAACGGCATCGGAATTCGCGGTCCAGCCACGGTTGGTTCGGCATCTGCCACAATCACCGGCAACAAGATCAGTGGCTCGGGTCAGTCCGGTTCGGCATTTGCTGCAATCAATATCGCCAGCACGTCGTACGGAACGCAGACCTGGAACGATAACCACATCGCCGATCAATTCGGTTCGAACAAGATCTTTATCAACGGTCGCACGGGATATTCCCCAGTAGCTACATGTAACTGGTGGGGGGTAACATCGGAAGATGATCTTTTGACAAAGATCACTGGCACCGTGGCCTATGATAACGGTGTCAATGGATGGCGTGGTGCAGGCGGCAATAGTGCCTCTGTTGGATACGTTGCCTCGGGTGCTGGCTCGGCCTGCACGATCCGTTCGTTCACGATCACGTTAGCTCCAACAGATGTTACCTGCTTTGGTGGCTCTAATGGATCCATCGTCACAACGCTGGCCGGAACGCAGTCAAGCCCCACGTATTCATGGACAAAGGCAAACTCTGCCTACACAGCCAACACCAAGGACATCTCGAATCTTACAACCGGTACGTATACAGTATCGATCAATAACGGTACTGGCAACGTTCGTACGAAGTCAGCATCAATTGCCGAGCCAACACAGCTTTCGGGTACACCGTCAAAGACAAATATCACGTGTAATGGGGCTAACAACGGTTCAATCACTGTTGCTAATGCAGCTGGTGCTGTATCGGCGTCAAATCCAACGCCAACGTATCAGTATCGACTCGACAAGGTAGGTACTGAAATCGGTGATCGTCCAGCGCAAAGCAGCAATTCATTTGCCGACCTCACACCTGGCAACTATGACGTGTATATCATCGCCAATGGAGTTGTTCCAACATGCGAACGCATGATCGGTACGATGGCGATTAACGAACCATCGCAGCTCAACGCATCTGTAGCGAAGGTTAACATTTCCTGCTTCGGTCTCACAAACGGTAGCATTACACTCAGCAATGTTACTGGCGGTACGCACGGTGAACTGCCATCGCAGACATACACGTACCGCATCGACCGTCAAGGTGGTTCAATCGGTGATGTTGCAGCACAGTCGTCACCAACGTTCTCGAACCTGATCGCAGGTACATACGATGTCTACGTTATCGCTGACGGCGTCAGCCCAACATGCGAGCGCATTGTATCAACACAGGTAATCTTCGAGCCAACGCTCGTAATGGCAACGGTTGCAAAGAACAACATCTCTTGCAACGGATCAGTTAACGGCTCCATCGACGTAACCAGTCCACTCGGTGGCACACATCCAGATGCCGAATCACGTTCGTATTCGTACATGATCGCTAAGACGAATGGTGGGGTAACTGGACCTCAAGGTTCTGGTTCATTTACGAACCTTGGTGCTGGTGAATATGTGGTGTCTGTTATCACGGCATCTGCCGGTTCAACAACACCAGCATGTACAACTGTTGTGTCAACACAGAACATTTACGAGCCATCGGTCGTAGCATCGACAACATCGAAGAAGAACATCTCGTGTAACAATGCAGCGGATGGCGAAATCTCCTTTACAGCCGCAACAGGTGGCACGCATACAGATGCCGCAACACGCACGTACAACTACCGTGCTGTTAATGCAGGCAACAGTTATGACGTAACCAATAACACTGGGTCGTTTACAGGCCTTTCATCTGGAACATACACACTGTCGGTTATTGCACTTGCTGACGGACCTAATCCAGCATGTACAACAAGCGTTACGTCGCAAACAGTTAATCTGCCAACTGCAGTTTCAGCAACAACAGCAAAGACAGACATTTCATGTGCCACTGCTACAGACGGTGAGATTCGCGTAACTGGCGCAATAGGGGGTACGCATGCTGATGCAGCATCGCGCACATACCAGTATATGATTGCAAAGCAGGATGGTGGCGTAACTGGACCTCAGTCATCAGGAACGTTTAGCGGACTCGGCGCCGGTACATATACCATATCGGTTATTGCCGAAGCTATTGGCACGACAACACCGGCATGCACTACAACAGTAGCACCGCAGACGATTTACGTTCCAACTGCCATCACAGCATCGGTTGCAAAGAGCAATATCTCCTGCAACGGTTCGGTAGATGGAACGATTACTGTTTCGAACCCACAGGGCGGTACACACGCAGGTGCGCAGTTGCGCAATTATCAGTACGCCATTGTAAAGGTTGGTGGTCAGGTACCAATCGGACCACAGGTATCTGGTTCATTCACCGGACTAGGAGCAGGTGAATACAACGTGTTCGTCATTGCTCTGCAAACCGGAACAGCACCAGCATGCAGCACGCTCGTGTCTACGCAAACGATCAACGAGCCAACACCCGTTACAGCAACAACAGCGAAGAATAACATCACATGTATCAATGCAAATGATGGAACAATCTCCATTACGGGCGCTACCGGTGGTATTCATGCAGATGCTGAAACACGTACATATAACTATCGCGCAGTTCAGTCGGGCGGTGGTTATGACGTAACAAACAACACTGGCTCATTCACAAGTCTTGGTGAAGGCACTTACACGCTGTCGGTGATTGCTCTTGCAACAGGCTCAAGCCCAGCATGTACAACATCTGTAACATCGCAGACTATCCACAACCCGTCGGTAGTTACAGCAACAACAGCGAAGACGAACATCACATGTGACAACGCCAACGACGGAACGATATCGATCACTGGTGCAGCAGGCGGCATTCATACAGATGCAGGTACACGCACGTACAACTACCGTGCTGTTAATGCAGGCAACAGTTATGACGTAACCAACAACACTGGTTCATTTACGGGACTCTCTGCAGGAACGTACACGCTGTCGGTGATTGCTCTTGCAACAGGCTCAAGCCCAGCATGTACAACATCTGTAACATCGCAGACTATCCACAACCCGTCGGAAGTTACAGCAACAACAGCGAAGACGAATATCACGTGTAACAACGCCAACGACGGAACGATCTCAATCACTGGTGCAGCAGGCGG
>JBKCLO010000077.1:0-7343 GCA_046300675.1 Ignavibacteria bacterium
TCGCTATGCAAGTTCTCGTAGCAACGCCTGCCTCTCAATCTCGAGCTGACGTATCCGGCGCTCGAGGGAGTCGAGATCTTCGGGCATGGAGTCGATCTCGATGCGGAGTTTTGATGCGGCCTCATCGACAAGGTCGATGGCTTTGTCGGGAAGGAAGCGATCAGTTATGTAGCGGTTGGAAAGCTGCGCCGCTGCAACGATGGCAGCATCGGTGATGCGCACGCCGTGGTGCACTTCGTAACGTTCTTTCAGACCACGCAGGATGCTAATGGTGTCGTCAACGCTGGGCTCTGCCACATAGACCTTCTGGAACCTGCGCTCTAGTGCGCTATCCTTTTCGATGTGCTGCTGAAACTCATCAAGCGTTGTAGCGCCGATCGCGCGCAGCTCGCCCCTTGCAAGAGCTGGCTTTAAAATGTTGGCTGCATCCATAGCCCCTTGCGTTGCACCAGCACCGATGAGGGTATGCAGCTCATCGATAAACAAAACGATCTCTCCGTTGGAGTCGGACACTTCCTTGATGACGGCTTTGAGTCGCTCTTCGAACTGACCCCGATACTGCGTGCCTGCGATAAGCGCGCCCATGTCCAGTGAGTAGATGGTCTTGCTTTGCAGCGTCTCGGGCACGTCCTGCGAGATGATACGCTGGGCAATACCTTCAACGATGGCTGTTTTGCCAACGCCGGGTTCTCCGATGAGCACGGGGTTGTTTTTTGTTCTGCGCGAGAGCACTTGAAGCACACGGCGAATCTCATCTTCGCGACCAATCACAGGATCGATCTTGCCCTTGCGTGCTTCGTCGTTCAGGTTGCGTGCATACTTCTCAAGCGACTGATAGGTCTCCTCGGCGTTTTGTCCGGTTACGCGACGATTACCACGCACGTCTTTGATAACCTTCATGAGTACGTCGCGCGTAACGCCTTGGTCACGAATGAGCTGTCCGGCCGTTGACTTTGACGCGACGATTCCCAAGAGCAGGTGCTCGGTGCTCACATATTCGTCGCTAAGCTTCGTTGCCTCGGCAAACGCATCCTGCAACACCTTCTGTGAATCATTCGAGATGTGCTGTCCACCAGCCCCTTGTACCTTCGGCAAGGCCGCAATTGACTGCATCACTTTCTCTGTGAGAAACTCCGTGCGCACCTCTGCCTTTGCAAGCACAGGCACAACGATTCCACCAGCATCCTGCATCAGCGCCGCAAGCAAGTGAAGGGGCTCTATAGCCTGGTTTGTATGGTTGGCTGCCAGCTGCTGCGCCTGTTGCACAGCCTCCTGCGCCTTGACCGTGAGTTTGTTCATGTTCATGGAGCAGGAAGACGAATGAGGGGGAAGATTAGTTACAAGGGTACAGATGGGTACGCAAGGGTACGCAAGGGTACGAGGGGTACCGGGGGGTACGCCCCCGTATCTTTGCAAAATGAACGTTATTCCAAAAAATCCAGAGTTCCGCCAGACAATCCTCGGACATCTCGAGCGTCAGGAATTCATGAAACACATCGGTTGCCGGCTAACGGTGATCGAGCCCGGTTACGTAGAGGCCGTGATTGATCTCGAGAAGATCCATCAGCAGCAGATCGGACTCGTTCACGGGGGCGTCACCGCAACCATCGCCGATGTGGCGGCCGGCTTCGCTGGATTTACGCTGGTAGGTCCTGGCGAGCACACGGTAACAGCAGAGATCAAGGTCTCGTATTTCCGCAAGGGAAGGGGCACGCGTCTCCGCGCCGTTGGCACCGTTGCCAAGGCCGGCAATTCGATGCATTTCTGCGAGGCCGAGGTGTTCTGCGTGCAAGAAGACGGATCAGAGGTATTGATTGCCAAAGCAACAACAACGATGGCAGTTATTCGAGTGGAGAGTGGAGAGTAGCGAGTGGAGAGTAGCCACGGGCCTTGGCCCGTGGAACGAGTGGAGAGTAGCCACGGGCCTTGGCCCGTGTAAAACGAATGAAGGTAAAAACCATGAACAACATCCTGTGGGTAGACGACGAAATAGACCTCCTCAAGCCCCATATCATCTTGTTGGAGCAGAGAGGCTATAGCGTAACAACAGCAACGAATGGGGAAGACGCCATTGAGTTGGCCTCGGACAAATCGTTTGATCTGATCTTTCTCGATGAGTCCATGGTGGGCATGTCGGGATTAGATACGCTCTCGGTGCTCAAGGACATCGACAAGTCGGTACCGGTTGTGATGGTTACCAAGAACGAACAAGAGTCGCTCATGGAAGAGGCCATCGGACGCAAGATCGATGACTACCTTACCAAGCCCGTGAATCCGACGCAGATTCTGGCTGCTTGTAAGAAGTTCCTCGAGACGCAGAGGATCAAGGAGCAGAAGATCACGCAGGATTTCCATCAGGAGTATTCGCAGCTCTCGCGCAAGCTGATGGACCGTATGGATTGGAGCGAGTGGCTGGATGTGTATCTCAAGCTCGTCGAACGCTCTATCGAGCTCGATAAGCATCCCGATGTTGGACTCGAACAGTCGCTCAGGGATCAATGGAGAGAATGCAACGCCGAGTTCTCAAAGTTTATCGAAGACGATTACGCAGACTGGCTAGTAGACAAGGACAAGCGTCCGGAGGGGGCGCCCCTTCTCTCGCCACATATCGCAGACACCTTCCTGCTGCCAAAGCTCAAGAGCGGACGTCCGACGTTTTTCATCGTCGTGGACTGTATGCGCCTTGACCAGTGGATGGTTATGGAAGAGTTCATACGTCCACTCTTTACCATCCAGCGCGACTATTACTGCTCGATACTGCCCACAGCAACCCCGTATGCACGGAATTCGATCTTTGCCGGACTCTACCCAACCGACATCAACAAGCATTATCCGCAGTTCACCATCGATGAGCGGGCATCCGACGAGCACACCCTGAACCGTCATGAAAAAGAACTGCTCCAGCTTCTGCTGCAGCGCAGACGCGTTACACTGAAGAATGACCTGCAGTACATCAAGATCATCGACACAGACTTTGGCAAGCGGATCGAAGCCGATATCATGCGTTATGCCAAGCATCAGCTTACGGCCATCGTGATCAACGCTGTTGATATGATTGCTCACTCAAGGTCGGATTATCCGATCCTGAAGGAGATCGCACCAGACGAATCGGCCTACCGAACCCTCACAAAGTCATGGTTCCAGCATAGCTCCTTCTACGGGATACTACGTACGTTGTCGACAATACCAGATGTTCAAATTGTGATAACAACAGACCACGGAAGCGTGCGGTGTCTGCGTGGGAGCAAGGTCGTGGGCGACCGTGAAACAACCACGAATCTGCGCTATAAGCTGGGCAGAAATGTGCAAGCCGAATCGCGTAACGCATTGATTATTAAAGACCCTGCTGCCTACAAGATCCCTACCGGTCATACCTCCTCAACAACCTGTGTGATCGCCAAGGAAGACCACTATTTTGTCTACCCAACAGACTTCAACAGGTACCTTGCCAAGTACAAGGATAGTTTCCAACACGGAGGAATTTCTCTCGAAGAGATGGTCCTTCCTGTGGTAACTTTGGAGCCCCGTTAAGGACCTAACGTTCTGTTGTGGGGTTTGTTGAACAACTGGGATAGACCAACATGGGTGAATCTACGCTTCGCTCACAGAGCGAGCAGGAGACCATCCTCCTTGGAGAGCAGATCGCTGCTCAGTTCCAACCTGGAGACGTTATCACGCTGGAAGGGGACCTCGGCGCTGGTAAGACGGAGTTCGTAAAAGGGGTGTGTCGGTATTTCGAAGTGTCGGACCTTGTAACAAGTCCAACCTTCTCGATCATCAACCAATACGACGGCACTATGGCAGGGGGCGAACCTGTCAAGATCTATCATGTAGACCTCTATCGCATCGATTCGCCAGCAGAGCTTGCAGAGGTTGGCTTTGACGACATGGTCTTTACACCCAATGCGATTAAGCTTATCGAATGGCCTGAAAAGGCCGGTGACCGCATGCCGGAGCGTCACTGGAAGATCACGATCGACCAGGATGAAGAAAGCGACGACTCCCGGCTCATCACCGTTCATGAGCCCCTTGCTCACGAGCACGCCTGAGATAACCTCGTATCTTTGTACGGCAACAACGTAGACCTTTACACACCCCTTTTGGTTGGATAACCCGTCATGCACATAGCAGAACGCATCTCACGCCTTGGAACAGAAACAGCTTTTGAAGTCCTCGTTAAAGCCCGAGCTCTTGAAGCACAGGGTAAGAGTGTTGTGCACCTCGAGATCGGTGAACCTGATTTCGACACGCCACCGAACATCATTCAAGCTGCCAAGGATGCGCTCGATAAGGGCTTTACGCATTATGGTCCAGCCGCCGGCTTGCCAGAAGCTCGCAAGGCCGTTGCCGACTACATCAACAAGACACGCGGCTACGACATCTGGGATGCTGATCACGTGGTTATCACGCCTGGTGCTAAGCCGATCATGTTCTACGGTATGATGGCCATCATCGATCCGGGTGACGAAGTGATCTATCCAAACCCTGGTTTCCCGATCTACGAATCAGTGATCAACTTCCTGGGTGCCAAGCCAGTGCCCCTTCCTCTTCGCGAGGACAAGGAGTTCCGTTTTGACGTGGGAGACCTCGAAGCTCGCATCACGCCGAAGACGCGCATGGTAATCCTGAATACTCCTCAGAATCCTACAGGGGGCATCCTTACCCGCGAAGACCTGGAGCAGATCGCTGAGCTTGCAATCAAGCATAACCTGATCGTCCTAAGCGACGAGATCTATTCTCAGGTAACGTACGGCGACTTCAAGCATACGTCGATCACAGAGTTCGAAGGCATGCAGGAGCGCACCATCATTCTAGATGGCTTCTCGAAGACGTTTGCGATGACGGGATGGCGTCTTGGGTATGGTCTGTTCCCGAAGGAAATGGCCAAGGTTGTTGCCAAGCTTCAGACAAACTGCACCTCGTGCACAAGCTCATTCTCACAGATCGCCGGTATCGAAGCCCTAGACGACCGCACACTTCCGTACGTCGACGTCTTCCTCAAGGAATTTGAACGTCGCCGCGACGCCATCGTCGACGGCCTGAATCAAATCCCCGGCTTCCGTTGCCACAAGCCCCATGGCGCTTTCTACGTGTTCCCGAACATCGAAGCCACAGGCATGACCTCTCAAGAGGCGGCCGACTTCCTTCTCTACGAAGCCGGTGTTGCCTGCCTTTCCGGCACAGCATTCGGCGCCCACGGCGAAGGCTTTATCCGCTTCTCGTACGCGAACAGCATCGAGAAGATCAACGATGCGCTCAATAGGATTAGCGAGGCGATGAAGAAACGGTAAGAGCAGCGAACAGCGAACAGCGAGCAGCGAACAGCGAACAGCGAACAGCGAGCAGCGAACAGCTAACAGCGAGCTACTTCATACGTAGCTTGAGTGTCTTGCGCGATGAAACGAGTATTGCAGTCACTTCATTGAGCATGCTCTGTATCTCAGTGACCTGGTGAACACGAATGAGCGCACTCTCAAGCAGAATATCTATCCAGTATTCGCATTCGCGGCATTCCTTCAAAGCAATACCAAACTTGTGATGCATATCAGATGGGCTTTCGCTATCAGTAGCTTCAGCTATTAGGGCACCTGGGGCGGTTATGCTTCGCAATAACTGACGGCTAATGTCATGCTCCGAGATGTCATTACGAAGGAACCTTGCGAAATGAATGCCATGAACGGCTAGCTGCTTTGCTTTTACAAGCACTAATGACTTTTGTGACATGAGTAACTCCTGATGTTGTTACTCTATAGTGCCTGATTACCAGCAGAACGTGACAATCGCTGTTCGATGTTCGCTGCTCGCTGCTCGCTGCTCGCTGTTCGCTGTTCGCTGCTCGCTGCTCGCTGCTCGCTGCTCGCTGTTCGCTGTTCGCTGTTCGCTGTTCGCTGCTCGCTGTTCGCTGTTCGCTGTTCGCTGTTCGCTGTTCGCTGTTCGCTGTTCGCTGTTCGCTGTTCGCTGCTCGCTGTTCGCTGTTCGCTGCTCGCGGTTCGCTGGTCGCTGCTTATGAAGATCTTCGACTCCGACCATTACACCAGCGACCTTCCAGAGGGACATCGCTTTCCGATGCGGAAGTATCGGATGTTGCGAGAGACGTTGCTCGAGCGTGGGATTGTGCATCAGCATGAGCTGTTTGATCCTGGGGTAGCTACGCGGGAGGATGTGCTCTTGGCGCACACGCAGCGCTACATTGATGGTGTGATGACCGGTACCCTAGCGCCCCTTGAACAGCGCCGCATTGGGTTTCCATGGTCCGAGTCGCTCGTGACGCGTTCACTGGCAACTGTTGCGGGGTGCATAGCATCGACCTATGCCGCGCTCGAAGACGGGTTCTCAGGAAATCTTGCAGGGGGCACGCATCACGCCATGAGCGATGCTGGCGAGGGGTTCTGCGTCTTTAACGACATTGCTGTCTCGACCCTACGCATGATGAACGAAGGACGCATCAAACGCGCAGCGATCATCGACCTGGATGTGCATCAAGGCAATGGCAACAGCGAAATCTTAGGCGGCCGCAACGACGTGTTCATATTCTCAATGCATGGGGCAAAGAACTACCCTTTCCGCAAAGTGCCGTCAACACTCGATATCGACCTACCCGACGGCACAGGCGATGACGAATTTCTCTCGCTCCTGGAACAATCGCTCCCACGCATTCTCAACTTCGATCCCGACATCATCTACTATCAGTGCGGCGTCGACCCACTCGAACACGACGCACTCGGCCGACTCTCACTCACCTTCGACGGCCTCATGAAGCGCGACGAAATGGTGCTCTCCTTCTGCAAGAGCCATAACATCCCCGTTATGATGGCTCTCGGAGGGGGCTACGCAGATCCCATCGAGCACACCGTGAATGCGCAGTGCAACACGTATCGGGTGGCGAAGAGGATCTTCTTGTAAGGGCGAGCCGGTGGCTCGCCCGAGAAGGGTACACAGGGGTACGGGGGTACGCGAGGGTACGCAAGTGTACCGATCGTCTTTCCCGCGAAAGATCGTCACCCCCGCGAAAGCAGGGGGCGGGAAACCAGAAATCTCATGGATGCCCACTTTCGCGGGTGCGACAATTGTACCCTCGTACCCTTGCCTACCCCGTCCCTCTCGTCCCTCCCGTCCCTCCTGTCCCTCTTGTCCCTCCTGTCCCTCTTGTCCCTCTCGTCCCAGCCTTCTCTACCTCTGCACGACCATCGTCCCGCGCATGGGATAGCGGCTGCGTGCAACGATGGTGTAGAAGCCTTCGTCGAGACTGCTCACGGCCATCCGCGAGCTGATCACGCCGTTGGATGCAACATGTGCCGTGGTGGTGGCCACAAGCTCGCCGGCTAGGTTGTAGATGTCTAGTG
>JBKCLO010000078.1:0-7722 GCA_046300675.1 Ignavibacteria bacterium
CTACAACGGGGCCAACGTTACCCGCATCGACGCGCTGAAATCATCGATCCATTCGTTTATGCGCAAACTCAAGCCAGGAGACAGCCTGAGTCTGATACAGTTCAACACGAGTGTCGTGCTCTCGCACAACTGGACAACAGATACGGCGAAGATTGGTCAGGCAATAGACAGGTTGTTTGCCAACGGCTATACTGCGTTCTATCGCGCACTAATACTTGGCCTAGAGAAGCTCGCAACGCATGCACGTCCGCGCAAGGCGCTGGTTGCACTTACTGATGGGCTAAACAACCAGTCACCAGGTGATATCGCTCCCGTGATCAGTGCCATTCGTCAAGCCAACGTGCCGCTCTACCTGATAGCACTTGGCTTCACGGGCACAATAGATGAACGCCTCGCACTTGATACGATGAAGCTCTTTGTTGCATCAGCCCCCTCGGGTAAGGTCTACCAGATCACAACGGGACAAGAGCTGGAAGCAGTCTACACTGAGTTCGCAGAGAACTTTGCCAAAGACGATTGCTGCCGCCTGTACTTCCGCATTCCACCCTGTGATAAGGGGCAAACCAAGCGCACCTTGCGTCTGGTGTTTGTTGACGGCGAAAGCACGCTCTCCAAGAAGCTGGTTGTTGATTGTGATCTTAAGACAACGTCCGTTGCACCGGGTCACGGAGACATTGACCATCCCGACGCTCTCGAAGCAATTCCAACGCCGTCGCACGATGTAGCACACTTCGATGTCGTCTCAATCATCCCAGGCAACATCCGCTCAGAAGTCTACTCCATCGATGGCGTGCTGCTGCGTCAGGCAGATCATGGCTTTGCCGACATCGGCGTAAAGCGCATCACCATCCCAACCGATACACTTGCAGCGGGCGTCTACGTGTGTCGCATTGTGCAGGGGGCATCTGTTCGCACGGCGCAGTTCATCGTGCAGCATTAAACAACTACCAACGAATACGTGAAAGTAAACTATATGAAGATCATCCTTTATCTCGCGCTGATATGCGCCAGTGTTGCCTCTGCGATCGCACAGTGCAACCAGAGCACAACAAGTACATTTCGCATTAATATCTCCGGCACCACCGTAGTGGCGGGTCAGCCCCTTACGCTTGTTCCGCCGCAAGGCGAAGCATTTTTACGTGTGTCGCCTGCTCGCATGACGGCATACGTTGATGGGGCTGCGGCACCCATTCTGCAGAGCTCTAACCAAGCCATCATTGTCCGCACGCCGGCAAGTCTGGCTGCGGGCCGACATCAGATAGCGATCTGTGTTGCCGATGGACCCTATGCAGTAGACTCGTTTAGCATACAGGCATATAACGACACGCTTGATTCGCAGGTAGACAAGACAGACCCGAACCCAGGCACGCAGAATGGTCCACGTCTCGATCTTTCCGATGCCGGGCGTCGTCCATTCGACTTCCCTGTTACCACCTATCCCAACGGTGGACACGGCGGCACGCTCTCATGCGTGGAGCGTCATCGCATCGACGGACGCTTTACGCGTCTTGCTGATGGGTCCCGCGAATGGGAAGGCATCGTGCCGATGATCGGACGCTTCTCGCACTTGTATCTTGATTACTGCGCAGAGCGCAAGGCAATGTATCTGATGAACGACTGGCTCATCGGATCATCCGACTACAACAAGAGCTGCTACAACCTGTTTGACTTTACCACAGGCAATGGACGCGAGCATTGGCGCATCAAGGTAACCCACGATAGCACGAACCCAGTGATCGTTGTCCTGAACGGTGTAGATGTAACAAAGGATACAAACCTTGTCATCGGTGGCGGCTTTGGCTATGGTCCTTCTCCAAGCGACACAACGCCCCATACCATCTACGAATTCTCTGTCGTTGTTTCCGACGGACTCTTCATCATCCCCACCGGGAGCGATCCCGTGCAGTATGTGCCATCAACCAGCACATCACTCGAATGCGACGAGAACGGCGTCGAGGGCTACGGACTTATCCGCGAGCCAAACATGCGCACGGCCATCTTTAGCTCTTCGGGCGTCACTACCCAACAGTATGAGCGCTACATCCCACAAGGGGGCGTTGTAGGACTCGAGAAAGAACCCAACGACATCGCCGGTGAAATGTCAGGCAACACCATCACCTACCGCTCCGGATCGCAGTCATCTGCTACCAACACCTGCACCGGCGTTGGCACGATCGACGGGGCCTTCACGCCTGGCGAGTGGACGGGAGCAGTGCCTGCTAGTGGCATGTTCTCGGATCTGTATGCGCAGTATTGCAACGGCACCGTGCACATCCTGAACGATTGGATCTACGCAACGCAGGTGCCCAACAGTGCAAGCTGTTACAACCTCTTTGAGCTCTACACCGGCAACGGACGCGAGCATTGGGGTATCTGGGTATGGCAAGATCCCGAGCGCAAGCCAACTGTTATCCGCAACGGCGTGGACGTATCATCCGACACCACAATCGTCGAAAGCGGCAAAGCCGGCTGGGGCAGTTCTTCGCGGAAGGAAGAGCCCCATGCCATCTATGAGTTTCGCATCAAGACCATGGAAGGGGGCTTTGCCCTACAGTATGCAGACCCGGGTCCGGCAAGTTTCTGCACGCTCGCAACGAGCGTAACTCAAGAAACAGCAACGTCTTCCAGCTATGTATACCCGAATGTGATCTCTCGATCGCAGAGCAATCTAACCGTATCCGACCTGTTACCTGGATCAGTCATTCACATCATGGATCTGCAGGGCCGAATCGTGATCTCAACTCAAACACATGAAGCAGGCCCCTTCTCAATCCAGCTCCCACCAACGCTTTCTGCTGGACGCTACACCATTCGCATTTCGCACCCACAATCAACAACATACCTACCACTGATCATCAGGATGTAGTCGTTAACCCTCCTTTCGGCTACATCTCTCTCCTCACGGGCATGGCAACCTTTTCGAAGGCCCATGCCCGTGCAGTGGTATAACAAGGCAACAACTATGAACATCTTTATCATCGCATTGCTGGCACTGATACCAGTTATCTCAACCGACGACATCCCAATGTCACGGGTCAACACGCTCGACACATGCGCCGTGTACTTTGTGCCCTTCTACGAAGACACAACCGTAGTGTTTGGTAAGCTGCAACAGCTTGGGCTCACGCGCACGCCTTGGCGCACTGGCGACACCACCAAAGCCTCCGTTACCTATACCTGGATTGACGAGACCTTCATGTACGGCTTTACCTTCAAGAAGGGCAAGTACGTGGGTGCTGAGGTAACATACTACTCGCCCCGTATCATCGACCGCATGGCCTGGTTTCGACGTCATGCAGACGCTTGGGGACTCTCGATTAATGGTACGACTGATGCGCAAATAGAGATCTACCCTTGTGCTGACGGAATGGACCGAGGAATCGGCGTGTTCTTTGTCCCCGACGGCGGCGTGCTTGTCTCTGTCATGGTAGGCGATACCAACGAGCGCAAACAAGTGCCCAACATCGACGCCCCTATCATCTCTGCCTGTGGTGACTACCCTGTCCCCTTTGGTGCAGACTCTACCGAGCTCCTTGCCGCCCTTGGCAAGACGCACCTTGTGCGTGTAGGGGGCATGGTAGACTCTACCGGCACGATCGTATCGTACGAATACCAGGATGGCCTCAACCAGCGTCACTTTCGCACCTACATGGGCAAGTATTTCAATCACGACTTGGTCTACTACCCCACCGACGCAATCGACCGATACCGATTTGCACATCGCTATGAAAACGAATTCCGTAAAGGGGCTACCGACTCCCTCCTTGAACGGAACTCCTCGTCCTACACCATCTACTGCGATGACGGTCAACACATCGACGCCTCTATCTCCGGTTCGCGTGGCGGCATTCGACTGTCCATCTCATCACGAACGGTTTACGACATGCTGTATGAGGGAGAGTGAGGATACAGAGAGTTGTAGTGGTCACATTAAAACCACATTTCGGGCATTGAATTCTGCACGTATGTTTCTGAATTACCCATTGCACACACAGCCTTAGAAGGATCTTCATGTTTCGTGTACTAGTATGCATTGCAGTAGGCCTTCTGTTCGTTGCAAATACGACGCATGCGCAGCAGATTCATATTTATGATACATTCGAGAAGAGGACCTACTTGGGATGCCTGAACTGCTCGAAGTATGATGCAAACTCCGTCTGGAATGAGTACGGTTCGTTTGGATCGAAGTATCAGAGTTCTTCCATCTGGAATAGCTATGGCATCTATGGGTCTCCGTATAGCGCACAGAGCCCATGGAATAGGTATTCGTCCAGTCCTCCAGTGCTTCTGGACGTTGACGGAAGTTTCATAGGGTATTTTACGAAGAATGCATACCTGCAGGGCAGAACACGAAAATTTTTGCCTTGTGGGTTCTCGATAACTACGAGTACATCATGGACAACTTTACAGACGTCGTGAACGGACTACAGTGAATACCAAGCCGACCAAGGGGATAATCATGAAATCGAGATTTGTCAACAGCGAATGGAATGTGAACCCACCAACTGTGACGATACAAAACATCGGCACCCGCGTCTGGGTTACGGAAGAGGATGGAAGTGTATCAAGCGCAGCCATACAAGATGTAAAGCAAGGGCAGGCATGGATGCTTCAAGAAATGCCTAACGCCTATGTACCCGGACAAGTCGACGACTATTCGAACGTCTGGGTGTTTCGATACCAAGAGTTGATGCTGGATTATAAGGCCCTAAAGAACGATTTCGAGTTGTACCGTTCTGCCTATTCAATGATGCTAGAGGTACTTAAAGATATCCAGCACGACGCCGTCAATCGGACAGAAGGACTTACACAAGACGGTATTCTCAATAGAGTAATTTCGGCCGTTAACTCAGCGGAAGTTGCATGCTCGCTACCAAGCAAGGGGCTTTGAGTGCTTTGGCATTATTGCACGTCATCACATGACTTTTGTTACCGTTTCATGGCAGTTTTCTTCATTGATTTTCACACCATTTATGAACCTTGATCACTCCAACAGCATTGCTCGTATTGTCTTTGCAGCAGCACTACTTTTTTTCTTACTCACTTCTTGCACAAAGTTTCATTACAGTGTGACCTCCAAGGGATACAACCTTGTCTCCAAATCAACACCGCCCTCCAATGCCAAAGCTGCCCTCAGGTTTGATATCGATACGTCCCTACAGACGTCTGGGATTGTTCGGATCAACATCACGAACACCGGTGATCGCCCCATTTTGTTGCATAAGAAGTACGGCAGTCTATCACTCAGTGATACCATCTTGAGTGTTACGCCATTTACCGACGATCCGAACACTGATTTTTCAGTGCATAGAACCTCAACATCGAGTTTCCAGGATGTCAATTCGCGCTCGGGCTTAAATCCTTACCCCATCGGGCCTTCGGATTTAGCAGTCGGACGAAGCAGCTCTATGGCTATGACCGAGTCCAGCGGCTCGACAATTACAAAACGAACTGTCGGTGAAATAGTAATGTATCCCAAGCAGGTTCTCACGGTGTACATTGACGACTTCATTACACCAATGATGAACAGCAGCATTGAGTATCGCATGACAAAGGCCGATGGATCTGCAACCAAACGCATAGCAAAGTTAGATTATGCCACTAATGACGAGTATACCATAGATCAGGACTTTGTGGTTCTCGACAGATACATGTCAAGTTTAGGTGAGAAGTCATTCTCTCTACACGTGCTGTATTCTGAAATGGACGGCAGCAACCAACGCATTGGTATGACGACATACGGTATTGGAGAGGTATTCCTTGTCAAGCGCAAGATTCGACTTGGGAACTAAGCAACCGTTTCCGGCAGACTGGGCACCATTCGATTGCATTCACCTCGCGAACAGTTTACGATAGGTTGTATGAGGGGGAGTGAGGTTAGTAGACAGTGATGTTATTACAAACAAAGTCTTGGAGCGAAACAATGAAAATAATCCTACCCATTCTGCTAGCTGTCACTGCCCTATTTGTGACTGGTGCATCAGCCCCACAGCGATACGACGTGGTGGCCGTCTACCAGCAACTCGACGGGCAAGACCTAGTGGCCTACACTTCTGACGGTGAATTCCGCGACGTTGAGATGCTCTTCCAGCGCTACAACCAAAACACCGGAACGTATAATGTCCGCCTAACGCGCGTTAACAGCAACTTCTACCGCGTGGACGGAACCTCACTGTACATCCGCACTCGATACTGCTATGAGTATGGCTATGGCAATCGTGCAACACTCAAGATCACCGGCTACTACGGTTACTCTATTGGGACCGTTGAGTTTGAGTGAGCGAGGGGCTTGCATAACTAGAGTTAGTCATTCTTCAGTAGCTGGTCTTCCCACCACCAGTCAGTTGACAGTAAGTCGATCTCAAATCACATTACTGGTTGGAGGACCCGATGGTAACTGTCCACCGTGCTCGTCGACAAGACGACTCATTTTGAGCTGACGCACTTGCACTGGTGGTAGATAAGAAGTTGCCAGTGAACCCAACAGTAGAACACAATGGTTTGGCAAACGAGACGTTGCGAAGCTGCATAGAAACCGCTATGACAATGCACCGAAGGAGTGTTCTGGGGTCGGATGAAAACTGAACTCTGATCAGAAATGATCTTTGAAGATCTGCCTCATGCACGTCGTGTTGTCTATCATTGGGTCCACCTGTTCTACAATCGAAAACGTCTGCATTCAGGCAATGGACCTCTCACACCGGTAGAATTCGAATAACATCTATTTTCACAGTCAGCTGATCGTATCCACTGTCAATGAAACAGAGGGAAGATCAGTCCATGCTGCAGCCACAAAGAGTACAGCATTTCTATCCCTTTCATACGATCAGTTACATACTATGGGCTTTAACGTCAATCTCTACATCAACGAGTCCTTTGCCACGACCGCTGAGAACCTGGCATTGCGGAACCTCGTGAACAGGCTTCAGACTGTCAGTCTACCTCCTATCGACCCGCATAGTGGAGATGGATCCCCCCTATGGATCTTCGTCGAGCCTCATCTGTACACACATGTTGGAATAAGTGGGACGCGTCGGTCAAAGCCTGACCTGTTGATAGTCAAGCGGAACGCAGTACTTGTCGTAGAAATGAAGCACTGGTGGGGTGAGATTGCTTTGCCGCAGCTTCCCGCAGAGAGGGATGGCGTATGGGACGGAAGAGCGCCTGGAGGATTCGTTTTTGAGCGAAGGAAGCCGAATCCACTGAGCCAAGTTGAATTCAACAGAGAGACACTAAAGATCTGGTTACGTGAGCGATCCGCAAGTTTGCCGTCCTCAGCAGCCAAGACATCAAATTGGGACAAGATTTCACGTACGATACTGTTCACGCATCCCGAGCTACGCATTATAGGTGGCGTACCGTCCTATTTTCAGCCAACCGCCGTTAGTTCACTGCACCGTGTTCCTGACACTATCGATATAGTCGAAGTGATAGCGAGTGCCGCCACGGGTGTGAGGGATCCGAAGACAAATCCTATACCACAAATCCATCTTAACGATGCGGATGTGGAGTTTCTGGCATGTGAGCTCGGCCTCGTCAAGTGGGATCCCCTCGCTACTGCCCTTCATAACTTCGTTGGCCCAAAGGGCATCATTTCTCATTGGTGGCCAGGGACCCAACCGCCTAACGAGACAAAAGCCAAAGCTGATCCAGCGTTCGAACATCAGCCAGTCCAGATCCGTCTAGTAGAGTTCTATAGACGCAAGTTGGCTGCCGAGGCCA
>JBKCLO010000079.1:0-1161 GCA_046300675.1 Ignavibacteria bacterium
TGACTGTGTCGCCGTTTGACATCATCATGCATGTCAACAATGTTGTAAGCAGTATGTGCATCATCGTGTTTCTCCAATGCGATGTACAGCAATTGATTCGCGCTGTGGATAAAGGTACTTTGTTAGATGCACCATCAGGCCATACTTCTCATCTAATGCCAAGCCTGTGATGATGAAGCCTGCCTTGAGCTTGGGTATGATGATAGCATTGTTTGAAGCATAGTGCTTGGATGTCACGATTTGAAAGCCTTGTGTTTTGGCGACAGATAGAACGTGTTGCAGAATGATACTGTAAAGCCCCTTGCCCCGATGATCCTGGGCAATTGCTGTGTTGCACATATACAGTGTTTCATGATCCTGTTGATACGCATATGTCCAGCCAACAACAACGCCTTCATGTTCAAGTGCCCACTGCATGCGCCATACGGCTGGATAGGCCAGACGTCTGGCTTCGTAAAGGGCAACCTCATCGGTTGATAAGTGTGACGTCACATCTACAATCAACGATGCAGAGAAATACGCCTCCTGCCTCGCGGCGTAAAGTGCGCCAAACTCCTCGACAGACAGTTCACGGAGTTGATAGCTGTTTCCAAGACCAATTGGCAGTATGCTCATACAAGCAACCTAACAGAGTTCTTTCGAACAACAACATCCAGCGGTGTATGTCCTGCAAACTCTCCCTCTAACTCTATTGGCACGGGGCTTGCCGATGTGATGGTAACGCGCGCACTGCGTAGATAATGAATCCTGTTATCAGCGATCACAACTCCCTTGATGAGCTGCGGCAAGAACCGCAGATACGTGAACACACCTACGTTGGTGATAAGAGTCAGATCTGCAATTCCATCATTGGGTTTGGCAGTCGGTGCAATACCGATGCCGCTACCGAACCACTTACTGTTTGCAACAGCCGCCATAAGCATAGGCGCGCTAACTTCTGTCTCATCAGTGCCTACGGTGATATCATGTGCTCGTGATGACGCAAATGCCTGGAGTGTAGCTGCCATATACCCAATTCGTGCAGGCAGCTTTCTGAATGTGCTATTGAATCGTCGAGCAACATCGCCGCCAAACCCAACGTCCAATACATTGGTGCAGTATCGAGTTTGTCCATCACTGCCAATAGTGCACTCGAGAACATCCCAGTCGAGAGGATTGAAT
>JBKCLO010000080.1:0-2922 GCA_046300675.1 Ignavibacteria bacterium
TCAGCAGGCTGTTTCAGGAAGCACACAGTCACCCCAAGTAGTAATAATAGACCCGCTATTCCAGTAACAGCCGTAGGAAGGGTAAACATCATGAGTACAGACCTCAAGCCTTACCGTCAAGATCCCACAAAGCTGACAACAGGGTTTGTCAAGCTTCTCTCATTTCTTGCCATTGTAGTCGTCACGATATGGATTGGACAACTACAATTAAGAGCTCAGGGTTGCAATTGCGATACGTCTATAGAGCTCAAGACGCTAAACATTTGCATCGACAGCAACACCTACAACGTTACTGTCTATGGTTGTAGTGCTGTGCGCTATGACATTCCACTGCTAGACCCGACGTGTACTCCAACATATCAACAGAATCAATACACAGTTATCCGTCGGGTATGCTTCAATGGTGCGCGGCCGGTACCGATTGACCCAGTGAAGACTTTCTCTGCTATTCTCTGCACGATGAAACCTGTCGTGGGAGACAGCTCTTGGAATACCGGAATAACACCCCCTGTCATTGGAAGTATCTGGTGTTGGACGGTATTTACGCCAAAGTGTGCCACGATTAATCAAGCAACCGGCTGTATACTTACCTGCAACACCTTGTGTTGCAGGTATGAAATGCGGTGGGTTCAGATGGCCAGTGGACCCTCAACTGATATCAAAGATGGCGGGTATGAAAAAGAATGTTCGGATACAAGCGAAGACTGCGGACAAGCCCCCTGCGTGTTGGTTGGATGTCCAAATCGTAGCAATTGCTGCATCAGGTAGAATTGGTACCTGCGTTTGTAACTAAACGATGCGTCTTATGGTTGGTTATGCAATCTTGGCAAATTGGAAAGGTATAGAAATGACTCAGCAGTATGTAAGTCTATTGACACGCGTAGTTGGCATCGCGTCTTTACTCCTTGTTAGTATCTGCTCAGCTTTTGCTCAGAATGCCGGCCCCGTTGCCATTTACCGGGAAAGGGGCGACCCATTCTGGGTGAATACAACGCCAACGATGTTTAACGGAAGCGGCACTATCATGTTTGAGGTGGCTGGCCGCGGAGTGTATGTCGTCGATACTGTTACTTGGCGAGCGCGAAAGGTCGATGAGCTTGATAACATGCCCTCGTATGAATACAGCACTTTCCTCCAGCGAAAGTCCGGTGGAATGGCATGCCTACAAACTGGTAGTGCAGGAATGCGTTTATGGAAGTTCGATGAGGCGCTTAATGTGTTACGAGATACGTTGCCAGAGCGGGTTGACACACAAAACATCTTTAATACTATCAAGTATCACACTCCAGTTGCTCTTTACTTTCCAATCTCACGTCCCTGGGCCACCCCGCCAGTTAGTAGATCACTCATGTCATTTGATGGCTGCGACTCTTGGGTGGACCTGCCAGTACCAGGAAAAATTACGTTGCTAGGTAACGACGGGATTGGTGGTGCCTTAACACAGAGAGATGGTGCCAAGTATTGCGCCTTAATGCACCCATACACGAGCGTATTGGGTTTGAACAAATCTGTACTGACTCCAATTCTAGCAAGGCCCATTATGGCTTCTGAAACAGATGAGACGTTTCATAAGGCCATCCTTGGCATCGACACAATCATGTGGATCGACGAAGTTCAGGGTAAAATGATACTAGGCATTGGTGCGTTAGGTGACACGGTCGCATCATTTGTTGGGTCGTCGTTCCAGACTGCGGACGGAACGACAGTGAACATTCTAAAGAATAAGTGTCACCTACTCAATTCCGCCACGCGACGAGTGTTTTTAGTGGACGCTATTGGCGCCGTTCACGAATATCGAAAGGGGCAATGGCACACCATAGATACTGTCCGATTTAAAACATCTAGTTCTGCCATCTATGGTCCAGAACAAGTCTATTATTCAGCGAAAACACCAAGCGGTGCATCGGGCGAAGTATTTCTTCATCTCAACGATTCGTTAGTGCAGGAGTTGCGAATAAAGTCGTACTTCGATGGGTACAATAGTATTCGATCATACCCTAGTGTACATCCCAACGTTACTCCCTTTACCTTCAACTGGAATGGTCCAACCGTTCTTAAAATGAAGTCGGGCCACGGTTACCTGCTCAGCTCTACGTTACGCGACATTGAGGATATTGGAACCTACCCCATGTTGTACGGCTTCGTTGCACAGTCAGGTACAAAACCGTTTGTGGTATCCTACCATGGTCATATGGTTCAGCCAGAAAGCACTGGTGCAGGTCGTTTGGTTTCTGCGACAACAAACGGAGATCAAGTCCAAGTTAGTCGATCTTTCAAACCGGCCCCCTCAAAACTTTCTACCGTCGGCTTGCGCATGGCATCCGTCAGTGCAACTGACATTCTTGCTCCGGGAGCACAGTTAATGCAGTTTGATCGAGATGGTAGGTTCTTGAGCATTGTAACTGAGCAAGCATCAACATCAGCCCTTCGGATAGACTCGAGTAACATCCTCATCGGAAATGGCACAGTGGTCTACCACTGGACCAACGGAAGCATCACGGACACTACAGATGTACGGCCGCTCCTTGTATCGACAGATACTCTTGAGTCAGGCTTTATAGGCTCTATGTCAGCTCTCAACGGCACCACAGTGCTGGCATTTGTGAGTGGTCTGCATCTCTACGACAACGAAAATCTCGTGTCACGTCCATACCGCTGCGGTGGCATCGTGCGGAGCACGGACAATGGCCAATCGTGGAAAGCATCGCAACTACCTGACCAAGATCCCTACTTCCTCGGCTTTATCCGTGTAGACTCAAACGTTTTGGTGGCATCATACACAAAAGTTGTACGAGACACACTGAAACGAAACAATCTGAATTACGAAGAAGAGCGACGCAACGAGACGTTGTTCACGACAATGGAGGACTGTCAGGTTGTTCGATCAACCGACAACGGTGTAACATGGACAAAGGTGTACTC
>JBKCLO010000081.1:0-1255 GCA_046300675.1 Ignavibacteria bacterium
TGAAGAGAACAGACGTGTAGAACTTGAGTCAACCATTGCTGAAGTGCTCGACCCCGTCGTGATCTCTGATACACTGCTATCAATTGTACGTCCGGCTGTCATAGCGCTGCCTCGCATCATCAGCGATTCAACAGATCATGATTGGATGCTTGAGACAGTGTGCTCATCGACAACATCACTCGTTGAACTGCGGGGTAGTGCGAGCCCCTTGCCTCAGTACACATTCGATAGTTCGGCCTGCCCTATCGTGGGTGGAGCAGAGCAGCGCGAGATCACATCTACGCTGCATGTGAGCGCGCACGATGGACGTCATGTAGATGCAACTGCTACGCTGCCAGTAGCAACACGCACACGCACCG
This sequence comes from Ignavibacteria bacterium, assembly GCA_046300675.1. Taxonomy (GTDB): domain Bacteria; phylum Bacteroidota; class Ignavibacteria; order Kapaibacteriales; family Kapaibacteriaceae; genus UBA10438. The sequence continues at coordinate 360 of JBKCLO010000081.1, forward strand.
TGTATATGCGTCGCACAGATGGCGACACGATCCAGTATCGCTACAGGCTAACGCAGTTTGAGTACAACAAGCAGCGCATGCTCTCTGCGCAGTCATCGATCATTCAGCGCTACATCGCACCCATGTTGCCCGCAAACGCGAGGGTTAACATCTATGGATACACCGACCGCAAGGGGCCTGCAGAACTCAATCTCAAACTTGCGCAAGAACGTGTGAACGAGACGCAAGCAGCGTTCCCTGCTGTACAGTCACTAACGACGCTTGCAGTAGGCGAGGGTGGCGATGTTCTCAGAACACCATTCGAGAATACCACGCCGGAGGGTCGGCTCTACAACAGGACCGTCGAAGTTCGTGTTCTTGTGCCGCTTTCTAGCGCGAAATGACGAGTGGCGATGTAGCAACGCAGCCGTTACGTTGCACGCGTACAACGTAGACGCCCGATGCAAGATCAGCCACGGGGATCGTCATTGTCCGAACAGATGACGCTGCATCGAATGTTTGGCGCAACACCAGAGATGCCAGAGTCATTGAATACACCTCGCACTGCACAGGACTTGCTGGTCCGTCATTCACATCGAGCGTAGCGGTTTGACCGTCTGTAACAACTCGCAGTGAACACGTACCAAGCACCTCTTCTTCCACCGACGTAGTCTTACCCACAGTTACACGCAGGCGCTGCACAGATGATGAGTCCCATTCATCTGTAGCCTTGACGGATATCTCTGCCACTCCGGTTTCACCTGTAGCCGGCTGCAGCCGTAGTGTCTGCATCGGCCCGCTTCCAAACAATCTGATCGACCCCGCTGGGAAGAGTGTCGTCGGTGCGAGTACCACCTCGCAGCGAACGCGGTATGGAGACTCATCCTTGATGCGAAACGGCACGTCAAGCACAGTCG
>JBKCLO010000082.1:0-2188 GCA_046300675.1 Ignavibacteria bacterium
GCAGCGGATCTCGTGGTATCGAGAAGTGGTGCTACTACAATTGCCGAGCTTGGTATCGTTGGTAAGCCTGCAATCCTTATTCCGCTACCGTCTGCTTCAACAAATGAGCAAGCATTAAACGCACAAGTTGTGGCCGATCGTTGCGCCGGCGTAATCGTCCACAATGGCGCTCTCGGCACGGGACTTCTGCCCGAGATACAACGCTGCATGGCAGACGAATCACTGCGTGATGCTATGTCGGCCAAGATGCATCAACTTGGACGTCCAACAGCAGCGGCCGATGCAGCACAACTGATTCTCTCGCTTGGTGGGTGGAAAGGGGGCAAACCTTGAAAACATTCCGGATGCAACTCGACTTCTTTTGGCAGTCAGTGGCGTTCTACGCTGTAACGCTGATTGTATATGTCATGGTCAAGGCGCTCTACGATAAGACCATTCAGATGGGGCTTGTGAACGTTGTGCTTACCGATCCTGTAGTGGTGATACTGGGACTGTTTGTGGTGCTTAGCGTAGCATCACTGATCATAAACAGTGTTAGCAAGCGGACAATTCAGGTTTCCGGCAACAGCATTACATTCCTCAATAGTCTGCGTAGGCGTACCTTCGAGCTTGATGAGATTGAAAAGATCATCATCGGCAAAGACAGACGTCGGCGCGCAAGTGCGCTAACACTTACCATACGCATCTACATCAAAGGTCGGAGACGTCCACTGCGGATCCTGCCGGCCCTCTACGATAACGAGCAAGACCTCATTCAATCAATCCTTGCTCTGCGTCACAACGGAAATGCCTAGCATGAAGTCCATACTGCTTGTGGCCATTGTCGTATGCAGTATGCAGAGACTGCATGGGCAAGACGTTCCCACGTCGCTCGATGTTATGCAGGGCTTCGTGCGCACCATAGCAGACACACTGCAAGTGATTGCCGGACCAGACATCGACACATTACGCGTGCATGTTCATGACCATCCCGACGCACTGTGGTTTGAGTCGATCATCACGCAACGGTGCGAAGAACAACGTTTCCCCATGCGTATCGCAACGGCTAATGAGCAGGCAGTTATACTTGTGATCTCAGATGCTTCAACATCATACCAGCCCCATACACACCCTGACAGCCTTGTGCGCGAAGTTGTGCTTGATGCATCAGTGCGTCGCAATAACAACATCTACAAGCTACAGAAGCAAACACGTCAGGATGTTGTAGCTCACGAACAGGCAGCAGCAAAGCAATCGGACCAGCACGCATCAACGAAAGCTGTTGTACCGGAAAAGCAGCCATCGTTGTGGGACGACGTGCTGCAACCGATTGTCTTCATCGGCGCGGCGGTTGTGACGCTTGTCCTTCTCTTCACTGTCCGCTCGCAATAACCATGAAGCGCCTCTTTGTGATCCGTCATGCCAAGTCCGACTGGTCAGACGCAACACTCGCCGACAAGCAGCGCACGCTCAACGCACGGGGCCTGCGGGAAGCACCCATCATGGCAGCGGCTCTCGCAAAGGACTATCCGCAGATAGATCATATCATCTCCAGCTCTGCTGTCCGTACGCAGCAAACCGCAACATTCGTTGCAGACGCTTACGGCATCGCACACGAACACATTCAACTCTGCGACGAGATCTACGAAGCCCCCTACGAGCAGCTTCTTAAGGTAGTAAATTCTTGTAGCAATGACCACAACGCGATCATCCTCGTAGGGCACATGCCAGGCGTAACACTTCTTGTGAACGCGCTGGCCGATGAAAACCTGAGCACCTCGCCTACCTCAAGCGTGGCAGTGATCGACTTCCCCTACATCACATCATGGGAAGAAGTCTCGCAGGGTACGGGGAAGCTGAAAGAGTTTCGAGTGGTGTAAGGGTGAGCACAGGTAAGCAGCGAGTGCCGAGCAGCGAACAGCGAACTTCTATGTAAGGGCGAGCACTGGTAAGCAGCGAGTGCCGAGCAGCGAACAGCGAACTTCTATGTAAGGGCGAGCCGGTGGCTCGCCCGCTTGACATCACAATGCCGCAAGGTCCCTCGTCGCTACGCTCCTCGGGATGACGCAATGATCGCTTTTCTCAATAGGGTCAACGGGCGCGCCGGCGGCGCGCCCGTTGACCTCCCCAAAAGAAACGCGTCGCATGACCCGTCATCCCGAGCGTCGAAGGCGCGCGGGACCACGCGTATCTGCGATGATAGCGGGCT
>JBKCLO010000083.1:0-5180 GCA_046300675.1 Ignavibacteria bacterium
AGAACGCAGTATAGCCGTTGGCAAACAACCTGTCTATTGCCTGACCAATCTTCGCCGTATCTGTTGTCCAGTTTTGCGAGAGCACGACGCTCGTGTTGAACTGTATCAGACTCAGGCTGTCTCCTGGCTTGAGTTTGCGCATAAACGAATGGATCGATGATTTCAGCGCGTCGATGCGGGTAACGTTGGCCCCGTTGTAGACAATCTCTTCATTCATACTGCCGGAGACATCCACGACCAAGCCCATCGATACTGGCTCTGTGCGCGCTGTGTCGCAGATCAGCGAATCGGGACAGATGAACTTTCCGTCGGCTACGATGCCAAGTTGTTCTTTCGAGACCAGCTCGTTGCGCGTGCCTGTAAGACTGGTCGAGTCGATCTGCACAATCGATGCATCAACACGAATCCCAACAACATCGCTGCCAACCTTGATCGGAGTTGCGCTGCAGATGTTGATGTCCTTGGCAAGAATTTCCTCGACAACAACTGTCAGCGAGCCGCAGTTGTCTTCGTAGCGTGGGATCACAGCACCAAGAGCCACGTTGTATGTGGAGTCGAGAATTTGAAACGCAATTGGTTCGCCCGTGCCAGCCATTGTGTGCTGATACCGGTGAAACGTATTGTCCAGTTGCATTGGTGGCAGCGGCTCGCTGTTGATCCGAAACCCGAGGTACTTGCGGAAGCTAATCTCAAAGAGCGGGTTCATGCCCAGCCCCTTGGGAGGAAATGCATAAACTGTGGAGTCACCAACCCAATGGGGGATCGTTACAAACGGCGTTCCCAGGATTGTTGCTGGGGGCCAGCGATAGGCATCAATTTCTTCCTTGGGCACGTCGTAGACCCATGCGGCGTCGACGCCATGACAATCAGTGAACTGCGGCCACTGTGAGTACGTGCCCGTAACTGTGATGCGGTAGCGCGCATTGCTCTTGGTAGGGGGCGTTGTGATAACATCGCCCGAGCGGGCATTCAATTGAAGTGTGACTGGGAACTGCGCTTGTAGCGTCGATCCAGCCATGAGAGCAATTGCGATCAGTGCAATTGTCATCCGAACGATTTCCATAGTACCCTCACATGTTGTGTAATCGCTGAGCTTCTCTCGTGCTCAACGAGTGCAACATCAGGGGCAAACGAAGACCCAAAACATTGGCAACGTTGTGGAAATGTTCGCCGCTAGGAATTAGCGAATGCGGACCTTTGAATGGTCGATCTTGAGTCCGTAACTCTTGGCCTGACGTGGTCCCAGACCCTCGACGATATAGTAATGGGCAAGGTTCTCGTCGATCACTTCAGTGATCTTTGTGTTCAGCTTTGAAAGGTGCGAACGGAACTGCTCAACGGGCGTTGTGTTATCGTCCTTGTTGCGCTTATACGTCCCTTCAGAGTCCGCATAGTTTGGAAAACTCTCGGTGCGATAGGCCAGCAGCTTCGTCTTAAACGACTCATCAAGCACCATTGTGCTCACGCGAAACCTGGGCTCGTGGCCGTTCTTGCTTGCCTTGATTCTCTCGAGGAAGAAGCGATAGTAGGCAAACTGCATCGGCGAAAAGTCAATGATAGAGCCATTGATCTTCACATGCCCCTTGGTGATCGACATCTCAACAATCGGAATGGCAATGTTCTTGAGCTCTTGGTTTTCTCGCTCGAGTGCTTGTATGCGCGGCAATGTTGCATCAAGTCGCACTTCTCGCACCGGCTTGCTTGACAGCTCTGCCTCTACCGTGCGGTACAGCGACAGCTTGGCTTCGCCGGATTCGGCCAGGAGAATCCAACAAACCTGCATTGATGGCGTGCCCGAAGAGATTGCGGCGGCAAGGGGCTGCTTCAGATGCGAATAGCCGTGGACGATTTCTTTGAGTCGAGGATAGATATCGTTATGATCCGTTGGATCCTCGATATCCATTGTCACGATGGAAACCTTAACGCCCGGCAACACCCGTTTGATGGCCTTTTGCAGGCGTTCGGCACCGGAGAGAATGTTGTAACGGATACCATCGCCAACGGTGGCGATCAGGATAATGTTCTTGGGTTTGAGTCCGCGTATGGCAGAAAGGGCTGGTCCCCGCAGTTCATCGACCAGATTAATGTCGGTTACACCAACAAACGAAAACAAGACCATACCAATGATTCCCCATAGTTATCCCATCCTTTACATATTTGCGATTGATATCAATCAGGTTTTTCTCTCGGGTCGAATATAGGATATCTACATGAATTCAATAGAAGCAAAGACAATCGAGGATAGGGCCATTGTGCCGCTGGCGAGTTTTCTCCACGATTGCATGAATGCAATCGATCCACACTACATGGACACGGTTGTAGAGCGGTTTATCAAGACGAAAGAGAATAGGGATAAAAACGACCAACTGTATAAAGGTGTTGTGGATGTTTTCGACAGCCGAGGCATGCGACGGACCTCTCTTGAGGAGTTTGACCTTCTCTTCTTGTTGCAGTTCTTTGCCTTTGCAACCATGCATGTGCAGAAGCCTAGTCAGGACAGTCAATGGTATCCGAGTTTGACTTCCAGATATCCGTTTAGCAAGACTGTTCGAAACAAGATATTCGTCCTCAGGGACAAGCGTAACACGTCAGAGCACGATCGTAACGAGCGCAATAGAAATAACTACCTTGAAATTCTTGTCTCAAACTTCCTCGACGTGTTTGCCCATGAGATCCTGGTTGTCATCGAACAGCAGCCTGCACTCTTCAGTGAGCAGACCATACAGGCGAATCGAGAGTTTGTAGAGTACCTTCGAAAACTAAAACTGAGGCTTCTTGTGCAGAGTCGACGTGTGCTCGTAGCCGCGGCGTCAATCGCTGCAGTTGTTGTGCTTAGCGTTGTGTATCTCGTCACCAGACCAGCTCGCATCACTGTTCCCGAACCCGAGCCCAAACCGAAGAAGGGCTTCGTATTCATAGCCTGTAATGGGCTGGAGCAGATTAGCAACCAGCAATTGCTAAGTGAGTTATCGAATCAGTGCGAAGAAGAGGTGGTGGTTTCCGTCGACGTAGTCACAGGTTCGGGTATCCTTTGGAGCAAGCCGGTACAGTCTACGCAGCATGATTCACTGAGCAAGTTGGTTCAGCAGATTCGCACCAGAGCAGAAGCCATGACTGACATCACAGCGTTCGCCTCATCTTTTGATGCTGCATTCCTCGCGATGAACAAGATGTATGACTACCGTGTCAAACCCCGAATGGTGATATTGGGACACTTGCCTAAGATCACTATCAGGCGTAATAATCAGCTCAAGAAATCGGGGTGGGAACCATCGAGGATTGACGGATTTATCACGAGGTGGATTGATAGAAAGTTTGAATCACCATTGTGGATCTATCGCGGTCAAAAACATCAGATAGAACAAGCCTATGTTGATAGCATCTTGACGAAATCAGATCCCATCTTCACTCCCGAGGAACATGAGCTATGATGACAATATGTAACTCAATAATCCTGCTTGTATCAACTGCTTTAGTAATTGGAGGTTGCTCAACATGCCTACCCGTGCCACCATTGTATGTACAGGGTCAGGCAGCGGTTCAGGTAACCAAGCATGGCACACTTGTTCGAGGCACGGCATCCGAAGCCGACACAACGATTGTCTTTGAGAAGGTTGGACAATCAGCAAGCGTCTACTCCGACAATTCGTTTATCCTCTCAATACCCAACACGATCGACATGGCGCTTTATGCCCTGCAGATCAAGGAAAGCGACGCCGTAACAGCTGGGCAGAAGTCCTTTGAGCTAACCCTTGTTGAATCGTGCATGCCATCGATTACCATCGACAAGCACTGCAAGATTGTGAACTGGTACAACCCGTATCGCATCCCAGAGATCCGTGTTAGCAATTCTGAGACAGATCAGCTCATTCTCACACCACTCATCAGCGGAGACAACACCATCGTCGGCTACGAAGTCCGACTTGGTGACAGCGAGGTTTGTGATTCACCAGCCTTAAGGCAACTCAAACGTCTTAGAGGAAAACAAGCCACATTCTCACGCGCCCCCTCTAACACAAAGAAGACGCCACGCAATCCCGAATTCTTTGCTGGGTTTCCTGAGATACGGAAGTAGGGGGGGGCTAGTCATCAAGCTGGTCGAAGTCGCTATCATCTACAGACTCCTGCGACATGTTTCCGTTAGGTACGTTGTAAAGTGTTACCTCCCAGCTGCGAATCCTGTTACCATTGCGTTCAAAGTTAAGGGTGGAAGATCCCTTCTGTTTGGGAGCGTCTTTTCCAAAGCCATGCTTGGGCCCATACCAATCTTTACCACTACTCCAATACAGATAATACTCACCCAAGGGAACAGGTATCTCTCCAACCATGCCACCGTGAATGTAGGCAGATCGGATGGTTTTGTTACCGGCTACATCTACTAGTTTGATATAGTAGTCTGTTCCATCTGTTGTTCGAATGGTTAGAGAGGATTCTGGATTTCCTTTCGCTCTGAAGAGCCTATTGTGTCGAGGCCTTGATACCACAGGTAAATCAACTTCGCGAGGCCTTTCTTGGGATGTTGCGATTGGTATATCCAATGCACGCTCTTCGGAGCCTGATGTTTGTTCAGAAATACCCGATGAAACAGTAGATTCTGACTCATAATCACGATTGACACATGATCCGTAGATGATAACAAGAAATACCAGAGCGACAAATCCACGAAAGATTTTCGAGTTCGTGTCATTGTCTGCAATCTTGGAGCCAGCGAAGTTCGTCGATTTCGAATTCTCTGAGTAACGGTCGCTCTCTCGGGAATCCTGCACAACTGGGTTCCAGTCGCGATATCGTGAATTGTCCCAGTGTGGAGTGTTAAGAAGATCAAGCGACCTTCGAATATCAACTATTCTTGCAGTTGCATAGTGTGCATGGTCATAGGCCTTCTTCTTTGCCGGGTCCACTAGAATCGCACGAGCTCTCTGTGCAATTGCATCATTGCGATGCTCAATCGCCTCACGAACAAGTTCAAGCGAACAATATGGTGTAAGGTTTAAGCTCTTGTATAGATCATTCATAACGTCTCAGAAGGAATTCGTAAGAAGCCTTTATTTCGAGGAATTCCTCGTGCATCCTCTGTCTGGTGGTTTCATCTGCATTTGGTGCTCGGTCAGGATGTTTCAGAAGCGCCAGGCGTCTGTAGCTAGCGCGTATGTCTTCAATTGTTGCGCCAGGCAGCAGAT
>JBKCLO010000084.1:0-103998 GCA_046300675.1 Ignavibacteria bacterium
CAATCCCCCCGGTGAGTTCTTCGTAGGTGCAGTCGGTAAGGCGGCCGGTTGATTGCATGAGGGCGGTGAACTGCTCTCTACACGGGAATGCTGCCGCCGTTGTTGGCAGGTATTCGTAGGCTTTTCGGTTGCCCGTGAGGATTCCACCAATGAGGGGGATGATGTTCTTGCTGTAGAATCTGTAGGTAAGGCCCATGAATCCACGGGGCTGACCAAACTCGAGTATTACGATGCGTCCGCCGGGTTTGACAACGCGAGCCATTTCTGATAGTGCGGTCTTGGGATCATCCACGTTGCGGATGCCAAACGAGATGCTGGCTACGTCGAATGTTGCGTCGGCATACGGCAAATGCATTGCATCAGCAACTTCAAAGTCTACTGCAAGCCCCTTGCTTGTTGCCTTAGCGGGTGCATGTGATAGCATGTCGGCATTGAAGTCTGTGCCAAGCACCTTGCCCGTTGGGCCAACGGCGCGCTTGAATTCTAGGGCTAGATCGCCTGTGCCCGTTGCACAGTCCAGCACAGAGCTGCCAGTTCTTGCGCCGCTAACATTCACGGTGCGCTTGCGCCAGAGGTGATGGATACCGAGGGAGAGTACGGAGTTCGTTAGGTCGTAGCGAGGGGCGATGTCGGAGAACATCGCGTGGACGGCTTGGCTCATGCGTCAAAAATACGTTGAACGGTGTTCCATGCACTCAACATGACAGCAGGTGTGCCCTGACCCGGGAATGCGCTGTCGCCGATGTGATAGAGTCCGCGAAATGGTGTTTGGTTCGGTGGCAATGTAACGAGCGGACGCGCCACGTCGTGTGGAATGCCGCCCACATAGCCATCATAGCGCTGCGTATAGGTAACCCACGTGCGAGGCGTTCCGGCATCCTGCTCGGAAACCACCATGCCGGCAAACTCGGGCATGCGGCGCATAATGATGCGCATGATGTGATCGTGCACACGCTGTTTCTGCTCGCGATAGGCTTCGTCTGATAGCCCCTTCCAATCATGCGACCGCGCATGCGTACTCACGGTTACCGTGCTGTGTCCGGCCGGAGCTTTCTCGCGATCATCCGGATGCGAGATTGTCAAGAACAACGACTTCGAGTGCACATGCGGTATCGGCTCATCAAGGTGCAGCTGCACGTACTGTCCCGGCAGCTTTGGAACACCCTCGAGCACAAAGTAGGCCGTTACTGCGCACCACGAATTATCGAACCGGCGTCCCTTCTTCTGATACCACGATGCCACGCTGCCCTCTGTGAGCGATGGCATGTTCCAAATGGGGATCGACGAGATCACGTTCGTTGCCTCGTAGATCTCGCCATTGGCACATGTAACACGCCATGTGTTTGTGGAAGCGTTGCGCGTAATCGAGGTAACGCTCCGACGAAACTTGATGCGAGCCCCGTTGGCTGTTGCCGAGCGCATCAGCTGCAGTGCCGGACGATACATACCTCCCATCGGGTAATATGTATCGCTTGGATAGGTTAGCCCCATAGCACCCGTTAGGTAAGGGGCTTTTTTGGATGAGTTCTGCGTACTGATCAACAGCTGCTCGTCGATGAAGTCGCGGTATGCCGGATCTCTATGCACGCCGTAGCGTTCCATGAGCACGTCTACCGGACGTATCAAGCCGGTGGCAAGAGGAGCCCCTTTCAATGCTGATGGCGAGAGGAGCTTGAAGTAGTCGCTCATCTGCGCTGGCGGAAAATGCGTGAGTCCGCCGATCAGCCCCCACACGCTTTCCTCGAGCCGGTAGAGTTTGTTCCAGAATCCCGCTTGATTACCCTGCGGAAAAATGCGTTGCACTTCGTCGATCCACGCCTGCTTATCTGCATGACGCACCACATCGGCATGCGGGGTGCGAATCAGCATCCCTGGATCCTGACGCACAACGTGCGGCGTTATGCCAAGCTTCTTGAAGACACGTCCAGCAGGTTGATTCTCGCGCAAGCCGGCAATAGTGGTTGCGCCTACGTCGAATGTGTAGGGTCCCTTTCGAAAGAACGATGCACACCCGCCAAGCGTATCGTGCGATTCAAGTACTATTACGTCGTGGTGTTCGTTTGCTAAGAGCGCGGCAGCCGTCAGGCCCGCGTAACCTGCGCCCAGGACAATAGTTGTTGCAGATGTTGTCATGCCCGATAAACACGCTGTTTCCAGCATCCGTTCCATTACCATTCCTACTAGATTTGCGTATGCAGAATACCACCCGCCCCCTCGCTCTCCTGCTCGTTGTGCTCGGTAGCATACTTATTGCAACAGCACAAGAACACCGTGAAGATGCAAGTCATGTTCGAGCTCGTTACGAAGACTTCCTGAAACGACGTGAACCGAAGGGCAAGGCGCTTGCAAATGATGTGCGTAGCAAGGCCATCACAGAGCTCTCGAAGATGCAGTCAAAGCTGCGCGAGACCAATCAGGCAGAGCAGCCGAAGTGGACGCAGAAGGGTCCGCTACAGATTGGCGGACGTATCAAGAATATCGTCGTCGACCCAACGAACAACTCCAACATCTACATCGCTGCTGCTGCAGGGGGCGTTTGGAATTCAACAGATGCCGGCGAGCGTTGGAGTCCGATGATGGACTTTACCAACGCCATTGCGATGGGTGCCTTGTGCATGGACCCGGAAGATCCAAAAACGATCTATGCTGGCACCGGTGAACAGGTTCGCGGCGGAAGTATCTACCTCGGCGCAGGACTGATGAAGTCCACCGATGCCGGCCAGACGTGGTCCGTTGCTGGTCTCACATCCGTTGGTTCCTTCTCTCGCGTGTTCATCCATCCAAAGCAGCCAACGTTGATGATGGCCTCTGCCATGAACGCAGATGCCGGTGTGTGGAAGAGTACCGATAAGGGGCTTACCTGGACACGTGTGCTTAAAGGTCAGGCCTATGATATGTCCATGGACCCAACAGATCCGCAGCGCTGGGTTGTTGCCATGCCGGAAGACGGCTTATTAGTGACAACTGACGGCGGCACAACTTGGACGCCACAAATGAGTGGTATCAATGGGGCTATCGGGCGCTCCAGCGTGATGATCGCCCCATCTAATCCCAAGTACATCTACGCTCTGGTTGAACTTGACGGTCTTGCAACTATCGTACGCTCAACCGATGGTGGAAAGAACTATACAATGCTCTACCGCGATGCCCAAGGATGCTTCTTTGCAGGTGATTGCTCTCCGAGCAGCAGTCAAGCATTCTACGACAACCTCTTAACGGTCAACCCACGAGATGCCAATCACGTGATCGCTGGTGGTATCGATCTGTGGATGACAACCAACGGTGGTTCTTCATGGGCTAACGTTACTAATGGTTATGCCGACGGCGATGGTGGAAATGGTCCACACGTAGACCAGCATTGTGTGACCTTCGATCCGATCGACGAAAACACGGTGTATGCCGGTAATGACGGAGGCATGCTCAAAAGCACAGACAAGGGAGCAACGTGGAAGACGATCAATAACAATCTTGCTGTAACACAGTTCTATGCATTTGACGTAGACCGCACCGCACGTGATCGCATGTTCGGTGGTACGCAGGACAACGGAACACTCGGCACCGAGGAAGGCACTGTTGACTGGGAACGAATCTGGGGTGGAGACGGCATGGTTACGCTCGTTGATCCGTCCGACGGTAACATAGTTTACTGTACCAATCCCAACGGCTCGATCGTACGACTTGACTTTGCGCGTCAGTCAGCGCGTGGAATCATGACTGGTATCAATACTGGTGAGTCTGCCGAATGGGTTTCTCCATTGGCCATCGACCCATTTAATGCCAGCGCATTGTGGACTGGACGTCAGCGCGTGTACTTTACCGACAACAAAGGCGACGTCTGGGCGCCATCATCACCTCAATTCCTGGGCAATGTCTCAGCAATTACATGTTCGCCAGCCGATGAAGAAGTGATCTGGGCTGGCGGTGCAATGGGCGATGTATGGGTCACAACCGATTACGGCATGAAGTGGAGCGAAGTAAGCGGCAACCAACTCAGCATGCTGTATGTAAGTGACATTGCATGCGACAACGAAAAAAAGAACGTAGCCTGGGTAACCTACTCCACCTATGGCACACCGCAGGTCTGGCGCACAACAGACATGGGCAAGACATGGGAACCACGCTGGTCTGGAATGCCAGATCTGCCGGTAAACTCCATTGAGCTGCATCCTGATGACAACAACATTGTCTTTGTTGGCACTGATCTGGGCGTGTTTGTGTCATTCGATGCCGGCGATTCATGGATGCCCTATGGTAAGGGGCTCCCGCGCTCCCCAGTTCTTGACCTGCGCATTGATCCAACATATGGCTATGTGCGCGCAGCAACACACGGACGCTCGATCTGGGAAACATCGTTACTATCGGTGCGGCCAAGCGAGCCCCTTGTTACATCGCCTGTTGGAGGAGAGCACCTCATCGGACTTCAGCAAACTGTGCTCTCGTGGACAGGTGTCCCATCGCCGGTGACAGTTGAATACTCTATCGACAACGGTAGCACATTTCGTACGATTGCGCGCGACGTAACTTCAAGCGTGCTTCAATGGCAAGTGCCAAACGCGCCAACGAGCACAGCCGTGATTCGCGTTTCGTCGCAGACATCACCTAACATTGTTGTTTCTAGTCGCACCTTCTCCATCGGACGTCTCGCCAAGGGCATCATTCAGTCGCAGCGCGGTATGGGATGGATTCCATACGGACTATCATACGACGGCAAAGGCGGACTCTGGACAACAAACTTCCGGTCCGGGACATTACACAAGATTGATCCAACAACGCTTGTACCGATCAAGACCGTTGTGATGAAAAATGCCGGCGATAGCTTGTTCACAGACCTCTGCTACGATCGCGAGAAACACGAGATCTATGTGCACCGCTTAAATTCAGGCGATGGTGCATCAACACAAGTTGTGGTCGTCGACACCAACGGCAACCTGCTTCGTACGTTTCCTTCTGCCGCCCGCAGATACGGAATCGGCATCGAGCTGGTGAACGGCACGCTCTATGCAAGCGAACGCGATGGCGAACGCTTCTTCGTTGGCATGAACCCGCAGGATGGCCAAGAGATATTCTCTGCCTACAACCCATTCCAGCAGACGTATGGTCCACGAGGCCTTACAACAGACGGACGCGGCAACTTCCTGCAAGTATGCACAGGGTTTGCCCCGGGGGGTGGAGCACTGCAGAATGCAAGCATTTCGGAGATTCCAATTCCAGCTAGCAAGACGATGCAGATCACTGATGCTCTTCCGCTCGAATCCACGCGCGGACTCATCAATGCACGTGGTGTTGAACTCGACACGCGCGACGAAACGATGTGGATCTCTGATATCAACGGCACCATCTGGAAGTTCACGGGTCTGCGCTTTATAGAGCCCCCTATCACGTCAGTCAATGATGAGGTCGAGACGCCTAGTGTATCACAAATCTCAATCATACCACACCCAGTCCGCTCAGGTGCACTCATTAGTCTTGCTGCAGCAGGTATCGAACGCGATGTGTCAACAACCATCTATGACATCACTGGCCTAGCGGTCATGACGCTTCCTCGCGAGCATCAGTCTGCAGATGAGCTCCTGCTGATGCGCATTCCCGATGGCAAGCTTGTTCCCGGGACGTATGTGGTTAGCATTGATGTAACCAACGAGTCGTCTATTCGTCGTACGTTTGTGGTCTGCGAGTAAACAACAGATACATCCATCTGCACATTAGCATTGCCTATGCAACACATTGTTCTTTCAATCATCACGATGAGTATTGTGTGGTATGCTTGGCAGAATTTTAAATGGATCGGCCGATTAAAGGCCAGTGATCTCGAGCTAACGGATGAGCAACGACAGCAGCGACAGATGCAGTATGTTATGCGCATAGTTGCCTGCCTTCTAACGCTAGCCATGTTGCCTTTTGTGTTTACCTTTCTTGTGAAATAATGTCGACTTCTGCACAAGAGCCCGAAAAGAAGGGTCCATCAGCTACCGAGCGCAAGTTTCTTGAAGGTCCACACTCGCGATTACGAGAGTTCTCGTTCGTTGTGCGGGTTATGTTCGAGTTCATCAAGGGCTTTCGCATCCTCCACTTCGTCGGTCCATGCATTACGGTGTTTGGATCTGCACGATTCAAAGAAGATCACCGATACTATCTGCAGGCTAGGGATGTAGGATCGCGCCTAGCGGACATGGGATTCACCGTCATGACTGGCGGTGGCCCCGGTATCATGGAAGCGGCTAATCGCGGGGCAAAGGACGCCGGTGGCACGAGTATTGGTTTGAATATCAATCTGCCATTTGAACAACATGCCAATCCATGGCTTGATGTAATGATCAACTTCGAGCACTTCTTCGTCCGCAAGGTCATGCTCGTGAAGTACTCTCTCGGCTTCGTAGTTATGCCAGGGGGCTTCGGCACCCTTGATGAGCTGTTCGAAGCCATAACACTTATGCAGACGAAGAAGATCTTCAACTTCCCTGTTGTGCTCATGGGTACAGAGTATTACGGTGGTATGATGGATGAGATCAAAAAGACAATGGTGGACAACAAGACGATCAGTCCGGAAGATCTTGATCTGTTCTTTGTAACAGATAGCATCGACGAGATGGAGGCCTTCCTGCGAAAGAGCGTTGTCAAGCGTTTTGGACTCAAGCAACAACTCTTCATCCCGAAATCATGAACATTTGCGTCTATTGCGGTTCGAGGTCTGGCGTTAACCCTGCTCATACAGAGGCTGCAGAGCATCTATCGCAGGAGCTGCTACGCAGGAACTGGGGGCTCGTCTACGGTGGTGGCAATATCGGCATCATGGGAACAATTGCCCGGAACGTGCGCGCTGGCAATGGCTATGTCCATGGGGTAATCCCTTCATTTCTGGCAATAGACGAAGTGCTTTACACTGAATGCACTGAGCTCACGGTTGTTGACACCATGCATGTGCGCAAGCAGATCATGATCGACAACTCGTCGATGCTGTTAGCACTGCCAGGCGGATATGGCACCCTCGATGAACTCTTCGAGGCTATTACGTGGAAGCAGCTCAACCTTCACGATCGTCCAATCGGCATCCTCAATGTTGATGGCTATTTCGATCCACTTCTGCACATGGTCGATCACATCGTAACCGAGGGGTTTATTCACCGCGATGATCGATCGTTGTTGATCGTTTCCGACTCAGTGGTGGACCTGCTCAACGCGCTCGAGGCGCATGCAGGTAATCCGCGCTACGACAGAACAGAGCGCGGATAGGCCGATGCTCAAGGATCTGCTGTTTCACAGTGCCGGGTCGATCATCCGCGTTGGACGAACACGCCCACTTCAGCCGGATGACGCACCCAATCTGCCAGGGTATCTCGAGCCGCGTGATGCACCGGACGCATTTTCGAAGATTGATGCATCGCATCCGTGGCGCTTCATCTTCGGCGTCTTTGCAGCAACCGGAACACCTGCAAAACGTATTGGACTGCTTGTAACAACAAAGGTTCTGCTTGCGGCACTATCACCCTTGCTCCTGCACAGACTCCTAGAACTCCTCCCAAACGTAAGTGAGGCACCATTTGCCCTTACCTGGCAGGCGCTACCGCTGGCCGCCTTTGCTACGGCTCTATCGCTCGGACTCTTAGGCATGGTTGGTGCTGTTGTGCAGCAGCACATATACTTTACCATGCTGCGCGGCTATGCCACGGTTGTCAACGGAATCAACAACCGGGTGATGCACCACACGCTGCGCCTGCGCCGATCGGCACGGTCGATGATGCAGACCGGTGATCTTGTAAACCATCTCTCCAGCGACACCGATGCCATGGCAGAGGCCATGTTCTTCATTCCTGAATTCCTGAACACGGTCCTGCAGACCATTATCGTGGTCTCTCTGCTTTGGTACTATCTCGGGACGGCAACACTTGCATCATTGGCCATGCTGATGCTGATTTCCCCCTTAACGCTGCTTGTTTCGCGTCGGTTTCGACGTCTGGACCATCATATTATGGGGCTTCGTGATACACGTGTTACTCTGATGTCGCAGATACTTCAGGGCATTCGCGTGGTAAAGTACCACGCGTGGGAGGATTCTGTTGCAAGCGAGGTGCAGGATGTGCGCACGCAGGAAATCGCAACTCGTATACGCATCGTAAAGGCCGATGCCATCAGCAATGTGATCTTCGTATCAACAACTACATTAGTTGGCTTTGCCGGTTTTGCAGCCTACACCGCAACAGGTGGTGTACTTGATGCGCCGTTGATCTTTGCCTGCCTTGCATTGTTTGCAATGTTGGAAGAGCCCTTTGGAATGATCAGTCACCTGCTTGCCAATCTGCAGCATGCACGCGTGGCATCATCGCGGTTAGATGCATTCTTCAAGGCCTCTACTCGTGAGATCGAATCGACACAGGTCGATCATGTTGCACGCCCGGTTGGACTCGACGCCAAGGGGCTCGTGGTGCGCTTTCCAGATAGCGAGAAACCTTCCTTGGTAGATGTCAACCTCCACATTCCCGTTGGCGCAAGTGTTGCGTTGATCGGCTCTGTAGGCGGCGGTAAGAGTACGCTGCTGCGAACACTGGCTGGTCTGCACCACCTTGAAACGGGCACTGTTACACATGTTGGGAATGCTGGCGGGCTGCGTCCACGTCAAGGATATGTCCCCCAGGAAGCGTTCATCATGAACGCAACAATCCGCGAGAACATTCTCTTTGGTGAGACGCCTGATCAGGAGCTGCTGCAACGGAGCATTAATGCATGTGCACTAGTTCGCGATTTGGATATCATGCCTTCTGGACTCCAAACAGAGATCGGCGAGCGTGGTGTCAATCTGTCTGGTGGACAAAAGCAACGCATTTCACTTGCCCGAGCTGCCTACTATCGCCCCGGTATTGTCTTCCTCGATGACCCACTTTCAGCTGTTGACATTGACACTGAAGAGCATCTGGTACGTGAATTGCTCTTCGGCGAATGGTCGAATATTACGCGCATCATCGTAACACACCGGCTGCGCCATCTTGCCGAGTTTGATGTTGTTGTTATTGTCGAGAGCGGCAAGATCGTCGCAAGTGGCACGTACAACGAAGTACAACACAATCCCTACATGCTACGATTGCTGGAGGCGCAAAGCGAGGCAGATCAAGGTTCGGCAATTGAGCGTTCAACGGGTTCATCAACCTCGACGGCACTTCATGGATTTATAGATGAGCCCCAGCAGGAGGTTGGCCGCATCACCGAGGACGAAGACCGCGCCACCGGCGCAGTACGGTTTGGTGTATACGCAGACTACGTTCGAGCCATGATCGGTAACTCGTGGCAAGCCCCTTTCGTGTTTGCCGCCCTTATCGGCACAACCATTGGACTAACCCTTTTGCCGATGGCACAGATGTCGTGGCTAGGGGGCTGGACCGATACGCAATCCGGCCAACCACATGCAACAGGCTTCTGGAATGCAATACTTGATGTGTTGGACGTAGCACACGTTAACACGCCGCTTGCCCTTGGTATCTATGGTGGATTGGGCATTAGCGTGTTGGCAGCATGGTTCGGCGAACGCCTCTTCTGGATGTATCGCGCAGCCAAGGCCGGCGTGATGATACACAACAAGGCACTCAGCGGTGTGCTGAGCGCTCCACTGCGGTTCTTTGATAGCACGCCCATGGGACGCATCCTTAACCGATTTGCGCGCGACGTAGAAGGTGTTGATGATCATCTCTCTTGGAACTTCGAGCAATCGATTCGCTCGCTCGCACAAACACTTGGTGCACTCGTACTGATCCTCACAATCATCCCGGTTGTGGTCGTGGTTGTTGCCCCGGTACTTGCATTGTACTATGTGCTGCAGCGCGACTATCGCAAGAGTGCTCGGGAAGCCAAGCGTCTGGAGTCGATCAGTCGATCGAGCAGGTATGCGCACTTCAAGGAACTCGTTACCGGACTCGATGTAGTGCATGGTTTCGGTAAAGAGTCGTTTATGCTGAATACCTACTTCGATATTCTGGCCCGGTACCAGCGTCAGTACTGGTGCAGCATTATGCTCAACCGCTGGTTCAGCACGCGCGTGCCCCTTATTTCCGGCGGCGTGTCTCTTGCTACGTGCATCATCATTGTTACCGTTGCATGGACGGGTAGCATAGCAACTGGACTGGCCGGACTGGTGCTCACGTATGCTCTCAGCTTTTGGGGCAGCCTAAACTGGACCGTGCGCTCATTCAGTGAGGTCGAGTCTCGCATGACGTCCGTCGAGCGCCTTCTCACATATGCCGCAATCGAACCGGAACCGTCAACAACATCTGCCCCCGTTCTTGAAACCAGCACACAGTGGCCTACCCAAGGTGCAATAACTGCTCAGAATCTGTTTGTGCGCTATGCGCCGCATTTGCCACATGTACTAAGAGGGGTCTCGCTGTCCGTTGAACCGGCATCAACTGTTGGCATCATCGGTAGAACAGGCTCGGGCAAGAGTACGCTTTTCCAAACGCTGTTCCGATTTGTCGAGCCCGATAGTGGACGTGTTCTCATCGATGGTGTTGATATCACGACGATACCGCTCGAACGACTACGTAGGAACATTGCCATCATTCCGCAGGACCCAACGCTGTTCATTGGGACGATACGCGCCAACGTCGACCGGTTCAACACATGCACTGATGCAGAAGTATGGGATGCGCTGCGACGCGTACAGCTTGCAGATGTAGTTCGCGAGCTTCCTGGCGCGCTCAGCGCGAATGTGTTCGAAGGGGGCGTTAACTTCTCGCAGGGTCAGCGCCAGCTCCTCTGCATGGCCCGTGCCATCCTGACACGTGCGCGCATCATCGTGCTCGACGAGGCAACTGCCAGCGTAGATGTTGCAACCGATGCGTTGATTCAGCAGACGATACGCGAGGAGTTTCAGGATGTGACGGTGCTTATCATTGCGCACAGACTCGACACCGTTGCCGATGCAGACATGATCATCGAGTTGTCGGAAGGTTCAATCGCGTCGATCACCAAACGTTGACTTCACGCACAAGAGTGATGCCGAACGTGTCAGCAACAGATTGCTGAATCTTCCGAGAGAGCTCTAGGACTTCTGACCCAACAGCACCACCGTGATTCACAAGCACCAGGGCCTGACGGTCGTGCACGCCACATGCGCCATATCTAGCCCCCTTTAGACCACATTGTTCTATGAGCCATCCTGCAGCTACCTTAAACGCTCCGTCGGGCTGAGGATAGTTCGGCATCGTTGGATGTCGCTCTAGAAGTTTCGATGCGTGCTCTGCAGTGATAACAGGATTCATGAAGAACGAGCCTGCATTACCGATCACCCGTGGGTCTGGCAGCTTGCGCGTGCGTACGCTTACAACAGCGTTGTAGATATCGAGCGTTGCAGGCGTTGTAACAGACATCGCGGCGAGCTCTTCCTGAACGTCGCGATATGATGCAACAAGCGTAGCGTCGAGCGAGAGTCTATACGTAACAGAAGTTATCATCACCTTGTCGCGCAATTCTCGCTTGAACACACTAACGCGATACCCAAAGTCACACGCGGCTGCAGTGTACTTGCGTATCTCTCCGCTTTCGAAGTCGAACGCCTCGAGTTCCTCAAAGATGGATGCTTGCTCTACGCCATAGGCTCCAATGTTCTGCATAGGTGCAGCGCCAACGGTTCCGGGTATGAGCGCAAGGTTTTCCATGCCCGACCAGCCCTGGTTCACCGTCCACGTTACCGCGTCGTGCCAGTTCTCGCCGCTTCCAAAACGGATGTGCACGTCGCGTCCGTCGATGCACTCTGCGCGTTGATGTATCTGATTGACGATAACGAGTCCAGATACGTTGCCCGTGAGCAGAATATTACTTCCCCCACCAAGTACGCGGACTGCCAGCCCCTTATCGCGTGCAAAGGCTACTGCTTCATGCAGGTCTTGAAGACTGGTGACGATTGCCACATACTCGGCACGCGCTGAACACCCAAATGTTGTGTATGGTCCGAGGTCGATATCGTGTTGGATCTTGAGCATTAGCGGGCAAGATGCATGATGGTCTTCACATGGCAAGCATTATCGGTTGTCACGACCACCGTGTAGTGTCCGCTGGCAAGACCGTTACACGATACATCTGCGCGATCACCGTTGCAGGCCATATCAACAACGATAGCGCCCTGCAGCGTATAAAGTTGAACGCGGCGCAACGTTGATGTGCCTTGTATCTGGACATTATCGCCAAGTGCTACTATAGCTGCCGTCTGTGTTTCTTCGCGCTCTACCGACGTAGCACCCTGGCTCCACCGATACGTGAGTCCTGATGACATATCAGTTTCATAGATCGTCGTAGTAGGATCTGTCTGATACTCAAACGAAGCAGTTGCCTCGCGGGCGCTTCCACTTGGGAAGCGAACAACGGAGTTATCAAGTTCATCGGCTCCACGCAATCCGATCTGGGCAAGAACAGGATACCAGAGTGCAACTGGACGCTGATACACGAATTCAATCATGGAATTCTCATGAATCCGCACTTGAAACGTGAAGCGTCCGCTTGTCTTTGCAACACCAGTTCCTGGATCGTAGACGCGAGCGGCAAGTTCCTGCCACTCGAACACTGCAATACGGTTGGGCTGAGCACCTTGAATCTCGTAGGCAACATGCCATGGATTTGGAGCGTTTGTATCGGGGACCATTTGCGTGCCTAGCGGCGAAACAATCGCATCAACGTCATCTGTCATCTGTAGCGGCAGCAATGTATAGAGCGGCAACGGTTTTCTGCCGAATGTTAGGAATCCACTCCTGTAAACCGAGAGAGTGGTCCCACCAGTTGGTAGTTCAAACGGCAGGTCGATTCGCGAGATCACGTTTTGTGGCTTGGAGAAGTTCTGCAGAAAGATCGGATCAAAAAGGGGCTTGTAGATGCCAACGTTTCGTGAAAACGCATACTGTCGTGCAAAACGTGGACGCTTGCGCTCACGCTTCACGAACAGAGTCGAAGGCTGACCGTAGACAGGAACGATGGCTGTGTGCTTCTGATACCAGCGCGCATACACAGATGTATCAACGTTTGTCCAGGCTGAATACACACGGTCAGCTGGAAGACGCTCCACAACAGCTACCCCGATATCCGGCATCACATCCGATGCCACAATCTCTCCGGCCTCATCATCAATCAACCCGTATGTATCTCCACCACAAAGTCTGGTTGGCGGAGCAAGGGTCCGATGAACCAGTCCTGTGCCAATCACGACAGACACAAGGCCGTCGGCAATCCTCTTTCCAACGAAGCGTCGCGTATAGTATGCAGAATCAAGATCAACGTTCATCTCTGAGGCACGCGGCTCAAAACGCCATCCAATAGCACTTGGAGCTACGACGTACGTGCCGGGCACGATGTACCGTTCGTACACCGACGTACCGGCCGTGTCTGATGTAGCGATGTTATCGATCTCAATGTTCAACCGCGGCGAGCTCATGTATCTGCTGAGCACGACCGTATTGCCGTTGCTTACCGAGTCTATGATGATGCGCATTGGCACCGCACGCTCGAGCGTAAGGGTAACGGTTGTCTGTGAAGACTCTACGTAAACCTTCGCAGTTGCATCATCGGCATTTTCATCAACATCAACGCGTATATACGGTTTGCCTATCGATACAACGTATGGGGCCATACCAAGGGCGGTAAAGGTTAGTCGCCCCTGAGCGTCAGAGAATAATGTGCTTGGCTTCGGCGCGTTTGGCAATCCACGGTAGAGTTCGTCATCGATAACAGCAAGTGAGATCTCTACCTTTGGCAGCGATCGTCCTGCGGCATCTTGAACCAGCACCGTCAATGCATTTGTGTCAACTCGCGGACGTGACTGCCCATCGCACTGCGATTGTTCGATAAATGCCCTCAGGATGGGACGTTGTCGCGAGTGGAATTCCAACACTGACGTTGCGCCGTTTCGACGTTGCATGTGGCAGTACGACATGATCGTACCTCGGGTTGGACGCACATCTTCCGGCATGTAGCATTGTCCAGATTCCGATGTGATACAGCTATCGAGGGGCTGCGACCAGAAGCAACTCTGCGTGTGAATGCCGCCGCAGATGTGTCCGATCTCGTGACAGAACACCTGCGCATCCCACGTCCACGTCGGGTAGTCTTGCGCGGCACCTGTGACATCAATCGAGCAGTAGCTAGCCCCCTTCTCACAGAGTCCGCCAATCGAACGTGCCACCCCGCCTTCGCCGCCACGAGCTGTGATCACAATAGCGATGTCGCGTTCAACATTCTGCATCGTGTTTTCGTACAACTCTATGAACTCGCCGAGGAGTCCATAGACATCATTTTCCCTATCATACGGCGAATCTTCAGGCTTCCATACTCGCATGTTCGCAATGCGCAAGCGCACGCGTAGTTCCTGCTCGTATACAGCAGACCCAACAGCAGCAAGATGCGTTGCATATGCACGTGCTGCTTGCTCAGACCCCAACTCGAAAGCAAGGTCGCCATCACATTCGATTGCAACATCGAGCGTAAGCGTATCGGCAGATTGTACTGCATCGACGTTCTTGATCGCACCGGAGACCATGTTGCGAACCTGCGCAGTAACAAGCTCTGGTGCTGTTGCGCATGTTGACTCTTTGAAGGGGGCTTCATATACACGGAGTCCACGCTTACCTGCGGGCTGACGCACCTCTATTGCGGAACCGTTGTCGAGCACGGTTACAACACAACCCAAGGTCGTATCAACTGTGGCCACAATCCTTCTGCCGAACTCGTCTGTGCCTGCGTATGAGCAAATGGCTGCACTGGCAGCCCGCGGATGGACAATGTCAGACTTGCGCAGCAGCGCGCCGCCGCTGCGTCCACCTACAGACGGAAGTTCAACATGCAGCGTCGTTGGTCTCTGACGCAGAACACGGGCAACATCGACGTAGCCGTCACGATGCTGTGCTTGCAATGCATGCATGCACAGCAACAGAACGACAACGATGGTGCGAGCGTGATTCACATTCCTGTGTGATTACAGGCTTGGCCCGAGCATATCCTCGGGACGCACCCACTCATCAAACTGTTCTTCGGTCAGGAGTCCGAACTTGACCGCCTCTTCCTTAAGCGTCGTTCCATTCTTATGGGCTGTCTTGGCAATCTTGGCCGCATTGTCATAACCGATATGTGGATTGAGGGCCGTTACAAGCATAAGCGTGTTCTGGTTGTAGAAATTCAAGCGCTCCACGTTCGGCGTGATACCAACGGCGCAGTGCTCGTTGAACATCGTGCAGGTGTCGGCAAGCAGACGAATGCTCTGAAGAACGTTGTAAATGATGACGGGCTTAAAGACGTTGAGCTCGAAGTTGCCCGAGGCACCACCAACGTTTACAGCAACATCATTGCCAAAGACCTGTGCCGCAACCATCGTCATGGCTTCGCTTTGCGTTGGGTTTACCTTGCCTGGCATGATCGACGAGCCCGGCTCGTTCTCAGGGATGGAGATCTCACCAAATCCACAGCGAGGTCCGGATGCCATCCAGCGAATGTCGTTGGCGATCTTCATGAGCGATGCGGCAAGCGTCTTGAGAGCCCCATGCAGAAAGACCAATGCGTCGTGCGCAGCAAGCGCTTCGAACTTGTTCGGAGCGCTCACAAATGGGAGCTTGGTGAGCTCGCTGATCTTGGCGGCCGAGCGCACGGCAAACTCAGGATGCGTGTTAAGTCCAGTACCAACGGCTGTACCGCCGAGCGCAAGCTCGTAGACACCACCGAGAGCATGCTCGATGCGCGCGATGTCGTTTGTTAGAGCCTGTACGTAACCGGAGAACTCCTGACCCAGCGTAATCGGCGTTGCGTCCATGAGGTGCGTACGACCACTTTTGATCAGCGGAGCGAACTCCTTCGCCTTGGCATCCAGCGTATCGCGAAGCGCACGCAGTGCCGGAAGCAGACGCGACGTTGCAGCAATGCCTGCAGCGATGTGCATGGCTGTTGGGAAGGTATCGTTGGAGCTCTGTGACTTGTTCACGTCGTCGTTAGGGTGCACAGGCTTCTTCGAGCCGAGCTCGCCACCGGCGATCTCGATGGCACGATTGGCGATCACTTCGTTCACGTTCATGTTTGTCTGCGTGCCCGAGCCCGTTTGCCAGACGCTGAGCGGGAAATGCTCGAAGAGTTTACCATCAATAACTTCATCCGCCGACTGCACGATAAGATCGCGCTTATTGGCTTCGAGCACGCCTAGGTCTGCGTTGACCATTGCAGCAGCCTTCTTCAGGATGGCCATGCCCTGGATCACCTCGCGCGGCATGCGTTCTTCGCCGATGGCAAAGTGGATCAGTGAGCGTGCAGTTTGTGCGCCGTAGTATGCTGTAGTGGGGACGCCGATCTCCCCCATGGTGTCGCGTTCAATGCGTGTAGACATAGTCGTTGATATTGTGATGAAGTGTGAAAGTTGAACTGCAAAATTACACGTCGTTACCAGACAAGGGTCCCGGAAATGCGCAAAGCCTCTGCGGCCGATACAAAGACATCGAATTCGATCTGAGCGATACGCACGGCCACATCAAGCACAGTTTGCTGAGCCTGCCGCACCTCGAGATCTGTGATAAGTCCTTCTTCATACGATACAAGGGCCGCTGCAGCATTTCGCTGTGCCGCCTCGAGTGATGACAGCTCGATAGCTATCATGCCGGTTCCCTGACGGTAGCGTTCATACGCCTGTTGGAGTCGTGACCTCTGCTCTCGCAATGCTTCGCCAACGAGGATTTCTCTGCGCAGCGTTTCAACCTGCGCCAGCTCCGATGCAGCTTTGTCTGCCTGACCTCGGAACAGATTATACCGAAGGGTAAGACCAGCGTTCCAGCCCGTTGTACGGTTATCGAGGATAAACCCAGCCTCGGTTGTATTGTTCGTGTACTGATAGCCCCCTGTCAGATCGACGCGAGGCCAGAATGAAGCAGTAAGCTCGCGCTCACGCGCCTTTGCGGCATCGACGGCCAACTCGGCGCTAACAATGTCTGGGCTGCGCTTGGAAAGGCTATCGAGCAGGGCCTCGAGCGGAGAGAGCGTTGGCATCGAGAGCACAGTGTCGACCACGATGCTGTTGGCATCTGCAACGGCCATTGCGGCGCCAAGAGCAATAACTGAATTCGCAACATTGGTCTCGGCTCGGCGCAGCATGCTAACGACAGTGTTCTTATCGATCGTTGCCTGCGAAAGCTGTGTGCCGCTTGCGCTACCAACATCTTTGCGGCGTTGAACGATTGCAAAGCGCTTCTCTGCAAGAGCCAGAGCAGACTGCAGATCCCGCACTTGATGGTGCGCAACTACTGCAGCTGCATACTTCGTCATCACATCCGTGATCACCGTTGAAAACTGACCTCGCGCGCGTTCCCGCTCGCTCTGCGCCATGAGTGCGAACTGATCATCAACAGCATACATGCGGAAACCATCAAAGAGCGTCCACTGCAAAACAGCCGCAGCATTCATGTTGGTAAAGCCTGCATTGTCGCGATTGATGATAACACCACTGGCTGTTGTCTGCGAGACATTGTTCGCGCCGCGCGTAACGGCGCTCTGCAGATCGGCTGAAGGCATATAGACGGATTGTGACTGCATGCGCCGCATATCTGCTGATGTTGAATCAAGCTTTGTAATCTTGATCAAGCCATTGTTCTCAATTGCAGTCTTGACAGCATCTGACATCGTTAGTGTCTGTGCAGAAGATTGCCCAGCAGCGGTCATGATCAGGATCAGAACAACAACCGTTGTCAGGGGGCTTGCTGATCGCTGTTTCGGTGCACGCTTAAGCTTTGAGAGCAGCACGTACAATGACGGCAACACAAGCAGTGTTAGGAATGTGGCAATGAACATGCCCCCTACCACAGCAACACCCAAACCGACGCGACTGGTAGATGCGGCACCAAGTGAGAATGCAATTGGTACAGCGCCGAGAATCGTAGCAAGAGACGTCATCAAGATTGGACGGAAGCGTGATTGCGCAGAGGCCATAGCCGCGTCGTTCCATGAAGCACCATGCTCATGCTGCTGATTGGCAAACTCTACGATCAGGATGCCGTTCTTTGTTACCAATCCAATGAGTGCGATGCAACCGATCTGCGAGAAGATATTCAGCGTCTCACCGGCAAACCAGAGCGATAACACGGCACCTGAGAGCGCAAGCGGAACAGTGAGCATAATCGTCAATGGGTCTACCCAACTCTCGAATTGTGCTGCCAGGATAAGGTAGACGAGCACAAGCGAGACGATGAAGGCAAACAAGAGACTAGACGAACTTTCCTGAAAATCTCGCGACGCACCGGTAAGAGTGGTGGACATTTTATCGCCAACGACCGACCTCACAGCCCCCTCCATGGCCTTGATGCCGTCGGCGATCGTAGCACCAGGCGCAAGCCCTGCACTGATCGTTGCACTTGCCGAACGATTGTAGCGATAAAGCTGCGGAGGCACGCTGTTCTCGCGCAGGAGCACAAGGTCTGCAAGGGGCACCATCTGGCCGCTTTGTGAGCGTACTGTAAGCTGACGCAGGTCTTCTGGGGTTGACCGTTGCGTGCGCTCGAGTTCGCCGATCACTTGATACTGCTTGCCTTCTCGTGTGATGTATCCGAAGCGCTGACCTGATAGTCCAGCCTGAATCACCGATGCAATGTCCGATGTGCTCACTCCGAGTTCTCTGGCCCGAGCTCGGTCGATCTCGATCACGAGCTCAGGTTTTGTAAACTTCAGATTCACATCCACAACACTAAATGTTGGATCTTTCTGCGCAGCATCAAGAATGTCGGGCAGGCTTGCACGAAGCTGCTCCATATCGTTTGCCAGCAGCACAACCTGAACAGGCAGACCCGAGCGCTGTCCAGTGGAAATCGTCTGCTCTTGAATAACGACTGCACGAGCAGACGACTCGTTCTTGAGAAGCGCCGTGAGCTTACCCGCTATCTGCATTTGCGTGCGGCCTCGTTGCTCGGGGTCGTTAAGCAGCAGACGAGAGAAACCTCCATTCGAGCCGCCGCCGAGGAAAAACGGCGACGTAACGGTAAGCACAAGCTTACGCTCGGGCACGGCCCGCTCAATGGTCGAACGGATGGTGTCCATGATCTCATTCATCCGATCGTACGTCGTACCCTCGGGTGCGGTCATCGTTAGCGACATCGCGCTACGGTCTTCAAGAGGTGCCAGCTCGCTCTTCAACAACGCACCCACACCAATGATCAGGCCAATCGAAACGATCATTGCACTCACTGCGATCCACGGCTTGCCAATCACTGCCGAGGCAAGTCTGCTGTAGGTGGACGTCATCCACTGAAACACTGGCTCGGTCGCTCGGTACATAACGCCTTGGTCTTGAACCGGACGCAGCAGCTTCGTGCTCATCATCGGGGTAAGTGTTAGCGAAACAAGCGCTGAGACAAGGATAGAAGATGCCAATACAACGCCGAACTCGCGGAACAACTGTCCGGTAATGCCCTGCAGAAAGATGATCGGCAGAAACACCACGGCAAGCGTGATGGTTGTAGAGATGATCGCAAATGTGATCTCTGATGAGCCCCGTTCACCTGCCTCGAGATTCGACTCACCACGCTCAATGCGCTTATAGATGTTCTCCATCATCACGATGGCGTCATCTACCACAAGTCCGGTAGCCAGCACAACACCAAGGAGCGTAAGCAGGTTGATAGAAAATCCGAAGATCCAGAGGAAGAAGAATGACGAAACAAGTGAGACCGGAATGGCAATAACCGGGATGAATGTAGCCCTCCATGAGCGGAGGAACAGGAAGATGATCAGCACAACGAGCACGAAGGCGATGATGATCGTTTCCTGCACCTCAAGAATCGCAGCACGGATGAACTCCGTGGTATCGAATGCTACGTCGAGCTTGATGTCGGAAGGTGCATCCTCCCGCAACACTGCATATCTGCGCTGAAACTCGTCTGAAATATCAACTTGGTTAGCACCGGGCTGCGGAGAAATTGCAAGTGCCACCATGGGAACACCATCGCGCTTGAGAATTGTGCGCTCGTTCTCTGCTCCGAGATACACTCTGGCAACATCTGCAAGACAGACGTTACCGGCCGGAGTCGAGCGCATGATCATCTGCTCGAACTGCTCGACAGAGCTTAAGCGCCCGAGCGTGCGAAGAGATAGCTCCGTGTTATCTCCCTCGATACGTCCGGCAGGCAGCTCGATGTTCTCGCGCTGCAGAACTGTACGCACATCAGTCGATGTAAGACTGTATGCCGAGAGCTTGGCTGGATCCATCACGATGCGCATTGCATACTTGCGCTCTCCCCAGATCGTGATCGAGCCAACACCATTGATCGTCTGCAGACGTTCCTTGAGAACATTTGCGGCATAGGCACTGAGCTCATTAAGCGACCTGCCTTTGCTTTGCACTGTCATCACAAGAATAGCATTGCCGTTTGCATCTGCCTTGGCTACCACTGGCGGATCTACATCCTGTGGGAGCTGACGCTTGGAGCGCTCTACGCGGTCGCGCACATCGTTGGCGGCCTGTTCAAGATCGCGGCCAAGTTCAAACTCAACCGTGATCGTGGAGCGTCCGTCAGAGCTGGACGAGGTAAGCGACTTGATACCATCGATACCGTTGATGGATTCCTCAAGGGGCTCGGTAACCTGCGATTCGATGACGTCGGCATTGGCGCCAGTGTAGTTGGTGGTAACCGTGATGTTTGGTGGGTCGACGTTCGGGAATTGACGTACACCCAGAAACGATGCACCTACAGCGCCCAACAGAACGATGAGCAGGCTCACAACTGTTGCTGCTACTGGACGCCGAATGGAAAAGACACTGATGTTCATCGGCCCGACACCTTAACGGGTTTGCCCGGCTTTACGAAGAGAACCCCGCTCGTAATGACGGTATCACCTGGATGTAGTCCCTGCTCGATATGCACGAGTGAAGGAGTGCGCGCACCAAGCTGCACCATGCACCGCTGAGCACGGCCATTTTGCACACGGTATACCGTTGCACCCCTCATGTCCTGAACAACCGCCTCGGTAGGAATGAGCAATGCATCAGCAATCGGATCTTGGTACAGCGTAACCTCTGCGAACTGTCCGCTCGATACGCCAACTGCTCCCGTTAACCTTGCGCGCACCCGCTGCGTGCGAGTCTGGGGGTCAACGACCGGCTCTATTGCTACAATCGAGGCACGTAAAGCAGACCCTTTGGCATGTCCACGAATGCTTACCGTAAGCGTACCACCTACCCGCAAGACGCTGCAGTAACGCTCCGGCACCGAGAAGTCAACGTTAAGCATACCAATGCTTGTGAGCGTCGAGATAAGCGTTGCTGGCCCAACTACAGCGCCGACACTTACGAGTTTGAGTCCCATTCTCCCCGAGAACGGGGCTCGCAATTGCGTCTTTTCGATCTGCGCCTGAACCTCTGCAAGTTCACTGGCTCTCATGGTTTCTGCAGCAACGGCAGATTCATAATCCTCGTCCGATACGCCGTCTACAGCGCGCACCTTCTTGAGACGCTCTACGCGTTTGCGCTCGAGCTGGAGCTGACTTGCGATCTTGGCCTTACGTGCCTGCAGGTCTGCATCGCTGAGCGTTACCAACAACTGACCCTTGGCAACATCTCGTCCCTGCTGGAAGAGGATCTTTTCCACCCGTCCATTAACCTCCGGACGCAACTCTATGGCGTCTTCTGCTGTTATCTGACCCGAAAGATTAACGGTGTCGGTAAAAATGGTAGGTACGAGCACCACAACGTCTACATTGGGTGGTGCTTGCCCCTTACCTGCCCCGCCGGGTGGACCCTGCAGACCACCTGACGGTGGGTGTGTGATGCGGTATTGCACGGCCGCAGCCAGCCCAAGGACAAGGATGAGGATAACAATTGGAGTTCGCTTGAGTTTCATGACACAAAGTTCGCCATAATTTGCGGTTCGTTCCGTCTATGCGGAACAACAAAGACGAACCATCTACAACGCTATTAGGAGTTTTCGTATGAAAACGTTTATCACCATGATGCTTGGCATCGTAATCGTTCCGCTTATGGCCTTTGCCGCCGAGCAAAAGGTTACGCTGAAGGTCAGCGGTAACTGCGGTTCGTGCAAAAAGCGGATCGTAAAGGCCGCCAACTCCATCGACGGCGTTTCTGACGCCTCGTGGGATAAGACAAAAAAAGTCTTTACAGCAACTATTGATGACGCCAAGACCAACGTCGAAACTGTCACGAAGGCCATTCTCGAAGCCGGATACGACGTCGAAGATGCCAAAGGCAACGACGAAGCATATAGTAAGCTCCCAGATTGCTGCAGGTATCGTGACGTAAGCCACGATTGAGTCGTATTTTCGCGCCGTCCAAAACTGATTACAAACCCAACACATACCAACCCAACCTATGCATCGCGACGTGTTTGAGAACCGGCACCACGGACGTTCCAACGAAGATCTTTCTGCAATGCTCTCAACCGTCAATGCCTCATCATTGGATGAGCTCATTGACCAAACGGTACCCTCCCAGATTCGACTGTCTCAACCATTGAATCTGCCGGCCCCGCTCACAGAGATCGAAATGTTAGCCGAGCTCAAATCGATCGCATCGATGAATCAGACTGCCAAGTCGTTCATTGGTATGGGGTACTTCAACACGCTTACGCCGCCGGTTATCCTGCGCAACCTGATTGAGAATCCAGGTTGGTACACGCAGTACACTCCCTACCAGGCAGAGATAGCACAGGGTCGTCTGGAGTCGCTCCTAAACTTCCAGACAATGGTTACAGATCTTACGAAGATGGATATCGCCGGTGCGTCGTTGCTTGATGAAGGCACGGCCGCTGCCGAGGCCATGCACCTGATGTATGCTGCGCGCGCGCCGCAGGTAAAGAATGCTTCAACGTTGTTCGTAGACACGAATGTTTACCCGCAGACGCTTGATCTCTTGATCACACGCGCCACCCCACTGAACATCAACGTGGTGGTTGGTGACTGGAAAACTGTGGCCTTTGACGAGACGATCTTTGGTGTATACGTTCAGTATCCAGCCGGCAACGGCGAGCTGCGCGAGTATGCAGACCTCTGCGAACGCGCCCATGCCGCAGGAGCAATGGTTACCGTTGGAACAGACTTGTTGGCGCTAACAATGCTTACGCCTCCGGGCGAGTTTGGTGCCGACATTGCGGTTGGTTGTGCTCAGCGTTTGGGTGTGCCACTTGGATATGGTGGACCCCACGCAGCGTTTCTTGCAACACGCGAAAAGTACAAGCGAATGATGCCAGGACGCATCATCGGCGTCAGCGTAGACGCTCAAGGCAATCTTGCTCTTCGCATGGCTCTGCAAACTCGTGAGCAGCACATCCGTCGCGACAAGGCAACATCGAACATCTGTACTGCACAAGCGCTTCTTGCCAACGTTTCGGCCATGTACGGCGTCTACCACGGTCCGCAGGGTCTGCGTGGCATCGCAGAACGCGTGCACACGCTTACATCTGCTCTTGCCAAGGGGCTTGCAGAGGTGGGATACACTGTCTGCAATCAAACAAGCTTCGATACACTCTGCGTAAATGCCGATGGCGCGTCGATTCGTGCCATTGCAGAGCCGCAGCACATCAACTTCCGGTACTTCAACAATGGCACGTGTGTTGGTGTATCGATCGACGAAACAACGACGACTGCCGACCTGCAGCAGGTGCTTGCGATCTTCGCTGCAGCGAAGAATACAACAGCTCCAAGCGTAGACAATCTCCTGAGCAACCTCGCAGACCTTATACCAGCTGCACTGAAGCGGACATCGACATACATGACGCATCCGGTGTTCAACAGCTATCACACAGAACACGAGATGCTGCGCTACTTGAAGCGTCTGGAGAACAAAGACCTTTCGCTTGCACATTCGATGATCGCTCTTGGCTCGTGCACGATGAAGCTGAACGCCACAGCCGAGATGATTCCGATCACGTGGCCTGAATTCAACAACGTGCATCCGTTTGCACCAGTTAGTCAGACGCAAGGATATCAGCGCATCTTCCGTGAGCTATCTGATTGGCTCAATGAAGTCACAGGTTTCGATGCATGCTCATTGCAGCCCAATGCCGGAGCGCAGGGCGAGTATGCTGGACTTCTTACAATTCGTGAGTTCCACATAGCACGAGGCGAAGCACATCGCAACGTTGT
Organism: Ignavibacteria bacterium; assembly: GCA_046300675.1. GTDB lineage: Bacteria > Bacteroidota > Ignavibacteria > Kapaibacteriales > Kapaibacteriaceae > UBA10438. Next base: position 24,076 of record JBKCLO010000084.1, read on the forward strand.
TCTCATTCCATCTTCGGCACACGGCACCAACCCTGCATCAGCAGTGATGGCAGGAATGAAGGTCGTGGTTGTCAAAGCCGATGGGCACGGACACGTAGACGTGGCCGACCTGCGCGCGCAAGCCGAAGCGCATTCAGCACATCTTTCAGCTCTGATGGTCACGTATCCATCAACGCATGGTGTGTTCGAAGAGGCAATCAAGGAGATCTGTGAGATCGTACATCAGCATGGTGGACGTGTCTACATGGATGGTGCGAACATGAACGCGCAAGTAGGCCTTACGTCGCCTCGCGCCATTGGTGCGGACGTATGCCACTTGAACCTTCACAAGACTTTCTGTATCCCTCACGGAGGGGGCGGTCCTGGAATGGGTCCGATCTGCTGTACAGCAGAACTAGCCCCATACCTACCTTCACACGTTGTTGTTGCACCAAACAATAACCCGAAGGAAGGTCCAGCTAACGCCGTCAGTGCTGCGCCTTGGGGCTCTGCATCTATCCTTCTGATCTCGTGGGCATATATCCGCATGATGGGCGGTGAGGGGCTGACCAACGCAACGAAGCTGGCAATACTTAACGCCAACTACATCAAGAGCAAACTCGAAGGTTCGTACACGATCCTCTACACGGGCACAAACGGTCGCTGCGCACACGAGATGATCGTGGATCTGCGTGAGTTCAAGCAGCTCGGTGGTATCGAAGCCGAAGATGTTGCCAAGCGCATGATGGACTATGGATTCCATGCGCCAACGCTGAGCTTCCCTGTTGCCGGCACGATCATGATTGAGCCAACAGAGAGCGAAAGCAAGGCAGAGCTTGATCGCTTTATTGACATGCTTCTGGCAATTCGTAACGAAATTGAGGATGTATGTACTGGGGTTGCTGACGCCAAAGAAAATCCTCTCAAGCATGCTCCGCATACAATGTTCGTTGTCACCGCAGACACATGGGAGCGTCCGTACTCACGAGCACAGGCTGCCTTCCCACTTCCATGGGTTCGCGACCGAAAGTTCTGGCCAAGCATCGGACGTGTAGATAATGCCCAGGGCGACCGCGTGCTGATCTGCACATGTCCGTCCATTGAGGAATACGCCTAAGCGTGCTGCCGATCCACGACGTTCTCGATGAGATTCGAGACGCCTTGCGTCGCAGCTCTACGTGCATCCTTGAAGCACCACCCGGTGCAGGTAAGACTACGATCGTTCCGCTTGAACTGCTCAACGAACAGTGGTTGGGCGGCCGCTCGATCCTTGTTGTCGAACCTCGGCGCATTGCGGCCAAGGCGGCAGCACGACGCATGTCTGCGTTACTGCAGCAGGACGTAGGGGGCATTGTTGGGGTTCGCATGCGAATGGAATCATGCGTTGGACCCAAGACACGCATTGAGGTTGTAACAGAAGGTATCCTTACCCGCAGACTCACACGCGACCCCGAGCTTGATGGTGTTGGGCTTGTGATCTTCGACGAAGTGCACGAACGCTCACTTCAAGCCGACACGGGGCTTGCATTCGTTCAAATGACGCGCTCGCTCTTACGTCCAGATCTGAAGCTGGTCGTGATGTCGGCCACACTTGCCTCGCTCGACTTCTCTAACATCCTACCCGACGCGATAACGGTCAAGAGTCAGGGACGTATGTTCCCTGTTGACATCTCGTTTGCGCAGCGTACCTCCGAACGTCCGCTGCATCAGGAAATGGCTGCCGCTGTTGAGCGCGCAGTAGCCAAGCACGAAGGCGATGTGTTGTGCTTTCTGCCCGGCTTCAACGAGCAGCGTCTCACAAAAGAGCTGCTTGATGCACATATCGAGTCTCTTGGGAATCCGGAAGTTCTTCTGCTGCACGGCAATCTGAGCACGGAAGAACAAGACCGAGCATTACGTCAGGCAGGGCCGCGCAGACGCATTGTGCTTTCCTCTGCCATTGCAGAGACGTCCGTTACGATCGACGGCGTGCGCGTGGTGATAGACGGAGGATTCTCACGCGAACCTCGATTTGATGCTCGCTCTGGGCTGTCGCACCTTACAACAGTGCGTGTATCAAAAGACGCTGCGGAGCAGCGGTGTGGTCGTGCAGGACGCACAGCACCGGGAACCTGTATACGCCTGTGGACGCAGCAAGAGCATGATCAGCTGCCACAGAGACGTGCACCAGAGATCCTTACCTCGGACTTATCATCAATGGTGCTCGAAGCGGCCGCAATCGGACTCGATCCAGAGTCACTTACATGGATCGATCAGCCCCCTTCAAGCTCTGTTGCACAATCACGCGAGCTGTTGCAAATGCTGCATGCCATCGATGATGCAGGCAAGATCACTGAACGCGGACACCGCATGCTTCGGCATGGCGCACACCCGCGGGTGGCCTCGATGCTTGTGATGGCAGAACATCACGGTCTGGCAATGAACACAGCCGTAACGATTGCTGCACTGCTTGGAGAACGCGACATCATCAAAAATGATAACGATCGTGATATTCGCAGGCGTATTGATGTGGTCAACGGTGCTATGGACGTCGCTGCCGATAGAGGCGCTGTGGCTGCAGCCCGGCGCAGACGCGACCATTTTCGCGTTGGCAGCGCATCGCAGGACAACATGGATGATGCCGGCATGCTCATTGCGCTTGCCTACCCGGATCGCGTAGCAACGAACAAAGGTGGTGGACGCTTCATGATGCGCAACGGCCGAACAGTCAGCATCAATCAATCAGACATGCTCTCGAAGCACGAATGGCTTGCCATCGCTGAATTGGAAGGTTCACTCACAGATTCGCGCATTGCACTAGCAGCGCCGATAACGCGCAGAGACGTTGAGTCCGTTTGTTCTTCTGACATCACCACAACGCACCAAGCCGGATGGATGGAGAAAGAGCAGCGCATCGTTGCCCGCGAGCTCGACATGCTCGGATCGATTGTGCTTGCAAGTCGCGATGCAAAGTCGATCTCGGAGTCAGACGCTCAAGAAGCATTCGCATCCTTGCTTCGGGCAAAGGGGCTTGCACTTCTCAACTGGACCGATGCAGCACAGAGGCTGCGCGAGCGGGTTGCCTTTGCCCAGCACCATGGCTGTATTGAAGGTGTCGACTGGTCTGACGAATCGCTATTGGCAACGCTTGAAACATGGTTTGCTCCGCATTGTGGTCGGTGCAGAACGCTGCAGGATCTCAAGAAGCTCAATGTAGAGGAGATGCTGCGTCAGATGCTGAGCTTTGCGCAGACGTCAAGTATCAACAGGGCTGCACCCGACCTGTATAAGCCCCCAAAAGGACGCGAGGTACAGATCGACTATTCGAATCCGGGACAACCATTTGTGTCTGTCAGGCTTCAATTCATGTTTGGGATGCGCAATAATCCCAAGATCGCCAACGGAAACGTGCCGCTCACGATAGAGCTCCTCTCGCCAGCAGACCGTCCGCTACAGAAAACTACCGACATCGGTGGATTCTGGAAGGGCTCCTACGCCGCGGTGAGAAAAGAAATGAAGGGCCGTTATCCGAAGCACGACTGGCCCGAGAATCCGTAGATTGCGGCACTCAGACACGGCGGGAACCATGCGACTCATTCTTACCATCTTGTTTTGTTGTTCGGCGATCACGGCCGTTGCGCAGCGTCCATGGATACTGCGCACCTCTATGACCTCGGGTCCGAGGCCCACCGTCGTGGCAACTGCGTCCAGCGTCTTCGTGTTCGATACGATAGCAATGCGCACCCTTGACCATGGCGTAACGTGGGAACCTGTTGGTGGAATCGTGGGCCGCATTTGTGGTGTGACCGATTTTACAGCCGGGCTAACGATCCTTGCCTCGTTCACGGCACTCGACCGTCAGGTGCACATGTACTTTACGCTCAGCGGTAGCTCCTGGACACAGTTCACCGAGTTTGCATCCCCTACCCAACCGATTGCACTTACCGCCTCATCCGCAGAGTGGTTTGTAGCTTGTGAGAATTCCAACAATATCTACGTATATGGCGACACGCTTAGCTCTATCAAGCTTCCAGCAGGCGCAGCGCCAGTTGATCTGAAGTATTGGGAAAACAGTTTGTATGCGCTTGATGCCAAACAGGGGTTGTTTGTTAGCGCAGACAGAGGCTCGACCTGGAAACTTATTCCAATCAAAAACGCCAGCACTCTGCACACGTCCTCGATGGGAATCTATGTAGCCACCGATGAGGGTGTTGTTTCTGTTATGATGGATCCTGTGAAAGTATCTGCAGTGGGCACATGGCCTGGGCGCACAACTGCGCCGCGCATTGCCGATGTAGACAGCTACATTAACGCACTCTACGCATACACTGATGATGGGGCCTATCAGATGTACAGGTTACTTGGACAGAACTGGGAGCCGATAGGCTATCCACTGCCTGGAACACTTGCGTCGAGGTCGCGCTCAGTTCTGGCAATCGATGCTGGGTATGCTGTTCTTGCTCATGCCGTGCGCGAGGGATTCACGGATTCGGCAGGTGTATACAGCTATGATCTTAACGACTTCACAAACGTTAACGAGTCCCAGCAGTCATCAAAGTCGATGCCATACGTTGCCAACGACCTGCTGCATCTCGGCGATGGATACGCAGATGTTGCATCGGTTGACGTGTGGTCTGCAAGTGGACAAAAGATGTTTGACGTTCAACCTGTGTCCAGCACAGTTGTGTTTCCTGCACTCGCACGTGGCGTCTATATCGTGCGGGTGTGCCATCGAACATCTGTGCAGCCGCATCACATACTCGTTGTGCGTTAGGATTGTTACCCTATGGCACGACTGACAAACGCGCAGAAGCAGCTGCAGCAAGAACAACAACAGACCATGACGCGCAAGCGGCTGGTGCTGGTGGTAGTTCTAACCGTTCTCGTGGCAGGTTTTGTATTGTTTTCTCAACATGGCGTCATCACACGTTTTGGTCTTACCTCGGATACCACCGATCTGTCGCAGCAGCTTATGCGCCAGCGCGAGGTATCCGATAGTCTTCGCAAGGTGATACGTGTACTTGAGACCGACACAACAGAGATAGAACGTCTTGCTCGCGAGCGCTATGGATACATCAGAAATGGTGAAGAAGTTTTCGTCATTTCGTCGGATTCCACACTATGATCAATGTGATCACTCTGGCATTATGCCTAACACTTGTTTCATGTTCATCATTTCGAGGCCCCATGATTCGCCCATTCTCAGCTCCTGATGCAGCCCAACCTATTGGACCATATTCACACGGCGTAGAGTGTAACGGTAGGATGATCTTTATGAGTGGTCAAATCCCGCTGCGTGCAGACGGGACAATGGTCGAGGGAACCATACAAGATCAGACCAAGCAGGTCTTTGCAAACATCCGTGCGGTTCTTGCCTCGCAGGGTGCTTCGTTGAATAATATCGTCAAGACAACAGTGTTTCTGCAGTCCATGGGGGACTTTTCAGGAATGAACGAAGTCTACGCCGCAGAAATGGGCGACCATCGTCCGGCTCGCAGCGCAGTGGAAGTAGCCAAACTTCCGAAAAACGCACTTGTCGAGATCGAGGTCATTGCATGTATGCCATAGTCTTGGCAATACTTTTTTCAGCATTGTCGTGCGATGCTGCGATCTCGGCTGACACAACAATTGCCGTCAGGAAATCGCCATCAACAGCAGTGCTGTACTCGTTTCTTTTGCCAGGTCTGGGGCAGGTCTACACAGAATCGTATTGGAAGGTGCCCATCTTTACAGGTGCGGCCGCGGCGTCTACGTACTTCATCATTTCCAATCAATCGAGTTTTGCCTCTGCCTCGCAAGAGTACGATGCCGCTCTTGTAGCAGGCCAGCCTGCCGCAACAACAGCCACACTCCTGCGCAAGCGTGAATTCTACAGAAACAATCGTGACGTAGCTGGACTTGCACTACTGCTTACCTATGCACTTGCTGCTGTGGATGCATTTGTAGGTGCTAATCTCTATGACTTCAACGTAAGCTCAGATCTGTCTCTACAGCTTACACCAACTCCTACAAGCCCCCTTGCACTGCAAATGCAGGTGCGGTTCTAAACCTGCCTATTTTTGCACATGCGATCTCTCCTACTTATCACCGTATTGGCCAGCCTACAGTTGCCCGCACAGCAACTCAGCGAGGCACTTGGTCTGCGGCTCAATGTCGGTTTCGGGACAACCTCCCACTCTGGCGCACTCCATGCAACATCCGGCATCATTGATTGCGGAGAGATTTCAACAGGTTCTGGCACGGGGCTGTCAGGATCACTTGGCATCGAGTATCCGTTGAGTTCATCGTTTGGCGTTGGACTCGAGCTGGGCCTTACCCAGCGTGGTGGCGACTTTACACGTGAGAACATCTATCCCCTGCGCGACTCGCTTACAGGCACGGAAGTAAACATGCTGGCGGCTCACACACTTCGCACTACGCTGTCTACGATCGACATCGCACCGCAGGTCATCATTCCAATCATTGGGAATTTTTCTCAGCGTACGTTAGGACTTCAATTCGGTCCGCGCTTTGCAATCGTGCAAACAGCCTCGTATCAGCAGGAAGAAACAGTGATCTCTCCCGGCAATGCCTACTTTATCGAAAATGGGAAGGCATACCAGAGTCGGATCATCGATGCTCGCAACTTCGCCGCTGCATCATCGATGGTCATTGGTCTGACTGCTTCACTGGAGTCGTTCATCAGTCTGAGCAACCACTTCGTTCTGGCGCCGCGCGTTTCCTACGATCAGATGCTTACAAGCGCGCTAACTGATGTAGCTTGGAACATCAGCGGTATACGCGCTGAACTTGGTCTTCGATACTCAATTCCGCCTGCTGCACCCGCATTCATACCGCCACCGCCGCCACCGCCGCCGGTGATCGTGCAACAGGAGCCTGCTGTGCTTGCGCCGTTGCGCATTGCGCTTACTGCCGGACCCTTCACAGGCGAGATCGTTACTGGCAATGCGCTGCGAGCATCAGTTCCGATCGTCAATGCAGTCTTTTTCGACAGTGCCTCGTCGGAGATTCCGGCCAATTACCGCAGAACACGCGACGGATCTGTCATGAGCAACGATGCCATCGAGGCACATGACTGGATCATGGTTCGCATTGCCAATATTGTGGCGGCCAATCCCAATGCACGGATCGCTCTCGAGGGGGCAACAAGCGGTGCCTCTAATGAGCAAGACGCCACACTTGCACGTGATCGTGCAGAACAGGTTCGACGTGTACTTCTCGATCTAGGCGTTGCAAGCAGTGCCATCAGTATCAAGACACTGCAACTTCCACGCATTGCATCGAACAACGACCTTGCGGGCGGACGTGAAGAAAATCGACGTGTCGACATCGTCGTGCTGAACGCGCCACTGCAGCGTTGGGTGCAATCAGAGGAGTTTGCAGAAGCTCGTGGATCACTAGGCGTGACGTCACAGTTCCTTGGTGGCGATGCAGCAAATCGTCCGGAACAGATCACGTACACAATTCTTGAGCAAGACACAGTTACGGTCTCCGCGAAGCCAGCGATCACAAAACCGTTGGTGGTTCCGGTGCAACCAAGTGCGACTGTCTTGAGCATCCCAACACGTGCCTCCTCAGGCGGTGTAGCCTCGACACAGCAGGTACAGGTTGACCTTTCGAAACTTCCGCGCCGGCGTATTGCACTGCGAACGGACGCATTCGAGGCGGTCTTGCGTTTCGACTATAACAGCTCTGAGCTACCAGAAGACGTCAAGATCCTCCTACAGCAACTTGCAGAACAGCTACCTGAAGGTTCGACCATAACGATCGATGGAAGTGCCGATGTTCTGGGATCACAGGAACGAAACCGCATCCTGTCTGAGGCACGTGCAACGACCACGCAGTCTTATCTGCGCTCGATCACCTCGAAGTCTTTCACCTTTGGCTCGTCTTCGCAGAACAAGGCGTTCTCCAACGCAACACCTCAGGGACGATTCCTGAACCGAAACATTCGCATTCGCGTTACAACACCTTAAGCCTTCGGCTCTTCGTCCTTGGCTTCCGGCAGCATCCCCATCTGACGCTTGAGTTCTAGAAGGTCATTGTCTACCTGTCCGGAAGAAGTCAGCTCGCGGAATTGTTCGTCCAAGGCCGTGTTCTCGCTTGCCAATTGCTCAAAGGCGCTTGCTTCTGCCTCGAGCTTTTCAATCTTCGTCTCGAACTTGTCGAACTTGCTGAAGGCATCTGTTCCCACGCCCGCTGCTGCCTGTGCAAGTTGCTTCTGCGCCTTGGCAGCCTGTGAACGTGCGATCAATGTGCTCTGGCGTGCACGCGCTTCATCAAGTTTACGCTTGAGTGCGCTAAGCTGTTCTCGCATCGTTGCAGTTGCCTGACGCGCCTGTTCTACACTTGGCTGCAGGTCTGCAACATTTCGATCTGCAATCGACTTCTTCTCAAGCGCCGCTTTGGCAAGCTCTTCATTACCAGCCTGTAGAGCCATCTTGGCCTTCTCGTGCCAATCGATGCTGTTCTTGCGCTCGGCTTCGATCTTGCGTGCAAGCCCCTTTTCATTAGCCATTGCGTTGGCAACAGCTAACGTGGTCTGGTTCACGGACTCTTCCATGTCCAAGACCATCTGCTTGAGCATTTTCTCTGGATCCTCTGCTTTGTCCAGAGCGTCGTTAACATTCGAACGGAAAAGATCGGCGAAACGTGAAAATAGACCCATGACGTATGTTCCTTGTGAGAATGTGTCCCGAAAATAGTGAAGGGGGCTGGCATGACCGTATTTTTGCATCCTATGCTCCCTTCAGAATCGATAGAACGCGTTGTAGAGCTGTTCGCCACATTGCCTACGATTGGCAAAAAGACAGCCCGCCGTCTGGCATTCCACATCCTGCGTCAGTCGCACCAAGACGTTCAGACGTTTGCCGAGGCACTTGTTCACATGCGCGAACATGTGCGCGAATGCAGCATATGCCACACATTCACCGATGAGGAAGTGTGCGGTATTTGCGCTTCGCCGAAACGTGATTCCACGATGATATGCGTTGTGGAGCAACCTTCAGATGTGTTTGCCATTGAACGTACGGGCGATTTTCGAGGCAGGTATCATGTCCTGCACGGGGCTCTGAGTCCGCTCGATGGTGTAGGTCCCGACGATATTCGCCTCAAAGAGCTTATTGCCAGACTCAGCGGCCAGGTGTTAGAGGTTATTCTGGCACTCAACCCAAACGTCGAAGGCGAAGTCACAACCCAGTACATCGCTAAGATGGTGGCTCCACTGAACGTGCGCGTTACCCGCATCGCTCGCGGTGTGCCGATGGGCTCAGACCTAGAGTTTGCTGATGAGGCCACACTTGCCCGCGCCTTTGAAGGACGCGTGCCGCTATGACCGAAGCTATCACACCGTGGTACAAGAGCTGGTTTAACTCACCATGGTACACACAGCTCTATCAGCACCGCACAGAGCAGGAAGCTCACGAGGCTGTTCAACTCGTACGCGACATTGCAGGTCTCTCGCCCGGAGCTAAGGTTCTCGACCTTTGCTGCGGCTTTGGCAGGCATGCATACGCACTTGCCGAACATGGCTATCAGGTTACGGGGCTTGACGGGTCCGATCATCTCATCAGCATTGCAAAGCAGCGGTTTCCACACGAGAATGTACAGTACGTTATCGGCGATATGCGCGCAGACTACCGAGGTGCACCCTACGACGCTGTGGTAAACTTTTTTACGAGTTTTGGATACTTCGATACGCACGAGGAAAATCAGCTTGTAATCGATACAGTAGCAGGTTCTCTCGCATCTGGAGGCGTCTTTGTGATCGACTTCTTCAATGCCTCGTTGGTGCGCAAGACCTTGAAACCTGAGTCAATGAATATGGTAGGCGAGACCATGATCATTCAGGAACGCTGGATAGAAGAACCCTATGTTCGCAAGCGAATCACGGTCAATGTGCCATGCTCTGCTGAACACACATTCGAAGAACAAGTGCGCCTGTATTCACCTGAAGAACTGATGTCGATGATCGCTCATTCCGGCCTGCATGCGAGTACCGTGTATGGATCATACGAGGGCGGGGCCTTTGATGAAGGGAGTTCTGAACGTTGCATCATCATAGCTACGAAGCCATGAATCGTCTCTTGATCATCGCGCTGTTGCCATTGCTGCTTGCGAGCTGTGCAACACGTATGCCAGAGGAGCCTACCGGTAATCGTGGTACGTATGAGCCCCCTACGAGTCCGAACATCGTTATCGAGAATCTGCGCAATGCAGTAATCGAGAAGAACATGCAGAACTTCATGCTCTGTTTAGCAGACCCGTCGAGAAGCTCCTTCACATACAGGTTTGAGCCCTCAGCCGAAGCAGGTGCGCGCTATCAGGCAGTATTCCTGAATTGGTCGGTCACCAAGGAACGGCAGGCATTTTTGAGTATGACATCAAGGCTTGCTGCCGACCAGCAACCACAGCTGCTATTTGCTAATTCTCAGGTTGCATTCAGCTCTCCGGACTCTCTTGTCTGGGTGGCTGAGTATACTCTTACCGCACAACTCGGCCTTACATCGCTCCCGTCTACGCTCTCTGGAACCATTGCCCTGACCATTTGTCCAGAGCAAAGCGGTTTGTGGAGCATAGCGCGATGGAGCGATGCACGCAGGCCGAGTGATACCACCGAAGCAACGTGGTCGCTGCTCAAGGGGCAATTGTCGAATTGATATTGAAGATCCATTTGGCCACGATCCCAACACGAAGAGTATGGGTCTTCCAATTGATGCCATCAATGATGTTGCTGAAGTTATAGGTGTAGTTCACCTCCGGGCCGATCACGAGATCGGGCGCATCAGTGAAATGGAAATCATATCCAGCTCCAAGGTTGAGTCCGATCTGCCAGTCATTGAGCTGTGGTAGGTCCCCAGTCTGGATATTACGTTCACGGCTACCGTCTTTGTAGGTGATCGTCGAGGGAGAGGCAATCTCCTCGCGCTGCGTAAACGTTGCATCAGCGAGATATCCGAGCTGAACTCCCAGCCCTATGTTAAATCCTCCGTCGGTCGTGATGCGCATTCCAGGTTCGATCACGATTGCATGAATGCGCGCATCTATCGTGTGTAGGAAAGATGCTTGGGCAGATGCAAGACTGCCGTCGAAAACATACTTTTCATCGGTCGAGGTGAACTCTCCGCCTAACTGCGTGTAGAGCACTCGCAGCGTAGGAGCCAGACCAACACTCAGAGGCAACTCTGCCAAAGCTCCGATGGTATATCCGTTGTGCTGCTCATTGCCGAAGCTCTGGCAGCATGTAGGTACTGATGGAAGCTGAGCAAATGACGCTGTAAGGAAGCGTTGATCAAAGGTTGAAACAATTCCTACACGCAGTTCATCGCTGCCTGCAAGTCCCCGTTGTGCCTGAGCAGATACAATCGAAACAAGAAGGGCTGCCATCATCAATTGAAGTTTCATTTCTGCCCCCTATCGTAGAACAATGATCTGCGTTGCAACAGAATGTGTTGGTGTCTCAAGAGCAACGAGGTATGTGCCATTGGCTATCGCCCCTATCTCGAATGGTATGCGGAAATCACCAGCTGGCAGGCGTCCTGCAAACAGTGTACTCATGGCTTGGCCGTCTGCAGTATAGAGTATGAGCCGTACGTTCGCCTCGGTGCCGATCGTGCCATTGGCCTCGCCCCTATCTACAAGGGGCTGGGGGGTGACCCGTAGAGTTGGATGTCCTGCGACGGCCAAAAGACGAGGTCCGCCCGCCTGGCACACGCTCTCATCAGTAAAAGATCCGTCTTCTTTGTAAATGCGCATACGATCACTTTCATGCCATGCAAAGGAGTCCACCTCCACTGGTGTGATCGAGTCATTCCCCAGTCGAACAAAGACCTTGAGGTCTGCGAGAGTTTCAACAGTATCATAGGATTGCCCCATGAAGGTCACGAGATAGGAATCATCGGTTTCCTGAACATTATTGATGTTCAACGGTTGCAGCATGCTCTTGTTGAACTTTACACGTAACGTCCAGTCGCGAAGCCCTGCAATCCGCATACGGTCTGTGGATCTCATCGTGATCGGTATCTCGAGCGTTTGTCCGTTTCGACCTCGCACATGCGGAACGCTGATGGTCGTATGCCAGCCGTTTCCATCATAGATGCGACGCGAGCTATACCAGAACCCCTGCTCTGTCCATACCGTTGAATCACGGGTGATGCCGATTGCAAGCTGTCCTATCGTGCCGTCGATACTGCGAAGTGAAGTCGACATCATTCTACCACCGGAGCTCATAACCGACCTTGCAACACGGAGCCCCGTTCCATTTTGGCCGATTGCGCTGTAGTGCGCGGTGGCGAGCAATGCCATAACTACTATCCTCCCAATAAGCGTGATGTGGTGATTCATACATGGCCCCTGATCAGTTGTTATGAGAAATCTCTACCCAGCGCTGCAGAGATTCGATGTAGACAAAGAACATCACACCATTGGTGTTAAGTGTGTGGTTACTTGTGAACAGCTCGATCTGATTCTCTGCCACAGATCGGGCATCGTTACTCCAGATCTTGAGCTGAGCACCCGAACCATTGAAGAGAATCATAAGTCTGCCGTCATCGCCGTTGTCAAATCCGGTCAGGTCTGTCTGACCGCTTGAATTCGTAAAGCGAATCAGACCTGCATCGGGGATGTTGACATCATTGAGTGACCCCGAAACCTTTGTTCCATCAACGTCTATTGTCGTGCCCTCGCGCATATACACGCCCGTTGGTATGTCACCTTTGGCAGTGTTCTCCCAGCGGTTATTGGCAGTAATCCACGTGAGCACATCATTGTTTGCAGGTGCCATCCCAGACTTAACCGCCAAGCCTTGAATCTTGGCCACTGTTGGGTTGGGGTAGGTGCCTGAAAGGTCGCCGCCTGCCGGACCCGACGTGCCTGTAGCTGTTGGAGCAGCGGGTTTCCATGCACTTGCTGTGGCATCCCACGTCAGAACATTACCATCCGATGGAGTGGTTACAGCCAAATCGCGCCCAAGGATCTTGGCCACTGTTGGATTAGGATAGGAACCCGATAGATCGCCGCCTGCACTGCCTCCCGGCGTTGTGCCGGTGATCGTGATGTTGGCTGCAGCTGTCAAGCGTCCGTCTGCATCGACCGTAAACTGTGGTACTTGTGTGGACGAACCATATGAGCCCGCTGACACTGCCGTTGACGCAAGTTCAGCGCTTGTAACCACGTCAGACTTCAGGTCGATGACCATTGCATTGACATTGCCCGAGACGTAGGCATCAGACGTGCCATCTTCGTCCGTTGCAGCAATCTTCGTTGCACTGATGCGTGTGGTGGCCGATCCGTTGATTGCAGATACGATGTTCTCACCGGCAGTTGTTGCAATCGTGGGATTTGGATACGTGCCTGTTAGGTCGCCACCTGCTGCGCCACCTGGCGAGGTTCCGCTGATCGTGACATTCGTGGCACTTGTCAGACGGCCGTCGGCATCAACGGTAAACTGAGGTATCTGTGTTGACGAACCGTACGTACTTGCGGCAACCGTGGTTGAAGCAAGCTCTCCAGGACCTACCACATCAGCACCCAATTGCAGATTCATCGTGTTGATATTGCCCGACACGCTCACATCACTCGATCCCGAGGTTGATGGTACGATCGTGACATTCGAGGCCGTGGTGATGCGTCCCTTGGCATCAACAGTTACCTGAGCAACTGCTGTTTGTGAACCATACGTAGCTGCCGTAACACCAGTGGTTGTAAGCAATGGGTTTGGATATGTACCGGTAAGGTCGCCACCTGCAGTTCCACCTGGCGTTGTTCCCGTGATCGTAACGTTGGATGCAGCCGTCAGACGTCCGTCTGCATCGACCGTAAACTGCGGTACTTGTGTTGATGTACCGTATGAACCTGCAGACACGGCTGTTGATGCTAGTTCTGGTGCTCCAACAACGCCCGTCTTGATGTCGAGCACAAGTGTATTGAGGTCGCCCGTTGCATCGATGTCTGAAGCCACTGCATCGTTAGCGGCTGAGATCTTCGTTGCCGCAATGCGCGTTGTAGCCGATGTATTGATCGCCGTTGAGATGTGCTCGCCTGCTGTCGTTGCGATCGTCGGATTTGGATACGTCCCTGTTAGGTCGCCACCTGCTGCGCCACCTGGCGAGGTTCCGCTGATCGTGACATTCGTAGCACTTGTCAGACGGCCGTCGGCATCAACGGTAAACTGAGGTATCTGTGTTGACGAACCGTACGTGTTTGCTGAGACCGTTGTCGATGCAAGCTCTCCAGGACCTACCACATCGGCACCCAATTGCAGATTCATCGTGTTGATATTGCCCGACACGCTCACATCACTCGATCCCGAGGTTGATGGTACGATCGTGACATTCGAGGCTGTGGTGATGCGTCCCTTGGCATCAACAGTTACCTGAGCAACTGCTGTTTGTGAACCATACGTAGCTGCCGTAACACCAGTGGTTGTAAGCAATGGGTTTGGATATGTACCGGTAAGGTCGCCCCCTGCCGCTCCGCCTGGACTGACGCCGCTGATGGTAACATTTGATGCCGATATCAGACGTCCGTCCGAATCGACGGAGATCTGCGGCACCTGCGTCGATGTTCCGTATGAACCTGCGGCAACAGCAGTCGAAGCAAGCTCGTTTGCACCAACCACTCCCGTTTTGATATCGAGTACAAGTGCATTGAGGTCGCCCGTTGCGTCGATGTCTGAAGCCACTGCATCGTTAGCGGCTGAGATCTTCGTTGCCGCAATGCGCGTTGTAGCAGATGTATTGATCGCCGTTGAGATGTGCTCGCCTGCAGTCGTTGCGATCGTCGGATTTGGATACGTCCCTGTTAGGTCGCCACCTGCTGCGCCACCTGGCGAGGTTCCGCTGATCGTGACATTCGAGGCACTTGTCAGACGGCCATCGGCGTCAACGGTGAACTGAGGTATCTGCGTCGACGTGCCATACGTGCCGGCAGAGACAGTTGTTGATGCAAGTTCGACCGCGCTCACCACATCAGCATCGAGCTGGAGATTCATAGCATTGATGTTTCCCGCAACGGTAACATCACTAGCTATGATCGTTGCAGGAACGATGGTAACATTTGCGGCTCCGAGTACCCGCCCCTTTGCGTCGACCGTTACCTGCGGGACTGCACTGGTGGTGCCATAGATGCCTGCAACAACGCCTGATGCAATGAGATGCGGATTAGGGTACGTGCCGGTAAGGTCGCCCCCTGCCGCTCCGCCTGGACTGACGCCGCTGATGGTAACATTTGATGCCGATATCAGACGTCCGTCCGAATCGACGGAGATCTGCGGCACCTGCGTCGATGTGCCGTATGAACCTGCGGCAACAGCAGTCGAAGCAAGCTCGTTTGCACCAACTACTCCCGTTTTGATATCGAGTACCAGAGCATTGAGGTCGCCCGTTGCGTCGATGTCCGAAGCCACTGCATCATTAGCGGCTGAGATCTTGGTTGCCGCAATACGCGTTGTAGCAGATGTATTGATTGCCGTTGCGATGCGCTCACCGGCCGTCGTGGCTATCAACGGGTTCGGATATGTTCCTGTGAGATCTCCACCTGCTGCCCCACCCGGAGTTGTTCCTGTGATCGTTGTGTTGACAACATTGGTAATTCGTCCGTCTGCATCGACGGAGAATTGCGGCACCTGCAATGATGATCCATAGACGCCCGGCGCAACTGTCGTGGAGCTCAGCTCAGCTGCACCAACAGTGTTTGCACCTATCTGCAGATTCATCACATCGATTGTTCCACCGACTGTGATATCAGACGCGCCTGTTGTTGCCGGTTCGATGAGCAGCGAGGAAGCACTAGTGATGCGTCCCTTTGCATCGACCGTAACCCGTGCAACGTGCGTATGGCTGCCGTATGTGCCGGCCGCGACTCCGGAGTTTGCTAGTGTAGGATTCGGATAGGTGCCCGTGAGGTCGCCCCCTGCAGCTCCACCTGGTGCAACACCTGCGATCGTTGTTGACGTCAGGGCAGTCACCCGTCCGTCAGTATCAATCGTAACGATCGGTACAGTTGTCGATGTTCCCACTGGACCAATGCCCGACATATGAAGATTAGCAAGTTCGGGAGCACCGATAATGCCAACTCGCACTTGAAGGTTCATCGAATCGAGATGTCCTGAAACCGAGATATCCGAATCGGGTGCAGCGCCCGGATGTTCGATCTTCGATGCATCGATTACTGTTGTTGACGTCGAGTTGTTGATAGCATTGATGATCGTCTCACCTGATGTGGCAACGTTGATACGCGGGTTTGGATAGGTACCAGTAAGATCACCACCGGCCGCATCTCCGGGCTTGATTGCATTCACTGGCGTTGATGTCAGCGCCGTAACACGCCCATCTGCATCGATAGAGAGTACCGGCACCACGTTGCCGCTGCCTACAGGACCAATTGCATCTGCATGCAGATTTGCCAGTTCCGTTGGGCCAACAACACCGGCCTTTATCTGCAAGTCGAGAGAGTCGAGTTTTCCCGTTAGAGTGATATCAGACGCGGGTAGCGCCATAGGTGCTTCAACACGCGATCCATCTATCACGAGCGTTTGTTCATTGTTGATCGCCGTGATGATACGATTGCCCGCATTGACCACATTGATTTGAGGATTTGGATAGGTACCCGTTAAGTCTCCTCCTGCCTGATCACCAGGTTGCATTGCAAGGACAGGTGTCTGTCGCAGCGTACGCACACGTCCATCCTGATCAACGCTGATCACCGGAATCAGCAGACCTGTTCCCTGCTCTGTAAGGGGCAGACCAGGAACATCAACAAGTTCATCACTACCTACGCGATTAGGTTTGATCTGCATGTTCTGGTCATCGAGTGTACCTGTTGAGATGATGTCTGATACCTCTCCAGTTCGCGGGCGTATGGCAACGTTCATGGCCTGTGTTAGTCGCCCCTTTTCATCGACTGTGATATGCGGTACATGTGTCTCATCGCCGTATGTATTGGCGACAACGCCCGTGAGCTTTAACGTTGGATTGGGGTAAAAGCCGTAGAGATCTCCGCCGGCTGGACCATTTGGATCGCCTGGTCCTGCAGGTACGTTCTGAACAAACGTGATGCGTCCGGCCCTATCGACCGTGAACACAGGAATCGTTCCAACATCGCCATACGTACCGGGGCGCACACCTGTTGGCGACATCTTGTCGGAGGTAACGGCATCGGCACGAATCTTTTCTGTGGTGATTGCACCATCAAGAATCTTTGATGTTGTAACGGCATCATCGGCAAGCTTGTTTGTGATAACCGCGCCGTCTGCCAGCTTACTGGTTGCTACTGCACCATCGGAAAGTTTGGGCGTCGTAACAGCGCCATTGCGGATCAGAGGGTTCGGATACGTTCCAGTAAGATCACCACCGGCGGCATCGCCAACCTTGATCGCGTCAATTGGACCATCTGTGCTTACCTCTCGTGGTGTCCATGCGCTATATGTCGTATCCCACATCAGTACGTGACCATGTTCTGCGCCACCACGTAGGATCTTGGTCGGGTCAACCTCCTGAACGGCAAGGTCAACATCCTTGCTGTTCACATTACGAACACGGATGGAGTTATCCAGCGAAATGACACGTTCGACAGATGCTGGCGTTGCTATCGTTATTCGATTTCCTTGTTGTGAGATCAGCGTTGAACCAGCCCCCTCAAGAATCAGCGCACCGTCTGCGCCGTTGATGCTTCTGACAACGCCGCGAGCGTCTGCACTCAGGCTATCAGCCACACGTGCTCTGTCGCTGTATAGCGCATACGGCACCGCAGATAAGCGCGTTCGGGGGAGCATCTCGTCATCGTCCTGCAGCTCCACAGCAAGCCAGAAGGCTGTGCTGAAGTCCTGCGGTAAGGGGCTGATGGTACCCAATAGCACATCAAACACACCGTTGGTCGTAACAACCGAGTGTTGCTCCTCCCATGAGGCAATCCCGTCTGTTGGAGTAGAATACAGGCGTAGGGTTAAAGGGTACGTACCGTCGGGAACAGCATTACCGTTCGGGGTGATGAGCACGCCCTGATACGTGAACACCCGTGGGGGTACTGACTGTGCAAGGAGCATGGTGCAAGCTCCAAGTAGCAGAAGAACAAAGACAACATGTGACCGCATACAGATGCTCCTTGGTGTGGTGATTCGAAGTGTTCGAAACTCCGATTCTGCCAATCCAGAAAGCATGACAACCGTCATGGGACTTACTCGGCATGAGTCCCTTATTTTCCGTTCCTGGTCGTTATCTTCGCAGAGGTATTCAGAACAGCCAATAAGGAGAATAACATGTCACACGATGCATCGCACGATCACGGCGCACATCACGAAGTAGATCACGTCGAGGACACCCTCGCAACTCGCGGCATGGGAATCGTGCTGGGCGTGCTTGTGGTGTTTGTAAGCGTTACCATTCAGCGCTCAATGGGATGGCATCCCGTTGTCGGCGGAGTGATTACCGGTCTGACCGGAATGGTGTTTGGCGCTATGGGCACAAGTGTTCGTGGACCAATGACAGCAGCCATTCTTGGATGGTCCGGTGGCATCGCGTTCTTCACGAGCATTGCGATGTTCCTTGGTCTACGCTTGTTCTAAGCGGACATGAACGACAGATCCATCACGTGGGTCGCCTCGGGCGTGCTCCTGATTATATGCATCGGGACTCTTGCCCTTACATCCTGCACAAATCCATTTGCACCCGCCCTCTCATCTCAAGGGGGCGGTGCTGTTTTGGGAGACCAGCGCACGATTGAAGGTCTATTCCAGAACTTTCGATATGCCTACGTGTTTAAAGACACGCTAACGTACGGACGCCTGCTCGATAGAACGTTCACGTTTGTCTACCGCAATTACGATCAAGGTGTAGATGTTACGTGGGGACGTGACGAAGACATGCTCGCAACACAAGGACTCTTCAGTGCCGCCCAACAGCTGGATCTTGTCTGGAACGACGTCATCCAGGCAGATGGCGACTCCGTTCTTCAGAACATTTCACGCGGCTTTAACCTTACAATTACGTTCAATCCATCCGATGTGCTGCGCGCCCAGGGTCGTGTGAACCTGCGCGTTTCGCGCACATCCACGGCCGAGCCCTGGAAGATCGTTCGCTGGCGGGACGAATCGAATTACTTCTGATCTCCTGCTCGCGTGGAGATTGTCTGTATCTTTGTAGCTGCCCAAAACCCAATGATCGACAAGGATATGGCCCTAGAACCCAGACCAGATTACAGAAACATCGCAATCATCGCGCACGTTGACCACGGCAAGACCACGCTAGTGGACCACATGCTGCGCCAAAGCGGAACGTTCCGCGACAACCAGGTTGTTGCCGAACGCGTGATGGACTCCAACGACCTCGAGCGAGAGCGCGGGATCACCATCATGGCTAAGAACGCCGCAGTGCGCTGGAAGGACTATAAGATCAACATCGTTGATACGCCAGGCCACTCCGACTTCGGTGGAGAGGTTGAGCGCGTACTCTCTATGGTCGATGGTGTGCTGCTGCTGGTTGATGCAGCTGAAGGCCCCCTACCGCAGACGCGTTTTGTGTTGCGTAAGGCACTCGACATGGGACTCCAGCCAAT
Source organism: Ignavibacteria bacterium (assembly GCA_046300675.1). Classification (GTDB taxonomy): domain Bacteria; phylum Bacteroidota; class Ignavibacteria; order Kapaibacteriales; family Kapaibacteriaceae; genus UBA10438. The sequence continues at coordinate 43,582 of JBKCLO010000084.1, forward strand.
CGTGGTGATCAACAAGATCGACCGCGGTGATGCACGTCCTGCGGAAGTGCTGGACGAGGTCATGGAGCTCTTCATGAACCTTGGCGCAACCTATGAGCAACTCGACTTCCCCGTGATCTATGCCATCGGCAAGCTCGGCGTTGCGAAACTCAAGTTGGAAGAAGAAGCAGAGTCTCTTGATGTCTTGTTCGAAGAGATCATCAAGCACATCCCTCCGCCAATGGTCGATCGCGAGACACCGTTCGCGCTGGTGATCAGCGCTCTGGACTGGTCTGATTACGTTGGACGTATTGCTGTTGGACGCATCATTGAAGGCACAGTAAAGGTGGGCGACAGTGTGAATCTGATCAAACCAGATGGTACACGCGAGTCTAGCCGAATCACCAAGATGTACGTCTATGAAGGCATTGCCCGAGCTGAAGCAACCGAGGCATCCGCTGGAGAGATCATCGCATTGTCGGGCTTTGAGAACGTCTACATTGGCGAAACTATCGCTGATTCTTCGCGAACAGAACCTCTTTCGTACGTCAACATCGAAGAGCCAACGATTGCCATGTATTTCATGGTCAACACCTCGCCCCTTGCCGGACTTTATGGAAAGTTCTTAACGACACCAAAGATTCGCGAGCGACTCTATCGTGAGTTGCGGAACAACGTGTCTCTGCGTGTCGAAGACACCGACTCTCCAGATGTGTTCAAGGTCTCCGGACGTGGCGAACTTCAGCTTGCGATCCTTATCGAGACAATGCGCCGGGAAGGCTATGAGTTCGCTGTTTCACGCCCGGAAGTTCTCTTCCGTCGCGACGAAAAGGGTCAGCTCATGGAGCCAATCGAACACGTTACTGTCGATGTGCCGCAGGAACACGTTGGCACTGTGATCGAGAATCTTGGACGTCGCAAGGGTGAGATGACTGCCATGACGCCAAGCAACGACAGCGTGCGCTGCGAGTTTCTTACCCCAGCACGCGGCTTGATTGGTTTCCGTACGGAGTTCTTGACATCTACGCGTGGAATGGGAATCATTCACCATACGTTTGACTCGTATAAGCCGTTCAAGGGTGCTATTGCCGGACGCTTGCGCGGCGCCCTGGTTTCAATGGAAACCGGACCGTCAACAGCATATGCGTTGGAAATGGTCCAGGAGCGCGGCGTTCTCTTTATCGAGCCAGGACAACCAGTCTACGAGGGCATGATCATCGGTGAAAATGCACGTGAAGACGATTTGAGCGTAAATGCATGCCGTATGAAGCACCTCACGAATATGCGTTCGAGCGGCTCTGACGGTCTTGTCAGACTTGAAGCGCCACGCCAGCTTTCTCTTGAGCAGTGCATCGAATTCCTCGAAGACGACGAACTATTGGAGTGCACTCCGGCGTCTGTGCGCATGCGGAAGAAAATTCTTGATACCACAATGCGTCAACGAGCCAAGAAGCGCGAAGCAGCATCAATGGAGTCGTAAAAGTAATGCGTGGTCGATCGATCATTACGTGGGTTACCGCAGCCGTCCTGTTAGGATCAGGAGTTGTTGTGAACGCTGCGGACGATCGACACCTGCTGCGTCTGAATCTCAAGAAGTACGAATCGTTTTCCTACGAATGTGATGCCGAAATGACCACTACGGCAACCTATCGTAATTCGCAGGAAGAACCACAGACTTCGCAGACATCGATGAACATGAACGTGACACTTCGTGTCACAGACGTCGTCATGGGGCAAGCAACGATCGAGTGTACGGTATCCGAACTACGCGTTTCGCAACGGGACGCTCCGTCGTTTCAGCTAACCTTTGTTGTAGATCCAACCGGCCGTGTCATCTCCAGCAACGCTCCATCCGATGATCCAATAGCACGGCTGATCTCCTCGACGATTACGCCTGCTGAGCTCATTGGCGTGCCGCTACCCAAGGACCCAGTGCGCCTGGGAGCAACATGGACCACACGCAAGGATGACACGATCACGGTCGAGGGCGCTACTGGAGTTGTCTACACGCAGGGGGCGCTTACGAACACATTCGCAGCTATCAAGGATACATTTGGCCTACCATGTTGGGTGATCGAGTCTTCGACAAAGAATGTTCGACAGCACGGCGATATCTCTGCTGAAGGATTAGACCTAACGGTCTCGGGTACCGGCCAACAGATGGGCAAGTCATTTGTGGATGTCTCGACTGGAATGGTTATTCGACAAGAACAGACCATGTCACTGCAATCAACTACACGTCCCGTGAGCGATGAGCTTGCTGCTCAGGCAACTGTTGACATTGCAACATCACTCAAGATTATCCTGCAGCGGAGAGCGATACGATGAACCGATGGTTATTCTCTTCGTTGATGGTGCTTGGTTTCTGCGCGATGCTACCTGCTCACAGCTCGGCACAGATTCGCGTGATGCCAGGGGGCAAGAAGATCGTGCTGGGCAAGGATACGCTCTGCTATCGATATCGGTTTGTCGCCGGAGATACACTGTACTATGCGATCGAATCAAAGGACAGTATCGACATCGACACACGCGGGATCTTAGCGAAGGTGCGCTCCGAGCGACTCAAGATCATATGCGACTCTGCGAGCAACGGCATCTACCATTTGCGACTGATCACTATCCGGGCTTCGGAGTATCAGGCTACAGAGACGGATACCGTGTTTCGTCCAGGACACCCCTGGGTGGGACGAGAGGTTCGGCTGGTCATTGATTCCTTAGGACGCCGTCTGGCAGAATCAACCTCGAGCGATCTTGCCATGTTATGTCCCGGCGGCGCCTACCAGCCATTGCGTTTGCCAGTCTTGGATTCCTCGTGCGGACGGCAAAATCAGAGCTGGCTCTCCGAAGACACAGTGCGCTATGCAGAGAACGCTGTCCCCTATCCGGTCATGAATCAACAGGTACTTTGGCGTGTAGGCGACAAGCTGGACACACTCGGAAGGCAGTGTCAGTGGATCATATACTCGCTTACAGGATCTGGCATGATGGACATGGCGGCAAGTCAGCTTTCCATGCAGTCGTCGTCGGCCATAGCCGAATCTGGGCGCCTTGTCTTCGACAACAGACTTGCCGTACCTCTTGTTGCAACTATTCAACACGACAATAGGTTTACCATACTGTCAACTTCGGGAGGTAAGACCACTGGGAAACATCTCATGGTTGTGGTGATGGAACTCGAAGAGGTTGTCTCCAGCGATCCACAGCGGCGTTTCCAACGCCGATCCGAGACCCCACGTAAGACCTCGAGGCGGCGCAAGTAACCTGTCGAATCTGCATGAAACCATACGAGAATTTATTTGTCGGAAGGAAATGAAACCACTCATTCTGCACGCCCTGTTTTGGGCTTTGTTTGGTTGTACAGGAATTCTCGTTGCCCAGGAAGGTGCAGACAGCAAGCCCCTTACTCTGGAAGACTGCATAGCCATCGGACTTGACAAGAGTTTTGATGTACAGCAGAGTTCCGCTTCAACCAAGGCTGCAGCGGCCAGACTTGTAAACGCATTCGGTGCCTATCTACCCTCGGCCGAGGTCACAGCCAACTACTCACGTCAGCTGACAAATCTTCGAGAGCAATTCTCAATCGTCAACGGCGTGCCTATTGTTGGTCAGCCGCTTCCTAACACATATGGGTTGAACGGCAGCCTGAATCTTAATGTGTTCGATGGATTCCGCAGAGAATCAGAATATACTTCTGCACAAAACGATCTATCTGCGACACGGTCGGATGTGGCATATGCGCGCGCTGCTGCGCGCTTCAACATCACGCGGCAGTTCATCGAGGTTGCAAGGCGTAAACAGGTGCTCAACGCGCGTCGCGAGACTGTTGGGCTTGCACAGGCAACACTCGAGCGCATGAAAGAAATGGTGCGCGTTGGACGGGGGACACAGCAGGATGTGAACTCGCAGGAGACCGAGTTGGCAAACCAAGAAGTAAGCCTGATTCAAGCCGAAAATGATGTAGCCACAGCCAAGGCGCAACTGCTAGCCACAATGAGTGTGAATCCGAGTCAGCTCATTGATATCAACGAAGGTGCGCTCTCATCTGAGCTATCACCGCAGAGTGTAGCTTCTATGCGGGCGCGGTTTTCTTCGGAAATCGACGCAGTAACTCAGGCATTTTCGAAGCGCTCTGATATCGAGTCGGCAAGTCTGCGCGAGCAGTCGGCAAAGTCGCAGATCGGAAGTGCATCAGCAGGTTATTACCCGTCACTTTCGGCCAGCGGTGGATACACTTGGCGCAACTTTACGATCGGAGATTTCGATCGTCAAGGTCAGGTCTACGCCGGCATCTTCATTCGCGTGCCTGTGTTCGACCAGTTTACAACGCATCGTAATGTCGAATCGGCCACGCTATCACACACGCAGCGAATCCTCGACATCGAGCGCCTCAAGAATCAGATTCGCACCGACATCCGAAGTGCATTTCTGCAGTTGACCGCAGCAGAGAAGGGGCTGGATGTTACCGCGCGTGCGTTGTCATTCGCCAAGTTTAATGCAGAAGCTGTGCGTGAGCGCTACAATGTTGGGTCAGCAACGATGCTGGACATGCAGACTGCGAACAATCAGCTCATAACAGCACAGATCAATAGAATTTCAGCAGTGTTCACCTATCACTCTGCGGTTGCCGCAGTAGACTTTGCAGTAGGTGAAATGGAAGGAGATAACTGATGTCCAAGAAGTCACGTAAACGCTTGTTATGGATCATACCCCTTGTGATCGTCATCATCATCGGGGTTGTGATGTTCTTCTCTTCCGGCAAGGAAGGGCCTATCGAAGTTAGCGCTGAGCAAGTCCAGGCTCGAACCATCACGCAAACTGTAAGCGCCATAGGTAAGCTGCAGCCTGAGGTCATGGTGAAGATCAGCTCTGAGGCAAGCGGCGAGATCATGTATCTCGGTGTTCGTGATGGAGCAACCGTAAAACCTGGACAGCTGCTCGTGCGCATCAAGCCCGACATGATGCAGTCCATGCTGGTGCAGACGCGTGCTGCCGCAGAAGCATCGAGGATGTCGATCACAGTTGCTAAAGCAGAGGTTGACCGAACAGAGGCCGATTTGAAGCGGGTAACAGAACTGTACAAGAAGACCTTTGCCTCACGCGAAGAATTCGATCGCGCAACTGCAGCATTCCAATCTGCGGCTGCTCGTCTGGCGCAGGCGCAAGCTGATTACGATCGCGCAAGGGGCGCTCTTCAGGAGACACAGGTAAATGTGAACCGGACAACGATCACAGCGCCAATGGGTGGAACCGTAACGTACCTGGGCGTTGAAAGCGGTGAAAAGGTTGTAGGCACTGCACAGATGCAGGGCACGGAGATCATGCGTATTGCCGATCTATCAACCATGAATGCGTGGGTCGATGTAGACGAAAACGATGTTGCGCTCATCGCAGTAGGCGACACAGCACGAATCAAGGTAGATGCACTGGCAGACCTGACTGTTCGCGGCGTTGTGTACGAGATCAGTCATTCGCCAAAGGTCTCCGGACAAGGCACACAAGAGGAAGTTGTCAATTTCCAGGTGCGCATTCGCATCATCGATCCTGAGCATCGTATGCGTCCGGGAATGTCTTGCAGTGTCGACATTGAAACAGATACAAAGACGAACGCTGTCGCAGTTCCGATTCAGTCGGTTACCATACGTCAAGACGAGACTTCAACAGACGCATCTCAGGAGGAGAACTACCGCCTTGAGTCGCGCAAGGTCGATGGCATCAAGAAGTCCAACAAACCGAAGAGCATTGTCTGGATTCTCAAAGGTAATGCCGTCGAGTCACGTGCTGTAGAAACCGGCATCAGCGATGATGGGTACATTGAGATACTCAGTGGTGTCAAGCAGGGTGAGTCTGTAATCTCAAGTCCATACCAGGCGATCAGCAAGCTTCTCAAGAACGGCGCACCTGTGATCGTTGAAGACCCGAAAGCTCGTAAAGATCGTTATCGTCAGATGCGGCAGGCACAATGAGTCAGTCGATCATCGATATCGAACACTTAGTTAAGCGCTATGAGATGGGCGATGAAGAGGTCTATGCCTTGCGCGACGTCTCACTTAAGATAGGATCTAATGAGTATGTGGCTATCATGGGTCCGTCTGGATCCGGCAAGTCCACACTCATGAACATGCTTGGTTGTCTCGACACGCCATCATCGGGCAAGTATCTCTTTAACGGGGCTAATGTTGCCGAAATGGATGATGATGACTTAGCATCTATCCGGAATAAGGAGATTGGCTTTGTCTTTCAGACCTTTAACCTCTTGCCACGCGCAACATCGCTGAAGAACGTCGAGCTCCCGCTCGTATACGCTGGCGTAAGCGCTGAGGAGCGCACACGCCGCGCGACAGAGGCGCTCGAACGTGTGCAATTGGGCGATCGTATGGCGCACAAGCCGAATGAACTTTCGGGCGGACAGCGTCAGCGTGTTGCAATCGCGCGCGCTATTGTAACAGCACCGTCGATCATTCTTGCCGACGAGCCAACGGGAAATCTTGATACCAAGACTGGACACGACATCATGAATTTGTTCAGTGATCTCTGGAAAGCCGGCAACACGGTGATCCTTGTGACGCACGAAGAAGACGTCGCACAACATGCACGCAGGATCATCCGCCTGCGCGACGGACGTATCGAATCCGACACCCTCAATCACAACCATGCCTAAACTGTCAGAGCTTCAAGAATCCTTTCGCATCGCAGCTGATTCGCTGCGTGTGAATCTTCTGCGCTCGATCCTGACCACTGCAGGTATTGTCGTTGGTGTTGTGCTGGTTGTTGTGATGGGTTGGACCATTGGCGGACTCAATGCCGTCTGGGAACAGACGATCTCAATCATCGGTAAGGACATGATCTACATCGATAAGTGGGATTGGACAGGGGGCAGGAATTGGCGAACTATAGAGGCACGCAAAGACATATCTCTGCAGCAAGCATCCATGCTGAAGTCTCGCATGGAGTCTGCAGAATACGTGATACCACTGGCACGCAAGTGGGGCGGCTCTGTCGTGAAAGGTAATACGAGCTTGATGTGCAGTATTACAGGTACAACTGCTGACTACGGCTTCACATCGGCAGCTGCAACACTCGACGGTAGGTTCTTTACACCATCGGAAGAACAATCGGCAGACCGCGTTGTCGTGATTGGCCATGGAGTGTATAAGAGCTTGTATCAGGACGTTAATGCTATTGGCATGACGCTGAAGATCAACGGAAGCCCCTTTCGCATCGTTGGAGTCCTACAAAAGCAGGGCTTCTTGTTCATGGATTTCATCGACAATCAGGTCTTCATCCCCATGATGGCGTTTCGTGCTGTGCACGGGTTTTTCGATAGAAGCTTTTCCGTTGGTCTTAAGTGCGGAAGCGAGTCGATGGTAGATATCGTACGCTCCGAGGCAATCGGGCATATGCGCGCCATCAGAAATGTTCCGCCGAATGCACCAGACGACTTCTCGATCAACGAGATGAAGGCCTTTGATGCGCAGGCAAAGAATATTCGCATTGGTATTTGGGTTGTTGGTATGGGGCTAACGATCCTTGCATTCATCGTTGGCTCTATTGGCATCATGAACATCATGTATGTGTCGGTAACAGAGCGCACAAAAGAGATCGGTGTTCGCAAAGCAATAGGCGCTAAGCGCGGATCCATTCTGGCACAGTTTCTCATCGAATCTGCTTTGCTCTGCATTGCCGGAGCGTTGATTGCCTTCCCTATCGCGCAGGCCATCGTTGCAGGGGCGCGCTTCGTGGCCGTCGATATGCTCGAACAAGATTGGGCGAACGTGATCAGCCCCTTGATACCACTTGATCTGCTCGGTATTGCTATTGCTGTGTCGGTTGTTGTAGGACTTCTTGCAGGGTTCCTACCGGCACTGCGTGCCTCAAAGCTCGACCCCGTAGAGGCTCTGAGGTACGAACAATGAACGTGCTCGAGTCCATCCTGCTTGCATTCGATGCCGTGCGCTCACAGAAGCTTCGCTCGGGGCTTACACTGCTCAGTATCGGAATTGGCGTATTCGGCATCATCAGTGCAACGTCTATCATGGGCGCACTCCAGCAGGCCGTTAGTGGACAACTTGCAGATCTGGGTGAGAATTCTCTGCTGATTCAGCGTACGCCATCAATAAACTTCGGTACGAATTGGGCCAAGATGCGCAGACGCAAGAACATCACGTATCAGCAGGCAAAAGAGTTTCGAGATAAGATGACCTCAACCAACCTGATCACTATCTCAAACACGTCATCAGGCTATACCATCAAAGCTGGACAACAGTCATCCAACCCTGATGTATCTCTCATTGGAATCGACGACCTCTATTTTACCGTCAATGCGGTAAGTGTTTCGGGTGGACGTCCGATAACCGAGTCGGAGGTGAATACCTCGCGTCCAGTAGCGATCATCGGACAGGACATTGTCTCGTCTCTCTTTTCAAACGTAGACCCGCTCGGACAACTCATCACGATCAAGAGTCAGAAGTTCGTTGTCGTAGGTATTCTCGAGCCAAAAGGCGGCGTGCTGGGACAAAGTCAGGACAACCGCGTGCTCGTTCCTATCACGGTCTTCAACAAATACTACACATCAGAATGGGATGCAAGCGTTGATGTGGGCGTTAAAGCGCTGAACAAGATGATGATACCGCTCACTGTAGATGAAGCAACTGGTATCATGCGAAGTCTACGCAATGTGAAACCGTGGGAAGAGAACAATTTTGAGCTCGACACAAACGATGCGCTCACGGGACAGTTCTCCGGCTTTAGTACTGCGCTGCTCGTTGTTGCATGGATCAGTGGCCTCGGTGCTCTGGTGGCAGCAGGTATCGGCATCATGAACATGATGCTGGTAAGTGTCAAGGAGCGCACGCGCGAGATTGGCGTGCGCAAAGCGCTGGGAGCAAGAAAGCAATGGATCGTTCGGCAATTCCTGATCGAGAGCATTACGCTGTGTCAGCTTGGAGGCCTTACCGGCATGGTAGGTGGCATCGGCACTTCGTGGGCCATCACCGAGTTGTTACGATCGTTTAACATGCCAACGATCACCTATGTGTTCCCCTACGGCACAGTGATTTTCAGTGTTGTGATCTGTACTGTCATCGGGATCAGCTTTGGCTTGTATCCGGCATGGCGTGCTGCAAATCTCGACCCGATTGAGGCGCTCCGATACGAGTAAGCCGCCGTTGAGTGGTATCTTCGCGTCATGTACGGACGCCTTCTAGCACCAGATATCGAGCAGCTCATTGCTGTTCGCGACTTCGCCACAATACGCGAAGTGATTCTGGATTTTGCGCCCGTAGAACTTGCAGACCTTGTGGCTGACCTTAAAGAGGAAAGCCGTGTTGTCGTTTTCCGCCTCCTTCCAAAAGATCTGGCTGCCGAGACGTTCTCGTATTGCGAATTCGATACGCAGCAAGAGCTCCTGCACGATATGGCGCGCGAAGAAGTCGGTGCGCTGCTCAACGACATGTCTCCGGATGACCGTACGCAGCTCTTTGAAGATCTGCCCGGTAATGTTGTATCGGAATTGATCAACTCGCTCAATGCCGAAGAACGATCTGTTGCTCTTGCGCTTCTGAACTGGCCAGAAGATTCTGTTGGCCGATTGATGACGCCGGACTACGTCGTGGTCAAGAAGGACTGGACAGTTCAACAGGCACTTGAACACATTCGCCAGTACGGTAAAGACTCAGAAACGCTGAACTATCTGTACGTTACCGAGCACGGCACGCTGCTTGACGATTTGCACATACGTGAAATACTGTTGGCCGATCCGCAGAGTAGAATGTCGGACATCATGAACTACTCCATGGAGTCGCTGCTCGCTACCGACGATCAGGAAACAGCCGTACAAAAGTTCAAGCGCCTTGACAGATTCGCACTCCCTGTGGTCGACATCGACAATAAGCTTCTCGGTATCATCACGCTCGACGACGTGCTCGACATCGCTGAAGAACAGGCTACCGAAGAGATGCAGAAGTTCGGTGCTGTTCAAGCACTCGATGATTCATACATCGACGTAGGTCTGCTTGAACTTGTCAAGAAGCGCGCCACATGGCTGGTTGTTCTCTTCTTAGGGGGCTTCCTGACAGCCATCGCATTGGACTACTACAAGACACCGATAGAGAAGGCCGTTGTTCTGGCGCTGTTCCTGCCCCTTATCATTTCTTCAGGGGGCAACTCCGGCTCGCAAGCGGCAACGCTGATCGTGCGTGCTCTGGCACTCGGCGAAGTAACGCTATCGGACTGGTGGCGCATCATGCGACGTGAGTTGGCTGCCGGATTCTTATTAGGTGTGCTGCTTGGCGTCCTGGGCTTCATTCGTCTTGCCGTGCACGACCCAATTCTCAGCGGAGGCGTCGACGTACGTTATACCGTGGCAGCCGTTATTGGCATATCACTGATCTTTATCGTGATGGCCGGTACGATTGCCGGTTCTATGCTCCCGCTATTGATGAAGAAGCTTGGATTCGATCCAGCTGCTTCGAGCGCCCCCTTCGTCTCAACATTCAGCGACGTAATGGGGATTCTCATCTACTTTACGATCGCTACGTTCTTCCTGAAGGGCATGTTGTTTTAGACAACTCAAGATGCCAGCGTGTAGACAGCAAACGATGCTGCATAGGCCAAGACAAATGTGATCGAAAATGCTATGGCAGGCCATTTCCACGTACCTGTTTCACGGCGCATGATGGCAATCGTGCTGATGCACTGAAGAGCATACACGTAGAACGCGAGTATCGAGAGTCCAACGGCCAGTGGATACTCAGAACGCAGCACCGAGCGCAGTGATTGGTCGTTTTCCTGAACATCGGCAGCATAGATCTGCCCCATAGAGCTCACAAACGTCTCGCGTGCAGCAAACGAGCTCATCACACCGAGTGTTATTCTCCAATCATACCCAAGCGGTGCGAACGCCGGCTGAATTGCGCGGCCCACGCTAGCAGCGTAGGACTGCTCGATTTGTATCCTGTTTGCTTCGATTGTCGAACGTGCCTGCGACACATCAGCTCGAGGCAACTCCGTCAGAATCCACAGGGCAATGCTAAATCCGAGGATGACCGTACCAGCAGTGCTAAGGAAGTCTTTCGTGCGGCCGAACACGGTAACCCAAAGACTCTTCAACGACGGAGCACGATAGGGCGGAAACTCGATCAGGAACGGCACGATTGCCCCCTTAAACATGGTCTTCTTCAGCACAAGCGCTATCATCAGTCCGCTCAGCGCACCAATCACATACAGTCCTGCCATAACGGCTGCCTGCAGCGAAAAAATGCCCCCAATTGTCGTTGCTGGTATCAAGGCTGAGATGATCAAGGCATACACCGGCAGGCGTGCAGAGCACGTCATCAGGGGCGTTGCCATGATCGTGACGAGCCGGTCGCGATAATTTGGAATGATGCGTGCCGACATGATGCCGGGTATAGCACAGGCAAAAGATCCAAGAAGCGGTATAAATGACCTGCCCTGCAGCCCGAACAGGCCCATTGCTCTATCCACCAGAAAGGCAGCACGCGCCAGATACCCACTCTCCTCGAGCAGCACGACCAGCACGTTGAGCAGCAGAATCTGTGGAAGGAACACCACAACCGAACCTACACCACCAATTAGCCCCTTCGACAGAAATGAGGTCAGTAATGGATCAAGCGTTTGATCTTCGACGAACTCCTGGAGTGAAGCGATCACTGCATCAATTCCGTCCATCATGGGCTGTGCCCAGGAAAAGATCGCCTGAAAAAAGAACGCCATTACGCCCAGGAACAACAATGTTCCCCAGACCGGATGAAGGACCAATCTGTCGATGCGCTTACGCATCATGTCTGGAGATCCTGGAATGAGCACCTTGCCAACGATGTTTCGAGACCAAGCGAACCTATCTTCGAGTGCTGTGCCGTCCAGCTCTATCGGTTTTGGACATCTCCATGAATCCGAAGCCATGGCTCTCTTTACCTCGGCTACACCCAGCCCCTTGCGTCCAACAACTGAGTAGACATTTACACCCAACTCGTGCAGAAGAGTGATATCATCAAAGACGCCTCCAGAGAGCTTAACGCTATCGACCATCGTCACGACCACCATGATGGGAAGTCCTAGACTTGCCAGGTGGCTAAAGAGCACAAGACACTTTTCAGGATTCTGTGCATTCATCACCAGCATCACGGCATCTGGCTTAGATATCGAAGTGTGACGTCCACGCAACACGTCGATCGTTAACTGCTCGTCTTCCGATGCCGCCTCGAGACCATAAATTCCAGGTAAATCGATTAGCTCAAGTCGTTGATTATCAACACTTATAGAGCCGACAAGTGGATCGACCGTAACACCCGGGAAATTGCCAACTTTTTGAGAAAGGCCCGTAAGCTCATTGAACAGTGTGGACTTCCCAACGTTTGGGGTTCCAACGAGGGCAACACGTTGGACGGTGCTCATGCTGCCTCGGATACCAGGGCAGCAACAGGTTCTACGATGATTACGAGGTCCTCCGTCGGACGTACTCCGATGTGAGCAAGTGGAGTTGCAACCTCAATTGGACCCGAGAACGGGGCTTTGCGTACGACCATGCATATCACGCCATGAATCAGCCCGAGCTCCTTTGCTCTGCGCACAGCACCACCCTCACCCTGAATTTCAAGGATCCTGCACCTGCTGCCTACTGGGATCGATTCGAGTCTCATTGTCCGTTATTTGGATTTAGTCCAAATATACGGAGATCCCTCCTACTGTTACCGAAGCACTTGCACCGTAAACGTAAGCCCAAATGCCACAACACGTCAATACGTGACATTTGACTTGATCGATTTCATGGTATTTTACATTCTGTCAAATGCTTCGATCCCTCTATATAGACCTCAATTCGTACTTCGCGTCGGTTGAGCAGGAAGTGCAACCGGAATTGCGCGGACGTCCGGTAGCAGTTGTGCCTGTGATGGCTGACACGACATGTGCCATTGCCGCCAGCTACGAGGCAAAGAAGTTTGGTGTCAAGACCGGAACAGTTATAGCAGATGCAAAGCAACGATGTCCTGATCTCGTGCTCGTCCAAGCACGGCATTCACTGTATGTGGAGTACCACCATAAGATCGTTGACTGCGTAGAGCGGGTGATCCACGTAAAGCGCGTGAACTCGATCGATGAGATGGTTTGTGAACTCACGGGATCATCAAGAACTGAGGAGCGCGCGGTTCAGATTGCTCACGATGTCAAACAGGCAATACGGGATGATGTGGGCGACTCGCTTCGATGCTCAATTGGTATCGCTCCCAACGACTATCTTTCTAAGACCGCCTCCGATATGCAAAAACCCGATGGACTTGTGATACTGCGCGACCATCAACTGCCGCAGGCATTGCACGAGCTTGAGCTTCGTGACCTGTGCGGAATCGGACGCAAAATGTATGAGCGGTGCTGGAAACATGGCATCTATACCGTAGAGATGTTGTGCAATGCAACAGAACAACAATTGCGTGATATATGGGGCGGCATCGAAGGCGAGCGCATGTATGCGCGGCTACGCGGCAAGGATGTGCCATATGTTGAAACGCACAAAAGCACCGTGGGTCATTCACACGTATTAGAGCCACAACTCCGCACTCGTGAAGGGGCTTGCGGTGTAATGCATAGATTACTCCAGAAGGCCGCGATGAGGCTGCGCCAGTATGAACTTGCTACAGGACAGTTGGCGATACGCCTTCGCTACGTCGATGGCAGACGCTGGAAAGACGAGCGAGACATAACACCAACACAAGACGTGGTGCAGCTAACGTCCATCATGAGTTCTATGCTCGATCTGCTGCCACCAGATGGCACGCCCCTTAAGGTATCGCTGGCACTGAATAAGGTGGCCCCCTGCGAATCAATACCGCAACCGATGTTCGACAACGTGGGTCCTGCCCGCAACGCATTGAACAATACGCTTGATGCTATCAATAAGAAGTACGGCAAGAACACAGTCTATCTTGGTCCCGCATGGAATGCTCTTGGCAGCGCACCAATGCGCATCGCATTCAACCACATCCCCGACCTCGAGGTAGACGACGACGAATAGCTGTTCGCTGTTCGCTGCTCGCTGTTCGCTGTTCGCTGTTCGCTGCTCGCTGCCCGGCACTCTATAGCTGTTTCCCGCCCTCGCCTTCACGAGGGTGACGTTCTTTCGCGAGAAAACAGGGCTATGCATCCTTGGTAATCAGCAATCAGTAATTCGTAATTAGTAACTAGTAATTAGTAACTAGTACCTGATCTTCCCCTGATCAAACCACGTCCTGTTATGCGGCGTTCGGTCCATGGAGTTGCTAGGATGCCCCATCACATAGGGCTGGATGAACCGATAGTCTTCGTCGTTGAGGATCAGTAGCATAGGTGCATCGTTGATGGCTATCTGTTCTGCCTGACGATACAACTTCATGCGCTCGGCATGATCAGTGGTCGAAAGAGCCTGCTCGAAGATCCGGTCGAACGCTGGATGCTGATACCGCACTGAATTGATCGGAGAATCGCCTCCGTCCTTTGGTACGAGCTTACCGTAGTAGAGGTTGAGAAACGATTCAGGATCAGGATAGTCTGCAACCCAACCAAGCCTATAGAAGGGGGCTTTGCCCTTATCGATATCTGTTAGGTGTTGAGCGAACTCTACCTGCATCAGCCTGATGCGCACATTGAGATGCTCTTCGATCATACCCTGGATCGACTCAGCGATCGACATGTTCCGTCCGCCCCCTGCATTCAGCTGCAGTGTTATCTCGGGGAATCCTTGCCCATTGGGAAATCCTGCCTGGGCAAGTAGCTCGCGAGCCCTCGTGGGGTTGAACGAATATCCTGAGACACTATCGGATTCATATCCAGGCATAGATGGCGGCACAAGTCCATTGTGCGCAGGGCCCGACGCCTGCCCCTTTAACACGTAGCGAATGATACGATTGCGGTCGACAGCATAATTGAAGGCCTGACGGATTCGCACATCGCGAAAAACTGGATCAGTATTCAAAAAACCATAGTACTGCGTGGCAAGCGCTGTCTTGTGCAGCAGTATATACTTCGACCACTTGCCTTTGGGACTCTTGTTCTCGTCTACGATATCGGCGAAGTACTCACTTGGAATGCGGTAGCTCTCTTCGAGCTTACCAGATGCAAACTCGAGCAGCTGCATCTTGTCGTCCTTCATAAAGGAGAATCGAATGCCATCGAGATACGGCAGCCTATTACCAAATGTATCGCGTTCCCAAAACGATGGGTTGCGCTCAAGTACGCAGTGCTGGTCCGGAGACCATTCAACAAAACGGAAGGGTCCGGTTCCAACAGGATGTTGAAAGAAATCGCGTCCATAGGCACGCACAGCCTCGTGCGGTACAATCCCAAACGAAGGCTGCGTAAGGGTGTACATAAACGGTGCGAATGGCTTCGTCAGCAGTATCTGAAACGTTGTATCATCGACGGCAACAAAACCCTGCACGCCACGAACATGCGGGTCACCACCTGTTCTGCTGGCAATTCGCGTTGCCTCATAAAACTCCGAAGCACCTACGACCTTGTCACGTAGATATGCATCGTTACGCGATTGCTCGCGCACATCCACAATCCGTGTAAACGAATACTTGACATCCCTGGCTGTAAGCTTGCGCCCCTTACCACTGGGGAAACACGGATCGTCATGAAAGTATACATCGTTACGAAGTATGAAGGTATATGTTCGGCCGTCATCAGAGACCTTCCATGACGTCGCGATCTCTGGTATGATGTTCAGGTCGCTGTCGAACTCTAACAGCTGGTCGAAGATGTTAATCGCGATGTGTCCAGATGTTACGTCGTTGAGTCCCGCTGGGTCGAGTCCTCGCAGCTCTCCGGTTTCGTTCTGACGATAAATCCCGCCGAAGTAGCGTCCACCCTTGGCCGGACGCAATGTACCTTCCGGACTTCCAGGCTTGGTGCAGCTCAACACAAGGAAACAGGAAACAGCGCCTATGAATGTTGCGATTCGCATGTCACATTACTTGATCGGTGTCTCGATCTCAATCTGCACAGTACGCGAATACGATCGACCTTCAGGGATATCGTTATTGTAGACAAGCACGTCTGAACCTATCGGGTCAATGGTCACGCGATCATCGGAAACACCCAGCACTCGTTGGGCCTCGATACATCTTCTCTTTGCCAGAGCGCGGTTGTACTCTGGATTTCCTGTGCGGTCTGCATATCCGACAATGCGCACTTTCGATTCCGGTTGTATGCGCGCCTTTACCTTCTCCATGGTGCGCTGGTTGGCCGGATTTAACTGAGCGCTGTTGAAATCAAATACGATAAGCGAATAGCGTTCAATGAGCTTGCCTTCTTCCTGTCGCGAGCGAATCATCTGAAGCGTTACGTAATCAACAGCGAGCGTGTCACGTGCTTCCACCTCGGCACCGGTGGAGTTTGTCACAGCGTATCTGGCGATAAGGGGCTGATCTCTACGCGGCCGAGACAGTGATGCCTGTGGATCCCAGATGTAGTCTTTGACATCACTCTGGCCATCCTGCAGGGCAAGCTGACGTCCCCCCTGCTCAAGCGACGAACGCCATGCGACCACTTCGTCTGCCTCAACAATAGACGGCTTGATTCGCAGTGTCTTGGGCGTGAAGGTCAAGTCGCGATCACGGAACTCAACAGGCTCCAGAATCGAAAGGTCGTTCGTAGAGATCTCAATGCGCTGGTTCTCTGCTCGTCCGTCTGGTGTTGCTGAGTTTGCCGGCTGCGGAGGGAGCAATCCAGCCTTGATGGTAACTCTTTGTGTTTCGATGCCCCATACCGATGTCAGATACGACTTCACAGATTCGGCCCGAGACCGCGCAACCTCGCGATTACCCTGCTCTGGCCCTTGGTTACTTCCATAACCGTACACGGTGATCTTCGCCTCAGGCGCAAGGCTCATGCGCTGTCCGATGATGTTGAGCAGGTTAGCATACACCGAGAGCTGATTACGTGTAAGACTTCCCGATGAAAACGTTCGAACTGAAGCCGAGTCTAAGAGGTTCTGTCCGGTCTGCACAAGACTTGTAGTGCTCTCTGCAAAGAAGATCTGAGGAAGCATAGGATAACTCTCGATCACATCCATTTCCTCGATGCGCAGGGCCGGCGTCTCTGATTCGACATTGTCAGCACCACGTCCGATGATCTGTACCGTTAGCCCCGGATCAAACGGACGAGGGATGCGACGCAGATACGACTCGTTGATGGTTGTTACCGTGAAGACGGTATCTGCTATACGCCGTGAGTCATAAGACGTTGTCTGCTTATCAAGTACCACGTTCTCAACGGTGATACCTTTTGTCACAACAACTGTTGTATCGCGCACGTACACGGTATCAAAACGCTCAATCGCATCAACCGGACTGTAGACACCAAATGCAAGCGAGATTCCTGCATGAATCGCATGTACTGACCAATCAACTGCTGCAACCTTTGTGATTGGATAGTAGTATCGTAGGTCAAGACCAAAGGTGTAGGACTGACTCTTGAATACCTCGTAATGTGCCCCGACTGTCGCATGAAGATTAACCGTTGTTGCCGTGGGAATTGCACCCGACTGCTCATTGCGTACTGCCGTGCCGTCGATAAAGACGTATCCTTCTGGTGATAACA
This sequence comes from Ignavibacteria bacterium, assembly GCA_046300675.1. Taxonomy (GTDB): domain Bacteria; phylum Bacteroidota; class Ignavibacteria; order Kapaibacteriales; family Kapaibacteriaceae; genus UBA10438. The sequence continues at coordinate 61,153 of JBKCLO010000084.1, forward strand.
GCGTTTCCTTTTGATCGAATGTAGGCTGAAGGGCATACCCGGCTCTGATGCCGCCAAGCAATGACAGCTGATCGGACACATCATATCTCAATGTGGGCTCAAGTGCAAGAAGCGATATCGACGCTGCAAGAGTGTGCTGCACAGTGACGTCTCGTCTGTCAGCAGTTCCTACCGGACCGTCTGTAAGCACCGGTTCGTTGCCGATGAGCTGGTCGCGGACAAATGTTGTAGACAACGTACTAAAACCCAGACGGGTGTCTATCAACATCGCTGGACCGATGCGATACTCGCTAAGCAGGCCAGCCGCAAATCCAAGTGTTATCGTGTTCTCGAATGTCGAACAGCACGATGTGTAACCAGGCAATGCGCCAAAGTTTACGTTGTGCATGTTCAACAAAGCGCCTCCAAAGCCCCCTACCTTGTATTGCAGAATCATCGATTGTCCGGTCTGCTCATCGATATACCGCTCCTGTGCGGATGATGTCGTAAGCATGCCAAACATCGCAAGCGATGTTGTTATGATAACAAGGGTCCTGTGCATCAATTCCGTCATAGTCTATCTCACCACGGAAAGGGGCTCAACACGACTCCGCGTTGGCGATTCAAGAATCACGTGGTATAGTCCGACAGAGAGCAGCGTAGCATTGATCTGCTCGAGGTGTAAACGCTGATTACCTTCCGGCTGCCATGAGTTACTCCAAACAATGCGCCCTGCTGCATCTACAATCTTTAGAGTGTGCATTCCCCGTTCGTAGGTCTCGGCCACGATCTCCGTTTTGTCTACCATAGGATTTGGCAGCAGCCGAACTGAAAGCTTACCTGCAAGGTTGATGAGTCGCTTACCGCCTGCTTCGCAGATCTGGCTCACAAGCCATCCGCTTTGCGTGGTGAGTCGGGGCGTTACGGACGTTATCGTGATCTGAGCTGTATCTATGATCACGTCTGTCGAGTCGACTGGTCCAAGCGTTGCATCTCCAATGAGCTCACAGACAAGCCAATTTGTGCCATCAAGTATGCCATTCCGCACCGATATGTCGAGCTCAGTAAAGCCGGCAACAACTTCCTGGCGCGTTATGGTGCCTCCGGTGATTCCTTGAACGTGGAACAACGACGATCGCATTCGCAGAGTCATATCAATCGATACACTGTCTACCCTGGTTGCCTCACCTTTAATCGAAGCAACGATTGGCAGACGGATATCGCGTGATGTAGGATCAAGTATCTGTGTTGGTGCCTGCAGCACAACATCGATAACAACCTGGCCTGTTCCGGCAACCGTGATGACACGTTCTTCACGGCAAGGTCTGTCGAGTACGATCACAATCGAATCACTGTAAAACAGTTGATCTTTCGGTCGGAAGTCAACAGCAAGATCAATAGATCCGCCGGGCATGATCGTCACAGGTGCTGCTGGTGCAGAGCGCACAGTGAATACGCTAGCTGCTCCCGATTTCATAGCGATTGATGCTATCGTGAGGTCCTCTGCCCCAGTGTTAAACAATGTTATCGTCTGAGAGCTCATGGCCGAGATACTTACAGCACCGAATACGAGACTCTGCGGGTTGATCGGTAGTGATGTGCGGCGCTCCCCGCGCAGCTCCGTGTTAATGTCTACCAACGTGTCGTTAACCTTGGCAATCACTGTTACGGTGGCGGCTTTGATACCATCAGTAGAGGATGTTGGATCAAATCGAATCTGCAGCACCCGCTGATCACCTGGATCAAGACGCTGGTTGTCTACAACCGCAGGATTGAGGCACGTATACGAGACTGCATCCGGTCCGGATATTCCTCCAAAGCGCACAAGATCAATTGGCAAACTTCCGTTATTAACAATAACGATGCTATCCGAACGAATACCGCATTCAGGTACGATACCGAAGTTTATCTTCTGCGAGGCGCTCACAGATTCTATCCCTCCGCGCGCACGTGTGACCACGATTACGGTGTCAACGCAGGGCTCATCAATCAAAAAGCGAATTGTATCGGCTACGGTCTCTTCGGCTGTACATGTATAGGTGAAGGTGAATACCTGGCTGCCGCCGGCAGGTATTGTTACAGGGACCGGTGAGGCCGTAACACGAGCTGGTGCAGATGAAATCACACCAGTGATGCGCACTGGAAGTGCAGACGTATTCGTGTATGCCTGTGTTACTGATGCTTGGGTGCCAACGCGAGCAGACCCGATATCGACAGCACGCGCGCCGTCAACATTCACTGTGGTGCGCTGACCGTTGAGTCCGACATTCAGGGTCCTGAGAGTAACATCGTCTGTGCGGATGGACAATGACGCAGACTTTATCCCATCCGGCCCCAATGTTCCGAACATCGTTACGCAATAGGTGACCGACGCACCTGGTGCGAGGACGGAATCGCCAGCCGGGCCGCTCTTCCACGTGAACGAGTTAGCATGTATTCCGTTGATCACCGGAGGAGCAAGCAATGTGATTGGGGTCGTTCCCCTGTTCGTAACAACGACGCACTCCGAAACACTATCACATGCTGCCACAACTGGGAAAGACAATGATGTTGGAGAGAGCACAACAGTTGAGGCCACACCCCGACCTGCCAGTGGCACATTAAGAGAGTCTACGCAGGCCGTAAATGTTGAATCGCCAACAAGACGCATCACGTGTGTGTAGGTACCAACGGCAATCGGCTCGAACGCAACTGTAAGCGTGATAGCCTGCCCTGGCTTCAGATCCACCGGAGGTACCGGATTTGAACCAACCATCCGGAAAGGGGCCGGCAGTACCGGCAGTTTGAAGATGCTGATATCGCTCGTGCCAGTGTTTCGAACTTCGTAGATGGCTTCCTTACGATCGCCGATGCGGACATCACCAAACTGACCATTACCGATAAAGGTCATTGAGGTTTCAACACCTATATGCTTAACCCATATGGTATCGTTGGTTGAGCATTCGGCAAACTTGACGATGATCGGCACGATGTAGGTCCCAAGCTGCTTGGCCGTAAAGTTCACGAGCACATAACCAAAGCTTACGGAGTCATTCAAGGAAATCGGTGTGTTGGCCTTGACACCAATGACAGCTCCGTCATTGGCGGCAAAGCTTGTCATCGTTAGGCGCCCCTTACCAATCTTTCGAATCGTAATTGGTTCAGTAACTGGTTTGCCTATGCAGACGCGCCCAATGTCGATCGTATCACGGTTTAGTCCACGCCAAATGTAGTCGATGGTTATCCCGCCAACTTCTGCCTTCATTGCACTGCGAACCGTGGACGTGTCATTGAACGTCACAACCAATTCGGCGTTACGACTGCCAACAGGTAACGACTGATCGTTACTGAATCGCACAACTGCGAATGCCGAGTCGCCCGCCGGAATTGGATTCTTGTTTACGCCGGTTTGCACAGACCATTCGATTGGAGGCACCATCGCAAGCGCATTGATCTTCATGGGGCTTGTTGTAAGATTGCGCACCCACACGGTATCGAGTGCCGCAACCCCACGACACGTCAGTGCACCAAGATCTACACTATCAACTCGTATAGGTGCAGTCGTGACAACACGAATTACCGTTGCAGCCGACTGCGAAAGAACGAGCGTTGGCTCATACGCATATGGTAGCGTCTTGGGATTGATGATCTCCTGTGCAACGACCACATAGTACACCGAATCAACTCCGGGCCAGATCATATCACGATACCATGCGCGTTGTGTAGCCCACGTATTGGCAGGTGTTATGATCTGCTGCCATTGTCCGTTCTCTGGACGAATCCAAACATAGAGACCGGCATTACCGCGAGTACCCTCGAGCCTGCTTGCGCGGGCAAACTTCTCCTGTGATTGGACCGTTGGACCATTGTATTGCGCACCAGCAAGCGTGCCGGGACCGTCATATCGCAGACGTCCGTCTCCACCAGTTAGATGCCTGTCTCCGGCAACAGCGTCGTTACCACCAGCAATATCGCCACTGATGGCAACCGCACTTGTTAGCGAGCGCACACCAACAACAACACCACCTCCGGATCCACAACCTCCCTGAAGGGCTTGACGTTCAGGGACGCCCCCTCTGGACTGTATAATCACATTCGAAACATCATATCCATGTATCGAGATTGCACCACCGCCGCCGCCACCTGCGGCCCCAATAGCACGGGCAAGTTCTGGATTACCGCCAGCACCACCTGATCCACCGGCCAGCGGGATGATGCAGGTATTGCCGTGCTGAAATCCGCCATTGGTAAACCCCGTTTCACTCTCACCCTTTGTGCCGTAGCCGCCGGCGCCTCCGCGCTTACTCTCTTGTACACCAGAGCCACCACCATTGGCACCGCTTGTATTGCATGTTAGTCGATCACTGCATCCGACACCACTCTGACCGAACGGATGTCCCGTGCCGCCACCTGCATTCTCGAACGATGTTGTTACATCGCCACCGGTAACGCCGTTGAGCGAACTCGAACCTCGTGTGGTTGTCGCAGCGGCCGCTAAGGCCTCCCCACTTCCAACGCCGGGTTTCTTGCGAGACCTGTCAAAGTTATAGCCACCTGGGCCGCCCCCTGTAAAACCATCACCACCGTCGGTACCGCGACTGTTAGCAAGATTGAAATTGGAAAATGCACCACCACCTCCGCCGCCGCCGGGTCCAGCCGTGATGCCAGTTCCCGACACATCGATGGTAACCTGCGCAGAGGGATTCTTGCTTGCTACTCGGCCCTGACTGATCAGTGTAAACGGGAGGAACCCTTGGTTACCGGCCGTTACGGGGTCGGTGTCAGTGTTCGACACCGCATACTTGCCTGTGCCCAGGAGCAGCGAATCAACGATCATCGCCCCGCGACGAGAGCGTCGGCCGAGCTGTCCGGCACCAAGCACCCGGTCGGAGAGAGCACTTACATCACCCAGAGGCCATGGACGCACGATGTAGATCGTATCGATGTTGGACGCAACATTGTTGATCACAACTCTAATGGGAATACGATACTGCGACTCGAGAAGGGTCCAATCATGCGAATTAGGCGCTACACTTGGCGGAACGAAGAGATTTGTTGAGATCAGACGATCGCCCCATGAGACAACAAGCGGACCAAACACGAGAAGCGCATTGTCCTGCGGACGCACGAACTCGATGCGAACCTTACTCGTTGGCAATCCCAGGTGAACACCATCAAGCCCATACGATCCTATCGGAGAGACCGGCATTACGATCTCTGAATACACACTCATGCCAGGACTGCAGATGTCTGGCGAAACATATGATATACGGGGCTGAGCGTGTACGCCGGCAACTCCCGCAATCAAAAGCCAGACACAATAAAGAGCACACCTGATCATATCGTTGCGATCACCTTTAGTTCCACAGCAATGGGAGTTGGCAGCGCACCAATCTCGATCGTTGTGCGGCATGCGTTTACGCCTGCAAAATGCTCTGCATAGAGCGCGTTAAACGTTTTGAAGTCGCTCTTCATGTCAGTAAGAAAGACCTGAACATCAATGATATTCTCCCATGCAGATCCTGCGTCTTCCAAGATGTACCGAATGTTACGAAACACGCTTAGCGTCTGCGCCGTGATATCGTAATCAAGTATCGTACCATCTTCGCCAAGCGTCACCCCGGGAATAACCTTGGTTCCACGTTCTCTCGGACCCACCCCGCTCAAGAAGAGCAGATGACCAACGCGTCTGGCGTGCGGATATGCACCTACCGGCTCTGGTGCGCGGTCGGAATTGATGATCACGTTTTCCATACTTCCTTCGATTTATAGCTGCAGACAGATGTTCTTTGGTTCTGTAAAAAAGCGTAGTGCCTCGGTACCCCCCTCGCGGCCTACACCACTTTGTTTCATGCCACCAAATGGCGTGCGCAGATCACGCATCAACCACGTGTTTATCCAAACAATACCGCAATCAAGCTTGTGAGCAGTGCCGTGTGCACGATTGATGTTCGTGGTCCACACAGTAGCTGCCAGTCCATACTCGGTGCTATTAGCCATTGCGATGGCTTCATCATCGGTGTCGAATGGGATCAACGTGGCCACAGGACCAAAAATCTCTTCCTGATTCACGCGACATGCACTTGAGAGCCCCTCAATCAATGTTGGTTCGACGAAGAATCCTCCTGCACAACGACCTTCAACCTGCTTGCGCGAGCCCCCTGTCAGAACAGTGCCGCCCTCTTCACGAGCAAGTTCGATGTACGAGAGCACCTTGTTCATGTGCGCTTCGTTCACAAGCGCTCCCATGCGTGTATCTGCAGCAAGTGGATCTCCCACGATAAACTTCTCTGTTTCAGCGATCAATGCTGAACGAAAGGTCTCGTAGATGCTGCGCTGCACAAAGATGCGCGAACCACACAGGCAAATCTCGCCTTGATTCGTGAATGCAGCGCGGGCAACATGGCGCGCCGTGTGGGCAACATCAACGTCATCGTAAACTATTGTAGGATTTTTTCCACCAAGCTCGAGTGACAACTTTTTGAACATCGGGGCGGCGATCGAAGCAATCGTCTTCCCGGTCTGCGTGCCCCCTGTAAACGAGATAGCTTTCACATGTGGGTGTGCAACGATAGCACCACCGCATTCGGCTCCATATCCGTGCAGGATGTTCAGTACGCCAGGAGGAAGACCAGCCTCGATGCAGAGCTCAGCTAACAGGAAGGCCGTCATAGGCGTAAGCTCGCTCGGCTTTGCAATTACCGTGTTGCCTGCAGCCAACGCTGGTGCAATCTTCCATGTGAAGAGATACAGCGGCAGATTCCATGGCGAGATGCATCCAACAACACCAAGGGGCTGACGCACCGTATAATTCATCACGTGGGCGTCTGTTTGATGGGCATCGGTCTTTGTATGAAGGATCTCCGTTGCAAAGAAGGCCATGTTATCGACTGCTCGGGCAATATCGACGGCTTTTGACAGCCAGAGCGGCTTGCCCTGATCATTTGTCTCTGCTAAGGCCAGGTCTTCTGCATGCTGCTTGATCTTCTCTGCGACAGCAAGCATGATCTCTGAACGACCCTTAGCCGGCATTGAAGACCATGCAGCAAAAGCATTTCTGGCGGCATCTACGGCCAATTCAACATCTTCTGCACGACTGCGTGCGATATGCGAAACAACGTCGCCGGTCGCAGGATTGACGTTATCAATCCACTCGCCCCCTGTGGGGTCGTGAAAACCACCGTTGATATAGTTTCTGATGCGCAACATGTTGAAACTCCTTGAACTTGCAAATATACCGTAAGTTCGGGCATGGACTTCGCAGAAGCAGTACGATCATTTCTCACATCACTTGATGTGGAGAAGGCTGCAAGCAGTCATACAACGGTGTCGTATGCCACTGCGCTATCGCAGTTTCAAGACTATTTGCTTGAAACATATGGGATGCTTCCTCCGGTGACGGAGATCGTCGAGGCAGACATTCGTCCGTTCCTTGGCTGGCTCGACGATAAGGGGCTGGCAAAGCGCAGTCTTCGGGCCAAGCTAGCGGCCTTGAAAAGTTTCTTCCGCTATCTGCTCCGCTCCGGCATCATTGATCGTAATCCAACCCTTACACTTCCCTCGCCGAAGACCGACAAGAAACTCCCATCATTTCTGCAGGCTCCGGAAGCAGCAGCGCTGTGGACGACATTTGATCTTACCAACATCAAACACCTGCGAAATAGGGCCTTGTGCGAGATCCTGTATGGATCTGGACTCCGCATCAGTGAAGCACTGCAGCTAAACGTTGGCTACATCGACACGCGCGCCCGCACAGTCCGCGTTATGGGTAAACGCAATAAGGAACGCGTTGTGCCAGTTACCCAGGAGAGCATCGACATTCTCGCCCAGCTGGTTGCGCGCCGATCAGAGTTAGCCCCATCACCCGACGAGCCTGCATTGTTCCTGGGCGACCGCGGCAGACGCCTTACAGCCGTGAGTGCGTGGCGCATTGTTCGCGCAGCCCTTGGGCCCATCACAGAATCCCAACGCAAGAGTCCACACGTTCTGCGGCACTCTTTCGCCACTCACTTGCTAGACAATGGCGCAGATCTTAGCGCAGTCCGCGAAATGCTCGGACACTCTTCTCTGTCAACAACTCAAGTCTATACCCACGTAAGCGTCGAACGCCTGAAAGATGCGTATCGAAAGGCACACCCGAGGGGAGCAGCGAGCAGCGAGTAGCGAACGTCCCTCCTGTCCCTCCTGTCCCTCCTGTCCCTCTCGTCCTTATCTTCGCCCCATGCGCATATCAGTCATTGGCACAGGCCACCTAGGGTCGATTCACGCGAAGCTTTGGAAGCAGCAGGACGATGTAGAGCTTGTTGCGATCGTTGATCCCAACCAAACACAAGGCACTTCGATAGCTCAGCAGCATAGCTCGCAGTGGTACCCAGACGTGTCATCTATGCCAGATGTAGACGCAGTGGTAATTGCAGCGCCTACCTCAGTGCACTACGATGTTGCCTTGCAGTGCCTTGATCGCGGCTTTCATTGCTTTATCGAAAAACCCGTAACAGCAACGTACGAGCAAGCAAAGGCACTTGTAGAGCGGGCGTCGGCAACAGACAGAATCATCCAGGTGGGGCATGTCGAGCGGTTCAATCCTGCATTGCGCTCGTTGCAGGGATATGCACTAGATCCTGTGTTCATTGAGGCACATCGTCTGGCACAATTCAAGCCCCGCGCTATCGATGTGAGTGTGATCCACGATCTCATGATTCACGACATCGATCTGCTGTTGTGGATGACGAAGTCTGAGATCGTCGATATCCAGGCCACAGGTGTTTCGGTGCTGACGCAGACAACGGACATTTGCAATGCACGCCTGACGTTCGCAAGTGGCTGCGTTGCCAATGTTACGGCTTCGCGCATCAGCGCCAAGCCGATGCGAAAGCTCAGACTCTTTCAGCGAGATGGGTATATATCAGTCGATATGGCAACAGGGAACGCAGAGATGTATCGATTGCTTGATACAACGATGATTGATCCCGATCGCCACACGCCCCTTGGACAGGTCGCAACAGAACATGGAGACAAAGTGATTGTTCACGATGCTCCGGCTCCAGTGCAGGTTAATGCAATTCTGGAGGAGCAACGCGCCTTTGTTGAGAGCATCAGAGGTGGACGTGATGTAGCTGTAACACTTCGTGATGGTGCCGAAGCTGTGCGAATAGCTGAGTGGATAGATCGGATCATCAAGACTACATGAGTAGATCACGACAATCGCTCCTTACGCTATTGATCCTTATCTCGTGGGACACTGCGCTTGCGCAGTCAGAGGCCTCCGATTTTGCGCGCATTGGCCATGCTGGATTTCTCGCATCAGTTGTTACCGATTATCAATGCGTTGGAATAAATCCTGCGAATCTTGGCTTCGTACCGACCAGAGACGTTTATTCATTCTCTACCCCGCTCTCGAGTGGATCCGAGCGCTCGCGTAAAACGTTTGCCGTAAGCTTGGGTGAAGGGGGCGCATCGATCCGCAGCGATGCACTTTCAAAGTCGGGCATGATCGACATACTGCTGCAGCGCGGAAGTGCGGTAACGTTCACCGAGGCCGATAAGATTGCGGCTGCCAAAGCCTTTGCAGGCAAGGGCCTTCGCTTCAATCTCGACATCATGCCATTTGCGTTTGCCTATCAACATGAGTCTATTGGCGGCTTTGCACTCAGCGTGCGCGAGCGCGTCAACGGAACATTCGTTCTCAACGAACAGGCCGCAAAGTTGATGTTTCAAGGACGTCACTCTGATTACTTTGATTCAACAGCACTGAATTGGCGCGGCGATACGATCGGCTATGCCCGCAATCCGCAAAAGTTCTCGAAGCTTTTCGATGGTACGATTCTGTCGATGTCGTGGCTTCGCGAGTTTGCCCTCTCGTACGGCATTCAGGTCTTTCATGATTCAAGCACATCAATCTACGTGGGTCTCACACCAAAGTTCCTGCAATCGTATGCCTATCTCGAAGCACGTGTAGCAGAAGGCGCCCTACTTGCACAAAGCGCGCTGAGTCCGTACTTCGCCATCAACTATGGCAAAGCCACAACGCCTTCGGCAATTATGGGGACAGCTCTTGTGCCGATCGGAGAGGGTTATGGACTCGACGCCGGTGTTACCGTCAAGTATCAGGACTGGACGTTCTCCGGCTCGATCATCGATATTGGAAGCATTACGTACAACGGCAATGTTTTCGCCGCCGGCGATACCGTTCTCAATGGACTCGGCAGCGAAGGATTTGACAGTTACAATCTGTTCGAAGAGGCACCGAAGATCACGGGCGAGGGACAGTACTTCCGTTGGGAGGGCCTTATGAGCGCCCAGAGCGAGTTGCCAATGCGCTTGCGCTTTGGCACGTCGTGGCAGCAAAGCAAGCGCTGGTCGTATGGTCTTGACTGCCTCATCGCACTTAACAGCGTTGCCGGATCATTGCAACAAACGCTCATCAGTGGTGGAGTAGACTATCGTCCGAAAGATTGGCTCAATGTAGGAATGGGGCTTGCACACGGCGCTAGCATGGGCGTGACGGTGCCAACATCGGTGATGTTCTCCATCCTCAACGGCAGATGGCAGATCGGCCTTTCCACGCTTGACATCGCATCGATCTTTTCTAACACTAATCCTGTCGTATCCGCCATTTTTGGTGTCGCCCGCATTCGCTGGTGATCACCAAGCGTATGCCTCTGGCGCTTGATTACCCGGGCCAGGCCAGATGCGATCCAGCTCTGCTAGTGTTTCCGTATCAAGATTAATGGACAGCGAAGCAACATTTGCATCGAGTTGTTCCACTGTACGTGGCCCAATGATCGGCGACGTCACGCCGTCTCGCTGAGCGATCCATGCAAGAGCAACGTCGGCACATTCGTAACCAAGTTTAGCACACAAAGCTTCGTAGGCTTCGATTTGCGGACGCAGTTTCTCTGCCGATTCCAAGATCTGCGGGCGCTTGCGTCGAACAGTGTCCGTCGATGAGAATATGCCGGCAAGCAAGCCCCCTGCAAGAGGACTCCACGGAATCATCGCCATGCCATAGGCCTTGGCCGCTGGGATAACTTCAAGCTCGATCTGACGGTTACGTAACGAGTACACGGACTGCTCACTGACGAGCCCGAGAAAATGTCTATTCTTGGCAAGCTCGTTTGCCTGCGCTATGTTCCAGGCTGCGAAATTGCTCGAGCCCACGTACAGAATCTTGCCCTCGCGCACGAGTTGCTCCATGGCCTGCCATAGCTCATCCCACGGCGTAGCCCGATCGATATGGTGCATTTGATACAGATCAATGTGATCTGTTTTGAGTCTGCGTAGCGAGTCTTCACACGCCTTCTTGATGTGGTAGGCAGAACAACCTCGATTGTTGATGCCATCCTCCATCTGTCCGTACACCTTCGTTGCCAGCACGATCTTGTCGCGTCGGGACGAATCTTGGCTCAGCCAGTTGCCGATTACCTCTTCAGTACGCCCCTTGCCTTTGTCCCATCCGTAAACATTAGCTGTGTCGAAGAAGTTAATGCCATGCTCAAGCGCACGGCTCATCACCGGATACGAGTCTTGCTCCTCGATCCAGTATCCAAAATTCATTGTTCCGAGACAGAGGCGTGATACCTTGACTCCAGTGCGGCCGAGTTGTACGTATTCCATAAGCGCAAACATAACATTCATTGTTGCGTTAACACATGATTACGCAATTGTTGCTGCAGTGTTGCCGTATTGAGAAGTCGTAACATGCGTAACATCATGGTTACTGGCCTTGGTGCTTGCGTGCCGATATGTTGCAGTCCATGCAAGATCTCATAACGCGCGATGCATTGGCTCGTGCCACTCGACTCTCGGCAAGCAACCCTATTGTCTCGTTTATCTCTACTGCGGCAAAGATCCCGCGCATCAACGAAATCTATCGACGATCATGGAGCTCTGATTCAGGGCAGTTTCTTGAACTTGTGTTTCAAGAGCTTGGTGTTGGCATCGACCTTTCGCAGCGTGAGCTCGAAAACATTCCAGAGTCAGGACCATTCATCGTTGTTGCCAACCACCCCTTTGGTGCGATCGACGGTCTAGCATTGTTGAAGACCATTCGCCAGCGCAGACCAGACTTCAAGATCATGGCGAATTTTCTGCTGCAGCACGTTCAACCTCTAAAAGATGCCTTTTTCAGCGTCAATCCATTCGAGGAACTACGGGCCTCGCACAGCAACATGTCGGGCATTAAAGACTGCCTTGTGCATTTGCGTCAAGGGGGCGGACTTGGCATATTTCCTGCCGGAGAGGTCTCTACGTATGACAAACAGGAAAACGCTGTTGTGGACAGGCCGTGGAGCAACGGTGCAATCAAACTGATCCAGAAGGCAGGTGTGCCAGTGGTTCCGGTACACTTTGCTGGACAGAACTCGATAACCTTTCATGCGTTGGGATTGATTCACCCTCGGCTGCGCACGTTGGCACTGCCGGCTGAACTACTAAAGAAGTCAGGATCAACACTCACACTCTCGATCGGACGTGCGATTCACCCCAACGAGCTCAACGGTTTCGAAGAGACGGAGCACGCCGGATCATACCTACGTTCGCGCACGTATGCGGTGGGATATCGCAAAGCTGTTGCACGTCCGGCTGTCTATGGGATGCACGAAACAGCGCCGATGCACGAGATCATAACGCCTACTGCCACTACTGATCTCATTGCCGAACTTCAAGTAAACAATGCAGCACGCATCGCTTGCCACGGTTCATTCGAAGTATATGAACTTGAGAAATCACTAGCACCTCGTATTCTGCGCGAGGTAGGAAGATTGCGGGAAATCACGTTCCGGAGTGTTGGTGAAGGCACGGGGCTACCAACAGACCTCGATGAGTTCGATGAATACTACAAGCATCTGGTTGTTTGGGATGCAGCATGTAATCGGATTGTTGGAGCATACCGCATAGGTCATGGTCCAACAATCATGAAACACCGCGGGCTCGCGGGCTTTTACCTTAGCACTCTTTACCGAATTGAGGGTCCTGCACGCGATATGCTGAGCCACAGTGCAGAGCTCGGTCGTTCATTCGTTGTGCAAGACTACCAGCGTCACCGATTGTCTCTGTTCACCCTCTGGAAGGGTATCGAAGCATACCTATCGAAACACAAGGATCTGCTTCACCTAGTCGGTCCAGTTAGCATCAGTAGCAACTATCATGTGTCCTCGAAACGGCTCATGATGAATTTCTTTCGCCGTCAGGCAGCCCAGCACCCATTGCGCAGATACATCAAGCCCCTTACACCGTATCACGAACGTTGTGCCATGCCTGCAGCTGCAGATCTCGTAGAGGGTATGCAGGGCGACATCAAAGTTCTTGACCGTGTTATCGCAGATAACGAATCAAGCGGGCTTGGCGTGCCTGTTCTGATCAAGAAGTACATGGCCCAGAATGGATCAATCTTGACCTTTAACTGCGATCCAAACTTCAACAATTCACTCGATGGCTTCCTGATAGTGAATATTGCCGATATCCCCACCGATATGCGTGAGTGTTTACGGCAATAACGTGCGCAGCCAGCCCCGTATATTTGCGGGATGCAATACCCGTTTTCGAGAATTGAAGAAAAGTGGCAGGCGCACTGGGCAGCGTCGGGCACCTATACCGTGTCAAACGACAGATCAAAGCCGAAGTATTTCGTGCTCGATATGTTCCCGTACCCATCTGGAGCAGGACTCCACATTGGTCATCCAGAGGGTTACACGGCCACTGATATCGTGAGTCGGTATAAGCGTATGTGCGGCTTCAATGTGCTGCATCCTATGGGCTTTGATGCGTTTGGTCTGCCGACCGAACGCTATAGTATGACGACGGGTATTCACCCTGCGATCGCAACGGAGAAGAACATCGAGACGTTCAAGCGTCAGCTCAACGCTATCGGTTTCGATTACGACTGGTCTCGTCAGGTAAACACCACTCTTCCAGAGTACTATCGCTGGACGCAGTGGATGTTCTTGATGATGTACAATTCATGGTACGACAAATCGGCAGCAAAGGCCCGTCCGATTGAAGAACTGTCCATCCCGGCCGATATCACTGACCCACTCGACATCGAGCACTACAAAGACAACCATCGGCTTGCCTACATCGCCTATAGCCCCGTCAATTGGTGCGAAGCCTTAGGTACTGTGCTTGCCAACGAAGAAGTAGACGAGTGGAAGGACAAGGGCTACACCGTCGAACGCAGGCCCATGCGTCAGTGGATGCTTCGCATCACAGAGTACGCAGAACGCTTGCTGGATGACTTGGCATTGCTTGACTGGCCATCCTCCACACTAGACATGCAGCGTCACTGGATTGGCAGAAGTGAAGGGGCTGAAGTTGTCTTCCCTGTTGCTGGCGACGATCATTCGATAACAGTGTTTACAACACGCCCAGATACGCTCTTCGGCGCTACGTATTTGGTCGTTGCGCCCGAGCATCCGCTTGTAGAGCACATTGTTAGTGAGCATCAGCGAGGAGAAGTGCTCGCCTATCGCGAGTCAACATCACTGAAAAGCGACCTCGAGCGTACAGAGCTCAACAAGACAAAGTCGGGCGTCTTCACAGGTGCATTTGCAGTTAACCCGGCAACAGGTGCCGATGTACCTATCTGGGTGGCTGACTACGTGCTGGCACACTATGGCACAGGGGCCATCATGGCCGTGCCTGGACACGACGAGCGTGATCATGAATTCGCAACAGCATTTGGTTTACCAATAGTACAAGTCGTGCTTCCAGCAGATGGGAGCATGATTGATGTAGTTGCGTCAGCCTTCAGCACATACGGCATTGGTATGGCATCTGCCAACGAGGCAGTCACGCTTAACGGGCTTCCTACCGAAGAAGCAAAGCGGACCATTATCTCTTGGCTCGAATCAACACATCAGGGTAAGGGGCGAACACAATTCCGCTTGCGCGACTGGCTGTTTTCACGTCAGCGTTACTGGGGCGAACCTATTCCGATCATGTTCTTCGAGGATGGCTCGAAGCGAGCACTCGAAGCTGACGAGCTCCCGCTTCTCTTGCCGGATGTCAAGGAGTTTAAGCCGGCTGGTACTGGAGAGTCTCCCCTTGCCACTGTTGAGTCATGGGTGAACTTTATTGACGCAAAGACTGGCAAGAGGGCGCGTTTCGAGACAAACACCATGCCCCAGTGGGCGGGATCATGCTGGTATTACCTGCGCTATGCAGACCCAACAAACATGAATACGTTCTGCTCGACGGAGAATGAGCAATACTGGATGGGCAGTCACGGTGTAGATCTCTACGTGGGCGGTGGTGAGCATGCAGTTCTGCACTTGCTGTACGCGCGCTTCTGGCACAAGGTACTTTTTGACTACGGACACGTTTCGACACCGGAGCCATTCAAGAAGCTGTTCCACCAGGGATTGATTATGGGCGAGGACGGACGCAAGATGTCCAAGTCGCTCGGGAACGTGGTCAATCCCGATGAAGTCATTGCCAGCCACGGTGCCGATGCACTGCGTTTGTACGAGATGTTCTTGGGTCCACTCGAAGCATCCAAACCTTGGAACACTCGCGGTATCGACGGTATCACTCGCTTTCTCGATCGTGTATGGCGGATGATCGTAACAGAAGATGGCACACGCTCGGCATCTGTCGTGAAGGGGGCTAGCACCCCAGAACTTGATCGTGTACTTCATGCAACAATCAAAAAGACGCACGAAGATGTCGGAAGTCTAAGCTTCAACACGACGATCGCACAATTCATGATCTTCGTCAACGAGTTTACAAAGGCTGAACACCGAAGCCACGAGGCGATGACCGCTTTTGTGCAATGCCTGGCCCCATTTGCTCCGCATATCACTGAAGAGCTCTGGGAGGTTCTTGGCAATAGTGGTTCGATACATCACTCACAGTTCCCGGACTTTGACGAAGCCAAACTAGTTGAGAATGAGATCGAGATTGTGCTGCAAGTAAGTTCGAAGATCCGTGGGAAGATGATAGTTCCTGCAGACGCTGATGCTGCGGCAATCGAAGAGCTCGCCAAATCTGACCCGAACGTGCAGAAACATCTTGATGGAAAACAGATCAAGAAGACGATCGTCGTTCCAGGCAAACTTGTGAACTTCATCGTAGGATAAGATGAGAGCATGCATCGCCGCCCTACTTCTGTGTCTTGTTGCGACCACCGCCTGCGTTGGGCAACCCTCGTATGAGGGGCCCTTTGTTGTTGGGCAGACACCTAAGGAGGCACTTCCGGAGGTTTCAGGTATCGCTCAGAGTCGTCAACCATTTGTCTTGTGGATGATCAACGATTCGGGCGATGAACCGATGGTGTATGCTGTCGATGTTCGAAAAGGCCTGCTCTCAAAGCACCGTTTGGCTGGCGCAGCAAATGTGGACTGGGAAGACATTGCAATTGCTCGACGTACCACGGAACCAGGTGCGCAGGGTTCGACTCCAAGCGATCTCTATATCGCAGACATCGGCGACAACAGTGCCAAGCGCAAGAATGTTGTCATTTATCGAGTGCCCGAGCCAGATGTCGTGAACTCAACAACGATACCCGAGACGAGTGTCGAAAAGTTCGAGTTAACCTATCCAGACGGACCTCGCGACGCGGAGGCTATGCTGGTAGATCCGCTAAGCCGAGAGATCGTGATTGTTACCAAGCGCGATGCCAAAGCACGTGTCTACAGCTGCAGTGCGCTTACAACGTCGCCTGTTCAGCTTACGTTTCGTGGCGAACTGCCGTTTACTTTGATTACGGCAGGCGATGTTGCCTCGAATGGACGCACGATGATCCTCAAGAACTATCACAAGGCCTGGGAATGGACGCGCGATCCGAAGGAGCCTCTTTGGCGAGCACTCCTTCGACAGGGAAGACGCATTCCCTATGGCCCAGAACTTCAGGGCGAAGCGGTGTGCTACGATCAGGGTGACCTGGGTTACTACACGACTTCTGAGCGTGAAGATGGTGGAGAGGCGGCCCCAATCTTTTACTATCCCGTAAAGGCATCAACAGCGCCGATGCCTGGACGGGACATGAAGCAGCCGCAAATCGAGGTGGCACCTGTTTCCGGCAGAACTGGATTCTACCGTCTACGATATGCCATCCGCGAGGTAGAGCGCGTCGAGATCAAGCTCTACAACGAGGGTATGTTCAAGATGATGACGATCGCCGAAGACACTGCAGAATCGGGTGTGCAGGAGCGCGAGATTGATATGCGCAAATTCCCTTCTGGCAGTTACGCGATCCTACTTACAACTCCTCAATCGCATGCATCGTGCCTGCTCGAGCATGTTTTTCGGTAATCACCAGCCGAGGTTCACTGGATGCCATTGATACATCTACTCGTCGCACTCGCAGTATCAGCCGTCTCAATCCATGCCCAAAGTCACATCTCGATGCGACTCAACGATGTATGCGCAATCTTTGCAGGCAAGTCTGTCCAGTTCGACACTGTCTTTTCTGCGCAGTTTCTGGAAAAGGTGCCACCGATGCAGCTGCGAATGATCGTAGCACAGGTTACATCTGAATCTGGTCCTTGTTCCAACATTCGTATCAGCGATCAACGGTCTGCATATCAGGTCTTTGCTGAAGGCACTACGGCAAACGGATGGTTATTGCCGTTTACGCTCACCATCGAATCAACACCGCCGCATAGGATTGCAGGCCTCTTTGTGCGTCCGCCCGTAAAGCCGAGTGTGAACATCGACAGTGTTGTTGAGGAGTTCAGAGCTCTCCCGGGCAAGGCGTCACTTATGGTCGCAGATCTCAGTACTGGCATCACCGTTGCTTCGCATGCTTCGGCCGAACGCCTTCCAATTGGATCAACCTTTAAGTTGTACGTGCTTGGCGCACTGGTAACATCAATGCACAAGTGGGAAGACATCACACACATCGATTCGACGCTGAATTCGCTGCCATCGGGTGTGCTGCAATCATGGCCGCATGGTTCTCCTGTTACTCTGCATACACTTGCGTGCCAGATGATCTCCGTGAGCGACAATACAGCCACCGATCATCTTCTGAACATCATAGGCCGAGATGCCGTGCAGCGTCATCAAGCCATAATGGGTCACAGTGCACCAGAGGTAAATGATCCATTCTTATCCACACGAGAGATGTTCTTGCTGAAGTTCTGTGACAGCGGCTCACCAGCTCGGGCATATGCATCGGCCGAGACTGCAGATCGTCGTGCGATACTTCGTCAGGTGCAAGACTCGTTTCATCTTGCAGACGTTTCGCTAACCAGCACTCCTGTTCTTCCCGATTCGGTCGAGTGGTTTGCATCAACTGCAGAGATCGTTCGTGCTCTGGATTGGTTTCGCATTGCATCAACAACGCAAGAGGGGAAAGCTGCGCTGGATATCCTCGAGATCAACCCCGGTCTGCAGCTCGACCGGACGAAATGGCAACGTGTATGCTTCAAGGGCGGCTCTGAGACAGGCGTCATCAATATGTCGTATCTATTGCAGGACGCGTCCAACAAGTGGTATGCCGTATCTGCAAGCTGGCTCAACACCGAAGGTAGTGTCGACGATATAAAGTTTGCAGGCCTTATTGATCGCACCATACGGCTGCTAGCCCCCTAACTTTGCCTTTATGTTGTGTCTTCAATCCGAATCAAATCAAGAATGGATCGAGGTAGCATGTTCTAACACCGAGAGCATTCTGATCGACCATGCTCTTTGTGAAAAGAAGGCGGCCGCATTCGCACTCGCACTTATCACACGGTATCCGAAGCGTATGCGTCTGATCCGCGACATGATCGCCTTGGCCCAAGAAGAGCTTGAACACTTTGACATGGTCATGCAGGAACTGGAAAAGCGCAATCTCACACTGAGCAAGGACGTCGGGAATCCGTATGCTAATGCACTGCACAAGTTTGTACGTCAGGGCGAACCCAAACGACTGCTGGACTCACTCATCGTTGGTGCATTCATAGAAGCACGCTCATGTGAGCGGTTTTCCCTACTGTCCAAACATGCCCCTTCTGAGGAACTCCGTGCAATGTATGGCTCCCTGCTTGCCAGTGAGGCCGGACATTACCGCGCCTATACCGACATCGCACGCGAATACTTCCCTGTCGAAGAAGTTCGTGCACGCATCAAAGAATTCGCTGACTACGAGGCTACTGTTGTTAAGGGGCTTGCAAATCATCCAACGGTGCACGGCTGATGAGCAATATCATCTTCATGGGCACTCCGGAGTTTGCCGTCCCTGCACTGCAGGCGCTGCATGCAGAGTTTGGCGTCGGCACAGTTGTAACGACACCAGACAAGCCTCGCGGTCGTGGTTTAAGTGTCACTCCCTCAGCGGTAAAGCAAGCCGCGCTAGATCTTGGCATAACACATATCCTTCAGCCTGAGAAGCTGCGCGACCCCGCATTCGCCGACGAGATCATGCTGCGAAGTCCAGATGTCATCTGCGTGATCGCGTTTAAGATCTTGCCTCGCTCGGTGTTTTCCCTATCGTCGAAGGGCACGTTCAACGTGCACGCCTCACTGCTGCCACGGTTTCGTGGTGCTGCCCCGATCAATCATGCCATTATGCAGGGTGATACGGAATCTGGCGTGACTTCGTTCTTACTTGATGACGTTGTCGACACAGGAACGATTCTGCTTCAGCAGCGCTGCCAGATACCCGATGGTACCACCGCTGGCGAGCTCTATGCAATGCTCATGCCGATGGCCGCAGACTGCGCATGCGCAACAACTCGCGGCCTGCTTGATGGAACACTGCTGCCACATGCACAAAACGACTCTCTGGCAACACCAGCGCCGAAAGTGTTTCGGGAAACAGCATGTATCGACTGGAGATTGCCGCGCGTGAACGTGCGCAACTTCATCCATGCACATTCGCCTTCTCCATGTGCATGGACGCCGTGGAATGGCGATGTGCTAAAGATTTTTAGGGCCTCTCTTGCTGAAGACAATCTTCCTGCTGGCTCGTGGAAGATCACGGATACGGCTTTGGTGGTTGGCTGTGCCGACGGTACGTTGTCAATTGATGAGCTGCAGCTGCCAGGGAAACGTCGAATGACGCCAGCCGAACTGATCCCCGGATATCGGGGTGCACGCGAAGGGGGGGTTCTATGAAGCCCCTTGCCGAACTTGTCCAGGAAGACGGACTGCTGATCTGCGCGCATCGAGGCGCCTCGAATCTTGCTCCAGAGAACACCATGTCAGCTCTTGTCAAAGCGCTTCAGACAGGCGCAACAATGATTGAGCTGGACGTGCAGATCACTCGTGACCAGGAACTGGTTGTGTTCCATGACGATACGTTAGAGCGAACAACAAATGGACATGGGAGCATTCACGAAAAGTCCTATGCAGACCTTGCACAACTTGATGCAGGTTCTTGGTTTGCTCCAGAATTCGCAGGCGAGCACATACCACGATTCCGAGATGCAGTCGAGATGCTGCGCGGCAAAACATATCTCAACATCGAGATAAAGCCTCAACCGGCGAGTGAAGAAGCAGCCAAGAACATCGCCTCTATCGTGAGTATCATCGACGAGTCTGGCATGACGCCCTACACAGCGTTTTCCTCGTTTGATCACTCTGCACTTGTGTTCATCAAATCGCTCAACAAGAACTCGCACACCATCGCATTAAATGTTCCAGGCGATAATCGCATGCCACGTCGAGTGATGGAGACGTGCGGGGCAGACGGATTCGGCTGTTCATTGGACGAGTTGAATGCATGGCGCACTGAGAATTGTCTGCATTTCAAGATTCCACTCGGCGTGTACACCGTCAACACAGCTAATGAGCTCGAGTACGCGCTGAATTTCGGCGCAACGGCCGTTGTGTCGAATACACCGGAAGTGATCGTTCGGCATTACAATACGATTAAGAACATTGGATAAATGATGCCTGAACTTGATCCTACAGCTGTACTGGGTTTAATCGCTGGAACATGCACAACGTTTGCGCTTGCACCACAATCCTACAAGGTCTGGAAGACAGGCAAGGTTGACCAGCTGAGTCTTGGCATGCTCTCGCTGATGACCTTCGGCACTGTGTTATGGCTGATCTACGGCTTGCTCCGCGTTGACGTGAGTATCATTTGGGCAAATGTTATCGCGATCATGTTCCTATCATACATGCTAACGGTCAAGATCAACGATATCCGCAAGGTCTCGCGCAAGTAGTTCATCACATGGCCGCTCAGCACCATCTCGCACCGTTGATCTTTCCCTCATTCGAGATGAAAATCTCACATGAAGGTAATGCAACAAAGATCTACGATGTGGTTCGCAAGGCCTATGTTGTGCTTACCCCCGAGGAATGGGTACGTCAGCACTGTCTGCACTGGCTTGTCTCGTTGGGCTACCCACTTGGACGCTGCAGTATTGAGCGCATGCTCAAGCACGGAGGGTTGCGCTACGATCTCCTGTGGCATGATGCCCACCTGCACCCCTACCTGCTGATTGAGTGCAAAGCCCCTTCCGTAAAGATCACCGACGATACACTGAGACAGACTGCTTGGTATAACATGCAGCTCAAGGCACCTTACATTCTGCTGACCAATGGCAACGTTGCATATTGCGCGCAGATGTTAGCTGACGGAAGCCTGAAACAATTGGACGATGTACCACACTATAGCAACGCATGATGGAAATCACACTGCATTCGCCTCTTGACATGCACATTCATTTTCGTCAAGACAACATGCTTCGCGTTGTCGCACCACTCTCTGCACATCATTTTGCAGGGGGCGTGATCATGCCGAATCTCTTGCCGCCTGTCGACACCCAAGAACGTCTGCTCTGGTATACCGAAGAGGTCAAACAGGCGTGCGCTGGTCATACATTCGATCCATACATGACGCTGTTCTTCCGCGGCTACAGCTATACTGAGCTTGAAGCTGCTAAACCCCATATCATCGGGATAAAACTCTACCCTGCGGGAGCAACAACCAACAGCGATGGTGGCGTCCAAGAGATCATGTCTATGGCGCATGTATTCGATGCGATGCAGGAACTCGACATCCCATTGCTTGTCCATGGCGAGACACATGGATTCGTCATGGATCGCGAAGCAGAATTCTGCGAGGTGTATCGAGCACTTGCAACGCGCTGGCCCCGGCTTCGCATTACCATGGAGCATATCACGACAGCAAAAGCTGTTGGATTACTTGATGAATTCGAGAACCTACGGGCTACAGTAACGCCGCATCACCTGATCATCACACTTGATGATGTAGCAGGGGGCTTGCTAAACCCACACCTATTCTGCAAGCCGATTGCAAAGCGTCCGGAAGACCGAGAAGCGCTTCTCCAGGCGGCGCTTAGCGCCCATCCGAAGCTGATGATGGGCAGTGATTCTGCCCCACATCCACGTGACAAGAAAGAGTGCCCAGGTTGCGCTGCTGGTGTCTTCACGGCACCGATTCTGCTGCCAATGCTGGCCGAGTTGTTCGAAAAGCACGACAAGCTCGACAATCTGCAGGCATTCGTCTCCGACACAGCACAGCAGCTCTATCGCCTTACACCACCGAAGAAGCTCGTGACACTGACGAACACGACGATGACAATTCCCGAGCGCTATGACGACGTCGTTCCCATGTGGGCAGGAAGAGACCTGTCTTGGTCCGTTACATCCGTCGCATGATTGCCATACTCATCACTCTTGTACTTGCCTGCGCTACTTTACATGCGCAGCCTGTTTTTGATACCTGCGGCATGGAGGGGTCTGCTGTTCGCTCTGATGTGCGTACGCTTAATCAGAAGAAGAATCGCTTCGATGTACCAACCGACAAACAGGTCAATCGCAGTGTCGATTTTGTAACACTACTTACTTCACGGGAACATCCAACATCATTTCGAGAAGGTGACGCCGTAGAGATCACCGCCTATATCGAGGAGATAAAGCTCGGTGCCATCGAGTCTGTGAACTGTGGTTCCAAAGACCCCTGGCACAGGGATGCGCATATTGAGCTTACGATCAATCCCATGCAGACTGGCGTCAAAGAACATCTCCTCATAGCCGAGATTACGCCGCGGCTTCGACAGCTCATGAAAGAACGCGGAGTTGATTGGTCGCAGCAGGCACTGGTTGACAAGTTCAAAGGCAGATGGGTCAAGGTAAGGGGCTGGGCATTCTACGATGCAATGCACGACGACGAGTCGGCAGGATCTGGAGGTTCCAGGATTTGGCGTGGATCTCCCTGGGAGATTCATCCCGTTACAAGTATCGAGGTAACGACCCGGCCGGCCAACCTTCCGGCCTTGCCTGCAATAACGTCGCAGAGCTCACCCGCTTCGCAACCGGCTTCAGCCAGTCGCCAATGCGAAGGCACTACCAAGACTGGGAACCGTTGTAAGCGAACGGTAAAGGCCCCAGCCAGGTTCTGCTATCAACATGGGTCGTAAGACAACGCGGCAGGTGGTTATCTTCGTTGCCTATGAAGCATACGCAGCGCTCCGTCTGGACACCACCAACTGAACTTATACTCTCAAATGGTATTCGCCTTGTATCCGACTACGTGGGCTCGGTTGACTCATGCGCGCTTGGCATTTGGGTTAAGGCAGGCACGCGAGACGAGCCGCCTGGGAAGTCGGGGGTTGCTCACTTCGTAGAGCATACGTCATTTCGCAGAACAGCTCTACGTACCACATCGAAGATCTCGCGCGACTTCGAGAATCGCGGTGCCTATGCAAACGCCTACACAACAAAGGAAGAAACCTGCTACTACGTTCGCACCCTTCGTGAACACCTGCTTGACGTGTCCACTACACTTGCCGATGTTGTGGTCAACCCTGTGTTCGATGCCGATGATGTCGAAAAGGAACGCACCATTATTGTCGAAGAGATCCGTTCATACGAGGATGAAGCTGAAGAACACATCTTTGATCTCGGAGAACAGCAGCTCTTTCCGGTCGATGCCATCGGTTCTTCCATAGTTGGCACTGTTCAGGATGTCGAGTCACTCAAGCGTACCGATATCGTGCGCTTTCATAAACAGCACTATACACCCGACAATGTGATCATTGCCATCAGCGGGAACCATGACATCGACACCTTTGCAGAACACATTGAACAGTCCATGCGTGGTCTTGGGCGCTCCCGCACACGCACCACTCGCGTTGCGCCCCAACCTGCAAAGCCAACCCACCAAGAGTACCGCAAACAGACACAACAAGCTCATGTGTTGTGGCAATGCCCGACCACTGGTTATCATCATGCCGATCGGCACGCACTCCAAATCCTGAACGTCGTGTTGGGTGATGGCATGTCTTCGCGTCTGAATGTCAAACTCCGCGAATCTCGCGGACTAGCCTATTCGGTCTATTCGCAGCTGCAGCTTTTCTTGGACTGCGGCATCATGGCGATCTATGCTGGCATTGATGAGACGCAACGTGCGCGCGTAGATCGTGAGATCTCGACCATCCTATCTGCACTTTCTGCCGATGGCATTACTGTTTCGGAACGCAAGCGTGCAGTGGCCCAGCTACGAGCCAGCAAGCTCATGTCTCTGGAGTCGCTTACCTCGCGCATGACGCTTCTTGGCAAAGGAATCATGGAAGAGGGTTATCCAGAAGATCCGCGTCAGACGATCGATGCGCTTGAATCGGTAACACTTGCCGACGTGCAGCGTGTAGCTAGCAAGTATTGTAAGCCAGCGAGATGGAGTACAACCTCGCTGCTTCCGATTGGCGAGTAAGATGGGACATCCTCTCAATCAACAGCAGCTCGCAGCGCTCGACCGACACCTTCATTGTGCCGTACTTGCCAATGCAGGATCGGGCAAAACGCGAATATTGATTGAGCGTTTTCTTCGCATCATCGTCATCGACGACGTACCCATTGAGCAGGTTGTTGCCATCACGTTCACCAAGGCGGCAGCTGCCGAGATGCGCACACGCGTGTATGAGCGGATTGAGGAGTTGCTTGCAGACCCCAAAGAACGCGAGCAGTATCATGCATATCTGTCCGACCATGAACTTATCGCTCGATTACATGCACTTGTACGGTCACTTGCCAAGGCGCGCATTAGCACCTTCCATAGTTTTTGTGCTGGTCTGGTGCGGCAATATGCAGACGTAGTAGACATAGCTTTCGACGTGCGTGATGCTGAGGAACGAGAGAGCAATGCAATTCTTGCCTCTGCAGTTACATCCATGCTGCAGCGTGTCTTGCAGCCTTCACATCCGATGTATGAGTCTGTTGTGCGGTGCATCGAACAAACTTCCATCGATACGCTCGAGACACTTGTGCGTTCAATCGCGCGTGATCGCTCGCGCATCATACAAGCAGAAATACTACTTGCCACCAGCAATGATTTCATTCTGAAGGAACGTCAGCAGCAGGCAATGGCCATGCAGCAGCGTATTGCACTCGAGGTTTTTGAACAACTCGTGGTGGCACTGCAGCCACTGACATCAATCAACTGTTTCAATGCATGCCTTCAGCAGTGTAACAGTTTGATCGAGCATATCAACGCGCATGGATACGACGACCAATGCTGCGATGACTTTGTTGCATTGAAGAAGGAATTCTTAACTGATTCTCTGCGATACAATAAGAAGAAACTCGACAAACACGCAAAGCAGGAAGAGGCCTTTCCGGAATCAAAAGAGTTTTCAAAGGCACACGTAGAGCTTTTATCGACGAAGTGGACCGAGACTACAGAGACCATACTGGTTCATGTCACCAAGATCATTGCCGAGCTCGCAGTTATGGCAAGCACAGAGTTTGCCGAGCGCAAGCGTAACCGCAATGTGATAGACTTTGATGACATGATCTATGAATCGATAAGACTGCTGGAGGACGTCGACATCCAAGCTGCAGTGCGCTCGAGCATAGCGCACATAATGATTGACGAGTTTCAGGACACCGACCCAACTCAATTCTATCTGCTAACCCTGGTTGCTCCTGAGCTGCGAGGTAGCACAGACCCTTCGACGAAAGTATTTGTCGTTGGTGATGATAAACAGAGCATCTACCAGTTCCGCAACGCTGATGTTCGGTTGTTTCGGCGTGCACGCCATGAAATTGCAACTGCCAATCGACGCAGCATAGCAGACGATGGCTTGCGGCTGCTAACCAAGTCTTTTCGCATGCATCCCGATCTGTGCGATGCCGTAAACAGCATGTGTAAGGCCTTCTTCCTGGACGCAGATGTCTTGCAGAATTCCGCCTTTGACTACGATGTGCCCTATGAGCCCCTTGTACCGGGACTAGAACTTGAACGAGATCCAGACACGAGGCGCGTCCATGTTGTCTGCATACCAGCAAATGATTCATCAGTTGGCGACGATGATGACCTTGGACAGCAAGAAGCCGACCATGTGGCGCGCGCGATACTCGATGCACTTACGCGCAACACAACCGGTGCGGTGCGTCCGAAGAATATCGGCGTTCTGGTGCCGAAGAATGAATTCAAGGCTGCCATCGCCCAGGCACTGCGGCCGTATGGCATCCCATTCACGATTTACGGCGGAAGATCTTTCTTCAGTAGGCCGGAGGTTGCAGATCTTCGTAATGCAATCACTGCCTGCCTTGAGCAGACGAATAACTTGGCAACTGCTGCTGCAATGCGTTCCCCATTGCTGCGATGCACAGATCTAGACATAACACGAGCGGCACTAAGCGGGCGCGCATCAAGCATTCAGGATGGACTCTACCGACTTGTCTATGCAGGCACTGCAAGCCCCATGCAAACACGTGCGTATGAGTTCTTTTCGATGTATTCACAGCAGCTCGCACAGGAGCCGGCGTACGTTGTCATGGACCGCATGTTGGAGCACACTTCCTGGCATTCTACGGTTGCACCAGAAGTACGCTATGACCAAATGGTTGCCAACGTTGATAAACTGATTTCCATTTGTAGAGACATAACCATGCAGGGCGGTAAGTCGCATTACGATGTCCTGCGTGCAATCGAGGTCAGCGATTCTGATAGCGAAGCAGAAGGTGTGGTCCTTAGCGACGATGATGCAGTTCATATCATGACGCTTCATGGTGCTAAGGGGCTTGAGTTTGATGTAGTCGTCATTGCGGGACTTTCCAGCCGAAGCCGCTCAGACAGCTACGTCGAAACGTCGGAGATTGGCCTAACGTTGTCCATGCCGAATGAGTATCGAAGCATTTCGGATCCTTCATTACTTGAGCCACAGCCAGCAAGTGTATCTCATATTTGTAACAAATGGATAGCAACGATTCGTCGCAAAGCTGAAGATAGACGACTGCTCTATGTTGCCCTGACGCGTGCTAAGCATGAATTGGTGATAAGCCTTCCCGACACATGGCAGAGCAAGCAGCAGTCCGGACGCCTGGGGATGCTGCAAATGGGAGTACTTGCCTATCAGGATGCTGTCGAGCACACGTATGATCTATCTGCTCCCGCACAACCTTATGCACCGATCGACGACAGTTTGATGTTAAGCGCTGATATGACATTCCCGATCGAGGCGTTGCCACTTTCGACGGTAACTCCAAGTGCTCTTGTGGAGTATCAAGCTCCTGCTCATTCCCATGGCAGCAAGGCAGGATCCGGCATAGGGACAGTTATCCATGCTGCAATTGCATTGTTGATCAAAGAGAGCATCGATATCAATGATACCTCGCTCATGGAGCGAATCATACAATTCATGCATGGTAGTGGACTCTCGCGCAAACAATCGCAACAAGCCGCCGAGGAGGTCTTTACCGTCTTACGCTCCACCGTAGTTCAGGACAGATCCCAGGAACTGCGATCAGCACGTATTGAGCAGCAACTTGCCTTCATCAATGGCGACACGTTACTTCACGGAGTGCTCGACGTTAGATTCACGAATGCAGACGGTACGATCGAAGTGTGGGACTGGAAGACGAATTCGCTGGCATCAGAGGAAGACATTCAGAGTTACGGCCACCAATACCGCAGCCAGATGAATGCGTATGCTGAGATGTGTCTGGCGGCCTACCCAACGTGCGAACGTGTGCGTACAACATTGGTCTTCACAAAGGCCATCGTCAAGGGAATACCAGCGACCTTCACAGTGGAGCACAAGCGAGCTACTGCCTAAGCGACGCTCCTGCTGCAAATGCAGAGCTCCATGCCCATTGGAAGTTGTAACCTCCAAGCCATCCTGTTACATCTACAACCTCTCCAACAAAGTATAATCCATTCTGACGTTTGCTCTCCATCGTCTTCGATGACAGCTCACGTGTATCAACGCCACCGGACGTGACCTCTGCCTTTGCGTAACCTTCGGTGTTCTGAAAGTTCAGCTTCCATTCATGCAGATTCTGTAACGTTTGTTCTGTTGCAGCGCGCATAATGGAATTGACTGGAACATGAAGGTTTTCATCAGGCCATGCATCGATAAACCGCTGAGGGAGAAATCCACGTAGGATCGTACTCAGATAACGCTTCTCCGACGGGAAATCAGCTACGATATCTTCGGCCGGTACGTTTGGTAAGAGATCTATTGTAAAGCTTGTGTTGTGCCTGGCATACGTTGATATCTGTAGAATGGCTGGACCGCTTAACCCCTTGTGCGTGACCAAGATATTCTCTCGAAACACCGCACTGCCTGCCCTCACGATAGCCTCTGTACTTACACCCGAGATCGCTGCGAACCGAGACCATTGTTGCTGCGGGAACACAAGCGGCACCAGCGCGGGAAGGGGCTCAACGATACTGTGCCCAAAATGTTTGGCAATCCGGTATCCAAGATCACTTGCACCCAGCGATGGGATGCTAAGTCCACCTGTTGCTACCACAAGGGCATCAGCTGTAACGTCTCCACTACTCGTTGCGATAGTGAACTGTCCGTTATGACTTGCGTTCTTGACTGCGATGCCGAAATGCAGATCAACGTTTGCCTGTTCGCACTCTGCAAGGAGCATATCGATGATCTGCTGCGCAGATCCGTCGCAGAACAACTGTCCTAGCGTCTTCTCATGCCACGAGATACCATGGGCATCAACCATGGCGATAAAATCATCAGGCGTGTATCGTGCTAGAGCAGAGCGAGCGAAATCGGGATTCTCTGAAATGAAATTCTGATGCGTCACGATGCGGTTCGTAAAGTTGCAGCGGCCACCACCAGAGATCCGGATCTTCTTGCCTGGTCTGTCGTTATGTTCAAGAACTGCAACGCGCTTGCCCCATGCAGCAGCCTGTGCGGCACAGAACAAGCCGGCCGCACCTGCACCAAGAACGACAACGTCGTAATGAGCCATTCAGCTTACTTCGAAATCATCAACGACGATGTCGAGCTGAACACTCCAGCCGAAATGCGCACGAAGTACAACCCTGCAGGATAGTTCGCAGTATTGATCTTGAGTGCATACTCGCCCCCTGAAAGGGTGATCGAACCATCAAGCATGGTCTCTACAGTGCTACCACGAGAGTCGATGATCTCGAGCATAACAGGCACCGTCTCCTGCATGCGGAAGGTCACAACGGCGTTATCGATGGCTGGTTGTGGATGCACAGACAGACGTGGCTTGCCAACACTCG
This sequence comes from Ignavibacteria bacterium, assembly GCA_046300675.1. Classification (GTDB taxonomy): domain Bacteria; phylum Bacteroidota; class Ignavibacteria; order Kapaibacteriales; family Kapaibacteriaceae; genus UBA10438. The sequence goes on from JBKCLO010000084.1 coordinate 90,512, forward strand.
CGAACTTGACAACTGAGATATTGCATTTGCCGGATGTTACGAATGGACTGGTTCCGCCTTGAGGTAGGATGTCGAGGAATTGAATAGAGTCCGACAAAAAGCCGCTATTCTCAACCATCACGTCCGTTTGCGACACTTCTGGGACGGCAACAACAAATCGAAGTGTGGCAATTGGACCCGATCGTGTGGTGTCTGCCTGTCGCACCGCAATGTCCACAGAGCCCAACGATGACTCAGTAACTGTCATGCGTGTTGGCTTCGACAGGAACGATGGTCCGATGTACTTGAGCGACCGCGGAGCGTATTTGACAGACACGTCATAGTTAAGGCCGTTTAGGAAGTACTCAACACCTCCATACGTTGCAGATATATCCTTATCGATCATTACTGGAACGTCGATCGTGTCACCAATACCGCCCCGAATTGTATCACTGATGAAGAACTTCTGCGTCGGAAGCATGCCAACGGCGAACTCTGGAGCATAGCCGAATCCGGCCACCGACGTTGTATCGCGAACATCGCACGGATATGCGCTAACGACAGTCACGTTTGTGTCGATGCCTTCTTCGGAACGCGGACAGAACCGCAGCGTTACGACAGCAGAATCACCGGGTTGTACGGAGTCGCCAATTGGCGGCGTACTCGAGAAAATCGTCGTGTAGCGCGGAAGGTCTAAGAGTTGATTCACAGCATTGGGAACATCGCCTGTGTTAACGACTGTTAGTGTGCGGTCTGCACACTCGAGAATGCGCACTGAGTCAAACTGCACCGGCTGCGATATATTGATATCGGATTTGAGCGCTATGATGGTACCCTTATCACCCGAGGCAATCAGTCGATAAAGAATCACATCTTCAGTATCAAAGTTGATACTGTCGATCGTTAGCTTGCTGTTCGCGCGATTATTGTTTAGCGTTACAAATCGCATTGTAGCGAACGGCGTAATTGAATCAATACCACAGAAGTTCTTCAGCTTTACGCTCAGCCCACCATATGGGGAAGGGGCTGTAATGATCGACGGACCAAACTTTACCCCACCGGTAGTCGATGTACACTGATTGCCAGTAAGGGGCGAAGTAATGTCGAGCAGGCGCAGCTGCGTTGAATCGAAATCAACACGCGTTGTGATATCAACAACCGTAGCATCGATCACTATAGAACTGTAGAGCGGCACAGCCAGTGTGTCGCAAGAGATCATGGCAAATGTGTCAGGGAGCGCACGCTTCGGATCAAAGGTAAACTGAAGGCCCTTGGTTTGTGCGAAGCCCCCTCCGCGAACCAGTACTGTTGTATCCCAACCCGTGCATGGCTTGCTGAACCAGAACTTCATGCGGGCGCGGTAGTCCTTCGGGGCGCGTGGCCTCTGTCTGAACTGTACGACCAGGGAGTCTCCAGGATTTACCACTTGTGGGAAGGTCGTTGGCGCAGTGATAAAGAACACACGGTCGTTGGGCTCGAAGGTGATTGAATCAATGACTACCTGATCCTGAGTAGGATTGAGGCGGAAGTCCGGGATCTTTAGAACAACACTCAATGCAGCCGGACTCAACACATCAATAACACCGTACGGGAACTGTCGCGATGTTGGCGTAGGCCTAAATGATAGTGCACGTTTGCCAATCAAGAATGTTTCGAGTGTATTGCTCCACTGAGAACCGAATGCCTTGATGTGCATGGCTGCACGACACTCCATTTGTGTGCTGTCTGCCGGTGTACGCGGACAGAACGTTATGTATACTGTGTCTCGCTCACCAGGTGGCACCTTATATGGCGTTGTACCGTTAGGGGAGAATCTTGATTTCCACGTATAGAACTGCGGTTTACCTCCAGGAACACCAACAGAGTCAATCCAGATCGAGTCAATTGTCATATCAAATCGCAACGATCCGTTCAGCATCTCGATAGTACGCTCAATGCATTCGCATGGCCGCGTGTATCCAAAGTTCACAAGACTGAGCGCACTTTCGAGTTTGATGATGACTCCTCGACCGGTGATGCGCCCCTTACCAACAACCGTGCATGGATCGGATGAGTATGCTGTGATGTCCGCAGCATAATCCATGGCAGCCGTCGGACGGAATTCAATCTCAATGCGTATTGAATCACGGGGCTGCAATGTGAGTGGCAGCGCCCTACTTGTCGAGATAATCGTAAATCCTGCACCAATCGTGAGTGAATCAACGCGCACAGGCAGAGACGACGTGTTTTCGAGGATCAGCTGCTGACGCTTAACATCTCCGGCCTCGACCACGCCAAATGCCGTGAGTTGCGTGATAAAGATCTTTGGCGCTACAGACGTGCCGATAAGCTGTACCTGCCATTCTGCGCGTGTCTGATCTCTGAATCGTATGTATGCCCTATCAGCTCTATCACGCGACGGGTCGTTAGGCGTGTATCGCGTTCTGATGCGCAGTGAGTCGCGCGCCGGGATCGCAAACGTCTTGCCGTCGATACCGCCAGGTGGATCGATGATCTGCAAACGACCACCACTTTGATCAACGAACCGCATTGAGTCAATCGTGCGAGCTGAATTTGTCATGTTAACAACGAAGACGCTGTCATCACGTGTTTGACAAGAGATCACATTTTGTGTTTCCATCACAAGAGGCTGAAACCTAAATGTTTCGAGCACACCCTTGCCCTTCAACTCGATGCAGTCTACCGTGTAACAGCGTGTCTCGAACAGGCAGAGCTTGTCTATGTAATCGAGCGAGTCTGTTGGACGGAATGTGATTGGGATCAACACCGAATCGCCGGGCTGAATTGTGCGTCCAGTGCCTCCAAGCAGAGCAAAGGCTTCGCCGCGCTCTACGTAGAGCGCTACGTTAAGCGCGTCGTACTTGCTGTTGTTGCGCGCACGAACCTGCATCGTCTTCTGCTGTCCCACAATCACATTACCGAAGTCGAGAAGGCCGTTGATCGACCATTCTACCTTGTTATCAAGTCCACGCCCAGTAACGTAGATCTTCTTCTCGATCTTACATCCTTGAATGCTTGTCTTAATGACGATAGAATCGAAGACCACTCCGGGCTGACGAGGTAAGAATCGAACTGCTATCGGCGATTGACCGGTCTTCGGCTGCAGAATGGCAGGGAACCTTATTCGGTAGTGCGTAAAGTCCTTCGGTACGATGACGGTATCAATCTGCATTGGCGTTAACGTAAGATTCTGCCACACATAGTTCTGTGGCGCACTCAGCAGTCCAGGACATGTGGCCTCGAAACGCATGGTATCGATACGCCTTGTTCCACCTGGATTTCTGATCGAGATAACTTCCTGTGTCCTGCCGATGATGGGCATTCGTATCGGTGTACGTTGGCATCGGTCATCAGTCTTTATCTCAAGCGTGTCGAGGTAATCAGCTGTCGTATCGCGCACGAAGGATCGTACCACGAGGGTGGTGCACTTGCCGGGCGGCAGCAGAATCGGCCATGTGACGCCAACAACCTGATAGCTCTTTGGTTCTTTGGCAAGAACACTCTGAATGGTCAACGTACGCGGCTGTCCAACGAGGTCGGACGTGTTGCAGATTTCGAACGTCGAATCAATGTACGTCTTGTCTACGCAACCAACCCAAAGTGTGTCAAACGTTAGCGACCCCCTTGTTACGCCCGTTTCCGTGATACGGACAAGATCGAGGCGCACTTGTGTGTTCGGAAGTCCGCAGCGGTTGGTCGGCCTGATCTCGAGCGTATCTGTGAACTGGCCAACGTTGGTTCCGGTATAGGTAAGTGTGACGGTAACGGGAACGCCAGGCACAAGGTTGACCGAGGCTGGGTTGACCTTGAACTTGGATGCGTCAGGACCGCGCATCACTAGCGAAGCAGAACTTCCACACGGCGCCGCATCATTGATCGTAAAGGTCCACGACGTTACCGAGTCGCATTTGACGGTATCCTTGATCGAGGGCGGCACAACAGAAAGTGTGCGCGGCACAGCCCGGTCTGAGCGCTGGTTTGATGCACCAGAGCGTAAAAGACCGGTATGGGCATTGCCTGTTGCATCGCAGCACGATGTAATGTTGTTTACTGATTCATTGCACCGCAGATAGACGCGCAATCCTGTTTCGTTGCCATTGAGTGAACGGTCTTTCTGACAGAATATCGTGGCAGAGTCAAGTGCACGCTCCCAGATACGAATCTCATCTACCATACCTTTGAGCGTACGATTCACCGTCGCGTTATCTGCAACACCGTTGAACGAACCGATCAGAAGCGGGAGGTCTCCTCTATCGAGCGGACGTAAGTAATTGGCCGGGTGTGCCGAGTTGCGCACGGGGCCGCCAGCCAATACGCCGTCCACATAGATCGAAACAGACTGCGTTGTTCCATCAAACACTGCAGCATAATGGTGCCACGCTCCATAGAGCGTGGATGCATCGGTACGGACTATCGTGTTATCAACTGATTGAAGGGGGCCATCATCACCGTTAACCTCGAACGTAAGTTGGTCGTTCTGGTCGATGTACAATACAAACACATCGTTGAAATCACTATTCGGACCCCACAAGCCCCCTACATACTGACGTTGCCCAGCCTGCTTGTCGATCTTAGCCCATAACTCGAAGGTAAGTGCTGTCTGACGCATCTTGATGGGATTCTTTGCGAGCTCGATAAAGTGCTGACTGCGTCCGGTGGTAACCGTAAGAGAAACCGCCTGCCCAACGCATTCCTTGCGTGTATCGCACGACGCGGGATATTGCGCCCAGAGCTGTGAAGCCGAGCCGCAGATTGCGAGCAGGACGAGAAGGCGTAGCACCGTATTCATAGGCGTTTCCTAACAAGATTGAGCCACGGAAAAGATACGAACTCAAGACATCATAGAGTCTGAAAACGTCGTAACTTTTACGTACTTGTTTTGCACAAATCGGGCTGCTACGATGAGAACATTGATTCGCTCCTTGATTACCTGCGCAGTTGCGCTTTTATGCATGGTTTGTGTGGTCGTAGAGGCCAGTGCACAGAGCCCAAAGGAGTTTGCTGTTATGGTCTCGGCGACCGTTAAACAGTCACCAACTCCATCGATCCTACTTTCTTGGGACAAGGATCCAAGTCAGCAGGTGGTGTATGTCTTTCGTAAGACCAAGGAAACGGCCCGTTTTCCATCCACGATACTGGATTCGGTTGTTGGTGCCGCCACTACGTGGGCCGATAACAATGTGAAGGTTGGCGAATCATTCGAGTATCGTCTTCTTCGCTCTAACCGAAAGCAAACCGGCAAGGATTCCGCTACTGGCAATCCAATCTATGCGGAGTACTTTTCTACTGGCTACATTCACGCTGGCATCCTGGCACCGCCAGCTCCGCGGGAGCGCGCACTGGTGCTTGTTGACGAAACACTGCGCACGTCGCTTGCGAGCGAGCTTGCAACGTTTCAAGCAGACCTCGAGAATGAGGGCTGGGACGTAACTATTCGCAATGTGCCTCGCGCCGAGAAGTTTGATTCGAATGGAGTCAAACAAACACGTGCAGTGATCAAGGAAGAATGGGACGGAGGTCCAAAGGACATTGGTTCTATCGTTCTGGTTGGACGGGTTGCCGTTCCCTATTCAGGTACGATCTATCCCGACGGACACCCTGACCACGTTGGCGCATGGCCTGCTGATGGCATCTATGGTGACCACAACGGCAGTTACACAGATCGCATCGCCAACCAGGCAAATACAAGTCGTCCAGCCAACAACAACGTACCCGGAGACGGCAAGTTCGACCAAAGTCAGTTTGCTACCGATGTTGACATCCCCGTAGGTCGTATCGATTTTTACAATCTCCCGGCCTTCACCAAGAGCGAACTCGAATTGCTGCGTGCCTACTTCAAGAAGAACCACGAGTATCGTTCTAACCAATGGAACGTGGCCGTGGGTGGCGTTATCGATGACAACTTTGGCACCTATGGTGAGGTGTTCGCCGCCAGTGCATGGCGCACATTCCCTGTGTTTGGCGGTGAGTCTACAGTTCGTGCAGGCGACATTTTTACCGATCTGGCTGGACCGAACGTCTACCTGCTAGCGTATGGATGCGGCGGAGGTACTGATGTTTCTGCAGGGGGCGTTGGTAGCTCTACAGATATGACTACCAAACCAGTGAACGCTGTCTTTACCATGATGTTCGGCAGTTACTTTGGCGACTGGGATACGAAGAACAACTTCATGCGCTCAACGCTCGCCTCGAACCCACGCGTACTCACTTGTGGCTGGTCCGGACGCCCACACTGGTACATACACCACATGGCGCTCGGTGAAACAATCGGATATGGAGCCAAGCTCTCGCAAAACAACCAGACGATCGTTGGGGGGCAGCTTGGCAATTACATCCCGAACATCTTTGTAAGAGCGCAAGGGAACAGCATCGCTTCGGCAGGTGATCGTCAGGTGCATATCGCACTCATGGGAGATCCTACACTGCGGGCCACCACAAAGCCTATCCCTTCTGTAGCAACACTCACCGCTGCAACAGAGTATCCAAACATCGTGAACCTCACTTGGAACTCACCCGGAGCAGATGCCGCGGGCTATCTGGTCTACCGTCGTAAGGCTGGCACAAAGAAATGGACACAGCTAACGCCGACGATGATAACGAAGCTTACTTTTAAAGATTCACTCGTCAACGACGGCACACTCGAGTACATGGTCAAGACACTCGCTGTGCGCGAACTCGCAAGTGGCTCCTATCATGAGATGGGCAAAGGTCGCATTGCAAGCGTAATCACAACAGACGTCGCAGAAGGCAGCACCAACACATCGATCAACATTGCCGTGGGCCCAAACCCTGCATCTACATCAGTCAACATTGCACTTAGCCTTGGTGTCGAGACTCCTGTTTCAATCGAAATCATCGACATTACAGGCAGTATCCTGCAGACTCAACGTTTCGATGCTCTCTCGATCGGCTCGCACAACATAGGTTTCGACGTCAGCAACATGGCAGCTGGCACCTACCGTGTCGTAGTAAGGGTTCGCAACCAGTCATTGACCCAACCACTTACAATCATTAGGTAGTACCCCGTACCCCTGCATACCCCTGCATACCCTCGTACCTAGCTATTCCTGCGATTCCAACCGTAGTAGACAGGTATCCCAATGGCCACAATGATCAGTCCAGGCCAGCTGTAGTTAGGCTTGTACACGAGGAGCGAGATGCAGATGGCTAATGCTGCCGCGATATAGAGAGCAGGCAATATCGGGTAGCCTACTGCTTTGATGGGACGCTCGAGATTCGGCTGCGTAATGCGCAGCTTGAAAACGCCGAGCACCGTCAGGATATAGAACAAGAGAACGGCAAACACGACATAGTCGAGAAGGTCTCCGTACTTACCACTCAGACACAACACACTTGCCCAGAGAGCTTGCATCCAGAGTGAGTATGCTGGTACGCCCCGTTCATTCAACTGAGCAGCCTTGGCAAAGAACAACTTGTCCTGCGCCATGGCATAGTATGCGCGTGAGCCGCTCAGGATAATTCCGTTGTTACATCCGAAGGTTGAAATCATGATGAGCACCGACATAATGATCGCGCCGGGACCGCCAAAAATTACGTCGGCCACAGCAGCTCCTACGCGATCGTTGGTCGCAAAAGCAATGCCCCGTTCAAATGCACTAGCACCGTGCGGATCCTGCACAATGGGCATAACGGCAACAAAGGCAAGGTTTGTCAGCAGGTACAATGCTGTTACGAGCGTAACGCCGATAAAGAGCGCACGCGGAATGGTCTTTGTAGGTTCCTTCACCTCAGCAGCTGCAAACGTAATGTTGTTCCATGCATCACTTGAGAATACTGTGCCAACCATTGCAACAGCGATTGCAGCGAGAAATGGGATTCCCATGCGTGAAGCAAAGCCAAAGGAACTGAACTCATCAGCTGACAGCTGCGGCAAAACAGGCGTAACGGCATCCGTCCACAATGCAGACATGTGCAGCGAAAATGTCCCGCTGGTAAACCCGTAGATAAGTCCAGCGATGGCGATAGCAACCACGCTGATGATCTTGGTAGACGTAAACGTGTTTTGAATGAGCTTGCCGAGTGCGACACCTCGAGCATTGATCCACGTGAGGAAAACGATGCTCGATATCGCAAAGACTTGCGCTGCATTCACATGCAGGGGGCCTGCAGATACCAATACGTTTGATTCGCCAAGAGCAGGTACAAGTTGCGCCGTATACTTGGCAAACGCCATGCCCACGGCCGCAATTGTTCCGGTTTGAATGACCGTGAAAAGCGTCCACCCGTAAAGGAATCCGGGCAGCTTGCCAAACGTCTCGCGCAGGTAGACGTATTGTCCACCAGCGTGTGGGAAGAGCCCTGCAAGCTCTCCATACGTAAGCGCTGCGATAAGCGTCATAAGCCCCGTAACAAGCCAGACTACCAGCATCATGCCTGGCGAGCCGACCGTGCGAGCAACGTCTGCACTAACTATGAAAACGCCGGACCCAATCATGGATCCGGCGACAATCATTGTAGAGTCAAAGAGTCCGAGCGAGCGGCGGAAACTCATGCCTGCGCCTTACGAACAAGTGAATGCTTCTTGCCATACATGTGATAGAAGACAAGTCCGATTGCAAGCCAGACAACAAGACGCATTGCATGCAGGTAGTCGCTCACACAAAGTGATACCAACAAACCGCCGCATGAAAGAATGCCCAGAATTGGAATCAATGGCACGAGTGGTGTCTTGAACGGACGCTCACGGTTTGGCTCCTTGTAGCGCAGGATAAGTACTGCAGCACAGACAACGACAAATGCGAAGAGTGTACCTACAGACGTCATCTCGCCTACGAGCGCGATCGGTGCAAATCCAGCGAACAAGCTCACGACAAGGGCAAACAGCAGATTAGACTTCCATGGTGTTTTGTACTTGGGATGCGTATCGGAGAACAGCTTTGGCAGCAGACCGTCTTTTGACATCGTGTAGAACACGCGTGACTGACCCAGCAACATCACCAGAATCACGCTGGAGTAGCCGGCAATGATAGCAAGATTGATTGCTGGCCCTAACCACGAAACACCCATCTTTTCGATTGCAACCGCAACTGGAGCGGCAACACCGGCGAACTCTTTATAGTTGGCAACACCCGTCATCACAAAAGAGAACAGCACGTAGAGAATTGTGCAAATGATGAGCGATCCAAGGATACCGATCGGCATATCTTTTTGTGGGTTCTTCGCTTCCTGTGCAGCTGTCGAGACCGCGTCAAAACCGATGAAGGCAAAGAACACCATGCCGGCTGCCTTGAGAACACCACTCCATCCGAAGTGACCGAACGCGCCGGTGTTAGCTGGGATGAACTCTGCGTAGTTATCGGCGTTGATGTAGGCAAAGCCTAGACCAATAAAGATGATAACAACAGCTACTTTGAGTCCAACGATAAAGGCATTTGCACGGGCCGACTCTTGAATACCGCGAATCAGCAGTAGCGACACTGCGAACACGATGATCATGGCAGGAAGGTTTACAAGACCATGTTCTGTAGACCCGGGCGGTGTCTGCCAATAGGACATTGAGAATGCCGTGGGCAGTTGAATCTTGAAATAGGCCAAGAACTTCGCAAGGTAGGCCGACCACGAAACGGCAACTGTTGATGCACCAACGGCATATTCAAGCACCAAGTCCCAGCCGATGATCCACGCAAAGAGCTCGCCCATCGTGGCATACGCGTAGGTGTATGCGCTACCGGCAACAGGAATCATCGCAGCAAACTCAGCGTAGCAGAGACCGGCGAACGCACAGCCAATGGCTGCGATCACGAACGACAGTGAAACAGCCGGCCCAGCGTGTTCTGCGGCAGCTATCCCGGTAAGCGAGAAGAGTCCGGCACCAATGATCGCACCAATACCAAGATTGATGAGGTTCACCGGACCAAGCGTACGCTTCAGCTCAGTATTGTGCGCTGCGTCGCTCTGAAGCTGCGAAATATCTTTACGAAACCGTAATTCAAACGCCATGAGCGTCTCCCCTAGTTTACAATTCGTTGTCGGCTTCGCAATATATACAGGGAAACTTCATAGTACGGCAGAATGTTGCACCGAGTCCGTACGTTTGCAATCCTTACACACAACAACTTTTTTTACATCCTTTCATTCGGAGATTACCATGGCTCTAGCAGTAGGAACCACAGCACCAGATTTCACGCTCCTTAATGCCGACATGCAGCCCGTGTCGCTCTCATCATTCATAGGACAAAAAGTCGTCCTTGCCTTTTTCCCAGCTTCCTTTACTGGCGTATGCCAAGCTGAACTCTGCACATTTCAAGGGGCTCTTCAGCGCCTGAACAGCATGAATGCAACTGTGCTTGGTGTTGCAGCGGACCTGCCATTTTCGAACAAGGCCTTTGCAGCTGCCAACGACCTGCACTTCCCAATCCTTTCGGACTGGAGCCTTGACGCCATCAACAAATACGATGTGGCACTTCACAACTTCGCCGGCATCGAAGGCCTTACACGCTCAGTGCGCGCAACATTCGTAATCGATACCAACGGCACAATCTCCTTCGCAGAAGTAACTGCCAACCCAGGCGTCGAACCAAATTACGATGCAGTGTACGCAGCAGTAGAAGCAGCAGAATGAGCAGCGAGTGCCGAGCAGCGAGTGCCGAGCAGCGAGTGCCGAGCAGCGAGTGCCGAGCAGCGAACCGCGAACGGTTGGTAGGGGCGAGCCGGTGGCTCGCCCGAGAAGCGACATAAGGGACAAGAGGTACGATAGGGACGGATGGTCTTTCCCGCATTCGGGTTGTTTGGGTCGCCGCATGCTGCGACCCAGCGTTCGATGAAGAGGGGGCGTGCTGGATTCCCGCCCCCGCTTTCGCGGGGTGTTCTTTCGCGGGAAAGACGATCGTCCCTTGCGTACCCTCGTGTACCTAGTGCCTTGTACCCCATCCCTCTTGTCCCTCTCGTCCCTCTTGTCCCTCTCGTACCTCTCGTCCCTCTCGTCCCTCTCGTCCTTCTCGTCCCAGCCTTCACTATCTCTGCACGACCATCATCCCGCGCATGGGATAGCGGCTGCGTGCAACGATGGTGTAGAAGCCTTCGTCGAGACTACTCACGGCCATGCGCGAGCTGATCATGCCGTTGGATGCAACATGCGCCGTGGTGGTGGCCACAAGCTCGCCGGCCAGGTTGTAGATGTCGAGTGGCACGATGCCGCCTGTTCCAATTTGAGGTGTTGTGCTGGTTGCCGTTGTCCGGCACATCAGCGTTACCTCATCTGTTGCCGGGTGCGGCCAGACGTGGATGTGCTCGGCAGCGATCGTGTCCTTGATCATGCGCATCGTGTATCCATCTATCATGCCCATCTGACGGGTACCTGATGCCAGGGAGCTGCGTGCAAATGGTTCTTTGTGGGCCGACATTTCAACATCCTCTGCAGGCAGCGCCTCGGGGTCTGTTGTTGCAAGCACCAGTCGGTAGCGCTCATTCGGGTCTGTGAGCACCGTCCACTGATACTGCAGCGGATCCCTGCTTGGTCCTGCTCCAAGCATCTGACCCCGCACGCCGAGCACAGGCAGCTCGATGATCTCTGCGTCGCTCTGGCGCTCAAGCCTTGCCTGGGCCATTGTTGCTGATGCTCCCTGCGTTTGGGTCTTGAGCTCGATCTCAACGACGTCCTCGGCATCAAACCATACCGTGTGCATGCGCGCGCTGGTGGTGGTATCATCCCAGAGCAGACTGTAGTGCTTGCCGCCGATGAGAATGTCCGAGAGCAGCGCGTCAAACTGATCTGAGCGGTATCCACGCCATATGCGGTCGCGCGGGATGAACACATCGTCGGTCTCCTTAAAGAACCCACGCGTGCTGCGGTCGATATCGGGCGTTGGCAGGTAGAGTGCATTGGAGTAGACCGCTGAGACGTCGAGCTGCAGGGCAGACTCGCTAAAGCGTCTGTTCTTGAGCAGCGACGGACTGTGAACGATGCTGTGGCGTGCCGCCACGTGAGGCATGCGCTCGCCCTGGAGTGCTCCCTGCGCATTTCGCATCGTAACATCGAGGGCTGCCCAACCCAGATTGTTGATAGTCCCGACGACCACGGCCTGGTCACGGTAGTAGCCGTCAACAAAGGTCATGTGATAGACATGTGGACCCATGCCAGGGTGGTTCTCTGAGTTGAACGAGAGCACCACGGACGTGTCTCCATAGGCCCACGAGCTGGCTATCTGTGGCGATGTCACCTGCGTGCCCTGCACTGTCTTCTGCTCGCCCTGCACCAGTTCAGGATTGCGCAGATCCACGTCCAGATGGTAGATGCTACTAATGGCAGAGTGCCAGAGGTTATTAGGCACCGCTGCCGACCTGCAGCTGTCCCAGCTGTCGATGCTCATTCTGTCGATCTGCCATGGCGTCGATGTCGTCGGTGGTAGAGCTCCAGCCTGATCTTGACCAGTGATCTCATTGTACTGCTCTCGGTGCTCCCATGCTATGCGGTCTGCCTTGTGGTTGACGTAACCATAGCTGCGCATAGGGTTTGAGAGCGACATCCCTGCATCGTCATACTCCGACAACTGCCGGTAGATCGTCGGCTTGCGGTTATAGTTGGTCTGAACGGGTGTGCTCAGTGGCGTCAGTCGCAGAATGTTGTTCTGCGCATAGAGCTGCGGTAGTATTCCTGAATAGGTGCCTCTGGCCACGAGCCGGTGCTGGACAAAATCGCCGTTATGAAACAGGCGCGTATAGAGAATGTGCTCACCCTCTGTACACGAGCCCTCGCCCGTGCTGCGTCCGATCGCGCCCTCCTGCCAGACAAGCGGGATGTCATCTTCGCCCAGGGCCATCTTCGTATACGAGGGCAGTGACGGAAACTGGGCAACAACACTGCCCCCGGCATGCAGCTTCAGAAACTGTAGAGCGCCATTGGTAAAGAAGGTAGCCTCAGGCTCTTTGAACCCAACAATGATTCCTTGGCGCACGTCAGACCATGCATAGAAATTGCCGCCTTGTGTGGCACCCACAACAGGTGTGCCCCAGTTACGCAGGCGGTCGGCATACTCGGCCGGGCACGAGGGATAGGCTTTGCTGTAGGCCAGCACGCTCGAGCGCATTGTGGTGTAGAGCTGAGCCTGCATGGCGTGTGTGGCAGCATTGGCCGCCAGGCGTGCCTCGCAGATGGCGATATCCTCGGGACCTGGACTCTGGCATGCATAGACAACATAGACGCATGGGTTCATGTGAGGTGGCAGGTTGGGATCATCGCGCACTACAAGCGACGGATAGCCGCAGTTGGCAGACTGTCCAAATATGAGCCCGTCCTGCCGGATAAACGTGTCCAGGGCAATCGGCTCTTCCCACACAATACGAGGATTGTAGATCCCTGCGGTGTCCACAGATGCTGCCGAGTTGTTATCAGATGCCAGTAGCTGACTGCGCCGGTAGTAGACCCTGAGCAGTGCGTTGGAATCGGCCTTCATGTGATAGACGATGTGATAGCGGAAGCCGCCATCTTCACGGGCTCGATAGTACTGCTGAGGTTGCAGCGTATCCATTCTGCCGCAGATTGGATCCTG
>JBKCLO010000085.1:0-10300 GCA_046300675.1 Ignavibacteria bacterium
ATCAAAGCTGCCGCGCAAGCAAAGTTGTTTGCATCGCAAACAGCGGTGCATAATGCTCTTGAGGCAATTCAGGTGCACGGCGGCTACGGGTATGTGCGTGAGTATCTCGTAGAGCGTTACCTACGCGATGCGAAGATTACAGAGATCTACGAAGGCACATCTGAGATCCAGCACATCGTAATCGCACGTGAGCTGATCAAAGAACTCTAAGGCAATCTGGCCCCGAGCTTAATCTCCCATAAGCGCTGGAAGCGCGTGATGTTGCCTGTGTTGTTCACGGACCTTGAGATATCAAGGTTGAAATAGCGCATGGCGTCGGAGTTTTTCAACACCGTAAACGGAACCGTTACCGTAATGGTGCTGTTGCCGGCAAAGTCGCTCACTTGTCCAGTAAGACGGTAGACAACATCACTCCATAGCTGACCAGATACAGTGAGCTGTGTTTGTGACACGTCTGCACCAAGGTCCATCTGCACAGACTGCACCAAGCCCCCTACCCCACTGAGCAGGTCTCCAAGGGCACTTGTTGCTACGGCAGAAAGAGATGAATTGACTTCATTAACGAGGTTTCCTTGTCCGGTAGACGTTAGCTCGTCCTGCGTGCGGCCCAGTAGCAGCAGCATAAGTGCGTCTCCAGTTACCTTGGCCGAATCCCCCTCCTGCCTGCGATCATTGCGGTAGTAAGACCAGTTGGCGATCGGACGCTGCTTCGTACCAGAGATGTCAATCACAACACGATATGTTTCTGGGTCATTACTCTGAATGTTCATCCGCCGGCCATTGTAAATCGCCTTGAGATTCAGTGTTGGGTTGCCCATGCCCCCTTGCGTGAAGTCCAACGTTCCGCTCGCGGAGAAAGGCTTGTAGAACTTGTACGTGGATGTTCCTTCCTTCACGCGCACACGTCCGCTCATGTTCACCGAGTTATCGATGAACCGCCCAGTGATGGTAAGGGGCTTTGCAGCATCCACAGGCTCAAGATCTGCAATCAGAATTTCTAACCAGCCAAGCACCATCGTCATCAACGTGCGGCCGCGCAGATAGATGTTCAAGTTAAACCGCAGGATGTCGCTGAAGGCGGCGGTCGTAGACTTCATCACCTCTGTAATGACCTCGGTTGCCTGTTCCCTGCTTTGCGCGCTGGAGGTATCCGATACGCGGAGCATAGACGTAGTATCCAGCACAGAACGAGCCGGCTGCTTATCACGAGACCGCTGATAGATGAAAGCTGAGTACTTGGCTTTTGTGCTCGAGCGCTCTTGCGGGAAGATGATGTCTGCGTAGAGTACATCTACATCACCTGAGAGTACGGGTGCATCAAGTGGACCGTAGAACATGATCGGCTTGCTGCCGCTGGCCACGACGATATCACCAAAAACTTTTGGATTGCGAACCTGAGAACCCTTGTTCATGATCAGTATGCCTTTGCTGATCACGTTAAAGTCTACTCGAGAAACGGAAAGTCCGTCAAAGGTCACGATCCCATTTGCCAGTGCAGCGCCGCCTCTGCGGTCGCGGTCCATATTGCGCACGCGAATCGTATCCAGAAACAACCTTGATCCCTCGAGGTGGAGTGATCCCTCGGCGCGATAGACGATGTTGGTCGGTGATGCAAGGAACGTGGCATTCTTAAACACTGCAGAGCCCCCTAGCTGCACGTTGCTTGGCAGCGAGCCACGCATTGTCACGACCCCGTCGGCCAGTCCCTGAACACGTTCAACTGCCGGCAGAAACGGCTCTACTGCCGCCAGCGCCAGCTTCGTTGCCCGAAGATCGATGTCGATCACACCACCATCAACCCAGCGCTGCGATACATCACGCAGACCAAGGTCTACCGGCAGGTGTCGAATATCAATGGCTAGCGTGTTCGGCGCGTTAGGAATACGCTTGTTCGATATGTTCAGGGTGCCGATTGCGTCGCGTTCTGCATAGCGCATCGATGCCGAAAGCGAGCCGATGATCTCGTGATTGTATTCCACATCATCTGCACGCACGCGCATGGTAATCACTGGCTTTTGCCATGTGCCATTGATGTACAGGTCAAGGTCTCTAACCTTGCCGTTGAGGAACATCAACGGATGCCCCTCTTCCAGATCTACAAAGCGGGATACATCATCAAGCGAAAAATCCGTTACCTGCAAGTGGAGATTCGAGAACCTCTCCAGTGAATACACACCCTCGATTGAGAGAACCTCTCCGTCGGAGCGACGAAGCGTTAAGCCTGTTACATCAAATGTCTGATTGCGAACATGAATCTTGGCATCACTGAGCGAGACCCATTCCAACTTGCGCTGTTTGTCGATCGTACATGCGATCGTATCAACCAATACGGTTAGCTGTTCGTTGCGGTAGACAGATGTTACGCCCACCATAGCATCAATTCCATTGGCATTCACCCCTATTACACTGTAGAGTGAAGAGTCGTTGCCGCGCAACTCGACGCGAGGTTGGCCAAATGAGTTTCCACCGACGAATACGTTACGTACGCACGATGCAGTTACGTCGATAAGCTCTGCTTTCGGCCAAGAATCTTTTACGCTATAGCGGATCTGACCGCGCATTCTGCATGGGTCTGCCGTCACCATTGTCGAATCTGCACGGAAGAGCAGGTCCGTGATCGCAACATCATCGAGGAAGACATCAAGTTGTGCAGAATCAGACTTGATTCGACCCTTGACTGCCGAGCGGGTCGATATTGTGGAGTTTTCAAGGAATACGTTAAACGGCGAGGCATCAAGCAATTGGATATCAAATGCCGCATCGTATCGCTCAAGTGCTACACGGTCGTAGTCGTCGTTCACAGAGGTGGTTTCTGTAAACGGGTATACCCTGCGCATGGCCGTTGTGCTTAGCATACCGGCAATGCTTGGGATGGACGCGATAATAGTCGTGGGCTGATAGTTGCCCTCTACACGCACACGAGCAAACGGTGCAGTAATGCTAAGCGTGCGTCCGGTTGACAGCTGGGTACTTGAAAGATTAATGGCGAACGGGAGTAACGCGCGGTCGTTGAGTGCAAACTCGTCTACCTTGGCTGTGACGTCTCCAAAGAACTCATCAAGAGTTAGCCCCTTTGCATCGATGTCAATTGCACATGTTAGTCCAGTTGGCAGCGAGGCCTGATCGAGCAACTTCTGAAGGTCCAGACCGCTCGTGTTTACACGCAGACGATATGCCAGCGTATCTGATCTGGCATCGATGGTGCCCGAGGCAGCAACGAGCTGACGCAGATACTCGTCGTATTCGACATCTTCTTCGTCCTGCTGAGAAGGCGTTACATCGATGGCTAGTGTATCGATGGTTGTCAATCCTTGACCATCGGCAGTAACGATGAATTGGCAAGACCGAATCATCTCGTCGGCAACTACAGAGCGCTGAAGTTCTACGGCATAGCGTCCACGAAGATCACGAAGTGTAAAGCCTTGTCCATCCAAGTCTACAGATCCATTAAGATTGCAGGCACCAAGTGCTGGATCGAAAACGGAGAGATCTACATTGCGCACGTTCGCTGCGAGCTTGTATGCCATCGGTGTACTATTCAGATACAACGTCATCTGCCCATCGACTGAACCAAGATCGTCGGTGCCATTGATATCGAACCACAGCGAATCCGACGGATGACCCTTCATCTCCAGATGTTTCATCTGCGTCGTGCCTACAAAGTCCAACTGCGGCAACTGCAGGAAGGTAAGCCATTTACGCACGTCCCCGTATCGTGCACGCGAGTCGTGCAGGAGGACACGAAGAAACAGTGGTTTTGTGCCCAGTAGACCGGTTACTTCCACACTACCTTTGAGTGCAGAGGTACCTGCACGCAGGTCCATGTTCGAGACGAACACTCGGTCTCCGCTGTAGACTACGTCACTGTTCAGAGCGTAGAATTCTTCGACATCAAGAAACGGCAGAAAGTACCGAATATCATCACCATAGACATGGCTGGCCTGCAGCGATCCCTCAAACGGGTGCTTCTGCATGCGTTCTAGGGGCAGCCCATCTTTCTCAATGTCGATACCGATTACTTGGCCCTTGAGGGCGAATTGTGTGCGCGGCATCTCGACACGAAGCGCACGGATCTGGAGTCCACCAGGACTCATATGTATGGCACACGAGGCATCATCTATGTCGAGCTGCGTTGAGATCTCGTCTTCGATTGATAGATGATTAATGACTGCCGTATACTCACGACTTCCAAGGTCGATAAGCGTCGAAAGCTTCAGGTTTACACGGCGCAATGCTAGATGTGAAGGATCAAACGTGTTCACAGGTGCACGAGCACATGTTTGATCATCCACGCGGATTGTACCATCGATGATTGCTACATCTCGCAAGCGCAGAACGAGCTCTGACTTGGAAGGGGGCGTTGTATCTGCCCCGCTGCTGAGCAATGAAAAATTCCAAACACTATCTGGGCCGCGTACAAGATTTATCGTTGGACGCACAAGTGTGAATTGATTCACGGCCGTGGTATGACCTACGAGTGCTGCGATGTCGTAGGAGACCCGAAGCTCATCTGCGCGCAGCAGTGACTTGCCTTGAACTGCAAGATTCGGACGTACGATGACAAGACCGTGGAAAACATCAAGCTGAATCTCGTCGCAGGTAAACGTGCCGTTGATCTCTGCGTTCACCAGACTCAGGACCCGTGCCGTGAGCATACGCCGGCCCAGGTCTGTCTGCAGCAGCGCAACCGCGGCACCGGCAATGATCACCAAAGCAACGGCAATGTTGAAGCCCCATCGAACGAACGAGACCGCAACGCGAAGCAGTGGATTGCTCCGGGTTGCGGTCTTGACGTCGATGTGTTCTTCGTTATTCATACGACCTGCCGTATGTGATCAGTACGGCACGTGGCGATCACTCGCCCTGCGCCTTGGTATACTTCGCCTCGCTACCATCGTTCCAGAGCAACTCAACGTGCAGCCACTCCTTGCCCTGGGCTGTCAGATCAGCCAGAACTCCGAGCGCCTCCTGACGAGTAACCGAACCCTCGGCAACATAGCGGCAGCGAAAGTGATCGACGAGCAAGATGTCTGGTGTTGGCCCTGGCCACACTTTTGTACCACGGTTCGACATCAAGCGTAGTGTAAAACGTCCGAGCGTTTCCGGCATCTGCGGCAGACCGTCGTTATGCACAAACACATCAAGACCAACACACGTCCACTCGGCCATGGAAGTTTTGCTAAGGGGCTTCGCAGTAGCTGCTGTGGAAGTCGCAACCGGCGTCCCATCTGCAACTGGCGTAAGATTGGCAATGATAGCGTTGGTGTACTCCTCGGTAGATGCAGAGCCACCCAGGTCACGAGTCTTGATTCCACTGGAGAGTGCCGCAGTCATGGCCTTGTCGATTGCATCAGCATAGGCGATATAGCCCATGTGCTGGAGCATCTGAATCGATGAGATCAGAATTGCCGTGGGGTTTGCAAGCCCCTTGCCTGCGATATCGGGTGCTGATCCGTGAACAGCCTCGAACACTGCGCACGTCTTGCCGATGTTTCCACCGGGGGCAACGCCGAGTCCGCCAACAATACCTGCGCACAGGTCGCTTACGATATCGCCGTAGAGGTTAGGCAGCACAAGTACATCGAACTGCTCCGGCCTTGCTACGAGCTGCATGCAGCAGTTGTCGACGATGATGTCGTCTGATGTGATCTCTGGATATTCCGAAGCAACCTCACGAAACACCTGTAGCCAGAGTCCGTCTGTGATCTTATGAATGTTGGCCTTATGCACGCATGTTACGCGCTTACGTCCAAGTTTGCGGGCCTCTTCGAAGGTATATCGAATAACTGCCTCGCAGCCTTGACGCGTAATCAGCTTCAGGCATTGTGCAACGTTGGATGTTTGAAAGTGCTCAATCCCTGCATACGTGTCTTCGATGTTCTCGCGTACGATCAGAATGTCTACGTTTGAAAAGCGTGTTTCAACTGCAGGCATCGACTTTGCAAGACGTACGTTGGCGTAAAGCTCAAGTGCCTTGCGAATTGTGACGTTCACCGACTTGTGACCACCACCGATTGGTGTTGTCGTGGGGCCCTTGAGGGCGATCCCGTTGCGTTTGATACTGTCGAACGTTTCCTGCGGCACTCCCTGTCCGGTTGCTTCGATTGCGCACAGACCTGCAGAGGCGCGTTCCCACTCAATGGGCACGCCAGCGGCCTCGAAGACCCGTACGACACTGTCACAAATTTCGGGTCCAATTCCATCGCCTTCGATCAGCGTTACCGTGCGTTTACTCATGTGTGCAATTTCCTAGCGTTGTTGATGGTGATGATTGTCTTGTTTCTGTTTGCATCGTTGACTCGTTACAGCGCTTCGACGATAACTGCGCTTGCCTCGCCCCCTCCAATGCAGAGCGTGGCAAGCCCATAGCGCTTTCCGTGACGCTTGAGCGCATAGAGCAGCGTTGTGAGCACCCGTGCGCCAGAGGCACCGATTGGATGACCCAATGCAACGGCGCCACCGTGCACGTTGATTTTTTCGCGCGGAATCGAAAGCTGCTGCTGCGCTGCCAGCGTTACGACGGCGAACGCTTCATTGATTTCGAAGAGGTCGATATCTGCTACAGAGATTCCTGCCTTATCAGCAACACGCTTGATGGCATCGACTGGTGCAGTTGTAAACCATATGGGGTCTTGCGCAAACGATGCCTGCGCTACAATGCGAGCCATCGGCTTGAGTCCGTGAGCTGCAACAGCGCTCTCCGAGGCAAGCACCAGTGCGGCCGCCCCGTCGTTGATCGTAGAAGCGTTGGCGGCTGTGACAGTACCGTCTTTCTTGAACACGGGCTTCAGTGCCGGGATCTTATCGAACTGCACCTTTGTTGGTTCTTCGTCTTTATCAACGATCACGTCGCCCTTGCGTGTCTTAACGGTAACAGGAGCGATCTCGTCATTGAATACTCCATCTGCTTGGGCCTTCTGCGCGCGTGTATAGGACTCGATCGTGAACTCGTCCTGCATCTCACGTGTGATGCTGCACTCGGTAGCGCAAACCTCGGCGGCGTCGCCCATGGGTACTTGGTTGTAGACATCCCAGAGTCCATCCCACTGCATGAGATCAACCATACGTGCATTGCCGAACTTGACGCCCTTGCGTGAATCCAGCATAGCATGCGGTGCGTTGGTCATTGATTCTTGTCCACCAGCAATAACAATCTCAGCATCGCCACAACGGATCGCCTGATCTGCAAGCATCACTGACTTGAGGCCGGATCCGCAGACCTTGTTGATCG
The DNA here is from genome assembly GCA_046300675.1 of Ignavibacteria bacterium. GTDB lineage: Bacteria > Bacteroidota > Ignavibacteria > Kapaibacteriales > Kapaibacteriaceae > UBA10438. Next base: position 7,232 of record JBKCLO010000085.1, read on the forward strand.
TCATCGCCGGAACACTCTTTGGCAAACCGGCAAAGATCATAGCCTGTCTGGCTGGTGCCTGGCCTACGCCACCGGCAAGCACGTTGCCCATGATGACTTCGCTGACTGACTCTGCGGGCACACCGCTGCGCTCGAGAGCAGCCTTGATGGCGATCGCACCAAGCTGTGGAGCGGAAAAATCACTAAGCGATCCAAGTAGTGAACCAATTGGGGTGCGAGCTGCCGAGATGATGTAGGTCATAGAAATCGACTCGATTTGGGTGGTGAATGGGGAAAACTAGAGTCACAAATTTACCATTTCGGGCGTCACATCGGACAGCAGACTTTCCCAATGGCAGTCCACTTACGTAAATTCGCGAGTCTACATCCAAACGTAGCGTCAATTTCCAGAGATCATTTACTCGGATCATCGTATGAACAAGGGTCGTATTGTCCAGGTCATCGGTCCCGTCGTGGACGTGGAGTTCACCAATGGCCAAATTCCAGCCGTTCTCAATGCTCTAACGGTCGAGCGCTCTTCACCGGAAACAGGTGCAAAAGAGACACTCGTCTGCGAGGTACAGCAGCACCTCGGCGAAGACCGCGTGCGCGCAATTGCTATCGATTCTACGGACGGTCTCGTTCGTGGTATGGAAGCCGTTGACACCGGTGCGCCGATCTCTGTTCCTGTGGGTCCTGGTGTTCTCGGCCGCTTGATCAACGTTGTTGGCCATGGCATCGATAACAAGCCAGAGATCAAGAGCGACAAGAAGTGGTCGATCCACCGTCAGTCGCCTGCCTTCTCGAGCCTTTCGACGCAAAAGGAAATGTTCGAGACCGGTATCAAGGTCATCGACCTTATCGAGCCGTTCACAAAGGGTGGCAAGACAGGTCTCTTTGGTGGTGCCGGTGTTGGTAAGACGGTTATCATCCAAGAGCTCATCCACAACATCGCCAAGCAGCACGGTGGTTATTCTGTGTTTGCCGGCGTCGGAGAGCGCACGCGTGAAGGCAACGACTTGTATCTCGAAATGACCGAGTCGGGAGTTATCGACAAGACAGCCCTCGTGTTTGGTCAGATGAACGAACCACCGGGAGCCCGTGCTCGTGTTGCTCTTACTGCGCTTACGATGGCCGAGTACTTCCGCGATGAAGAAGGACGCGACGTTCTACTCTTCGTAGACAACATCTTCCGTTTTACGCAGGCCGGTTCTGAGGTATCTGCTCTTCTTGGCCGTATGCCTTCTGCCGTGGGTTACCAGCCAACGCTGGCAACAGAAATGGGCGCGCTCCAAGAGCGTATCGCATCAACAGACCGCGGCTCGATCACATCTGTTCAGGCTGTGTACGTGCCTGCCGATGACTTGACCGACCCAGCGCCTGCTAACACGTTCTCTCACCTTGATGCCACAACGGTTTTGAGCCGTTCGATCGCAGAGCTCGGTATTTACCCGGCTGTAGATCCGCTCGATTCCACATCTCGAATCCTTGACCCATTGATCATCGGCGATGAGCACTACACGACCGCATCACGCGTGAAGCGCATTCTTCAGACCTACAAGGATCTGCAGGACATCATCTCGATCCTTGGTATGGATGAACTTTCGGACGAAGACAAGCAGACAGTATACCGCGCCCGCAAGATCCAGCGCTTCTTCTCGCAGCCGTTCCACGTTGCTGAGCAGTTCACAGGATTTGCAGGACGCTACGTCAAGATTAACGATACGATCGCCGGGTTCAAGGCCATCCTTGATGGCGATGTAGACGACGTTCCAGAGGGCTTCTTCAGCTACAAGGGAACGCTTGATGAAGTAATGGATTCGTATAAGAAGTCGCAGAACTAACGTATGGCAGCAGACCGCACACTCTCCGTTAGCATTGTCACACCGCGCGAAACGGCATTCGAAGGCAAGGCGCTTGCAGTAAGCGTCCCAGGTTCGCATTCTCCGTTCCAGGTGCTGTACAATCACGCTCCGATCATCTCTTCGCTCGACATCGGCGTTGTGATCATCGAGGACGACAACAATAACGTTAGTTACTATGCTGCCCGCGAAGGGTTCATCGAGGTTCTCAAGAACAATGTGAACATCGTTGTTCAAGAGCTGCTTCCTGCAACGCAGATAAATGCAGAGGACGCCGAGGCAGACCTTGCCAGCGCGCGCGAGTCCGATAACGGCGACCGTGCTCGTCGTGAGCAGGCACGTATGGATATTTATTGGGCAGAGGCACGCATGAGAGCCAGCAGGCTCCATCACGAGGCCTAAGACCAACAAAACACGACATGTGGACAAGGGGGCTTCCGTAACTGGAAGCCCCTTTTGTATTTTTGCAAATGCGAACCGACAAAATCCTCTACGAGGGCATCACGTTTGATGATGTCCTGCTCGTTCCCCGCTATTCTGCCACGCTTCCTCGCGATGCCAATACAAGTGCTAAGCTCACGAAGGGCATAACGCTTCGCATTCCGATCGTGAGCGCAGCGATGGATACCGTTACCGAGTCTGCGATGTCCATTGCGCTCGCACGCGAAGGCGGAATCGGGATCATCCATAAGAACATGTCCATTGAGCGTCAGGCCGAAGAGGTCGATCGCGTAAAACGCTCGGAAAGCGGCATGATCCGCAAGCCCATCACAATGTCGAGCAACAGCACTGTTCGTGATGCTCAGGAGCTGATGTCGAAGTACAAAGTTTCGGGCTTCCCAGTTATTGATGATGCCGGCATGCTCATTGGCATCGTCACTAATCGTGACCTACGCTTTGCGCAAGACACACATGAATCTGTTGCAAACATCATGACAAGCACGGGGCTTATCACTGCCCCGCTTGGCACAACGCTTGAAGATGCAGAACAGATTCTTCACAAACATCGTATTGAGAAGTTGCCGATTGTTGACCAGACGGGCAGGCTCGTAGGATTGATGACGGTAAAGGACATATCGAAGAAACAGAAACATCCGCATGCTGCCAAGGATGACCAAGGCAGACTGATCGTAGGTGCTGGTGTTGGAATTGCAATGGACACGCTCGATCGCGTTGCGGCACTTGTAGATGCAGGAGTGGATGTTGTCGTTGTTGACACAGCTCATGG
>JBKCLO010000086.1:0-3916 GCA_046300675.1 Ignavibacteria bacterium
TCACGATGCCGCCATGCAGACCCAGCATGCGCTGACGCTGCACAAGGGCCCTGCGGACGAGTGGGAAGGCGCTTACCTGGCTTACATTGCCTGTGACATCTGCAGAACGGATGGACAAGGTTACATCTTCGCCGTTCATCATCACAAGCTGTCCGCCACTGGATGTCTCTAGCACGATGTCGAGCGAAGCTGCCAAATCGCCCATGGCCTCGTTCGTCATCGGCGTGCCGGCACGAAGCGCTGCAAGCGTCACAGCACGATACATTGCGCCTGTGTCGATGTACACATATCCCAGACGCTCGGCTACTCGCCGCGCGGTTGTACTTTTACCAGCACCTGCCGGACCATCGATTGCTATGGTGATGTTTTTCATGTGACCCGCAAATCTAATGAAACCCGAGGGCAGTGTGTCTGTCTGAACCCGAAACGACATTTTCTCCGAGGAGATCCCCTATGAACGTCATTGCCTGGTTGCACTATATCGTTGCACTTGTTTACCCTACTGCACTGCCAGATACGGTAACTCCTTCACAAGCAACTCCGGTGAAGAAGGTAGTACAGATCGAACGCGTCATTACCAATGCCGATGGCGATACCGTCGAGCATCAAGTAATGGGGACAGAGAATAGTAAGCACGTCGAGATCATAACAGATGATTCAAATCGACATTCAGCAGATTCACTCGTCGATGCACTCGTTCCGATTGTCTTCCTCTTAGGTGGTGCGCTTCTGCTCTGGAAGAGTGTCGATTCCAACAAGCAGGTAAAGCTTGCCATGATCGATAAGGGCATGGATCCATCAACACTGAAGAGTCCGGATGCCACGAGGAAGTTTGGTGCTCTGCGGTTCGGCCTGCTGCTGGTTGGCACAAGCATGGGGCTGTTGTCGGGATTTGGCATCAATATGCTGTTTGGCGTTGATCCAGCTTACCACGAGTTCATTGTCATCACAAGCGCCTTGTTCTTTGCCGGGCTTTCCCTGATCATCTACCATATGGTAGCAGCGAGCCTGAACAAGTCACATTGACCGAGGCCGAGATCATCGAGCGGATTCTCGCTGGTGAAACGCAGGTCTTTGCTGTTCTTGTCGGACAGTACCAACGCAAAGCGCTTTCCCTTGCAGAACGTATGATGCAGGATTCCGAAGAAGCTCGGGATCTTGTGCAGGATGCGTTTGTCAAAGCGTACAGATCACTTGGGTCGTTTAAGGGCGATTCGACATTCTCTACGTGGTTCTATCGCATCGTATACACAACGTGTCTGAATGCGTTGGACAAACGCAAACGCACCCCTGTGCATGATGTGATCGACGAAGAAACGTCGCCTGTATGGGTAAACCCACGCGTGTTTGTAGACCTAGAGCGCAAGCAGATCGACGAAGTCCTGCACGAAGAACTACGCAACATGCCCTCTGTGTATTCCACGATCATGGAACTCTTCTACATTGACGATTTCTCCTATGAGGAAATCGTCAACATTACCGGCCTGCCCCTTGGCACGGTCAAAACTCGACTTAACCGTGGACGCCAACAGCTGCGCGCAGCCCTCTTGAAGCGTCTACCTGATGCGGAGAATCTCTATGAAACCTAATGCCCCCTACTCGCCCTCAACACTGGAAGACCATGCCGAGATCTCATCACGGCAAGGGGCTGATGTTGCAGAACAGTTTCTGATGTCGGATGCTCTCCTTCGCGACCATCTGCGCTCGGCCGAGCAAGCGCCTATAGATCCCATTTTCACTGTCGAGATCATGCAGTCTATCAATGCTGTTGCTCCATCGCCGTCATGGTTTGAAAAGCTGTCGCGTACAACGCGCATTGTCGGTGCAACTGTGATGGTGTTTAGCCTCGGCTTCTTCGTTGGATATTTGGCAACGAGCTCCATTATCACGAGCGAGATTCTTCGTTTTCAGTGGATTGAGACGATCTCCACTCCTTCAGCAGCTTGGATCCTAGTCGGTGCTTCTATCATCGGATTCGGCATCTATCAGATGGAAACCACCTAGCAACCTTCGTAGTTTAGGGGATGCCACTTCTCTCGGTACGAAATCTCTCGCATACGTATTCCAACGGCTACAAAGCCTTGCACAACATCTCGTTTGATGTTGAGGCGGGCGAGTTCTTGGTCATCATCGGGTTATCAGGGTCCGGCAAGAGCACGCTCTTGCGTTGCCTAAACCGGTTGATCGAGCCATCAGAGGGACAGATCATCCTGAACGGTACAGACGTTACGCACATCTCCGACGCAGCTCTGCGGCGTCACCGAGCAAGCATCGGCATGATCTTTCAGCACTTCAACCTGATACCACGTCACACAGTATTGAGCAACGTGCTCTATGGCACGCTTGGCGTAACTCCAACGGCCGGTTCGATCATGGGCAAGTTCACGCAAGAGCAGCGCGCTCGCGCGATGAGCGCTCTCGAGGTTGTTGGCATTCCAGACAAGGCCCAAAACCGTGCAGATGCACTCTCTGGCGGACAGCAGCAGCGCGTTGCGATAGCGCGCGCATTGATGCAACAGCCAAGCCTTTTGCTTGCCGACGAACCAGTTGCCTCACTCGATCCGGCAACATCGCACTCGGTGATGTCGTACCTCGAGAAGATCAACAAGGACATGGGCACAACCGTGATCTGCAACCTGCACTTCCTCTCCTTGGTGCGTCAGTATGCCTCGCGCGTTATCGCACTCAAGGGCGGATACCTCGTGTTTAATGGTCAGCCCCATGACATCACCGATGAATGGTTCACAACGATTTATGGCGAAGATGCCGTTGAAGTGGAGATACGGTAATGAGAATTATCGCAACACTTCTCGACGCGATTCTTGGCGCAATCGTTGTTTCGCTGATCACACAGATCATCGTTCCCGAGCTTTTCGAGATCGCGGTTCCAATGTGGCTCAGCGTCAACCTCTTCGTTGCCTGGCTCGTGGCATCAGCTCGCCCAAACGCCTCCATCGGGGGCTTGTTCTTGGGTCTGGCACCCAAGGCAACACCAAGTGCTGTGAGAGCAAATCTTGGATGGCTCGCATTCTCGGTAGCCATCGTCTCTGGATGGATCATCACCGAGATTGCCCCGCTAGAGTTTTTCTCTGCAGACGGACTGCAAGGGGCTGGCAGAATCTTTCGCGACTTGTTTAGTCCGGAACTCGGTGTTGTTGGCGAGGCGCTTGACTTGATGGTCGAGACCATCTTCACGGCGCTCATGGCAACTGTCGTTGCTGTGCCCTTGAGCTTTGTACTCAGCTTCCCTGCTGCCCGCAACGTGATGTCTGACACGACAACAAAGAAATCTGTCTACCTCGGACTTCGCGCACTCCTGAACATCATGCGCTCGATGGAACCCATCATCTGGGCCATCATCTTCTCCGTATGGGTTGGCCTTGGACCCTTTGCCGGCATGCTTGCCCTTGTGGTGCATACCGTTGCATCGCTCACTAAGCAATACAGCGAGCAGATCGAAGACGTCGACGAAGGTCCGATCGAAGCCATCTCGGCAACAGGCGCCACTAAGCTTCAGGTACTATGGTTTGCCATCGTGCCGCAGTGTGTGATTCCCTTTCTCTCGTTTACCATCTACCGCTGGGACATCAACGTCCGCATGGCCACCATCATCGGCTTTGTTGGAGGGGGCGGTATCGGCTCCAAACTCATCCAATACCAGAACAAGGGCGACTACAACGAAGTAGGAACCTACGTGATCCTCATCACCCTCGTGGTCTGGATCCTCGACGTGATCAGCGCCCGCGTGAGAGAAGCGCTGAGGTAGGGGAGAGCCGGTGGCTCGCCCGATATCAAAATCACGCGAGGTCCCTCGTCGCTGGGCCCCCGCTTTCGCGCGCATCCACATTGAACGCAATCACGTAAGGTCCCTCGTCGCGTCGCTCCTCGGGATGACGCTGCCAGCGCTTCTTTTTCA
>JBKCLO010000087.1:0-1547 GCA_046300675.1 Ignavibacteria bacterium
TGACAAGCGTGCGGGTGACATCGCATCGATGTTCTTCGACAAGAACTGGATCCATGGACCTGTCAAGAAGGGCAAGCGTTCTGGCGCATACAGTGCTGGTACCATTGCGTCTGTGCACCCGTATGTATTCATGAACTACACGGGAACAAGCCGCGACGTGCAAACACTTGCGCACGAGCTTGGCCACGGCGTACACCAGTATCTGTCACGTCAGCAAGGCCCCTTGCTTATGGACACTCCACTCACCATCGCAGAAACAGCGAGCGTGTTTGGTGAGATGATCACCTTCAAGAAGATGTTCGAAGCCACAACGAGCGATCAGTCGAAGCTTGCGCTCATAATGTCCAAGCTCGACGGAATGATTGCCACGGTGTTCCGTCAGGTAGCCCTTAACCGCTTCGAGAATGCTGTCCACACAACACGCCGCAGCCAAGGCGAGATCAGCCTTGACCAGATGAACGAGATCTGGCTGCAGACACAAACCGACCAATTCGGTAACAGCGTCGAGTTCACATCGGGCTACGAAGTATGGTGGTCATACATCTCGCACTTCATCCACACACCAGGCTACGTCTACGCCTATGCGTTTGGCGAACTCCTCGTGCTGGCGCTCTATCAGATCTATCTCGAGAGCCCTGAGTCATTCCCAGACAAGTACATCGAACTTCTCTCATCAGGGGGCTCCAAGCGTCCGGAAGAACTCCTCGCACCATTCGGACTGGACATCACCAGCCCAACGTTCTGGCACAATGGCCTAACGTTCATCGAGAACTTCTTGAAGCAGGCGGAAGTGTTGGCAGAGAAGAGTTGAAAGTGCTGAGTGGTGAGTTGTGAGTAGGGGCGAGCCGGTGGCTCGCCCGAAGAGGGACAAGAGGGACAAGAGGGACAGGAGGGACAAGAGGGACAAGAGGGACGAAAGGGACAGGAGGGACAGATCGTCTTTCCCGCGAAAGCAGGAAACCAGATCAACGTTGCCAAGGGTGTGCGATCTTTAGATCAACACAAATTTTGCGAACGAGATTGTCGTCGATTTCGCGGTGTCGAGGCACGGCGCTAGTGCGCGTACCGGCACTGTTTACCCATATGGAGTGACGGCCACCTTCACGAAGGAGACTGCATCCATTGGCAATAAGGTGCGCGACAACGTCGCGGCGTTTCAAATCGCTATTGGATACTCTTCGAAGTCAGAACCGGCTTGTTTGCGCGCCATGTCACGATTGAGCTCGAGTATCTCCGCGAGCGTTATACGGAGTGTCTCGAGCAACTCTTCCTTCGTTGCTTCCTGACAATTCACGCCTGGTATCTCTTGTATCCAACCTATCCACCATTCGCCACTTTGCTTTACAACCGCGGTAAATGCATTTGCCATGATGAATCCCATAATAGTAACCTCCGAATGTAGTTAAATGTTTGACTGTACCATACAGTGCAGCTAACGCATTCGAATGTGACAACCACGGAAACTCTCAACTTTCCACTCTCAACTTGCTCTGCGTCATCCCGAGGAGCGGAGCGACGAGGGACCTCGCGTTGTTTCGATGGCAAGC
>JBKCLO010000088.1:0-10107 GCA_046300675.1 Ignavibacteria bacterium
GCGGAAGAGCGTGAACGTCGAGTCGTTAAGCGTATCAAGGGCATTTCCGGGGAAGTAGATGCGACCAGTGATCTTGTACTGACCAGGTGTAGTTGTGCGGAAGTTCGCGTCTGGGAAAGGAAGAAGTACTTCACGGTTACCAGCAAGTGTCGGTACAGTGATCGTACGGCAATAGATCTGCTGAGTTTCGTTTCCATCAGGCTTGATCTGAACACGTACCGAGAAAGCAGGAGCTGCAATGTTGGTGTTGTTCGAGATCTTAACGCGCACTGGTACGCGTGTAGCCTGCGATGCTGGAGCCATTGTGTATGGCCAGATCAGCTGAATGTTTGAGAACTCAACGTCTGTGACTTCGTCTGGGAAGAGAATCTTAACGTTATCAACGAAGAAGTTGTCTTCGTCGTCAGCTGGCTGCGGCGGTGCAGAGTTGTTTACGCAACGGGCACGCAGACGGAAACGGAAGTTACGTGAACCTTCGTTTACCCAGTTAAGAACTGTGTCAGGGATTGGAAGAGTAACCTTATAGTATTCAGCATCCTTACCATCATCATAGAGGTCTTCACGGAAACCGCCAAGTGGTGGGTTAGGTGAGGCTGTGAGCTGAAGATTGTAGTCAGCCAGGTCGTAACCACGAGCATAACCACCACCACCCCATGCACGGAATGGCTGCAGGTACTGTGTAGCACGGCTTTGAACGTCAAGAACCCAGTTTTGAATGTTCGTGATACCGTTCAGCTGATCAACACTTGGGCGTGCAAACTCAACCCAAATTTCGTCTGGGTTACGATAACCAGGTGTGAACCCGTTAACAGCAAGCATATTTACGCGGTGCTCAGGTCCAATCAGACGGTTATCTGAGAAACCACGGCTGATTGATGTAAGCTTTCCAGTACGCTGATATGAGATCGAGAGAACTGCGCGCTTCTTACGTGTAAGGTTGATTGGGAACGAACGAATTTCGTCACCACCATATGTACCAACTGCAGGGATATCAACGTTGCCTAGGTTAACACGATTAAGACGGATAACTGGCGACTTCAGACGATAAATATCTGAGTTTTTCGCAGCGTACTCACCACGCGGTGGCGGTGGGTTGTTTGTTACTTCATCACCGTCTACAACGTCGGCTTCAATATTAACCCACTTCAGAACCGAAGGCATAGCAGCGCCACCTACAAGGTGATACTCTGTTACGTCGTCGTTGAACGATGTGAGACGGCGCATCGAGAAGATGCGGATACTTGTCGTATCATCAAACGGCCATTGGTCGCCAAGAGGCTGGTTCAATGAGTCCTTTGGTTCTGCAATAACCGTCGTCAACAAACGACCGATCTGGTCGTCGATGAACGGATTAGGCTCGAATGGTGGGAACACAACCTTGATGAATTCGTACGGGAGCACGAATGTACCAGCTGGTTGGAATGCCTGATTGTTACCGTTAATGTCACAGCGATAGATACCTGAAAGAAGGGTATCACGAAGGGCTGCATCTGTGACCGACTTCGACGTGTTGTAAACAATCTTGCCTGTCGCTTCGTTACGGATAAGGAAGCGGACCTTGAAGTTTACTCCCTGACGAACATAGTTCACACCTTGTGGGCCTTGAATGTCGTTTGTCAAGCTCTGAACGATCGCCACCGGCTGGATAGCACCAAGGCGCTCTTCACCAGCAAGAAGCTCGTAGTTGTTTGCTGTGTTCGTTGGAACAACAACCGAGAACGCAAGGTTGGCGTTGTTGTTCAGTGCACGGACGCGATACGACACGTTGATAACGCGCATGTAGTTCTTGTACTGCTTGAACTTGATGGCCAAGAAGTCCTTTGGAACTGTGTTGTCGTCGTTACGTGAGCTCACAGCGCGAACTGTACCACCGTTATCTACATTGTGCAGATACTCTGTGAACTGAAGATACTTGAGCGTGTTGTAGTCAAGCATTGCCGATGCTGGCATGGTCGATGGGAATCCTGACCAGTTCAGACGACGCGCAGGGCCTGTAACACCAACCGTTGAGTTACAACGCATCCATACAGTTGCTGGGTGCGGAGACAGTGCGTTACGTGGCGCGATACCAGAGAAACGCTCATACTGCACAACAACCGAACTGTCCGAACGGTTAAGTGTAACCTGCATCGAGAAGCGATAGTGCTCGCCACCGCTGTTCGGGCGGTTGTTAGCGTTGAACGTTACGTTGTGTGTAACACCACCAACTGTTGCAGTCTTACCGCCGATAGGCGTAAGGTTAACATAGTAAATGATGAACTTGTCGTTCGAAGGCGAACGCTTGAAGTACACACGTGAGAAGTCGTCAACGGCGTTGTCAGCAGTGTTATAGACCGACACTTGGAGATCGTCCCATGCTGCTGCGACAAGTTGTGGCTGCGTTGCACCCCATGCGGTCAGTGAACCAAGCGGGCTGTTAGCACCGCTGCGGATACCACCAGTTGCAGTTGCTGTGTTGCCACCGCAAGCTACATTAAGGAAACCGTGGTTGTCAGCCGTTGCATCAGTCATACCGTCGCCAGAACGGAAACGTGTATCATCCGATGAAGGATCGTATGCTGAGAAGTTTCCTGGTGTTACTTCCAGACGAGCACGGACAGTAGGATATCCATACTGATCGTATTCGTAGAAGTAGCGGCGATTCGACAAACCGATGATACCGTTTGTCGAGATGTACACCGAATCTTGACGTACGCCGTTGAAATAGAACGGGAAGCCGATCGAGATCGGTCCCGCGAACGCGTCGTTCGTCGAGTCGTTGATATTCGCTGGATTGCGGAAAAACGCCCAGCCACCGTATTGATTCTGTGTCGGATCTGTCCAGTACGACGTTGGAAGCTGACGTGGTCCCGAGAGAACTCGGCGCCATGTTCCTGGCTCAGTCAACGTATCGACGAATTGCGACGGATCTGGACGCCAGAAATCCGGCGCTTCGTCATCGGAGTCGACGAAGTAATATCCAGTGGAAATTGCAGGACTCGTGCGCGCGTTAGCGCTCGTGATGTTGAACGGAAGTGGATACGACGCCACCGGCGTACGCGGACCACTTTTACGCAGTACATCATCGCCATCTTTTCCATCTCCAGCGGTCAAGAGCGATGTGCTCAGCAACCCTGTAATGATTACAAAAAGTAGCAGTCTGCGGCTCATGCAAACCTCATTAAAACAGTGAACAAGTATGTGCTTTTAATTACCATCATTTCTGTGTTGTAGCGGTGCATACACACCAATCCCGAGGGATTATCGTTCAAGATTGTGAATCCGAATGAAATAGTCAAACAAAATCTCTACACATGGGTAGAAATAGCGATGAAAGTATCCACATTGGGTATCAATTGAAGCACGTCCGAAAAGTTACCTGTTGCGTATAAATACGGTAATGGCTTTGGGATACAGCTCATGCTCAACAACCTGCACTTGTCGTTGCAGATCCTCTGGTGAAATGCCCTCGGGAACGTCAATCTTGTGTTGTGAGATAATCATACCGTCATCATAGGCATTCGTAACGAGGTGCACTGTAGCCCCTGTCACGTGGACTTTTGAGGCGATTACAGCTCTGTGAACATGAATGCCGTACATGCCCTTCCCACCAAACTCTGGCAGCAACGCAGGATGGATATTGAGCACGTTTCCCTGAAGTGTATCAATGACCATGCTTGGCAGTAGCTTAAGAAAGCCTGCCAGCACAAGGATTTCGATTTGGTGCGTCTGAAGAACACCAATCAAGTTGTTGCCGAACTCAGCCCCGTGCTCGACAACCTCGACTGGCACCTGGAATTGGCCTGCAACGTTGCAGATTCCTGCAGTTGCATCCGTAGATACAATGAGGGAAACAGCATAGTCTGAGGGGTGCTGTAAGGCATAGCTGCAAATCGCCGCGGCATTCGTCCCTTTGCCAGAGCCAAGGATGGCCACGCGCTTGGGCATTGAATTCACACAGTATCTCCTTGAAGCAAGGGGGCTAACCAGCGCTCTGCTTGCTCGGTGGACCAGCCTTTGCGCTCAGCATAGTCTCTGAGTTGATCCTGCTGAATAGAGGTTATAGCAAAATAGCTCGACTTGGGGTGTGCGAAGTACCAGCCACTTACGCTCGACGCAGGATTCATTGCCATTGATTCGGTGAGCGAAACGCCAATACTGGATTCTGCATTAAGGAGGCGGAAAAGGGTCTGCTTCTCGGTATGGTCCGGGCACGCAGCGTATCCGGGTGCCGGGCGTATGCCCTGGTACCGTTCGGCAACACGATCTTCGTTACTAAGATATTCTGTTGCTGCATAACCCCAGTCCTGACGCCGTATGCACTCGTGAAGCCACTCTGCACAAGCTTCTGCAAGCCTATCTGCAAGTGCCTTTACCATAATGGATGAGTAGTCGTCGTGGCGTTGCTCGTAATCGCAACATAGTTTATCTACTCCATCACCTGCACTGACAACAAAAGCACCGATATAGTCATGCTCATGTTGCTGCAATTCCTCCGCGCTGCAAACAAAGTCTGCCAAAGAGAGATTAGGCAGTCCTGGCGCTTTCGTTGTTTGCTGACGCAAGAAATGGAGTACGTCGGCGTTATTGACAACAACGTCGTCGCCCTTTCGAACAGCAGGAAAGAGTCCACTGACTGCATGAGCCCGAATTGATCGCGCTGCAACGATGGTATCAAGCATACTCTGAGCATCATCAAAGAGCTTCGATGCTTCTTCACCGTAGACCGGATCAGTAAGTATCGCTGGGTAACGCCCCTTCAACTCCCAAGAAAGAAAGAACGGCGTCCAGTCGATGTAGTCGCGCAGTGTCTCCAGCGGAATGTCCTTTCGAACAGTCACACCGGGAGAATTTGGCACGTAAACGCTGGCTTTTTCGAGTTTGAGACGATTTGCCCGAGCATCCTGAATACTTCGAAACGACTTGGCGGCTGTTCTTCGAGCATAGTCTGTGCGAACCTGTTCGTATTCGCGCGCCGTCTCGGCAAGGTACTGCCCAGCCCCCTCACTATGCAGCAGTGATCCCACCACAGGCACTGCCTTCGAGGCATCGAGGACGTGAATAACGGGGAAGTCTACCGCCGGGGCAATCTTGACTGCCGTATGGACCCGCGATGTGGTGGCACCACCGATCAGGACCGGCTTGTTCACACCGCGCCGCGAGAGTTCCTTGACAACATGCACCATCTCATCAAGCGATGGCGTAATCAAACCTGAAAGGCCTATCACGTCTACGTTCTCGCGTATGGCCGTTTCAACGATGGTCTCGGCAGGAACCATAACACCAAGGTCGATCACTCGATAATTGTTGCATCCAAGAACGACGCCTACAATGTTTTTACCGATATCGTGTACATCGCCCTTTACCGTTGCCATAAGCACCACGCCTGCATCGGTGATCTCGCTGCCGGCAAGCCGCTTTGCTTCTTCCATATAGGGTGTAAGGATGGCAACGGCCTTTTTCATTACTCGGGCGCTCTTGACTACCTGAGGAAGGAACATTTTGCCCTGACCAAAGAGGTCTCCAACGGTGTTCATACCTGCCATGAGCGGACCCTCGATGATGCTCAATGGCGTTGGATAGAGCTGCCGTGCCTCTTCGACGTCGTGGTCAATGTACTCTGTAACGCCCTTCATCAGGGCATGCTGCAGACGCTGAGCTACATCCAAGCTGCGCCACTCTTCAATTCGCTCGACAGCAGCTTCCTGAGACTTGAATCGCTCAGACAGCACGAGCAGACGATCTGTAGCATCAGGCCTGCGGTTGAGAAGCACGTCTTCGACATGTTCAAGAAGTTCAGGATCGATCTCACTGTATACATCAATCTGCCCTGCGTTCACAATGCCCATGTCCATCCCGGCCTTGATCGCGTGGTACAGGAATGCGGTATGCATTGCTCTGCGAACAGGCTCGTTGCCGCGGAATGAGAACGAGATATTGCTTACGCCACCGCTGACGCGAGCGTGAGGAAGGTTCTGCTTAATCCATGAGGTCGCGTTGATGAAGTCAACAGCGTAGTTGTTATGGTCGTCTATCCCTGTTGCAACGGTCAGGATGTTAGGGTCAAAGATGATATCGTTGGCGGGAAACTGAACAACGTTCACAAGCAGGTCGTATGCCCGCTTGCAAACATCAATGCGACGCTGATACGAATCAGCTTGTCCGGTTTCGTCAAATGCCATTACGATAACGGCGGCACCGTAATCACGGCAGGCAATTGCCCTTCGTATAAACTCTTCCTGGCCGTCTTTCAGTGATATCGAATTGACGATACCTTTACCTTGGATGCACAACAGACCCGACTCAAGCACCGTCCACTTCGAAGAGTCAATCATGATCGGCACGCGCGAAATGTCAGGCTCGGCAGCGATCAGATTCAAAAACTCGGCCATCACAGACTCGCTATCCAGCAGGCCCTCGTCCATGTTGATATCGATGATCTGGGCACCATTCTCTACTTGTTGCCTAGCAACATCAAGTGCTTTTTCGAAGGCCCCCTGCTGAATGAGTTTTGCAAAGGCCCGCGAGCCCGTAACGTTTGTGCGTTCACCAACGTTTACAAAGTTGGTCTCCGGACGCACCTCCAACATTTCTAAACCGCTCAAGCGCATATGCGCAGTCTGCTTGGGCACGAGCCGCGGAGCAACACCGGCAACTGCATCGGCGATAGCCGCGATGTGCTCAGGCGTGGTGCCGCAACAGCCGCCAAGTATGTTTACAAAACCCGCCTGGGCATACTCACGCGCTTGTTCAGCCATGTACTCAGCAGATTCGTCATATCCGCCCATGGCGTTCGGCAGCCCAGCATTCGGATACAAGGAAACATACGCCGAAGCAGTATTGGAGATCTCTTGGATAAAGGGGCGCATCATGTTCGAACCAAGCGCGCAGTTAAGTCCTACTGAGAGAAGGTTTCGTGTGTGGCTTATCGATGTCCAGAACGCTGCAGGTGTCTGACCCGAGAGCGTTCTACCAGACATATCGGTAATCGTTCCGCTGATCATCACCGGAACATGCATGCCGAGCTCGTCGGCAAGCTCTGCATAGGCCTTGATCGCCGCCTTGGCATTGAGTGTGTCCGTGATCGTCTCGATCAGGATAAGGTCTACGCCCCCTTCGAGCAATCCGAGCATTTGTTCGCGGAACGAGCTCTTCATGTCGTTGAATGTCACGGCCCGGAAGCCGGGATTGTTCACATCGGGAGACATCGAAAGCATCTTTGTTGTCGGGCCTATCGAGCCGGCAACGAATCGGGGTCTGGACGGGTCGCGGCGCATCATTTCCTGAGCCGCTTGACGCGCAATGCGGGCCCCTTCCCTACTGATCTCTCTTGCTATGTCTGCAAGACCATATTCTGCCTGACCGATTGGCGTACTGGAGAACGTGTTCGTCTCCAATATGTCTGCACCGGCCTGCAGATATGCGAGGTGAATGTCTCTGATTGCCTCTGGCTGTGTAAGCACCAGAAGATCGTTATTGCCTTTCAGCGACGTTGGGTGCTCAGCAAAGCGTTTACCTCGATAGTCTTCTTCGGTAAGCTTGAGACGCTGGATCATCGTGCCCATGGCACCATCCAGCATAAGTATCCTGCGCTGCAGTAGCGATCGTATGTCTGTCATGTCTTACAAAACTACACGGGTTTCTTCGATGCTCACGATGTTATCATGCAATCGATACTGAATACGATACTCGCGCACGGCCAATTGATACAGGCCATCTGCAAGAAGTTCTATTCGGCGGTATGGATGGGGCATGGGATCGGATTGCAGTGTGCGCACGACGTAGTCCTGGAGGTCGTTGGGCAGTTGCTCGAGTGCCTTGCCAACAACACTGTAGCATGCGGACTCAAGCTCGGACATCCAGGCAACGTTGCTCTCAGGGAAGGCGTCGGCATACGCTACATAGGGCTTGATATCAAGCACAGGCGTATTGTCTATCAGGTCGGTACCGAGCACCTCAATGCGAAGTCCGCGAACATCCAGCAACTCACAACAGGTAATACCGATGGGATTGGGACGATGAGGAGAGCGTGTTGCAAACACACCGCGTTTGGTGCGTCCGCGAGGCGGCAATACCTTCGGCTTCCACGACAGTGCCTGATGGAAGTGCACAACCAGCCAGATTCTATCACAGCCCTGAAGGTCCTGAAGTGCCTGCTCGTAATTGTTATTGGGCAGAAGTTCTATGTAGGACCTATCAACAATATCATGAACACCCGGCTGACGCGGTGTATCGTAGAATCGCTGATATGGAGTGCGGATAAACCCTATGGGCTCAAAGGTGATCATGCGGCATTACCAAATCGAGCCGATGGACAACATGATGATGAATCCACCAAGTTCAGTCATGGCAGGCACATAGCCCCTATACGTGCTCTCAACGCCGGGCTCAGGGTACGGCAGAACATAGTACCGGGCACTGATGCTAAACGAGCCCCCTTTCTCCATACTACCGAAACTGGAGCCTATACCAATGAACCCACCTGGACGCACTGACGTCTCGGCGTATTTGAATGATTCGAAGAAATCGTAATACCTGTCTTCGTCGTCATTAAACTGGTAAAGTCTCAGGTAGGGCGTAACAATTACGCCAGAGGCAGTAATGCCCAGTGTAACATAGGGCCGGAACGACTCCTGGAGCGACTCTTCAAAGAGTCGCAGTCGCATCGACACACTCAATGGGAGCAGGAAAACACGATTGCGTTTAACTGACGATACCGTGATGTTGTTGTAATAGGCGTCATCAAACTCGTCGCTGTTTCTTCGCGGTGTAACGAATGCGTCTACACACAGCGTTACCGACGGCGCAATATCTGCAACGTAATACCCCCCGAATGCCCATCCACTGCCGGATAGCAAGATGTTCAATCCTGCACCCTGAGAGGCAGTAATGGTGCGGGACTCCTCGCCTATCAACGGAACAACCGGTATGAACATGATCACTGAGTCTGCCGGCGTTGCCTGTTCTCCAGCCACCTGTGCAGATGTCCGGTCAAAAGCACACACCAGCAGCACCACTGCGAACACTGCTGTTGCGAAAAACCTTCTATTGCGTCTTTCAGTTGTCATCTTTTCACGGCAAATCTACGGAGGATGTCGATGTGGATAACATTGTTAATCCTTTCATTTTCTGTAGTTTAGGCGTTAATGACCCTGACTGAATTTATCAATCGCATCCATCGAGTGCTTCTGCCTGCCACCGCAGCCCAGGGAGACCCCACGGGTGCGCAGATTTCAGCCTCCACAAACAACGTAGCTCGCGTGCTCACGTGTATGGAGATCACAGATGCTGTTATCGATGAAGCGGTAGCACATTCCTGCGACACGATCGTAACGTTTCACCCGCTGATTTATGTTCCTCTTGCCGCAATTGCCGGACAAGACAGGGTGGCAAGATTGGTTGCGCGGCTGATTCGGTTGGACATCTCAGTAGTATGTGTTCACACCACATTTGACGCCTATCCACAGGGAACCAATGCAATTCTGGCCAGCAAGCTGGGAATCGTGGGAACGCGTCCGCTGGTAGCATCGATAATCAACGGACAGCCCAACACACACGGATATGGTATGGGGCTTATTGGGACATACGGTGGGTCGTTCGGCTCACTGCTTGAATCTGTAGCTCGGATTTCCGGCGGCCCGGTGAAACATTCGCACCCCAAGGTAAACGAAGGTCTTACCATTGCTATAGTTGCCGGCTCTGGAATGTCGTTCTACCGCGATGCTGTTGATGCGGGTGCAGACGTATTCATCACTGCCGATGTGAAGTATCATGACTTTCATGCGGCAACAGATGTTATAGCAATCATCGATCCCGGACACTATGAGATGGAACAGTTTGTTCCTCTGGGAATGATCCAACCTCTTGAGCAGGTTTGTTCGGAATGCACGTTCATCGCCAGCACTGTTCGAACATCACCTGTTGCATACTATGAGCCGGGTTTTACACACTGACTTTAACGCTTTTTTAACGAAGGGACCTTCATGGAACAACAAATTCAGCTTTTGGCACAGCTAGCGGCAGTGGATGCGCAGCTTGATGAACTTCACGACGAACTGGGCGACCTACCGGTAGACGTGAAGAAACTTGAGTCCCTCGTCAAAGACCGCCTTGCAGAGGTCGAGACTA
>JBKCLO010000089.1:0-6724 GCA_046300675.1 Ignavibacteria bacterium
CCGATAACATCTTTGACCTTGTTGGTCTGCAGGTGACCTATGAAATGCCACGTAATCGGTAGTTCTGTTAGCTCGTCGTGCTTTGGAACGAGTTCCTGAACCCTGTTTTCTCCGAAGAGGTACTCACCGAGAGCAACTGCGCTGCGCAGTGTCTGAGCAGATTGTGTTTTTGTGGCAAGCATGAGTGTTACTTCATCTGCCGATCGACCATTACGGGCACAAGCATCACTGATGCGCTCATGAATCACATGAAGGCTTTGTTTAATCTCAAGCATTTTACAAATCTAGGCTATGAAGCTCCATGAGAACTTCTTGCTTTTCACGATATTGTAGTATGTCTATCGTCAACTCCATTTTACGTTTTTTACCTGCATCCAATAGCACCAGGTGCATTCTCGGCTTGGCACTTGGCGTCATATATGGCACGCTACTACCCGATCAGATATGGTTTCTCGAACCAGTAGCAACAGTCTTTATTCGCCTCTCTGTTGTTGTTATCCTACCCTTTGTAGTGCTGGAGCTGGTTTCGGCGTTAGGGCACTTGTCCAATACATCACTACGTGCTTTCATACGCGCTGGGTCTTTCGTGATCCTATCTTCAATAGTCTTAGGGTTAGTCGGCGCAATCTATTCGGGCAGCTTACTGCCCAACATACAGACGTCTGGCTTCTTTACACCACAGGTTTTGGAAACCAGTGATCAGATTAATCTTTATGACACCTTTTTCCCACCGAATGTCTTTCGAGCACTTACAGAAGATAATTTTCCAGCGATAGTGCTGGTAAGCCTTGCATTCGGACTCCTTGTACAGCAGTTACCAAGCAAAGACACTCTCTTAGGCCCGATCCAACAGATCCGCGAGGCATTACACAGATTCAACTCCGTGATCGCCCGCATAACTCCAATTGGCATTTTCTGCATGATGTCACGATCGGTTGCTTCGGTCTCATTCGACGAGTGGACACGGATGTATGCATTCCCATTGGTAACACTCAGTACTGCGATCATTATTGGAGTTCTATCCATCGGTCTGCTTGTGAGCCTAACACCTCTGCGACTAGGCGAGCTATTGCGTGCTCTGCGCGGTCCGCTGGCAATCACAGCAAGCAGCGGTAGCCTTTTCATTGCCTTGCCGCTGATCATTGAGTCTATGCGCGAACTACTTGCATCTCGAGGCAGTATATACGAGCACGAGGTTGATGAAGTAGCCGATCGCATTAGCGCGAGCATCCCCATAGGCTTCGCTCTGCCTAATATGGGACAAGTTCTTATGCTCTCGATATTGCCCTACATGGGTTGGTTCATGGACCTCCCAATGGAGTTCTTACATCGGCTGAAGGTCATTCTGGTGTCGATCCCTGCCGCTGCGGGAGGCGTCTCTGTAGCGGTTCGCAAGGGTATTGAAATGTTTCACCTGCCTCCTGATGTTGTGAGCATCTTCATTGTCAATTACGAATGGATGACCCGTGTTGACAAGACACTTGGTGCACTATCACTGTTCTCGCTTGTGGCCTATCTGACTGCTGCCCACTTTCGAGTGATACGTGTCAATCACATGAAATTGGCCACTACACTTGTGATTTGTGCGGCTCTTGTTGTCGCCGCATCATACTTGGTTCCGCGGCACCTGACTGAGATCATGAAGCAGTCTTATGCGAGAAATGAATATCTAATGGGCCTCGAGCCCATAGTTCCAGAGAAAATGTCGTCGACGATCACCCATATCAATGACCTATCCGATTCGACATTAGCGTCAGTGCCTATTGCTGCAGCAAGCCTCGATAGCGTCAAAGCACGCGGATACATTAGGGTAGGAGTTTTTGTAGCCGGCCTGCCATGGTCATGGATGCGTCCTGATGGCAAGCTCGTTGGATACGAGATCGACATGATTCAAGAGCTTGCGCAGAATATGAACGTAAGTATCAGGTACTATGCATGCCCATTAACGATAATCGACTCCCTTGTGCTCAGTCAGCGTGTTGACATTGCAATCGGGGCTTACCCAGACAACACCATCGTTAACTCAGCGTTGAATACTAGCAGAGGCTATCAAGTTATTCATTTGGCACTTCTGATTAAGGATAATACCCATGATGTACTTGCCAGTGCACGAAAGGGTACACTCAACAGGCCCTACGTGTTGGGATCGTACGAAAGGGTGTCTCCTACTAGTTACATCCGATTAGCTGTTGCCCGAGAACTTAGCTTAACATCAGTACCTACAAATGTTGAGATAGTTGAGTTTGAATCCGATGTCAGTTATATCAAGGCAATGGAGAAGCATAAGATCGACGCCATCGTCGTTAGCGCTGAATTCGGTGCTGCCTATGCAATCCTGCACCCTGAGTTTACAATGTACCCCTCTTTTGGCAAAAGACTACCGTTGTCGGTTGTAATGCTGACAGCGGGGGACGACAGAGTGTTCGAAGAGTACTTCGACACGTGGATCGACAATATGACGCGACGTGGCTTCTTTAATCATCTCCAAAAGCATTGGATCCAGGCAGAGAACGATCTATGATCAATACAATACTCCAAAAGCTTGGCAAAATCCCTTTTGCAGCGCGATGCTTGGCTGGCCTTGTTTTCGGTATCATAGCAGGCCTGGCCATTCCTGAATTCTGCTCATACTGGCAACCGGTAGGTATGATCTTCATTCGGGCGTCGCAGTTGGTTACAATGCCGTTCATTATGCTCGAGTTGGCATGCTCTCTAGGCGAACTCAGTAACACATCACTCCGCACATTGATCCGCGCTGGTGGCCTAGTGTTCATCTTCTCGGTGATAACTGCAAGTGCAGCGGTGTTGTTCGTGCCAACGTGGCTACCGCCCCTTACTGCATCAATGTTCTTTAATCCAGCGATGCTGGATTCCCCGCCTCCTGTCAATCTGCTCGAGAAGTTCATACCGTACAACATCTTTGGTGCAATGTCTGATGACAACTTCCCTGCCGTTGTGCTATTCAGCGCTTTTGCAGGGCTTGTATTGCAGGGGATGAGTAATAATCAGGTATTGCTTGTTCCAATGAACAGCGCTCGGAATCTGTTTCGCAAGTTGAATAAAATCGTACTGAAGCTGACACCGTTTGCAGTTTTCGCTTTGGTCTCGGAGACGGTGTCAACAACCGATACCGTGGAGCTGATAAGACTCCATGCACTTCCCGTCATTGGCCTCGGTGGCATGATCCTGCTCGCCACATTCACGCTCGGCTTTACCATGAGCTTTATCAATCTCACATGGAAGGAACTGTGGACGATTGCAAAGGCACCCCTTATCCTAACTCTCAGCACCTCTACCTTGATCATAGCTCTCCCGACATTGGTCACCAGCCTACAGGAGGTACTCTCGGAGAAGTTCAAAGAGCGAAACAAGGAAATGCTTGATGCCTGCAATGAACAGATCGGTGCTGCCGTTCCCGTTGGCTTTGCACTTCCAACGCTTGGTCAAGTATACATGCTCATGATGGTTCCATTCATGGCCTGGTATGTAGACCGTCCCTTCAGCATCTTCGAGAAGTTACAGATGCTGGCAACGGGCATCCCCGGCTCTATTGGGGGTATACGCTCGGTAGTGCGACAGGAACTGGCAGAAGCTGCACTCCCTGAGAATCTGCTCAATATTTTCTTCATGAATACCGAGTGGATCTACCGCACAGAAAAGACGCTGTCGTTAATCGGTCTTATTGTACTCGTGCTCTTGATCGTGGCAACTACCACAAAGACAATGAGGATCAACAAGCGCCGGTTTCTAGGAACCTTGATAACCACCGCAGGACTTGCGTTTTTACTCTCAACCGGCGTCCATGCAATGCTCACAAGAACGCTATCTGGTACATACACCAAAGACCAGGTTCTGATGTCACGTAAGCCCCTTGTGAAGGTCAAGAACCCTTTCGCAAGTATAACACGGATATCCTCGTTAGATGAGGCCAGCTTACGTGCATTCCCTTCTGCGTTTGTTTCGCTGGATTCAATTCGGAAAAGGGGCTACATGCGCGTGGGCCTAAAGACTACCGATTATCCTTGGTCATTTCACGACGTTAACGGAAAACTTGTCGGTTACGACGTAGACGTTCTGCAGGCTGCAGCTAATTTCAGTCCCATCAAGATTCACATAGTCGAAGCGCCAATGGACGTGCTCGAATCAATGATCAGGAACAATCAGATAGATCTCGCTATTGGCGGTATAGAGGATAATGTCTACCGAGCTGCACGCGTGCAAACAACAATGGGCTACCAGGTGGTTCATAGAGCCCTGGTAGCATGGTCCGATAAAGTCTTCACAGTACAGAGTGCTGAGACTAACCGACTCGGCAGACCGCTCAGGATTGCTGTGGCAGAAGGATTTTTACCTTCACCGAACCAGAAGGATGTTATCGAGGAGCAGCTTGGAAGTCCCGGGCCACCTGTACCAGTAACGTTCAGTCGTATCGCAGACATCAAGACTTTCTTTGCTAAGCCGAATGATCATCAATATGATGCGCTCATGGTTACTGCCGAAGGGGGCTGCTCATGGTCAGTACTCCACCCTACCACAAGCGTCCTCACGGTGTTTGGACGGGAGCTGCCGAATCACATGGTCATGCTTCTTGCAGGCAATAGTGCTGATTGGCACATATATATGGACGAGTGGATATCGATGGAAGATTCAGAAGGATTATTCAAACGCCTGTATAATCACTGGATCTTGGTCAACGAGTAACCCGTCACGGTGCTGCCGTTTGCCTTGATCACCACCGTGTAGTTCCCAGCAGCAAGGCCCTGCAGATCGATCACGTATTCATCAAGCTCTGCTCTTGCAGTTCGAACAAGTAAGCCGGCACTGTTGTACACCGCGATTGATGCTCCAGCAAGATGAGGCATGTGTACAGTACATGATGTTGTTGCCGGATTCGGAAGCAGTGCACTGGTGGACTGAAGGTCTGTGATGTTGCTCAGTGTTCCTGTTACAAAGGAACTGCGCTCTCCATATACTCCCGTAGCATCGGCGTTCGCGCTGCGCACCCGCCAGAAGTACCGTTTGTTATTGTCGAGTCCACGAACGAGTATCGACGTGTCTGTATGGTTGTCGATATGCACCAGAACTGGATTGAATGCCGCATTCGGCGAAAGCTCGATACCATATGTCTCAGCCTGCGGAACACGTTCCCACGTGAGCAGCGCCTGGGTTACGTCTTTTGCTCCGTTAAGGGGCTCGCGCAGCACCGGCGGACGTACCGCTGTGCTGAAGCTCCATGTCTCTGATAGTGGCCCAGCACCTCCGCCACCGTATGGCTCGACGTTCCATGAGTAAGTTACCGGACCCTGCACGAGCCCCGTGACTGCTAGCTTGGTATCTGTGACACCCTGAATCACTCTATCCAGATTGGGCTGGTCTTGAGCAGATAGGCGTACGATGTAGCTCACAGCAGATGGCGCTGGATTCCATGTGAGCACCGTATCGGTAAGTATACCGCGCTTCGTATCTACCGGTGACAGCAGTGTTGTACTGCCTGGCTTTTCCGGCAGTGCCTGTATTCTACCAACAAGCACGCCTCGTCCGTGAGATGCCACGGCAATGCGCCTATCAGAAGCGCGTGTTGCAACCATGTCGCACGGCACGTTGCCAAGCTCTGTTGTAGCGGTCGGTGTCCACACGGTAGACATACCGTTTGTGCTCGGCGTAAAGTACAGTCCAGTAGATGTGGCGGCAACCAAAACACTCGACGTTGCGTCGAATGGTACAATGCCAACCCAGTTAACGGCCGGACCATTTCCAGATCCCGAAGACGTCTCTTCGAGGTTGCCTGCAATGGCCTGCCAGGCAGCACCGGCATTGGTCGACTCCCATATGCTGATCAGACCGTAATTCGAGAAGCATGCTACAAGATGATTCTTATCGCGCTTATCAATGGTGATGCTGTTTACGTAACCGCCGCTCCGCATCAACGGTGCTGTTACATCACGCGATGCCGGATCAGCAAGATCCGCAGAATCCAACATGAAGATCTTACCGTTTGTGGTGCCGTAGTAGATCCGGTGATGCTTGCCATCATCTGCAAGTGTTGGAGCAATGCATGAGATCTGATTGGTGCCAACATCAGTTGAAGCAAGTGAATCCCAGCCGATTCGCGTTGAATCTGAGTTGCCTATTGGAATCTGTGATACATCGAGATTGCGCCAGAGCGCATTGCCGCCAGCAACGTAGACAGTTTTCTGATCGTTTGGATGAGCTACATAGGGGTTGATGAAGAGATAGTCCTTCGGACCGATAGGATCGATGCGTGTGCGATCGCGTTCGGTCCCGTCATCGTTATAGGTTACACGGTATACACGCCCTTGCTGCGACGAGTAGAACAGCGACTTGCCGTTATCAGCAAAGTAGGAGTAAGCCCCATCACCTCCGCCAATACGTTTCCAGAATGCCTCTGTAGAATCTGTCGCCGTCATCCATACAGAGTTGTCCTGCATGCCCCCTACCAGACGTGTACTGGCATCCTTCTGTTCGATATCGACTGTGTAGAACTGCGTTGTGATGTAGCCACGATTGAGGTCTGTCCACGTAACGTTCTCTGCACGCACATCATCTGTGCGATAAATGCCTCCATCGTTGATACTCATCATTGTTAGCGGACGTGTAGGATGAAAGAACACGTCGTGCTGGTCTGGATGGTGATTTATGTACGAGGTGTATTTATCAAACGATGGCGTTGGCTTCCAATAGCCGCCAATCCAGTTCCACTTTG
>JBKCLO010000090.1:0-4488 GCA_046300675.1 Ignavibacteria bacterium
GCCCCGGCAATGCCCATCTCGGGAAAGGGTCCGATACCAAAGATCAAAAACGGGGCTACCACGGCATTGACGATCACGGTTGTGATGAGCACGATGGTTGGGAACATCGTGTTGCCAGTTGACCGCGAGATCGTGAACATGTGGAAGTTGGACAGCTGAAAGGTAAACCCGATAAGCAGCGTCGTCAGGTACTCTGTGCTAAAGGCCGCAACCTCGGGCTTCATGCGCATGATCACGGGCACCTGAGGCAGGGCGATGTACATGCCGATCGTGACGAGTGCGGCCATGATGCCCATACCTACGAGTGATTGCGTACCAACGCGCATCGCACCTTGGTTGTCGCCCTCACCAAACCGGCGTGATACGATGATACCTGCGCCCACGGCAATACCACTTACGAGTGTGAAGAGCAGGAACATTACCTGGTCGGTGGCCCCGATGGCTGCTGTAGCGGCATCACCAAGACGGGAAACGTAGTACCTGTCAACGAACGAGTACACCATGTTAACCACGAAGCTCAGGGCAAGGGGCAGGGAGTAGCGTCGTAGCGACGAATCAATGGGGTCATTGATCAGATCAACCCGTTGCTTTGAGAACGCAGATGCGGCGGACATGGGACTTTATGAACGATTCGTAATAGACCACAAAGCTACGACGAGCTAATTTGGCGTCCTGTTGATACTTCTCCCCATGGAACTCTTTCTTACCATAGCTGCAGCGATATACTCCTTGCGACTGTTGTTCTTCGCAAGTGGACAGCTTCGCGCTGGACTGCGAAGAGGTAATGTTGCAGACCAGAAGCGCGTATCGATCATCATTCCTGCGCGCAACGAAGAACACAACCTGCACCGATGCATAGCATCGCTACGTCAGCTGCAATACCCAGAGCACTTGCTAGAGATTGTCTTCGTTAATGATCGCAGCACAGACAACACAGCAAGCATCATCAATCAAGCAGCAGAATCATGGTCGGTGATCCGCACGGTACATCGCACAGAGGCAGACGCCCGTGAGAACCTGCGCGGCAAGCCTGGCGCGCTGCAATCAGGAATCGACGCTGCATCGGGAGATGTATACTTGTTTACTGATGCCGACTGCGTGGTAGAACCGCAGTGGATACGAACGATGCTCGCCCCCTTCGCAAACAGCAACGTCAAGATGGTGTGCGGCTTTACCACCATTGAGCACTCATCTGCCTTTGGCATCCTGCAGGACATTGAGTGGCTTTACACGCACAGCATGGCGCAAGGATCGCTCACCAATCACATCCCCATCGGTTGCTTTGGGAACAACATGGCCATCGACGCCACGGCGTTTCGCGAACTCGGCGGCTATAACGTCGTTGCCTTCAGCGTCACCGAAGACCTTGCCCTCCTACAGGCCATGGTCCGCACTGGACACAAGGTTGCCTACATCTGCAGCGCCACTAGTGCCGTCGAGACGCTTCCCTGCACGACCCTCTCGGAGTACTTACAGCAACAGCAACGCTGGGTGCGTGGCGGCACGCAGCTTGGCTGGCGTGCCACGATATTCGTGATCACCAGTGTGATGTATTGGACGGGGCTTGTGCTCTCGATCGTCACGCAATCGCCCGGCTGGACCTTGACCTTTCTCGCACTACGTGCCGTAGGAGACGGTCAGCTCATCAATCTCTCCGTCGTGCGCCTGCGCCGCTGGTCTTCCATACCAGCCATAGCCCCCTCCCTCATAATCCTGTTGCTCCTCGAGCTAATCCTACCGATCCTCACCTTGCGCAAGAAGGTGCAATGGAAGGGGCAGACGTTTTAGAGCAGCGAGCAGCGAACAGCGAGCAGCGAACAGCGAACAGCGAGCAGCGAACAGCGAGCAGCGAACAGCGAACAGCGAGCAGCGAACAGCGAACAGCGAGCAGCGAACAGCGAGCAGCGAGTGCCGAGCAGATGGTCAATCCCATTCCCATTCACTGACGTCATCAAATGGAAGTTCAGCAAAGGCTTCTTCATCTACAACATAACCATCAAACCAACCGTCGCGAGGGCCATGTGTTTGTGTGGTGTTCATAGCACGCGACCTGTCACGTTTTCATCCACTGCACGCACGTTGAATGAGAGCCTACACCCCTCTCTTGTTTTTTACCGTTTTGGTAATATCTTTGTGAGTCCTCGTGACCATCGTGTTTGCCAACAATAAGCTACGCCGACTTTGCGAGCAGCGCGGAGCAGCAGAACGTACACTTGGTAAGGCTGGCGCGCAGAAGCTTCGAACAAGACTGGCAGAGTTGCGTGCAGCCCAGAACGTATCGGAACTCATCGCAGGTAGTCCACATCCCTTGCGAGGTGAATACAGCGACTTGTTTGCGCTGCGACTTGACGGCGGTAGACGCATTGTTTTCTCGGCTCTCCCACAAGATGCTCCTTGGATGGAAATTCGTTCGATCGATTGGTCTCGTGTAAACGCTGTTCAAATTGTATTCATTGGTGACTATCATGACTAACGCTTCTGCAACATTCAATCCCGATTGGATCTCGCCACCTGGAAACACCATTGCCGATCTATTGGAGGAACGCGGATGGAAGCAGGGAGACCTTGCCATGCGACTTGGCTATACGCAGAAGCATGTGAGCTTGCTGATCAATGGTAGGGTTCCAATAACAGCTGATGCAGCTCAGAGGCTCGCACGTGTGTTGGGTAGTACACCTAGTTTCTGGCTTACGCTCGAGGCGAATTATCGGTCTGAACAGTTGCGGATAGCATCGGCAAACGTGTTAGCGTCATGGGCGTCGTGGGTTGGTTCATTTCCGCCGAAGGGACTTCAGCAACTCGGCATAGCAGATGCGCAGCGAGTTTCAGCGAGGTCAACCCCAAAGGTCGCAGAACAGTTGCTTCGGTACTTTGGCGTTGCCTCGCCCACCGAATGGAAGCATCACTATGTTCGTTTGATACGCGGCGGACACAACATCGGACGTGGAGTACGTTCCGATGAGGCGCTCGCATTGTGGATCAGGTTTGGCGAGCAACATGCGGAAACGCAACGAGCACCGAAGTACAACCATGTTCGCTTTCAACGTGTCTTGGAATCATTGAGGGGGCTCACACACATGCCCCCTAACGTGTGCATTCCTCAAATCAAAGAGCTCCTGCTTCATGCTGGTGTGATCTTCCTTGCTGCTCCGCGAATTCATGGAACGTCCGTCGTTGGCATGGCACGCCTGCTCAGCTCTAACAGACCTCTTATCCAGATCGCTGTCACTGGTATGACGAATGATGTATTCTGGAAGACGTTGTTTCACGAGGCAGCACATATTCTTCTGCATCTACGAAAGGATGCCGCAACGCATCCTATATACTTCGACACCGCGCTGGATGCTGTCACCACTGACAGACGCGAGAAGCAGTCAGATGCATGGGCACGCACCGTACTCATCCCCGCTCGTAACGAGCCAGTACTCCCGACCCTAACTACAAGGCGTCAAATACAGCTCTTTGCCAAGTCCATCGACATTCACCCCGGCATCGTTGTCGGCAGACTTCAGGATGACGGGCTACTTAAATCGTCGGTAATGAATGAGTTGAAGGTGATCGCGGGATAGGTGTTCGAGCCAGTGCCGCGTCCCTACAGATTGTGGAGACACTGCCCTGCACGTCGCTCTCGGAATACCTGCATCAGAAGCAGCGCTGGGTACGTGGCGGCACGCAGCTTGGCTGGCGCTCGAGTGGACCCTGATCTTCCTCGCACTACGTGGCATCGGAGACGGACAGCTCATCAACCTCTCCGTCGTGCGCTTGCTGCGGTGGTCTTCCATACCAGTCATCGCCCACTCACTAATCATCCTTCTCCTGCTCGAATTGATCCTGCCCATCCTTGCATTGCGCAAGAAGGTGCAATGGAAGGGGCAGACGTTTCAAACAAAGCGTGGTGCGTATTAGCGAGGAAACAGGCCATCGACAATAGCCACGAGCTCTGTCATATCTGGAAGATCTGGTGAATCAGGGTCGATCTCCAACACCTCACCGTCACGCACAAGTATTACACCGCATCCAGCTCTTCGAGCTTGTTCACGCGCATCGAGATGCGCTCGCACCATGGCTGCAGCTGAACGCTGACGGTCAAGGTCGCCCGAAAGAAGCTCAATCTTCAGAGAGCTTACCCCTACCAGTGAGGAGAATTTGCGGTTGCTCGGATTCGGCATCATAGATTGTCCACTCATGGCAAACATCAAAATAGTAGGTGAAGAAGTTGTCGTAGCTCCTCGTAAACCGCCGCACCTGACTTGCCATTGGAATATCGTGTCCTCCTTGTTGCACGCGCTTTGCAACACGCGCCGAGGAAACACGAATTGTCTCTACCCTGAGAAGCTTGATCGCAATATAATATCCGATGCCGGCAGCTTCTAACAGTGCCGCAGCAAGAGTCTTACCCGACAATGTTGTTTCGATCGCAAACGAGAACCGTAGCTCAATAAGTAAACGTACTCGTTCTATTGCGATGCGACCAGCACGAATTGCACG
>JBKCLO010000091.1:0-10814 GCA_046300675.1 Ignavibacteria bacterium
CGGTCGGTGATAGCGCCCTTCTTGGCACCAATCACTTTAACCATGGCCCCATGTAAAGGGGCTCGTGTTGCGCTATCACGCACGATTCCATGAATGTGCGAGTCGGCAAAGAGGGAGAGGAGGAGGAGAAGGGACGACACTGGGGAGAGGGTACTGATGACAGATGACAGATGACTGGTTACAGATGACTGGTTACAGATGACCGATGACAGGGTTCACAACATTCCGCGAATGAGGAGCTGGAGTTATAAGAGAGACACGTCATGCCCGCGGAAGTGGGCATCCATCTATTCTACAAGCATATGGCTTCCCGCTTTCGCGGGAAAGACGTTCGCTGTTCGCTGTTCGCTGCTCGCTGTTCGCTGCTCGCTACTTGCTTGGCGGCGCTCTTCCAGCTATTCGCAGCGGACACCGGTCGCTGACGAGATTGGCAACGAGAGGTTGCTGCAGCGTGGACACGGTGGTATAGTAGGCATCCAGATGATGCGCTGTGTGAACGGCCCGCTCCTTTGTTACGTGACAAAGGCCGCATTCCGATGATGATCCATCATCATCTGCTTGTGAGGTCAGGACCGTGGTCGCACTTTTATGATGTTCGTGCACGTGCACAGCAGCGGCTCCCGAGACCACAACAAAGGCCACGAGAAGCATGAAGCTGATTATGCGTTGGAACAACATAGAGTACGAACCTAAGGAGTATTTTGCAGACATGAAAGCTCTCGTCCTCGATCAAGTCGGACTCGCAGTGCAGGAGGTTCCACAGCCAAGCTGTCCTACGGGGCACGTACGTGTTAGCATCCATGCGGCTGCTCTCAACCACCGCGACGTGTATATCACGGAAGGCAAGTATGCCAAGATTGTCTACCCGGCAATCCTGGGCTCGGATGGCTGTGGAGTAGTGACGGAATCTCCAGACGCCCCTTCCCTGCTCAACAAACGCGTGATCATTGATCCATCGATGAACTGGGATGGTGACGACCGTGCTCAGGGTCCGGGCTTTACGGTCCTTGGCATGCCAACGCAAGGGACTCTTGCCGAAGAGATCTGTGTACCACTCGAGCATGTGCATGAAGTCCCTTCCCACCTGAGCGATGTTCAGGCGGCGGCCCTGCCACTTGCAGGCGTTACTGCATGGCGCGCACTCATGCATCAGGGCGCACTTGAAGCAGGACAGACAGTCTTGATCACCGGCATTGGTGGAGGCGTTGCATTGGCAGCACTGCAATTTGCAGTTGCAACCGGCGCACGTGTACTCGTAAGCAGCACGTCGGATGCAAAGCTTGCTCGTGCTATCGAGCTGGGTGCATCAAAGGGATTCAATGTTACTCAAGATGGCTGGTCGAAAGCTGCCAGCGCAGAAGGTCCGGTTGATCTGATCATAGATTCTGTAGGGGGCGAGTTCGTCAACGACTACACGAACATTGTCCGCCCAGGCGGACGCATAGTCGTATACGGTGCTTCATTGGGCGTTGTTCCCTCGCTCAACATTCACCGCATCTTCTGGAAGCAGGTCCATCTAATCGGCTCAACAATGGGAACAGCAGGCAACTTTTCAGACATGCTAACCTTTGTTACGAAGCACAAGATTGTGCCCATTGTCGATTCTGATTATACACTCGACGATGTTGCTCCTGCATTTGAACGCATGAAGCAGGCACAACAGTTTGGAAAGATCGTTGTTCGATGCAGCTAAGCTCCCTTCTTGGACACTCTGCAGAGCTTGTCCGTATCATTCGTAAGAGCCCACAGCCCGGTGATGCCATCGCATCGGAGTATTTCCGTTCGAAGAAGTACATCGGGGCAAGTGACCGCAGATTCATTAGCGGACTCGTCTTTCATACGCTACGGACGTTGTCGCTAAGTGAAGCCATTCAGCAGCACTATGCACTCGAAGACGTTGTGCACGGGGCTCACATGCTCCTGGAACAGAGTGATCAGATCGACCAAGCATGGCTAGGCACTCTTCCGCTTCACGTTCGGTCCTGCACGCAGGAATGGCTTCTTGAGTCCACGCAGAAACGTTGGCCGCAAGACGCTTGGCATGTTTGGGATGCAATGAAGTTGTCGGCCCCACTTGTGTTGCGCGTAAACCTTCGCAGGGCCAGCCGTGATGCGGTGCTCAAGAAGCTTATCGAAGAAGGACTCAACGCAACATCCGGCGAGCTATCTCCGGCAGCTATCCTGATTCATCAGCGCGTAAATCTATTGCAGCATCCATTGTATCTCAATGGCATTGTCGAAGTGCAGGACGAGGGTAGTCAGCTTATCGGCTATGCCTGTGCGCCACGAGAAGACGACCTTGTGTTTGATGCGTGTGCGGGTGCAGGGGGCAAGACGCTTCACATTGCAGACTTGCAAAACGACCATGGACGTGTGATCGCGCACGACATCGAGTGGAACCGTCTTAAGGAGATCCCCAAGCGCGCCGAGCGTGCGGGTGTAAGGTCGATAAAGCTCGAGACGTCGAAACAGCGTGACCAACGCGGACTGCCTCAGGCCGACATCGTGCTTGTGGACGCACCGTGCTCCGGACTCGGCACCGTGCGGCGTCTTCCGACCGTTAAATGGCGTATCACGTCCGAAACGCTGACACGCCATGCGCGCAAACAGCTTCAGGTTCTTGAACAATACGCCGGCCTAGTTGCTCCCGGCGGCATCCTCGTCTATGCCACCTGCAGCATCATGCCCGAAGAAAACGAAGGTGTGGTCGAGCAGTTTCTCGCAGCTCATCCAGAGTTTGTGCCCGACCCGCTAGCCCCCTGCTTTGCTCAGCATGGGGTAGTCATCCCTGGCCTTGATGATGCACAGTCCACCTTGCAGGTAGACCCCTTCCATCATAACACAGATGGGTTGTTCATGGCACGAATGAGACGGGTACAGGAATGAACAGCAAAACATTGGTGATCTTTAGTGTCGTGATATGTGCATTCACGTCATCGATAGTTTCTGCGCAACCAGGTGCTCTAGGCAACTGGCTTATGTACTTCGGCAACCAGCCGATACAACCCGATTGGACACTTTGGAATGAAGTGCAGGTACGTCAACACAATGTTGTGGGAGACCTACAACAATTGATCCTACGCGCTGGGATTGGGTATAACCTTACCCCAAGCAACAACAATGTGCTCTTAGGATACGGGTTCTTCCATAGTCAGAACTATGTTGATGATACGGACGAGAAGTTCACTGTGCTCGAGCATCGCATCTTTCAACAGTTCATACACCGCCAAAACCTCGACCGTGTGTTCATTCAGCATCGTGTGCGAGCCGAGGAGCGATTCCTCCCTACCGGTTTTCGGGCCCGTTTTCGGTACCTGCTCGGACTCAATATTCCGATCAACCAAGAACGCATGTGGGAGGGGGCGGTCTATGCGTCCATATCCAACGAGATCTTCCTTGTTCCAGACGTCCAGTCGTTCGACAGAAACCGCATTTACGCCGCCATTGGCTACGTCTTCCATCCTGCAATGAGAGCCGAGCTCGGTGTTATGCGTCAGACCACGCCGGTTGCATCGCGGGACCAGATTCAGCTAACGGTTTTCAACAATATTACGTTGTATTAGACGTGGCATGTAGATTGAAACAACATGTTCTACCAGTGAATCTCTCACACAAGATCTATGAGTACTCCCATGAAACGCCCCTGGCTCCCAACTGCTCTGCTGGCTGCCGCAATCGTAATTGCCGCTGTTATCGGATCATTGACCATCTCTTCTGTAGTCTCTTCCCAACGCGAGCTGATATCTGTCAAGGGGCTTGCACAAGTCGAATTCGACAGCGACGTGATCGTTTGGAACGGTCAGTTTGAGCGCAAAGCCAAGGAACTGAACACGGCCTACGCGCTGATCAAGAAGGATGCTGACGTCATCCGCAAGTATCTCGTCGATAAGGGCGTGAATCAGAAAGAGATCGTCTTCGGATCAGTTGCCATCACGAAGTCCTATCAAGAGGTTCCAGCTGGCGACAACCTTGTCCGCGTGTTCGACGGTTACCAGCTAATACAATCAATCAAGATTGAAAGTAAGAATGTTGATTACATCGAGTTTGTAAGTCGTGAGATTTCCGAGCTACTCAACTTCGGCGTCGAGCTTCAATCAGACGTGCCGAAGTACTACTACTCAAAGCTCGACGCACTGAAGAAAGACCTCCTCGCACGCGCATCAGCCGATGGCACAGCGCGCGCGCAAGCCATCGCAGACAATGCGAAGGGTGGTCTAGGCAAACTGCACAATGCAGACATGGGTACATTTCAGATCACTGCGCCCAACAGCGACGAAGACTACACGTGGGGTGGAGCCTTCAACACAACCAGCAGACGTAAGACCGCGAGCATCACCGTGAACATGCAGTTTTTGGTGAAATGAACCGGCGGGATATCCTCGCTATGCTAAGTTCAACTCTAGCACTTGGTTCGATTCGAACCCTTGCCAACTCGTTGCCAGATCTACCGGAGCAGCCATCAGAGAAGATGCCCGTGTTGTTTGTTGGTCACGGCAACCCAATGAATGCCATCACGGACAATGCCTTCGCTAAACAATGGGAACGTATTGGACGTCAGCTCGCGCCCAAAGCCATACTCTGCATCAGTGCGCACTGGGAGACCAGCGGCTCTCGCGTTACGGCTATGCCGAAGCCAAAGACTATACACGATTTTGGTGGCTTTCCAGACGAGCTCTTCCGCGTGCAGTACCCAGCGCCAGGAAGTCCGGAGCTTGCCAATAATATAGCCGCAGCTACACATCAACGCATTGTGCAGGATCATGAATGGGGCTTGGACCATGGCGCATGGAGCGTTCTCAACCGCATGTTTCCGAAGGCCTACGTACCAGTTCTTCAGCTTAGCCTAGACGTACGCAAGAGCCCCTTACAGCACATCGAGCTGGCACGTGAGCTTACCTACCTGCGCAGCAAAGGTGTTGTTATCATCGGCAGCGGTAACATCGTCCACAACCTTGGAATGGTGCAATGGCGAGGGGGCTCCCTAGACTGGGCAATAGAGTTCGACGAACTCTCCAAAGAGCTCATCACAACGCGCGATCTTGCGTCACTTGCCAACTACAGTGCCCTTGGCAAGGAAGCCATGCTGTCGGTTCCAACACCAGAGCACTACCTGCCGATGTTGTATGCGCTTTCGCTCATTGAGGCAGACGAAGAGATCGAGTTCTTCAATGAGACCATCGACCTAGGCAGCGTTAGCATGCGCTCGTTTATGACGGTGTGACGTTAGTGCTATCAATGGTTACGGATATCACTGATTTCTATAGGTTGTGAGTCATAACAAAGTCCGATTATAGTCTATTGACGTACCGCATCCAATTGCACGTACCAAAACACAATGCTACCAATCACCATTCTCATGATCACCCGTATGAGTGAATGGTATCCCGACTGTCTCCGTAACTCCTTTGAAATCAACAAAGGGTTGAAAACAACAAAGTCCTACCGCAAGAGACGTGGTAGGACTTCTATGTTTATCTATCACAGGAGGTTAGAGAGATTCAAACCTGTGATCGTTGTAGTCCCGAGCAGATTCGAACTGCTGACTTTCAGCTTCGGAGGCTGACGTTCTATCCAGCTGAACTACGGGACCAGTTGGAGCGCAAAGGTAAGGAATGTGTGTGCCATATTTGCAGGGGGCTACCATGCAGATACGAAACACATCCTGGAAACGCATTGCCTTGATTATCGGTATCGCCTTCGTTGCGATACAGCTTGTCTTGTTATGCGTGTATCTGATTTTTGCTGATGCTATTCAGCGCTCGATCCGTGAAACTGCCATTCAGTACATTCGAACACAGGCACAATCGGCAGTCTCAGATAGTAGCACACGTCTGGCAGTGGATGTCGGCAACATTGACTATACATACCTTACGGGCACGCTTGAGATTGAGAGTATTCGCGTTCAGTACTATGACAACGCGAACGGTCGTGAAAGATCACTTCGACTTGCTCTGCCATCTATTGAAGTTACAGGCCTTAAGTTCTGGGATCTCTTAGACGGTGATGGGATCTCGATTGGCACCATAAGCGTAGACAAACCAAGGATATCACTCAAAGGGATCAGTGGTGATACCCCCGATTCTGCAACAACATCAAGTGCTGATGATGCAGATTCAACAATCGTGCAATTGCCGCGCATACCGAACATTGATTCCATACTGCACAACGTGTTCGTCAACGCATTTCCTGCCTTTGTTCAGCCCCTTGTCATTGAGCAAGTCGAAGTGCGAGACCTGCACGTGCAATCTCTGGATGACAATCCAACAACCCTTTTTGGCGGGAATCTTTCTGGCGCTTCGATTAGGTTTGGCCCTGTAAAAGTTATTCCCGGTGAGCGCCCAGTTGGACGTCCGTTCGGCGATCTAGCTATCGATATTGACAACTGGCGCCGAGACTACACAAGTGGCAAGGCGGTACGTACCCATGGGTTTCATGTACGAGTAAACAACAATGACAGCTCCCTGGTGGTTGATTCACTTCTGCTGCGAAGCCCCCGTGAATACGACTATATAGTCAAAGGCGTTCGCTTTTCATATCGTTCTATGGAGCTCGGGATTTCGTGGTTTTCGATTGCACCTTCTCTGAATGACAATGCCTTCTTTGCACGACAGAAGTACCGTGGGGATCGTTTCCGCATCTCGGCCGGACCCGTTGTGCTCAGAGACATCGATTTTGATGCGCTTGCCCGTCGGGAAGCATTTCATGTAACCACGGTAGATGTTCAGTCACTCGACGTTAATCTTGTCAGCAACGTTGCACTGCCCAAGAATCCGCGTGCTCCGCGCCCGAAGATGCTCAATGAAATCGCGCAATCGATACCATTCACACTTGCCATCGATTCCGTGCGCGTACGAAAAGCATCGATCGTCTATGGAGAGCGCTGGCCGCGGTCCACAAATCCGGCAACGCTCAGGTGGGACAATCTGTCCTTGCTCGCCACGAACTGCAAGAACAAGACCGAGAACTCCAGCGAACCACTTCGCATCTCTGTCAAGGGGCTCTTTATGAAGCATGCCCCACTGGAAACAACATTTACTATCCCGCTGATGTCTGCCACCTATCAGTTACGCGCATCTGGATCTGTTGGGAAGTTCGATGCAACGTCTCTGAATTCATTCCTGCCAATCTCCGACAACATGAAGATCCGCTCGGGTCTTTCGAGCGGGACAACATTCAACTTCGTTATCACTGGACGCACGTGTAAAGGCACGATGAACCTGAGATATACGAACCTGAAGGTTGACAAGGTTAACGCAACGACGAAGAAGGAGGGCAACCTCTTCGATGCCGTGATCTCTCTTGTTGCGAATTGGTTTGTGCTGCGCACACATAACGACGGTGCTGACTTTCAGCAGGGCCCCATCGAGTATGCACTCCCGCCCGGATGCAGCTTCATGGAAACAATCTGGCTCCCGATTCGAGATGGACTTCTTGAGTCAGCCAGCCGCTGACATGCGCTTATGTATCACACTGCGCCAAAGCGGTGGAACAAGCGACATGAGAAGCATTGCAGGATAGCCGTGCGGAAGTTGCGCGGATACATAACTTCACGGTAGATATGGCGTCAAATGTCATAGTGGATTGTGCACAATAATGTGGCACTATGTTTGCCTTGCCATAAGGAACAGCAGTTAAATCTTCTATAGTTGTTACAGGTACACTAATGGTGAATTACATGATTGTTTTACCAGGTATTCTGTTCATGTTCTTGAGCATGCAATCCACAATGATTGCTCAGTCATCTTGGAAGGCTATTCTCAGCGGCACCCAGCATGAGTGGGGCAATGCTATCTGCTTAGCTCAGAACGGCGACGTAATCGTTGTCGGTGGCACCTATTCGAATGATGGTGATTTCACACAGGCATCCAACGGTGATGGGGACATTTTTTTCGCACGGCTTTCACAATCTGGGCGCATCGTGTGGAAGAAGGTTGTAAATGGCAGTGAACGCGACTGGGCCATGTCAGTTGCGCCTGTGGGCAGCGACAGTTACGTGATTACGGGCGAAACAAAGTCGGAAGACGGCGCGTTTAGAGGACTAGCAAAAGGTAACAGGGACATATTTGTCATGAAGATAGATGGCTCAGGGGATGTTGTATGGAATCATACATTCGGCGGCACTGGAGACGACCATGGAACTGCCGTGACATCACTACCTGATGGTTCTGTTATCGTCGCTGGGTCGTCCAACTCCAAAGATGGCCTAATGACAGGTCTGTGGCGCGGTGGCGAAGACATACTTGTTTTCAAGCTCCGTCCCAATGGTGAACTTGAATGGAAACAAGTGTTCGGTGGCTCCGAAGATGATCGGGCTGCCGGTCTCTGTACGGACGGCAAACTCTCAATCTACGTCACAGGGTACGGCAGCTCAAGCAATGGGGACTTTGCAGGTTTGTATGCCGGCAAGGGCGACGTAATAGTAATCAGGCAATCACTGCTGGGTAACAAGACTTGGGTAAAGAAGTTTGGTGGAAGTCGCGATGATTGGGGGCAAACAGCCGCTATAATGAAGGACGGCGGTGTTATGGTGGCAGGTGAAACCTATTCCACTGATGGTGTATTCAGTCGATCAAACCGTGGACTATCGGACATGTTCATGATGCACATCGACAGTTTTGGGCAGATCGCATGGATAAACACTCTGGGCGGCTCTGGTGTTGACCGACCTCTCGCAAGTACAATTACGCCAGATAATCATATACTCATTACTGGATGCACAACGTCTGATGACCAGGACTTCAACGGTCTTGGCCGCGGCAAGGAAGATGTCTTCGTATTCAACCTCGATCAGTCGGGGCAGTTACAATGGAAGTCCATTTATGGTGGAGCAGGATTTGATTGGGGTACTGGAATTGTCTCAACATCCAGCTCGGCGTATCTCATATCGGGATATACAAACTCAAAGACTGGCGACTTTATCTCTCGCGCCTCTGTAGGGACACTTGACCACGATGATGCGGTTGTTATCCGCAGCGATGTTGCTTTGCAAGACGAGGACGCTTCGCCAATTCGCCTCTCAGATGAACCTGTCGAACGCGATGCCCAGCGCGTTATCCAACGTGGCACAACTAACCCAGTTCAAGACTTTAGCTCAAGTGTTGTTGTGGGTGGATCAGCAGATGATGTTATCACAGCCCTTGCCTCAACAAATGACTGTGGCTCTGTTGGCATAGGATACTCAGCTTCATCTGATGGAGTCCTTAAAGGTATGAATGATGGCGGTGAGGATGTTGTCTTCTTTAAAACTGACATTGCTGGCAAAGTCCTTTGGCGTCGGTACTATGGCGGCTCAGCAAATGACCGCGGTATTGCCGTCGCGGCTGCACCAGATGGCGGATTCTATCTTACAGGACATACTACCTCGAGTGACAGGACTTTCTATTCAGAAGAAAATCAATCTGCCACAGGCGATCTTGAAACGTATGTGATTAAAACTGATGATGAAGGTCGCACCCTATCGACCGTAAAGTTCGGGGGCTCAAAGAAAGATCTTGGTCAGGCCATCGTTGCAAATCGCGATGGTAGAGCAACAATCGCTGGCAATACGAATTCAGACGATGGGATCTTTCAGCCGGTCGCTGGTGATGATAACGATGTATTCCTCGCGACTGTAGATGCAGAGGGCTCCGTCTGGTGGACAAATACATATGGCGGTAGTGAGGATGAATGGGTTGGCGCGATGACGCATGCCCATGATTCTGGCTATGTAGTAGTTGGCTATACCCGTTCGAATGACCGTGATTTTGCAGGTATGGGTCGTGGCAAGTCAGATGCCTTCGTCATGAAGCTTGATCCTCATGGCAGAAAGGTATGGGCGAGAACATATGGCGGGACAGGAGACGAATGGGGCTTGTCAATAAAGCAAGCAAGCAACCACAGCTACGTGCTAACGGGATTTACCACATCAAATGATGGTGACTTCAGTGGGCAAAAGGTCGGCCAGCATGATGCATTCGTCATGAATGTCGATGATAAGGGGCTTGTCGTGTGGAAGCAAATCATTGGTGGAACATCCACAGACGTTGCTTCGGCGGTAACTGTTAAGCCTACAGGAGAAATTGTTGTTACTGGTCATACAAAGTCCAACGACAGGTCATTCAGTGGGTTAAGTCAAGGTCAAGAAGATGCTTTCGTTGCGACGTTGACTTCCAAAGGCAATCTCTTACATCTTAAACTGGTTGGCGGTTCAGGAAATGACCGCGGCATTGCCATAACCTCTGCATGTGACACTGGTTCGGTCGTAGGAATTCAGTCGTCCTCGACAAGCGGAGACTTTGAGGGGTCTAACTACGGCCAGGCGGACATGTATGTGCTTCACCTTAATGCGCAAGGCGCAATGACAAATCGTCCAATGAGAAAGTAGTATGCCCAGGACGTTCTAGCCACCCATGCGCTTATGTATCACACTGCGCCAAAGCGGTGGAACAAGCGACATGAGAAGCATTGCAGGATAGCCGTGCGGAAGTTGCGGACTCGCTTCATGCACCCGTAGCGACTGATAGCGTCGCTGTGGAAGCAGGTGATGATCGGCATGACGCTGCAACTTGAACAGCACAAAGTTGGAAACGATGTATCTCGACTCCCACGCATGCTCCGGAGCAAAGCGTTCAATAATGCCGGGCTTGGTTTCCTTGCGTACCAAGCCATAGTGCTCTACATAGTTCACAAGCTCTAAGAGGACAAACGCGACAATGGCCTGCAGAAAAAGCAACAGTGCAACGTGCCAGCCCCCTATCATGCCGATGAATGCATAAAGCGCGGGCGACATAAGCCACCATAGCCACATCCGATTGCCAAGTCCATACGGTGATTTA
>JBKCLO010000092.1:0-18631 GCA_046300675.1 Ignavibacteria bacterium
ATCACATTTGGGATAATAGCGAGCAGCGAACAGCGAACAGCGAGCAGCGAACAGCGAGCAGCGAACAGCGAGCAGCGAGCAGCAAGCAGCGAACAGCGAGCAGCGAGCAGCGAACAGCGAGTAGCGAGCAGCGAACAGCGAGCAGCGAACAGCGAACAGCGAGTAGCGAGCAGCGAACAGCGAGCAGCGAACAGCGAACAGCGAGCAGCGAGCAGCGAACAGCGAGCAGCGAGCAGCGAGCAGCGAGCAGCGAACAGCGAACAGCGAGCAGCAAGCAGCGAACAGCGAGCAGCAAGCAGCGAAGGGGCATCCGAGATTCGTCGTCTACGTGGTGAGGTTGCGCGCCTTAGCAGCGAGCTGGCCATGTCTCAGCGTCAGACTGAAGAATCTACTGAGGTGCAGAATAACATTGTGCCGGAGGAGTTCGTTGAACGTGAGGCACGTGCAACGTCAATCGATGTTACACACACGATCGAATTGACAAGCAATGATGACAACCGCCTGTATACGCCGATGAAGGAGATGCCGATCGTACCTGAGTATCAGGACTATCCATCGTTCTTCGTGCAGTTCCGAGGTCAGGCAACGTCTGGATTGACGCAAGTAAACGTTGCCAAGCAAACGTCGCTCATGGAGAACATCAACCTGGCTCTCATGTACCAACTCTCTCCGCAGCACATCATTGGTGTAGAGCTTGGTAATGAATCATTTCCGATGACCTTCGAGGGGATGCGCAACGGACAACTCATTCGTTATGAGCAGCAGCCCGTTTCAACATGGGCTGGCATCACCTACCGTTATTCGTTTGCACCGATTGGGAACTCATCATTCACGCCATTTGCGCAGGGTTTGATAGGGGGCTCGCAGTTCGGTCCACTAGGACGTGTATCTGGCGGACTCCAATACTCACCTGCTGGGCCGCTGACGTTTATGCTGGGCATCGAGGGCACCTCGATGGCATACACGTATCAAGACACCTGGTTCACATCTAACAAACTTGGCCTTACCTACGGTATGGCGGTACGCTTCTGATACGACATATGAACACAACAACTATGACTACTCGTTATACATCATCTCTTTTGGTAGCTGCTCTTGTGACCATCATGGGCCTTGCCTCATCGTGCACATCCCCACTCGATACCACAGCGCCACGTAAAGAAACACCGATAACACCTGCTGAGAAGATCACCCCGCAGTCCTACGCAGCCACATTTAAGACAGCCTACGGCAACTATGTGGTTAAGGGGCTTCCAATCATCAAGGTAGATACCACGACCTCTCCAATGCGTTTTTGGTTTGATGTAACTATGGACGCAACCGACACAACTGGTCTATCCCCCCTGCTGCATTCATTCCGCGTGCGATTAGACTCCTTCCCCGGCGACGGTTTGATCACGATCCTTTCTCAACGAGAGGTCCAACTCCAGGCAGATTTTGGACCATCCTGGGGTGGTCTCCAAAGCTATTGGACAGATCCCAACTCCAACACTGCGTCAATAATCGTGGCCGAACACCCACGCGAGGCTGGCAAGCCCCGTACAGTGACCATTACCCTGTTCATCTTCCTGAATAAGGACAATTTCTACCGTCCAGCCCCCCAACAACAGGTCCTGGGAACGTTAACGTTGACGATCTAGCACGGAACAATTACGAATTACCGATTACGAATGACTAATGACCCGTTTTACTAGTAACTCGTAATTCGTAATTCGTAATTGGTAATTGGTAATTGGTAATTGGTAATTGGTAATTGGTAATTGGTACCTGTAACCTTTCTCCCTATCTCGGTATCTTCGTAGCTGAAGGTTCAGCAGAAAAACCAAACAGTTACCCCATTTATCGCGGAGGACGTCTATGAGTACGTTCCGTTTACTTCAACAGATTGGCGTGATGCTATCGGTTCTGATCGCCAGTCTCATGAGTGTTAGCGCACAGGTACAGTACCCTGCGCCAACAGATCTTACTGCCACTGCTCAAGGCGGTGCTAACGGTATGGCTGGATATGTAGTGTTAACGTGGAAAGGCATCACAAGTGCGCCTACTCCACTGAAGTACTATGTCTACCAAGCCTCAGGCGAAACTGAGGATGTGACCAAATTCACAAAAGTTGCGGCCATTCCTCATAGCGCGAACACGCGCGAGAATACCTACACAGCTACAATCCAGGGTCTTAAGGCTGGCGTCTACACGTTTTTTGTGAAGGGTTACTGGGACGGCGGCACAGAAGGGCCTCGCTCATTGATCAAGGTTGTTGAGGTTAAGGGTACGGTCACGAAGGGACTCCGCTTTGTGAGCGCTCCAGTGCTTACGGGAACCGTGACAAAGGCATATTACTACGATGCAAACGCTGAATCGGACAATTCAGCAACGATCTCCTATGTCCTGGTTTCAGGTCCGCAAGGCATGACGATCAACAAGGAGAATGGCAAGATCACATGGGAAAAGCCAGTCGTTGGGCGCTATGAAATCTCGATCGCCGCAGTTCAGATCATCGATGGCAAAGAAGTCGTTGTTAAGCAGAACTTCGTTCTTGTTATCACAGAAGGCGACGGGCAAGCAGGAACAGTCAAGTTTGTTTCCCAGCCAGTGACAACCGGCTATGTAGGCGTAAAGTACACCTATGTGGCGAAGGCCATTGTTGTCGGCGTAAATACAACTCCGATGTACAAGCTCGATGGTCAACCTGCTGGCATGGTCATCGATCAAACAACAGGCGTCATCACGTGGGAAAACCCCGTTGCTGGAACATACCGTTTCGTTGTCTTGGCAAAGGCTGTAGTAAATGGTGTTGAAGTTGTCGCAACTCAGGTTGTTGAGTTGACAATCAAGGAGAAGAACACCGAAGCCCCGCTTTGTGCGAAGATCAAGGGCATGGTTGCCTACGAAGGCAACGTCAACGAGACAGTAAACGGCGTCGTCACTGCATGGCGTCAAGAAGTGATCAAGAAGGAAAATGGCAACCCTACGACAACATATCGCCCCGTGTACAAGGCAGAGATTAAGAACGGATCATACGTTCTTATGCTGCCGGCAGGTACATACAAGATCCGTGTTGAAGGCTCAGGCATGGTTGGCGAGTGGTATGACGACGTCGTTGAGCTAGCTGATGCCAAGGATGTTGTGGTTGAGTGCAACACGATCAAAGAGATCGACTTCAAAGTTGCCATGCGCGCAAAGCCTGTAATGGTTGTAGCTGAAGGACGCGTCTTTGATGCGGCTACGAACGAGCCACTCAAGGCGTTGGTAGTCTTTGAGGCTCGTGAAAAGTCTGCAAGCGCTGATTCGCGCTACATGCGTGTAGTTGCCGAGACACGTGAAGACGGAACATACAGGGTCGAGCTTCAGTCAGGCGTAAGCTACATCGGCACCGCACGTGTTCTTGGTAAGGACAACGCAGCAAACCAGTACCTCGTTGAATTCTACAATAACACGCACGACGTGCTTTCTGCTACATCGATCAAGCTCACTGAGACCAAGGGTGGTTTCGACTTCCCAATGGATAAGCGCGAGTCGTTCAACAATGGCTTCGGCGGCACAATGAAGAACGCTTACACAAATGCTGGTGTTGCCGGCAAGGTGGTAGCGTATCGTCTTGCAGCATACGTTTCAGAGAAGGGCGACACTCTTGCGAAGAAGCTCGAAGCAACAACAGTTGAAACCGATCAGGATGGTAACTATAGCTTCACGAACATGATCCCGGGCGACTACGTTGTCTTTGGTGGACCAGCCAAGCGTCCGGCAATGCCGGGCTGGATGGTACTCGGTGCAACAGCTGTTCCTGAATGGGGCAAGGCAACTCGCGTAAGTGTTGGTGATGTAATGGTCGCCATCCAGTATGACATCCTACTCGACACCGTAAAGACGGACAAGGGTAAGGGCCGCGTACGTGGGCATGTCTATGACAAGCGCGGTGGCATC
Organism: Ignavibacteria bacterium; assembly: GCA_046300675.1. Classification (GTDB taxonomy): domain Bacteria; phylum Bacteroidota; class Ignavibacteria; order Kapaibacteriales; family Kapaibacteriaceae; genus UBA10438. Next base: position 3,922 of record JBKCLO010000092.1, read on the forward strand.
GTTAAGTCTGGTGCAGACAAGACACAAGAAGCCTCAGCTGTTCTTGGCGCTTTCATCATCGCCCGCGACGAAGATGGCAACATCGTAGATTTCGCACTCTCCGAGGATGAAGGCTCATTTGACATGACTGAAGTTGCCATGGGCAACATCATCATCGTTGCAGACCGCGTTGGATTTGAACCTACAACGCAAACAGTTGCAATCGAGGCAACGAATGCAGATCAGGTGATCGCAATCGGCATGATGAAGAACACAACAACAGGAATCGATGTACCAGTAGATGAAGTTGGCGCATCCGTTAACCTGTGGCCAAATCCAACATCGGCTTCAGCTTCTGTGCAGTTTACAGCGCAGCCAGGTAGCGCAACTATCCGCGTTGTTTCGCTCTCAGGTGTTGAGCTTGCTGTGCAGCAATACACACTTGACGGCGGCATGCAGACGCTCACGGTCAACACGTCCACGCTACCGGCAGGCATGGTGATGGTTCACATCACGAACGGCTCTACATCGTTCGCGCTTCCGCTGAACATCGTCCGTTAAGCCCCTTACACATAGCATATTCCCATCAAGGGCTGCAGGCAACTGCAGCCCTTTTCTTTTTTGCGTCAATCACTAGCTTTGTCTCCATGAAACTGCTAACCCCCTTCATTCTGATGATCGCAGCAACAGCGCTTATTGCCCAAATATCGTCGCCCGATAGATATCGTCCACAGGCCTTTGATGTGCAGCATTATGATGCTACCATTACGTTCCCCGATCCGCCCACACGCAAGATCGATGCTGATGTGAAGATCATCGTGCAGTGGCAAGCCGATGCAGACGGGCCAACGTTCCCGTTCCATTTGCGCGACCTAACGATCGACTCTGTCTTCATCAATGGAACGCGTGCTGCGTGGACAACGATCGGCACACCGGATATGGACACCATGCACCACCGCGTCCAGTTTACGAGTGCTGTTACACGCACGCAGCGCGATACCGTGCATGTGTACTACCATGGAGTGATGACCAATGAAGGGGGCTCTTCACCGTGGGGAGGCGTGCATTATCAAGACCAGGTGCTGTATGCACTGGGCGTGGGCTTTGCGAACAACTACGTGAGCACCACACAGCATTGGCTTGCATGCTACGACCATCCGTCGGACAAAGCAACCTTCAGCGGACGCTTCCGCGTGCCTACAGGCGGCTGGGTAGTTGCATCTGTTGGCCCCGAGAAGCCAGCAATACTTGTTGACACACTTGCCGAGTACGCATGGATCGAGCGCAATCAGATTGCAACGTATCTGATCACGTTTGCCGTTGGCAAGTATACCTCGCATCGCCTGCAGGACCTCTCTGGCAAGAATGTACCACACGTCTTCTACTACCTGCCTCGCGATCAAGCTAAGAGCATTCAGTCATACTCCCTAGTGCCGCAAATGACGGCACATCTTGCATCGTGGTATGGCGACTACCCATTCGACAAGGTTGGCTACTGCAATACCTACAAAGGGGCCATGGAGCATCAATCGATGATATCGATGCCCGTTGCAACTATCCAGCGGGGCGACACGATGAACATCACCGGTGCACACGAGCTTGCACACCAATGGTTTGGTGATTACGTAACGCCAATTGACTTTCGCTATGCGTGGCTCACGGAGAGCTTTGCAACATACTCGGAAGCGCTCTGGATTGAGCATAAGCGTGGGTGGGATGCTTACCTCAAAGAGCTCGAAGTCAAGACCCGCAGTGCTATCAATGCATCAAAGCAAGAAGGGATCTTTGCACTCGAAGCTTTTCCACGCAAAGCCCCCTCATCAAACTATCCGCAGACCATCTATCAAAAGGGAGCTGTTGTTGTTGGCATGATGCGCGCCATTGCCGGCGATGAAGCCTTCAAGAATGGACTGCAGTATTACTTGAGACGCAGCGATACTCGCTACGGCAACGCCCAAACAGAGACCATGGCCGAATCACTTCGTTCTGCACTTGGTAAGCGAACGTATGACTTCTTTAACGAATGGATCACGGGTAAGGGCTGGGCAAAGCTGCGGGTTGAACAGCGCAAGAGCGGCAACGGCATCCTGGTAACCATTCAGCAGGTTCAGAAGCAGCAGTTTCCTGATTGGCCGTTGTTCACGACACTTCCCCTCAACGTTACATACACCAATGTCTCCGGCACCAAAGAAGACCGCATTCTGTTCCCTGATGATCAGGGTGTAATCGAGTTTGAGTGCCTCGAACTTCTAGGCGTAAACTCGGGCAGTACATCTCGTTGCATGTGCGAGGTTCAAACAATCAGCAGTGTTGATGAATCCGATGTCAACGAGTCGATCACGCTTGCCCCAATACCGGCAAGTGAGCGCATGATCATTACGAGAAGGGGCTCTGGGGAGCGCGAGTATTCGATGACGATCTATGACGCACGAGGCGCTGTCATGCGCACATGGACCGACACAATGTGCGAGAATGGCTGCGTGATCGACGTAAGCGAATATCCACGCGGCGCGTACATTCTTGCTGTTGCCTTCGGCAAGAATACTTCGCGTCTACCCTTTACGGTCATACGCGGAGAGTGATCCAGCGCGCTACTTCTTTAAGCGTTGGCTTCTTTCCGTACGACAGGATACCAATGCGGTAGATGCGCGAGGCCAGCCAAACAGAGCCAAAGAAAGCACCCGTGCTCGTAAGCACACACACGGCTAACTGCCATGCAGGCACATCTGTGGCTGCAACGCGCACCGTCATCAGGATCGGTGAGAATAAGGGTATCATCGACATCACTGTTGCGAACGTCCCGTTAGGTGCTGCAACGACATTGCCGATGAACATCATTGTCAGGACAACAGGCATCGTGATCGGGAAGGTAAGCGACTGTGCATCGGCTTCCTGATCAACAGCAGAACCAACTGCCGCGAACAGCGATGCGTACAGGAAGTAGCCTGCGAAGAAATCGAAAACGAACATCAGGATGGTCACCACGGATATCGACGGCAGCGCAATGCCCTGCTGCGCCAGCACCTCTGTCAATCCTTGAGTCCGCATTGCCTGAGGTCCGCCCAATTGTTGTGCCGCATTGACGGCATCAGACGGAACCATGTTTCCGACAACAACGCCGGCAAGCAGAACCACACCCATCCCTAACACAGCCCAAATCACGAGCTGCGTCAGGCCAACCAGGCCTATGCCCACAACCTTGCCCATCATCAGCTCAAAGGGCTTAACCGACGACGCAAGCACCTCGATGATGCGGTTGGCTTTCTCTTCGACAACGCCCCGCATTACCATCGAGCCATAGAGAAAGATGAGCATGTAGATGAGAAATCCTGCAGCATAACCAACAGCTGCCGAGGCCTCGCTGGCATCTGCTTCAATGCCCTTGTCGGTAACCTTTAGTGAGTTCACAGCAACGCCGGCATCAACAAGATCAATCACTGTTGTATCAGCCCCCTGCTTCAATAGGCGGGCGCGCACAACGACTGGCTCGATATCTGAGCGGATCTTTCCTTCAAATGCGATGCCGGAACCGCCTCGCGAATACATCAATACTTCAGGTTTTTCCAAGACTGTTGTCGGGATTATCACGTATGCCTGAATCGATTCACGTTTGAGTTCAGCCTCGAGCTCGTTAAGGCTTCTTGTTCCGGCAAGCTCGTATGCCGAGGTATCAGCCGCTATCACCTGACGGGCCAGCGAGTCTGTGGCGTCGACAAAGACCACCTTACCCTCTTGCCCCTCGCCGGAGAGAAGGGCGGCCAATACTGGGACAAGGATCAACAATGCGATGCCGAAGGGGGCCAGTAGCGTAGACAGCAAGAACCACTTGGCTTTGATGCGCTTGAGATATTCGTGGCGTATGATGACCGTAATCTTACTCATTGGTAATGTAATTGTGGCAACAGTGGAGGAATTTCCAGTCGGGAAAATACGTTAGTCCGTGTTAGTTTTGCATGCTATACCTATGGAGTCAAGCCACATGAGCATTCTACACGAGAACCTCACCTCTCAAGCCGAAGCCCTTCGTGCACAACGCACAGCATTGTTAAAGGAGCACGGCGAAACAGTTCTTGGAAACGTAACAATCGAGCAGGTCCTCGGCGGCATGCGCGGTGTACCAGCGCTGGTCTGCGACACATCGAGTGTGTCTGCTGACGAGGGTTTGCGCATTCGCAATACGCCGATCCTTGAGCTTACCGACATTACACCAGAAGAGACATTCTGGTTGCTCGTTACTGGCAAACGTGCCAGTGCTACAGAGCTCGATGAGCTTCGCTCGATCTTTGCCAAGTACTATGCAATTCCACAGTACGTGATCGATACGTTGAAGGCCATGCCGAAGGATTCACATCCGATGGTTATGCTCAGCGTTGGCCTTCTTGCCATGGAGCGCGAGAGTGAATTCCGGGCCGCCTACGATAAGGGTGCAGGCAAGGATGCTCTGTGGCAGTCAATGGTTAACGACTCTGTGCGTTTGATCGGTTCGATGCCTGGTATCGCTGCTGCGATTTATCGCATCCGCTTCCATGATGGCAACGTGATCGCACCACTCACGGACGACAACGATCTGTCGAACAACTTCGCGCACATGCTCGGCGTTAGCAACGACGCTTCATGGAAGGAACTGATTCGTCTGTATCTCGTGCTGCACTCTGACCACGAAGGTGGCAATGTGAGTGCGATGACATCCTATGTTGTTAGCTCTGCGCTTAGCGATCCGTTCTACAGCGTATCGGCAGCCATGTGCGGTCTTGCAGGCCCCCTGCACGGACTAGCGAACCAAGAATGCTTGCGCTTTATCATCGACGTGAAGGAGCAGTTTGGCGGCGTCCCAACAGACGAACAGCTCACTGAGTACACGTGGAACCGTCTGCGCAATGGTCAGGTCATCCCTGGATACGGTCATGCCGTTCTCCGTGTTACCGACCCACGCTTTACAGCGTTCTACCAGTTTGCCGAAAAGCACAACCTGCAGGACGACAACGTGCAGATTGTTCAGAAGATTTACAACATCGTGCCAGGCGTTCTGCGTGAACACGGCAAGGCTAAAAACCCATGGCCAAACGTTGATGCAGCTTCTGGCTCGCTCCTGTATGCATACGGTATGAAGGAGTTTGACTTCTACACGGTGATGTTCGGCGTGTCACGCGCTATCGGTCTCTGCTCGCAGATGGTCGTAAACCGCATGATGGCTTCGCCAATCGTACGTCCGAAGTCGCTTACGCTAGCAGAGCTGAGCAAGTAGAACAGCGAGCAGCGAACAGCGAGCAGCGAACAGCGAACAGCGAGCAGCGAGCAGCGAACAGCGAGAACAATGAGAAACAGGCGGGCACGAGACATCGTGCCCGTTTCTTTTATGGATCCCTTGCTCATCTGGACAATAAAAAAGCCCGTCAAATCGACGGGCTTACTATTTTTGTCCCACTTGGGGGGACGGGACTTGTGGACGCTACTGGATTCGAACCAGTGACCTTTACGATGTCAACGTAACGCTCTAACCAACTGAGCTAAGCGTCCAGAGGGGACGCAAATTTAGAAATTTTTTCGATGTATCATCTGAAAGGTTCTGCATGTCGATGATTGTTGCATTGATCATGGGTCTTGGTGTTTTGGCCCTTCTCGTAGCCGTGCTGTTCCGTCAGCGCGTTCACGCTGTAAAAATTGAAGACGGAGCGGCCTCCCCAGAGGAGCTTGCACGCCTAACGGAGATATCCAGCGCTATTGCCGAAGGAGCTATGGCATTCTTGGGGCGTGAATACCGCGTTCTGGGACTGTTCATGGCAATCTTTGCCGTGGTGATCTTCCTAACGGTGGACCATGGCGGCCAGACAGCGCTCGCTTTTGTTTTCGGCGCAGCAACTTCGGTTGTCGCAGGATACATCGGTATGAAGATTGCCACAAAGGGCAACGTCCGCACGGCTTCGGCCGCTCGTGTATCACTTCAGAAGGCATTTTCGGTAGCCTTTGAATCAGGCGCCGTCATGGGCTTTGGTCTTACTGGTCTGGCCGTAGTTGGCCTTGTACTCGTATGGCTGGGAATTGATGCATTCGTACCCGGAATCAGCCGCGAAATTCAAATGGAAATCCTCTCCGGTTTTGGCCTAGGGGGCTCGGCAGTTGCTTTGTTTGGCCGCGTTGGTGGCGGTATCTATACAAAGGCCGCAGACGTTGGTGCCGACCTTGTTGGCAAGGTCGAAGCAGGTATCCCCGAAGACGATCCTCGTAACCCTGCTGTGATTGCCGACAACGTAGGCGACAACGTAGGCGATATCGCCGGTATGGGTGCAGACTTGTTCGGATCTGTTGCCGAATCAACATGTGCTGCACTTGTTATTGGTGCTGCCGGATACGAGATGACCGGCGGAAACGATCTTAACATTCTGCTCTTCCCAATGCTTGTGAACGGCGTCGGTATCGTGGCCTCGATCCTTGCACTGCCATTTATCCGTGCAACACAGGAAGACAAGGTAGAAGGCGCGCTCAAGAATGCGTTGATCATCTCAACCGTCATCATGCTTGCTGCACTTTACCCAATAACGATGTGGGCCTTTGGCAGCAGCACATTTGCTGTTTCTGGTGTTACAGTAACGGCGATGGGCGTGTTTGTTGCATTGGCTGCTGGTTTGGTAGCCGGACTGCTCATTGGCTTGGTTACCGAGTTCTACACCTCACACCGCTACAAGCCGGTTCGCGAAGTTGCTGATGCCTCACAGACAGGTTCTGCAACAAACATCATCTATGGTCTTGCGCTCGGATATAACTCTGCCGTAATTCCAATGCTGCTGATCGCAATCTCGGTTGTTATCGGCTATGTCTTCGCAGGTATGTACGGCATCGCTCTAACAGCCATCGGCATGTTGGGAACGATTGCTGTTGGTCTTACGATCGATGCTTATGGTCCTACATCTGACAACGCTGGCGGCATCGCCGAAATGGCAGAGATGGGCAAGGACATTCGCAAGCGCACAGACGCTCTCGATGCTGCTGGCAACACAACAGCTGCTATCGGTAAGGGTTTTGCGATCGGTTCTGCAGCACTTACTTCACTTGCACTTACGAGTGCTTTCATCACGCGTGCTGAACACACACTCGGCAAGGAGCTCAGCCTTGAGCTCACGGATCCACACGTACTTGCTGGACTGCTTGTTGGCGCAGCGTTGCCGTTTGCGTTCTCAGCTATGACGATGAAGAGTGTTGGTAAGGCAGCGTTCGCGATGATCGAAGAAGTTCGCCGTCAGTTCCGCACTATCCCTGGCCTTATGGAAGGCAAGGCACGTGCAGAGTATGCAAAGTGCGTAGACATCTCAACACAGGCATCTATCCGCGAAATGATCGCGCCAGGATTGCTTGTCATCATCTCTCCACTTGCTGTTGGTTTCTTGTTTGGCGTGCAAATGCTGGCTGGGCTTCTTATCGGCTCGCTTATCGTGGGTGTAATGCTCGCAATTTCTATGGCCAACTCAGGGGGCGCATGGGATAATGCGAAGAAGTACATCGAGACAGGCGTCATGGGTGGTAAGGGATCCGACACGCACAAGGCCGCTGTTGTGGGCGACACTGTAGGCGATCCGTTCAAGGACACATCGGGTCCAGCCCTAAACATCCTTATCAAGCTTATGGCTATCATTTCGCTTGTCTTTGCTGCAGCCTTTGCAACAAAGGGCGGGATTTTGATTCCGTAAAATGGCCCCGGGGTTAATCCCGGGGATACGAAGTAGCGAGGGCCGCAGCTTGCTGCGGCCCTCTTTTTTTGGGAACAATTAGCCCCCTTCCATCGTTATCTGCATTTGGTACAACAATTTATCTGCACCCCATGAAGCTCATTGCAATCCTTGCTGCGCTAGCATTTACGCTTGCCAATCTCTCTGCTCGTCCAGTTGAATCTGTCGGCACGATCACCGGCACAGTTCGTAACTCCATCACACAGGAAGTTGTAGTAGGTGCCACCGTGAAGCTCGAAGGCACAAAGCTCGGCGTCTACACCAACAACAAGGGTGAATTCACGATCAAGAACATCCCGCCGAAGTCTTACACAGTTGTAGTTACATCGGTTGGCTTCAAGGGTAAGTCTCTCTTCAACACGCTTGTAACATCCGGTAACATTGTCAGCTTGGGTATCGAGATAGAGCCTGATCTTACAAAGGCCTCTGGAATTGATGTAGAGGTTCGCTCATTCGGCAAGCGCTCTGAGACGCCCCTTTCTGTGCAGAGCTTGACGACAGAGGAGATTCGCAGCAACCCTGGTGGCAACTTCGATATCTCACGTGTACTGCAGGCGCTTCCGGGTGTGGGTGGTGCCACAGGTGGTGCGAGCTTCCGCAACGACATCACGATTCGCGGTGGTGGTCCGAGCGAGAACGTGTACTACCTCGATGGCATTGAGATCCCGCAGATCAATCACTTTGCCACTCAGGGTAGTGCTGGGGGTCCAGCCGGCATCTTGAATGTGTCGTTCATCGAAGATGTGAACCTGAGTTCGTCATCGTTTGGCAGTGGCTACGACAACGCACTTTCATCAGTGATCGCCATCAAACAAAAGGATGGTAATAGCGAGAAGCTCCAGGGCAACTTCCGCCTGAGTGCAACTGAAGTTGCAGCAACTGCGGATGGTCCGGTGTCTGAGAACACGACGGTTATTGCCTCTGCCCGGAAGTCATACCTGGACTTCCTCTTTGCGGCAATCGACTTACCGATACGTCCGAACTACTGGGACTTTCAGTTTAAGACCACGACGAAGATCGATAACAAGACAACACTCAACGTGATCGGCGTTGGCGCTATCGATGTTTTCCGCTATGGGATACCACGTGAGACGTCATTGGACAAGGAATACGTGTTGCGCTCGGCCCCTTCTGTTGACCAATGGAACTACACCATTGGAGCTTCGCTTCGCAAGGCACTGGACAACGGTCAGATGTTCGTTTCGCTCAGCAGGAACATGTTCGACAACAAACTTCAGCGCACAAAGGAAGCACGCGCTGGTAATCCGGCAGAGAAAGTCTTCGACGTATCATCACGTGAGATCGAGAACAAATTCCGTCTTGAGTATACTCAGGTCTCCGGCGGCATCTCCTATAAGACAGGCGTTCAGGCACAGTATGTGAAGTACACGAACACCACCTACAATAAGCTCAATGACTTCGTGATCTTGAACTTCGATTCGAAGGTCGACTTCTTTAAGTATGGTGCATATGCCGATGCTTCGACGAGTTTCTTCAACGACCGACTTCGTGCCAGTGCGGGCCTGCGTACCGATGGCAACACATTCATGACAACCGGGAATGAGTTTTGGCGGACGTTCTCACCACGAGGTGCGCTATCGTTCATCCTAGACTCATCATGGAGCATCAATGCAACGGTTGGTCGGTACTACAAGATTCCTCAGTACCCGATTCTCGGTTATCGAGACTCGACAAACAACCTTGTCAATACGAACTCTTCATACATTGGCACCACACACTACGTAGCAGGCGTTGAGTATATGCCCGAGCCAAGTATACGTGTAACGTTTGAAGGATTCTACAAGACCTACGACGGGTATCCGATCTCGGCGCGTGACGGCATATCACTTGCAAACCAGGGCACCAACTTTGGTATCATCGGAAACGAGCCCATCATTAGCTCAGGTAAGGGGCGCGCATACGGTGCAGAGTTGTTCTTCCAGAAGAAGCTGACAGAGAACTTTTTTACGACTATATCGTACACACTGCTGTATAGCGAGTTTACAGGACTCAACTCCGACACGTACATACCATCGGCATGGGACTTCCGTCACCTCGTGAGCGGCATCGTAGGCTACAAGTGGGACAACGGCTGGGAGTTTGGCGGCAAGATCCGCTATGCGGGTGGGTCGCCGTATACCGCATATGACACGACGGCATCACGGCGATTGTTTATCCTGAACGGATTCGGGCAGCTAGACTTTGCCAGACTTAACGAAGAGCGTTTAAAGGCATTCCGTCAGGTAGATGTTCGTATTGACAGGAAGTGGTCCTTTACGTCGTGGTCTCTTGACCTGTTCATCGACGTACAGAATGTTTTCGCGTTCTCACTCGACGCGCCGTCGCAGTACACCTTCTCGCGAACAGCAGATAACTCCGACTGGGCCAGCTCCGACGGGCAGCCTGTGCGCCCTGATGGATCGAATGCTGTACCAGTGTTCATCGACAATACATCGACATTGGTAACACCTACCATCGGCATCATTATTGAATTTTAAAAAAGCCCCTTGTCAGTTTCGAGGCGAGCAGTATTTTTGCTCGCTTCCTTAGCTCAGCTGGTTAGAGCAACTGACTCTTAATCAGTGGGTCCGGGGTTCGAGTCCCCGAGGGAGCACAGACGATAAAACCCCATCACGACCAGCGTGGTGGGGTTTTTTGTTTCTGTGCCTAGGTCGAGCGCGAACTAGAAACGCATCGACACCACGAAGACCGGCATTGTTGGTGTGCCAGCCAGACCAACAGCGATGGAGCCATCGGACGGCAGAATCGGCTCGGCAAGCTTGAAGAGTTCATTGCTCATCAGATGGACGCCATAGGCTACACCTGCTCCGATGGCATACCCAGTGAGCACATCCGTGAAGTAGTGAACGCCCAGGTTCATGCGTGAGAATCCCATCCAGAGGGCATACCCGACTGAAGGGGCGATCACATACCAGGTTGGGTATCGCAAGATCATCGTCGTTGCAATTGCCGCTGGTCCCGTGCTGTGTCCGGATGGGAACGAGTTCATGTGCGTGTCAACGCGACCCTCGCCGTTGACGATAAGGTCGGGATGAGCGACGTACGGACGCTCACGATTGACGATGTTCTTGGCTGCAACGGCAATCGCATATGCCATCACGAGTGTTGTCGATGCCTGCAGGCCTGTCTCCGCAGCATAGCGATTTGCAGCAGAAGGCTCATCGATTGCCGATGCGAGAACGCCGTACGTGTAAAGCGCAATGGGCGTTCCAATATAGATCGTTCTTGCTCCATCTGAAATGAAGCGCGAGACTTCTTTGAGTCCCTCACTCTTGATGGAGTTGCATTCGTAGACGATTCTGCCGTCCCAGTTGAGCGTGCCGAGATCTGGTTGCTGTGCATTCACCGTGCATGGAGCCAAGAGGAGGAGAATGAGGAGAATTTTCATGTGCAAAGGTACATTTCTTCAACTCAGAAATTTCACAATTGCCCGGAATTCATAGGTACACGACCAGCGTGTTGGTTTTTTGTTGTGCAGAGGCTGGAATGGGTTGAAAGAATAGAACCAGTCGTAAGTTGAGGTACTCACGTCAAGGAGGGCCTGTGAGAAATGCAATCGCCATAACACACGGGATGTAGAAATGCTTGATTACATCGACTTTGGGTTACTCCGGATTCGCTTATTTACCTGTGCGTTGTTGATATTCTATGTACAGATCGGCGCATCAAATGCCCAAACATTCGAGCTAGTTCCAAACGACAGCATCATGGCCTCAGGCTGGCTGGAGGACAATGTCGATCTAACGATTGAACAGAAGAACATCACTCAGGATACACTGCATTTGGTGTGGGCGCTTGTTGACGAGCTCGTTCCCGCACAGTGGGATGCAAGTGTTTGCGACAACGTATTCTGCTACACTTCACTTGTAGATTCTGGGGCTATGAGCCCCGTCTCACCGGGTGATCGTGGCAAGCTTTATATCCGCTTCGCTCCTCATGTGATTTCCGGCAAGGGTGTTGTGCGATACGCTGTGTGGGATCGTTCGCTACCTAACAGAAAAGACACACTGACGTATATCCTGTCTGCACAATCGACCACGGACGTAACTCAGGACAGAGACGGTGGTTTCTTCTGCATGATGAACCATGCACGTCAGGTTGTTGATATCCAGGCCCCCTGGCAAGCCGATTTCTCGACTGAGTTATACAACGGTGTGGGTGAACTTGTTTCCACTTCTACCGGCAATCAATCGAACGCTCAGGTTCATGTGTACGAATATCCTGTTGGCTGGTACTTCCTACGAGTCGTTTCCGCCAACATGACTTTCAACTATCACTTTCTGAAGGATTAGCACCATGGCCCGTATGAAACTTCTGCTACTTTTCGCCTTGCTACTTCCAACAATCGGCGCGCAGGCTCAGTCGGGTATTCGCTGGTCGGACCCGACGCGTATCGCCGCTTCGAGTTACGGCAATCAGCATCCGCGTATAGCATACGACAGATCGAACACCCCCCTTGTCATATGGGGTAGGGCCGGCGATGAATCTGTGTTTTTCTCTCGCTGGAGCGGACCGTCATCTGCAGATCCTATCAAGATTAGCGGTATGCTTAAGATCGCGTCCGCGTCATGGATGGGCCCACAGATAGCCTCGCACGGGGATACACTTTATGTGGTCATGAAACAGACTCCTGAGAACTCTTCCAATAGTCATATTTACATCGTCCGTTCCGAGGATGCAGGCAAGACGTTCAGTGCTCCTGTACGAGTGGACTATATCGCCGACAGTATCTCTCGTTTTCCCACCGTAACCTGCGATAGTAAGGGTAATCCCATCGTAGGATTTATGAAGTTCGATCCGAGTTTTCGCGACAGTAGATGGGTTGTAGTTTCCTCAACTGATCTTGGACGGACCTTTTCGAAAGATGTCAAGGCAAGTGGCTGGGACGGCGCGAAGGATGTTTGTGACTGCTGTCCGGGTACCATGGTGAGTGATCAGACTATGACTGCCATGCTCTACCGCAACAACAACAACGACATCCGCGACATTTGGATGGGGTTGTCGCAGGATAATGGATTATCGTTTGTCAAAGGGCTCAATGTTGACAACAGTAATTGGGAGATACCTAATTGTCCAGCTACAGGGCCTGATGCAGTTATTGTTGGCGATACACTGTATACCGTCTTTTGCAGCGCCCCAGAGGGCTATAATCGGACGTTCTTAAGTCGTTCATCGATGAAGAACAACGAACACTATGAGACAGTGCGCCTGCCGCAGGGTCCAACCGGAGCATCCCAGCAGAACTATCCAAGAATAGCATCGTTCGGTTCTGCAGTTGGAATTGTCTGGAAACAAAATGTCATGGGTGTTGCACAGTTGCCATTACTGTTCTCAGGCGATGTTTCTCGCGGATTCCCTGAAGATTTTGACACGGTCGATGTTGCTGACATTACCAGCACCGACATTGCAATCGGTCGTGAATCGATCGCTGTGTGTTGGGAAGATCCAGACACGCGGACTGTTGGGATCCGCATTGGACGATTCTCATTAAATCCAACAAGCGCAGCTGACGACATCATGCGGACTACTTTGACGGTGTATCCGAACCCATCTACAGATCAGCTAACCGTGCATTCAGATCTGCCAGTGGGCACCACCATCTACATTACCAATATGCTCAGTCAGGTTTGCATCCACACTGCAACGTCGGGGCAAAGCACATTGATTGATATTGGCTCACTTTCGAATGGCATCTATACCGTGTGTATGGCGTTGGCCACAGACTTGCGATGTCAAGATATTGTTGTGCATAGGTAAGCCTTCTCAGGAACGAAATGAATATTGGTCTATCGGTTGCATCATTTGTTGCAATGTTCATGGCAATGATTGGCATCACCGTCGTGCTTCGGCATCGCAAGCTCATGTCGCAGAGCAGCATGGGATTGCTATCGTTCCTGCTGATGAATGTGCTGTGCCCTGCGCTAATCTTTTCGTCTCTGGCACAGTCTCAGCTCAACACCTCAGAGCTGCTTGCGGCGTCCATGATCATTGGGTCAGAGTTTGCCATAGGGATTCTTGCATATGGCATCGGTCGATGGCTGTTACAACTTGAACGTGCTTCACTTGGGACATTTGTAATAGCGACGATGTTCGGCAGCTCTGGGCTGATTGGCAACTCACTTGTGAAGGTACTTTTCCATGATAGTACGTCGATCATTTCGATGGCAATGATCGTCGGCTCGGTAGGCATAGGTGTCCCTGGCAACGTCATTGGCATATTCTTGGCAATGTCCTTTGGAAGCCATAACACTGGAAAGTCGCCATTTCAAACCGTTAGGAAGTTCCTAGTAGAGCCATGCATGATCTCGCTCTATGCCGGCCTTGTGTGGTCTCTTCTGCAGTTGCCAACAGCGGGCATCGTGATTGAGACTGTCTTTGGAACATGTACACTGCTTGGAGCGGCACTGCCATTGTGCTCAGCGATGCTCATTGGACTTTCACTAGAAAAGATTCAGATTGGCAAGGATACCAAGGTAATTGTTGCAGGTATTGTTCTGGCACTTTTGATCGAGCCGCTACTCGTATCATGGTTCTTGGAGTCGGTCACAGTCGATGCGAACACGCGCTTGATTGCCATATTGTTTGCCGCAATGCCGGCCTCACCTATCGGCGTGGTTCTCGCCGAACGCTACGGATGTAATACTCCGCTGGCTAGCAAACTCGTAACGGCGACACTCATAGCTAGTGCAGTATCACTGCCATTTGCAGCCTTGTTCTAGCAATAGTTCGGGAACAACCAGCTACTCATGGTATCTTAAGCAACACAGACCCTTACATTTTCGGGTAGTAGCGTGATATGAAGCATTACTCCATGATTGCAGTCTTGGCAGTATTCGGCCTGTCTGCAGTAGTCGTCAGCACCCAACCATTCGTAGATCAGACCTACAAGATCAAGTCTTTCAAGGATGTGCAGTATGCAATGGTCACAGGCTTCGATGGCCGGACTGATACGCTACGCATGAACATCGTTGTCCCAACAAACGACAACG
>JBKCLO010000093.1:0-2813 GCA_046300675.1 Ignavibacteria bacterium
GCAAATCCGCAATCGCACGCCATTGCGATGTATCGGCACAGTTCGAAGCAGCCAAATCCTGTTGGTGCTGTTCGAGAAGCCCCTTTAGTTGCGACTGACTACAACCAGCTGCCAGTGCTGCGATGATGATAACTATTTGTAGCAATAAATATCCCTAGATGACGGACAAAAATTACGATTACCAGCATACAATGCACGATAAAAACCGCACTCTACCCACTTTATCATTATCAATGGTTGGAGGGAAGAGGGGTAGTGTTGTGATATTCTATCACATTACTAATCGCTGGTATCACTTATGAACCACTTACTTCGCTTCTGTATTGTAATCTTTAGCATCATGTGTTCCACCGCAGTCATGTATGCGCAGCTTCCGTCGTATATACCTAAGGACGGACTGATCGCATACTTGCCGCTCGATACTAACACACATGATCTTTCCGGTCAAGAAAGCTTGTTCGACAATACCACCGTTTCATTTGAAAGTTCTGTCAACACGCAGGGCGCAACAGAGCGCTATGCAGTGTTTAATGGAACCGATGAGGTTGCAGCATACCTGCTCGCAAAAGATGCGAAGCGATTTATGACGCAACAGTACTCGTATACAGTCCGACTCAAGCTCAAGCAAGTGCGTCAGCCTGGTGCAACAAAAATGTATCAGGGCGTGGTTTGCCTTGGTGCCATTAACTGGACATGGGGGCCAGCATACAATCTGTACCTGAGTCCTCAAGACAACACAATAATTGTTAGCAGTCAGTGGATCAACGACCCCGCATTAGCTGGTGATGTGGCGTCAAACACAGGCGCCGCAAGCCTCGATACGTGGGTTCGGGCCGTGGTCGTGTACGATGGTGCCAGCATGTCACTATACGTGGATGGCCAGCTCATCGGTTCCAAATCTGTTGGCATTGACTACAGCAACCACGATCGCTTCATCATCGGAGCCAACGCAGACAATCCAGACGGTCGAATCATGGCAGGCTTCAACGGTTACATTGATGACTTCGCCTTCTGGGATAGGGCGCTGTCTGAGGAGGAGGTTGATAGGATATTCAATCCTGAAGTCAAAGGTGCATGCCGAACATTTCGTCAGATAGCAACGGTAACAATTGACACTAAGCAAGAGACAACCTGGACAAGTCCATCGCTCAAGAATGGCGTTCCATATCGGATTAAGGGTCGAGGTGTGTTCACGCCATTGACAGCTCCACTGAAGGTTGATTGTGAATACGAATTCAATGATCCTTGTGTCCCAGTGCAGCGTGCATGGTGGATACGGATGAGTCGCGATCTTGACAGTGCATTAAACCCTGAGACCAAGCTAAAGCCAATTGAAAAGTCTATCGACTGTGACGCACATACCTACACGTATGAAGTCATCGGTGATGGCAGACCACTCCTTGTGCTGTTCCGTGATAATCGCTACGATGACAATAATGGGACATTTACAGTAGATGTTAGTGAATGCGCTGACTACTGCGACCTCGGCATCTCCTCCGACTCCATCCTCGGCTACCGCAAGGTCGAGACGCACCAAGTTGTGACGTATGCGTTGCGCAATAATCCAGCGTATTCGTACAAATGGATTGCTACTGGCGGATACATGCTCGGTGCTTCAACCAATCACTTCTGTGATGTGATATGGGGCTATGACAAAAGCGGTAGCGTCTGCTGTATCTTGAGCGACAGCACCTGCACAGATACGATCTGTGTAACGACAACGATCAACAACTCACCAACGGGTGGTATTGCCGGCGAAGACATCGAAACTCCAACAATGTCCGTCAAGCCAAACCCTGCAGCCGACATGATCGACATCTCAACAGCATTCGGCGAGCAGTTCGCTCGCTACGAACTTGTCGATGTTACTGGCATCGTTGTCCAACGCACAGAGGGCATATCTACTCGCATGAGTGTAGCCGATGTTGCACCGGGCGTGTACCATGTTGTGCAGCGCGATCGATCAGGCAACGTGATTGGCATGCAACGCGTGGTGGTAAAGAGATAGGAAGAGCAGCGAACAGCGAGCAGCGAACAGCGAACAATATTCGAGGGGCGAGCCGGTGGCTCGCCCTTTTTCGTTACGTCGCCCGCGCGAAAGCGGGGGGGCGACCCTACGTATCGTGTGTTACTCTCCACTCTCCACTCTCCACTCTCCACTCTCCACTCTCCACTCTCTACGTCCCTTTCACCAGCTCGCATATCGTAACCTCACACGCATGTGATATGCGGGAGAGCACATCTACGGTGGGATTCTCTTTGCCAAGTTCTAAGCGCGACACATAGTCCGAACTCAAGCGGGCGGTTGCGGCCAGTTGCTCCTGTGTGAGCCCTAGCCGCTTGCGCTGCTTGCGAATGTTCTGACCAATTATGGTGTAGATATCGCGCACGGGTGCTGTAATTACCTATAATCAATTCTCGGTCGTCAGACCGATAGGTATAGTACCCGTTTTTCTGTATGCTACTCAATACGGCAGGGGGCAATGTCGATACGGTATGTGTGGCGTGCCCCCTGAATGATGGCACGATGTATCGTGCCCTTGAATGATGGCACGATGTATCGTGCCCCTGAATATTAAATGTGTACTCTCTTGACTTTGTCTCTGCACGCTTCTTTGAGTTTCTTGGGCGAGATGATATCGAGCACGTCTGCCCAGGATACGATCCATGATACGAGTTCGGGCGAAAGGGGCGCTGCGAGGCGTAGGTCGAGCTTTCCGTCGCGACGCAGTGTGGTCTTCTGCGAGGGATGCCACGTGCGCGATGCAAAGAAGTCCGCTGCAGATGCATCAATGCGCAGGTGGACGTTGCAG
>JBKCLO010000094.1:0-52205 GCA_046300675.1 Ignavibacteria bacterium
TCGCTGTTCGCTGCTCGCTGTTCGCTGCTCGCTGTTCCCTACCTTTGCGCATGTCTCGCAAGCAGCCTAACACAGATCCTTCACGGATGGAAGACGATGTTGACGCATCGCTTCGCCCCTTATCATTTGATGATTTTACAGGACAGCCGAAGATCGTTGAGAATCTCAAGATCTTTATTGCTGCTGCAAAGGGGCGTGGTGAGGCATTGGACCATGTGCTCTTGACGGGCCCGCCGGGACTTGGCAAGACCACGTTGTCGCACATCATCGCGCGCGAGATGGCGGCGCAGATCAAGATCACGTCGGGTCCGGTGCTCGAAAAGCCCGGAGACCTGGCTGGACTTCTGACGAGTCTTGATGAGAACGACATTCTCTTCATCGACGAGATTCATCGTCTGTCGCCGGTGGTTGAGGAATACCTCTACTCGGCAATGGAAGACTTCCGTCTCGACATCATGATCGACTCGGGTCCGGCAGCACGTTCTGTACAACTGGCAATCCCGCGCTTCACCCTTGTTGGTGCTACAACACGACAGGGTTTGCTCACGGCCCCATTGCGCTCGCGCTTTGGCATCACAAATCGCCTGGACTATTATGACGCCGAAGAGCTTGCTCGCGTAATCACGCGCAGCGCACATCTTCTGGATGCCGAGATAGATCCAGAGGGTGCGAAAGAACTTGCACGCCGTGCACGCGGTACGCCTCGAATTGCGAACAGACTATTGCGGCGCACACGCGACTTTGCTGATGTCAAAGGCACGGGTGTGATCACACGAGAGATAGCTCGCATCGCACTCGAGGCCCTTGAGGTTGATGAGTTCGGATTGGACGAGATGGACACGCGCGTGATCCTTGCCCTGATAGAGAAGTTCGGTGGAGGTCCGGTAGGTATCTCTACACTTGCCGTAGCTGTTGGCGAAGATGCAGGTACGCTCGAAGAGGTGTACGAGCCGTTCCTGATACAGCAGGGCTTTCTGCAGCGCACACCCCGTGGACGCATTGCCACGCCCCTTGCCTATCGGCATATGGGACTGCAGCCACCGAAACCGGATGCGCCCCTGTTCGATCCTGCGTAAATTCGCAGGATATGAGCAAAGACATCACCTCTCGCAGCGAAGATTATTCACAGTGGTACATCGACCTTGTTCGCAAGGCGGGCTTGGCCGACTACTCAGCCGTCAAGGGCTGCATGGTTATCAAGCCCTACGGCTTTGCGATCTGGGAGAACATGCGCGACACACTCGATCGCATGTTCAAGGAGACCGGGCATGTCAATGCCTACTTCCCACTCTTCATCCCGAAGAGCTTCTTGAGCAAAGAGGCTGCACACGTTGAAGGCTTTGCAAAGGAGTGTGCAGTCGTTACGCACTATCGTCTGAAGAATGCTGAAGACGGAAGCGGTGTGGTAGTCGACCCCGATGCGCGCCTCGAAGAAGAGCTCATCGTGCGTCCAACGTCGGAGACCATTATCTGGAACACCTATCGCGACTGGATTCAATCTTATCGCGATCTGCCATTGCTCATCAATCAATGGGCTAACGTTGTCCGCTGGGAAATGCGCACACGCTTGTTCCTGCGCACGGCAGAGTTCCTCTGGCAGGAAGGCCACACAGCGCACGCCACACGCGAAGAGGCCATCGAAGAAACACGCAAGATGCTCGACGTTTACGCAACCTTTGCCGAAGAGTGGATGGCCCTACCGGTTATCAAGGGCGTCAAGACAGCAAACGAGCGTTTTGCTGGTGCAGAAGACACCTATTGCATCGAAGCACTCATGCAGGATGGCAAAGCATTGCAGGCTGGTACGTCGCATTTCTTGGGGCAGAACTTTGCCAAGGCCTTCGACGTGCAGTTCTCATCCAAGGATGGCACTCTCGAATACGTATGGGCCACATCATGGGGCGTATCAACTCGTCTTATGGGCGCGCTCGTGATGGCGCACTCCGATGATGAAGGGCTGATGATCCCGCCAAAGATTGCTCCCCACCAAGTGGTGATTGTGCCAATCCCTAAGCCCCTTGCCGAACTTGATGAAGCCATCAACATCGTTGCAAAGGAGCTTCGTGCTCGTGGCATCCGCGTAAAGATCGATACAGATGATCAGAATCGTCCGGGCTACAAGTTTGCCGAGTACGAAAAGATCGGCATTCCAGTTCGCCTGGCCGTTGGCGCTCGCGACCTTGCTGCCGGCACCATCGAAGTTGCACGTCGCGACACACGCGAAAAGCAGAGTGTAGCACTCGAAGGTATCGGCGATTACATTGCTAACCTTCTTGATGAAATCCAGACCAACCTCTTTGAACGTGCCAAGACCTTCCGCGACGAGCGCATCACGCGTGTTGACACGTGGGATGAGTTCGTAAAGACTCTTGATGAGAAAGGGGGCTTCATCAGCGCACACTGGGACGGAACCGGCGAGACAGAAGACCTGATCAAAGACGAGACCAAAGCAACAATTCGCTGCATCCCGCTGAACAACCCTCAAGAGGACGGCCTCTGCGTGCGCACCGGCAAGCCAAGCTCGCAGCGCGTGCTGTTTGCACGGGCGTATTGAGCAAGACAACGAGTCGTCATGCACCACTCACGCGTTATGCTTGCAATCCTGATCGCAGCATTGGCATTTGCTGATGCATCATCAGAGGATGGTATGGCCATTCGTGTGGGAGTTCTTGCAGATTTCGTCGAATCGCAGTCGAATGTTCGCCCTGCCGACGGGTATCGTCTGTTTACGCTGCAGCCATCTCGTGATCGCAGCGTTGGCCTCATGCAGGGTCATGCAGAAATCACCGGTTCGTCGCCATCGGTCTGGTGGCGTGTTGCCCTTCAGGACGGATGGTTCCCAGATGCCAACTATACTGGCGCTGATTATGATTGGAGATTCCTTCAGGAGGCGTCGGTTGGGCTCCGTGCCAGCGACAGGCTCTCGATAACCGGCGGTGTGATGCCTTCGCATATTGGCTACGAGTCGATGATTGCACGCGACAACCTCACGTTGTCGCGCTCGTTTACGGCCGACAATACACCGTACTATGAGACAGGACTTTCAGGCACGTACAGTGCAACCGAGAACCTCAGCATCAGCCTTTTGTTACTCAACGGCTGGCAACGCATCGTAGACAACAATGATGATCTTTCTCTAGGCACGGCTTGTAAATGGCGACCAGACTCGTCAGTTACATTCTCATGGAATACCTACATCGGGAATGATCAGCCCCGTGACAAGCCATCCTTGATGCGCTTCCACAATAACATTTGGTGTGAATGGAAAGCAACTGACAAGCTTGCACTTGTTGGACTTCTCGACCTTGGTTTGCAACAACGACCCAGCAGCGGAACAAGCACCCAGTGGTACACAGGGTTGGTGTCCAGATACAATCTCTCTGCCTCGTTTCGCCTTGCTGCCCGAATTGAGCATTATGCGGATCCTAATGCTGTTATCGTGCAGACACCACTGGGAGGCGGGTTCATCGCAACTTCTGCGTCGCTGAATGCAGACTATGATGTTACGGAGAACATTCTTGCACGTGTAGAATGTCGCAGAGTAGATTACAACGGCCTATTCATCAATGCGAAAACTGATAACGCCCGCTCCGGTGAAACATATATTACGTTGTCAGTCTCAGCACGATTTACAACTGGTCCGCTATGAAGCCATACATCATCTTGCTTTCAGTCTTATGTATTGGGTGTGCATCCGTCAAGAAGGAGCCCCTTCCCAACACGGAAATCTGGATTGCAACGTTCAATGAGCGCACACTCGAGATCACGGATGTGCAGCAGATCACACAGCATGAAGGCTACGACAATCAGCCATGCTTCAGCAATGACAGCAAGTATCTGCTCTACGCTTCAGATCAAGATGGAGGTGGCTCTCCCGACGTGATGCGCTACGATCTTGTGTCGGGCACCACATCACGCGTCACCACCACTACTACTGCTTCCGAGTTTTCGCCAACCCCCACGTCGAACGGCCGCTTTACGGCCATCCATGTTGGAAAACCAAACTCCGAAGGCGAAGCATATACCGAGTCACAACAGCTCTGGGAATATGACTCAACAGGCAAGGGGCTTGGGCCAATCATTTCTGCGACGCGCATCGGATATCACACATGGCTGGATGCGAACCATGTAGCCGTATTTGTTGTGGGCTCGGAAGATGGCAAGACGCCGCACAGACTGGCCGTGCACAACACCGCAAACGGCACATCGATCGATATCGCATCCAACGTTGGTCGTTGCATGAAGCGCGCGCCCAATGGCATGCTAACCTATGTTGACAAATCAGATTCAAGTGCCTACAAGATCATTGCAACAGCCGGCGACAGTGCCAGCATCGATACGCTTGTAACGTTGCCCAAAGCCACGGAGGATTTCTGCTGGATGTACGAAGGCACAATCTTTACGTTCGCCAACGGCACTCTGTACGGATGCGCTACGTACAATCAGCCCCGTACCTGGAAACCATACATTTCGCCCTACGTGAACGGTACCGTATCACGCCTGGTGATGAGTCCCGACAGCAGATATTTTGCCTGGGTAGTAAAGAAGAGCAGCGAGTAGCGAGTGCCGAACCTCTATCCCGCGAAAGCGGGAATCCAGCGTAGACCAGCATAGATAGATTAAGGTTAACCACAAACAACAAGGGCGAGCACATTGGCTCGCCCCTACTATCTGTTCGCTACTCGCTGCTCGCTGTTCGCTGCCCGGCACTTACTCTTCCGTATACAGCGTCGAATTGTCGACATAGATCAAATAGTCCTTGATCTTGCCATCAACCATATTGAAGACGTTTGCGAACGGCACTGAAAGTGTAGAACCGCTGTGACGCGTATACGTGACCGTTCCTTCTGTGAGGACGAATCCGTCGCCTTCGCGGACGACAAGATCAGAGTGCTTGATTGCAGCGATGCTCTGGAACCATCCTTCGAGGAAGTTCACGATTGTGTCCTTACCAACCACTGCTGGGTGATTGGCAAAGCGAAACTGTGCATCATCTGTCAAGAACGTACCGAAGAGGACATGATCCTTTGCATCGATACCATTGAACAACACCGAAAAATCTGGGTTTGCCATGGGGCTCTTTCCTTTGAATGATAAAACGTGGTGAAACGTAGGAACACAAAACTACGCAGTTTGGTTCGGTTTCCGACCAGCGGGTCAGGTAAAGTGGAGAGTTGAGAGTGGAGAGTGGAGGATAAGACTCTCAACTCTCCACTCTCCACTCTCAACTCTTCCGTATCTTTGCCCACTTATGCAGAACTACCGCAACTTTTGCATCATTGCGCACATTGATCACGGGAAATCCACCCTGGCAGACAGGTTGTTGGAGCGTACCGGACGGGTCTCGGCGCGTGAGATGACGATGAATCAGATTCTTGATGACAATCCCCTCGAGCAAGAGCGCGGAATCACCATCAAGCTTCATGCTATTCAGATGGATTATAAGGCCAACAACGGCGAGACGTACAAGCTGAATCTGATCGATACTCCTGGCCACGTTGACTTCTCGTACGAAGTATCACGCTCGCTGAGTGCTTGTGAAGGGGCTCTTCTGGTTGTTGATGCTACACAGGGTGTAGAAGCGCAGACGATCTCAAACTTGTTTATGGCCATTGATCAGGGCTTGGAGATCATCCCGGTGATCAACAAGATCGATTTGCCAAGTGCCGTGACCACGATCGAGAATGTGAAGAAGCAGGTGATGGACCTGATCGGCTGTAAGGAAGAAGACATGATCCTGGCATCTGCCAAGGCAGGTATCGGCATCGATGAGATTCTTGAGGCAGTTGTAGAACGCGTCCCAGCGCCTAAGGGCGACCCCAAAGCCCCTTTGCGTGCTCTTATCTATGATTCCGTGTTCGATGCGTATCGCGGCGTGATCGTCTATGTGCGGGTGATCGACGGCACATTGAAGGAGAAGGACAAGATCCTCTTCATGGCTACGGGGCAGACATACGAGCTTGATGAAGTCGGCGTGCTCTTCATGCAGCGTCAACGCACGGGCGTTCTCTCTGCAGGCGATGTAGGCTACTTTACTGCTGCCATCCGCAAGCTGCAAGACACCAAGGTAGGCGATACCGTCACACTGGCATCAAACCCGACAACAGAAATGATCTCGGGCTTCCGCGAAGTAAAGCCAATGGTCTTTAGCGGTATCTACCCAGCAGACAGCGACGACTTTGAAGATCTACGTGAAGCATTAGGCAAGCTCTCGCTGAACGATTCGGCAATCACCTTTGAACCAGAATCATCAAGTGCACTTGGCTTTGGATTCCGTTGCGGATTCTTGGGTCTTCTGCACATGGAGATCGTACAGGAACGCCTCGAGCGCGAGTTTAACCAGACGATCGTTACGACTGTTCCAAACGTACAGTACAAGGTAATCACAACACGTGACGAAGTACTCTGGGTAGACAACCCTGCCCAGCTCCCGAATCCAACGCTCATCAATGAGATACAAGAGCCGTACATCCGCGCTCAGATCATTGCCCCTTCGGAGTACGTTGGTACGATCATGAAGCTCTGCATGGAGCGTCGCGGACAAATGCTGGGTCAGTCGTACCTATCTGCAGACCGCGTCGACATGACGTTTGAACTGCCACTCGGCGAAGTGGTCTTCGATTTCTACGACAAGCTCAAGTCAAATACACGGGGCTATGCATCTCTTGATTACGAGTATGCCGACTACAAGGCTGGTGAACTCGTTCGCATGGACATTCTTCTCAACGGCGAACAGGTTGATGCGCTGAGCTCTATCGTGCACCGCCAGAAGGCGCATGAATGGGGCAAGAAGCTCTGTGCAAAGCTTCGCGAGCTTATCCCACGTCAGATGTTTGATGTTGCAATCCAGGCTGCAATCGGCGCAAAGATCGTTGCTCGTGAGTCCATCAGTGCCATGCGCAAGAACGTTCTTGCAAAGTGCTATGGTGGAGACATTTCTCGAAAGCGAAAGCTTATCGAGAAGCAGAAGGAAGGCAAAAAGCGCATGAAGCAAGTTGGCAAGGTGGAGATCCCACAAGAAGCATTTCACGCTGTTCTTTCATTGGATTGATGTATGTCGCTTGCTGAACGGTTCTACGACCTCCTCCCAGATGCTATTGGCTCGTTCCTGAAGCGCAGACGCGACAAGCGTCTCAATGCGCCGAAGCCAGAGACGTTCACCGAGCATATTGTTGCGTGGGTCAAGACACTTGTCTGGGCGGTGTCGGTGGTTACGATCGTCAATGGACTAGCTCTTGCATCGTTTGTTGTGCCAACCGGTTCGATGGAAAGCACGGTCATGGCCGGAGACTTTCTGTTCGTCAACAAGTTTATCTATGGTCCTTCCACACCGCAGATCATTCCATTTATCAATCAGCCCCTTCCCTACTATAAGCTGCCACCACTGTGGAAGCCTGAGCAGGGCGACGTTATCGTGTTTGTGTTTCCGGGCAATCGTGACGAGGTAAAGCCTCAGAATTTTGAGTATTACCTGAAGCGCTGTGTCGCTGTTGCTGGAGACAAGCTGGAGATCAAGGGTGGACGCATCTTCGTCAACGGTTCTGAGTATCCACTGCCGGAGCATGGACAGTTTTTTGCATGGCCGCAGGAAATGCGCCTGCAGGTGTACGAAAGCGATCGCTCGTCAACCTTCCCGCAAGGACGCGGCTATACGCGGGACGATTATGGTCCAATCCGTATTCCGAAGAAGGGCGACGTAATCGCGCTGACAGAGCAGAACTTTGCTGAATGGGCTGTGTTCATCGGTCGTGAAGGGCACGCTGTAGATGCCTATGCTCGCACGATTGACGGCGTACCGGCCACCTCATACACTGTTGCGCGCGACTATGTCTTTGGCATGGGCGACAACCGTGACAACTCGCTCGACTCACGATTCTGGGGTTTTATACCCGAACAAGATGTCGTCGGTACTCCAATGGTCGTGTACTGGAGCTGGGAGCCGGACGACGCTCAGACAGGCAAGCGTTTATCAATTGGTCAGCGGCTTAAGTCCATACGCTGGAGCCGGCTTGGAACGATCATTCACTAGTTGCGTGCAGCAGCACGGTAGCACCTGATATGCCTGGGTCGGGCCTTGAGAATACTCGCTTACGAGACATCGGCGTCACGGCCCTGTATGCAATCATTGTTGCACTCCTTCTGCGCATCTTCGTTCTTGGCGCCTACGAGATTCCATCGCACTCGATGGAAGAAACCCTTCTTCCCGGAGATTACATCGTTGTAAGCAAGATCACGTTTGATCTTCGAGATGTCCATCGCGGAGACGTAGTAGTTTTCAAACACTGGGATTCGCTGCAAGACAAGCGAGAGGAATTGTTTATCAAGCGCGTTGTAGGCATTCCCGGCGATACACTTGTGTTTACGCCCGACGGCATTGTTGTTAACGGTACCCCTCTGCCTACGCCGCCAGAGGCAAAGATCCCGACAAGCCCCTTGCTACCAACCATGAAGTCAAACACCCGCATGATCGTAGGCAATGATTCTGTGTTCGTTGTTGGCGATAACCGCCGCAACTCCTACGACTCGCGGTATTGGGGCGCAGTTGCATTATCTGAGATAACAGCCAGCCCCTTGTTTATCTATTGGTCTCAAGGTCCATCGGAGAGTAATCCGCTTCCACACATTCGTTGGGAACGAATGTTCAGGGCTATACACTGATGTACGGACTCTACCTCCATATCCCATTCTGCGAGAAGAAGTGCTCGTACTGCGACTTCTACAGCATCGAATCGATGACGCACATCGAGCGGTTTACTGATGTTCTGCTGCAGGAGATTGCACTTCGTAAACATCAGTATGATGGCACGCCTGTTACATCGGTGTTCTTTGGAGGCGGTACGCCGTCGTTGCTCACTCCAGAGGCCATCTCGCGGATCACTGCCACGTTGCGGTCAACGATGCTCATTGCAGACAACGCTGAGTGGACCATGGAATGCAATCCAGGCACTGTGACGTTTGAGCGCCTAGACGCATATCGTGCATCAGGCATCAATCGATTATCGTTCGGCGTGCAGTCGTTTACTGCCTCTGAGCTCGAGTTCCTCGATCGCATCCACGACGCAGAACAGGCAGAACAAGCCATGACACTGGCACGCAGCGCAGGCTTCGACAACGTGAATATGGATCTCATGTTTGCCGTGCCAGGGCAGACATTGGATACGCTGACACATAATCTTGAGCGAATGATCCAACTATCTCCTGATCATATCAGCGCCTATTCGCTGATCTATGAGCAAGGCACTCCGCTGTTTGCCAAGTTGAAAAAGGGGCTCGTTACTCCCCTTCCCGAAGAGCTTGATGTAGAGATGTACAAGCTTGTGATCGACACATTGCGTGGGGCCGGATACCATCAATACGAGGTTAGCAACTTTGCCAAGCCCGGCATGCAGTGTAGACACAACCTCACCTACTGGCACGCCGAAAACTACCTTGCATTTGGTCCAAGCGCGCACGGCTACATCAATCACACAAGGTACTGGAATAAACGCTCGCTCACTGCCTGGATGGATTACATCCAGAATGGAGCACTCCCCGAGGCAAATCGCGAAGAACTCAACGACCAAGACTTGTTCTCTGAGTTCCTCTTCCTACACCTACGCGCAGACGGCATACCACTCGATGTTGTGCACGAGAGATTCGGCGTAGATCTGCGCTCAACACTTCAACCTAATCTCCGCTATTGGATCGAAGAAGGCTTCATCGACGACTCAAACAACGTGCTTCGCCTTACTGCAGAAGGCTACAGGGTATGTGATGAGCTAACGGTTAAGATGTTAGGGAGTTGATAGTAATCATCAATCACGAATGACGAATGACCAGTTACGATTGTATGTTTGGTCAATTTCGCATATGCGGGAAAGACAAGCTCCCTTCAATCACTGGTACCTGGTAACTCGTAATTGGTAATTCGAATCAACTCCTCGCTGCTCTTCTCGCTGGATAGATCGCTGCGCTTGCCGATAGAAGAACGCCAACGGTTGCGACAATCAGAACGTCAACTGCATGGATTTCGATCGGGAGTGCGGGGATGAGAAATCCCTCCTGCATGTCGAATGCAATCCAATGGAATTGCTGCTGACCCACGCACAAGCCTATGCCGAGTACCATCCCGATGGCTACGCTGAACAACCCAATTGCTAGCCCCTGCTTGATATAGATGCTGCGAATCATGCTGTTCGTAAGCCCCATGGTCTTGAGCACCCGGATATCCTGTTGCTTTTCAACCACACCCATGGTGAGTGAAATCACAATGTTGAATGCTGCAACGACAACGATCAGCATAAGTACGATGAATGATCCCACGCGCTCCAACTGCATTGTGTCGTAGACGCCGCGGTTCATGTCTTCCCAGGTATCAATGAACCCATCCATGGTGTTAAGTCCAGCAAGATAGGCCGCAGTATCACGTGCATGGTCTGGATCCTGCAGTCGGATGTCCCATGCGTTGGCGTGTTTACCTGTTAACCCCTGCAGCAGATCACTCGAGCAGAAGATGTACGTTGCGTCGATGTCTCTCGAGGAGTTGGATTGGAATACACCGCCGACGATTGCTCTGGCACCTGTTGGGATAGCCATGCCGGCAATACCCGACTCGATCTGTTGCGGGGAAATCAGCGTGACTGAATCGCCTAATGCCAGTTGAAGATTCTGAGCAACACCAAGGGAGACCACAATGCGTGGCATAGCTCCCAATGGCTCAAGTTTTGGCGACCCATAGATAACTGCAGAAGCCAGAGCCCTTCGGGTGTCAGTATCAGAAAGAAGCGTACCCTGCGCCTGCACAACGGACATTCCAGAGGGGGCGCGCATCACGAGTTTCGACAGCCACACAGGCTTAGCATTCCAGCGTTCTGCATCGTGCGGAGCAAGAACGGTATTTGTGATGCGAATGTGTGGACCAAACGACGTCATAAGGTCGCGTGCAACGCCACGGAAGCCGTTGAAGAGCGACATCACAATGATCAGTGCGGCAGTACCCAGGACTATACCGAACACAGAAATAACACCGATGATCCCAACAAAGGAAAGTCGGCGCGGTCTGATGTATCGTCTGGCTATAAAGGTTGTGACATTCATCGACGTTTGGACGCAGCAAGTAGATCGGCCTGCACCCTTAACGGAGCCGGCCCTGTCTTGCTGCGAACATACGTACCGTCGCTTTGAAGCACGCGTGCTTTTACATCATCTGACAGGTATAAGGACAGAATGTCGCGCAGCTTCTTCTTGACCTTTCGGTCGTATACCGGGAACAGAAGTTCGACCCGTCTCTCGAGATTGCGCGTCATCCAGTCTGCACTCGAGATGTACACATCCTCGTCTCCACCGTTCCGGAACCAGAACAACCGACTGTGCTCGAGGAACCGATCGAGAATACTGCGTACGATGATGTTCTCGCTTACACCCTTGATGCCGGGCTTGAGGGCACAAACGCCACGCACAATGAGATCAACCTTTACGCCTGCCATCGAGGCTTCATAAAGTGAGCGGATGATCTTACCGTCAATCAGGGCATTCATCTTTGCAATGATGTACCCCTGTTGTCCTTCGCGCTGATGTTGAATCTCTCGTTCAATTAGCTCAACAAACTTTTCGCGTAGGTTAAGCGGCGCAACACCTAGATGCTGCCATGATGCATGTTTGGAGTATCCTGTTAACAAATTGAACAGGTGCACAAAGTCTCTCTCAAACTCTTGACGTCCGGTAAAGATGCCGATGTCGGTGTAAAGTCTCGACGTGCCGAGATTATAGTTGCCGGTGGCAACATGCGCATATGTAAGTACGCTCTTGCCCTCTTTGCGAATCACAAGGCATACCTTGCAGTGCACCTTGAGCCCCATAACACCATACACAACGTGAACACCTGCCTGCTCCAGCGCGCGTGCCCAGGCAATATTCGTTTCTTCATCAAATCGAGCTTTGAGCTCCACAAACGCCGTGACGTTCTTGCCGGCGCTTGCTGCATGCTTGAGCGCTTCTATCACCGGCGAACGTCCACCGGCTCTGTAAAGCGTCATCTTGATGGCAAGAACATTTGGATCGTTGGCAGCTGCCTCAATGAACTTGACCACTGAGTTAGTGAACGAGTCAAATGGGTGATGCACAACAATATCGCGCTCCTTGAGCACCTCGAAGATATCCGTAGCATCATCCTTGAACTCGGGCAACACACGCGAGTTAAAGGGTGCGTCCTTGAGCTTGCGTTTGTCTAGTTGCAGCAGCACCATGAAGTCCTGCAGGTTCAGCGGGATCTCGACCTTGTACACATCCGAGTTGTCCAGCTCGAGCGCTTTTGTAAAGAACTGCAGCAGCTTGCGCGGCATATCCGACGTGATCTCCATCCGAACGGCGTCGGTACCCCAGCGCCTGCGGCGAATCCCCTCGGCAACCGCAGTAATGAGATCATTGGCCTCGTCCTCTGCGATCTCCACGTCTGCATCACGGGTAACACGGAAGATATGACTCTCATGTATCCGATGGCCTGGGAATAGGATGTCTGCATGGGCGCGAATCACTTCTTCAAACAAGACATAGTGATGTCCACCATGCCGATTGAGTTTTATCAAACGCGGCAGTGCAGAAGGAAGCTGCACAACAGCCACCTTCATCTCTTCCTTTGGATCAACTTCGTCGTAGAGCTCGAATGCAATGGTGAGCGAGCGGTTCAGTAGTCGCGGGAATGGATGGCCGGGATCCAGTGCAAGCGGTGTAAGCACCGGCAGGATATTGTCCATAAAGTCCTGACGAAACTCGGCCCGCTCCTGCATGGTAAGGTCTTCGATGCCGTGCAGTATGATGCCTTCCTTGGAAAGCGACGGTAGAACCTGCTGAGACCAAATTGCAGACTGACGTTTGTAGAGTGGTATCAATCGGGAGCGTATCTCTTTGAGCTGCTCGGACGGCGTCATTCCATCCTCGGACAGATCCGTTACTCCAGAGTAAATCTGCTCCTGCAGACCCGCTACCCGGATCATAAAGAACTCGTCAAGGTTGGTAGAGTAGATTGCTAAAAACTTCAATCGCTCCAAAAGCGGGTGCGATTGATCTTCTGCTTCTTCCAGCACGCGCTCGTTGAATTCTATCCACGAAAGCTCGCGGTTGAGATAGAGTTCTTCATCATGCAGGTCCACAGCTGGCAATTCCCTGGCGGCATGAACCTTGGCACTCTTGGCTGTCAGCTTTTTTGATGCAGGCATAACATTAACGACATATTCTTTTGGCCAATCACGAAGCTAGGAAAGCTTTCGTGCATATCTGTGTTAAGTTTTTGTTAGGGTGTTTGTCCTATAACAACCGGACATGTAGCGCGCACAACGCGGTCAGAGTTGGCATCAATGCACTCCATGGCGGCTATGTAGATGCCAATAGATAGCGGTGCTTGCGTGGCCGTATGTAGGCCATTCCACGTAACAGCCCCCTGCCTGCCAATGAATGCTCCGTTGAGCAGCTCGGCAACCACACTTCCATCGAGTCTGAGTACAAAGATTCTGGCCTGCGCCTGTTCAAAGGGTTGCATCCACGAGATAACACATGGATGTCGAGCAGACCCTGTTAACACCGAGAAGGGGCTTGGTGAGGCTGTCAATCTGGCGGTGATATCTGGAAGGTCGATCTCCATTGAGTTTACCGTGCCTGGCGTGCTACCGGATGCATCTGTGCTCGTAGACCAGTCGGATGCCGCGCTATGTATGGATTGCGGAACCCGTTTTTCCAGCGAACGTCCTTTCGCGGTTGCCAACACAGAACTGTGCCAAGACCTGTTGTAGGGGGCTTTATCGACGATGAAGCCCGAGCTTGTTCTCACTAGTACCGTGTCGTGCTGTGCATGCACGTTCAGCATTGGTCGCAACAACGCATAAGCCCGTCCGTGCGTCATGCGCAGAATGGCAGTATCTGACGAACACGCCACGTAGCTCGTTGGTGGCATAAACACTGAACCAATTATGTGGCAGATCTCGCCTGTCTGATCCTGCAGCGTCCAGTCTGAAACGTCAATTGTGTCGGACGTGCCATTCCAGAGTTCAACAAAGTCGCCGTCGCCCTCATACGGGTCGGCCAGGATCTCTGTGATCATGATGCGGCCATTCATAGGTGGAATTGAGATGGTGCTTATGTACACGTTGTTTTCCATCCGCATATCAGGCTTTACAATCTGCACATTGATGGTGTCACTGCGAGCTGACTCGGAGGGCATCAGCTCCATAAGGCCAATCTGCGCAGACCACCATTGTTTTGGCTGTAGAAGCGGATACGGCTGCATGTAGCGTTGCATACCAACGATGATCTGCAGAGTGTGTCCAGCAACAGCTATCCTACCGTTGTTTACTAGTCCTATATGCAGCACCGAGTCCTGCACGAAATGCCCCGTCACCGCCAAATCGTGCTCATACTCTACGTGCGAGTTGATACGTCCACATGTTGCACTATCAAATGCTGCCGATGCAGTCCATTTTTGCGAGTACATCACTCGGCCTGAGCTGTCGCTTCCATGACGTTCAATGCTGCGCCCGCGAGCAACAGACGACACAGCATACTCGACCATTTCAACAAGTGCTGAATCGCGATGCCGAATCTCGACACGATCACTGGTGTTGTTCAGCGACGGCATCGCGCATTCAGCAACGACGATCCCTTTGCTGATCATGCGTGATTCACGCAGCGCTTCGGCGTCTCGTGTTATCACGAACAGCTCTCCGGGGCCCACCCGCAGAGCAGGCAAATCAATGCACGTTCTGTTATCGCATACAACGTATGCGCCAAGGTCGATCGCGCTTGCCGAGGTAACTGCACACTCCACCCATTCCGGCTCGCCGCCAGCTGGTGTGGGATGGATCTCAGTGATCAGTATCTGGAGAAGTAGGATGTATTCCATACTTCTCTGTGCGTTTTATGGGCGGCAGCGTGACATTAGAAGCTGGACGAGCTGCTCTAGGTACTGCCGGTCTATGTCTCCGAACCTACTCACCAACGGGCTGTCAACATCGAGTACACCTACCAGTATCCCGCCATCCAACATAGGAACAACAATCTCACTTGCACTTTGTGCATCGCATGCAATGTGACCGGGGTATTCATGTACGTTGTCTACCACCACAGTGCGCATGTCGCGCGCCGATGTTCCGCATACCCCACGTCCAATCGCAATTCGTATGCAGGCAGGTTTGCCATGAAACGGACCTAGAACAAGTTCGTTATCCTTGAGCAGATAGAACCCAGCCCAGTTCACATCAGGGAGCATATGATAGAGCACCGATGCTGTGTTAGCGAGGTTTGCAATAAGGTCTTGCTCTCCATCGGTCACAGCAGAAACCAGATCAATGATCTCCCGATACATGTTATCTGGATCATGCCCCTCTCGCGTGGAAAGTTGAAACATGGCAATGCCCAGTTATCGCTGTACCGAAAGTCTACTTGACTTCACAACATTGGAACTCGAGAAGCGAACAATGTATGAGCCTTGCGATAGAACGTCGATTGGCAGCGACGTTGCTCCTTGTGCAATGTCCACGCTGAGAACAACTCTACCCTGCAAATCAAGTATCGAGACACTTCCGACAGACTCGGAACGAATCGTCAACACGTCGTTAGCAGGATTTGGCGAGAACCACACTTGAGCTGCTTCGTCAAACTCGTTGTTCACTCCAACAAAGACCGGCAGCGTCACGTCAACTCGTGTTTCGTCTTCACAGCCGCCTTGGAACGTTCGCTTAACGATGATGGTACCTACCGAATCCGTCTGATTCCATGCGATGACCACATCGTCTGATGTGGTCTGGCCTTCGACGATCTTGCCGCCAATGACCTGCCATGTGTGGCTTGCATCGAGTACATTCTTGAGTGAATACTGCGCAGATTCGCCGCGCTGCACGATACGCCTACCGAACACAACTGCCGGAGGTTGCATAATGTCCGAAGCAGGGCCTGCGCCCCACGTTGGTTCTATCTCGCTCTTTGCAAAGCCAGCTACAGCAAAGGCATCGTTCACACGTAGCCCCCTACCCTCATCCATGAAGTAACTGCGCAAGAGGTTCGGCTTCGGATCTACGATGTGATCGAACATCGATTCGGCGATTTGCTTCTCGCTGCGCATTGTATTCCAGATGCGGAAGTTGCGCATGCTACCTTTGAACCACGTCTGCGAATGTGGGTTGCCGCCTAATGTAAGCTGCTTGAGCAACCTCGGCGAATCGGTAAATGTGGATCGCTTGGCGAGCTTGCCATCAAGATAGATCGCCATCGAATCGTAGCCATTTGAGACTAATGCAACGTGCGCCCATTTCCCTAGTCGTGATTCATACGAGGTGGATACTCGACCACTTTCTCGCCAATCACCATAGTCCCAATACAACGTCTTATCTCCCCATGGGGCATGTGCCTGCAGGCGCCTTGCGTCATCTGCCTTTTCACCAACACTGAACGACACGGAATTCATGAGCTGCTCTGGAGCAATGAAGCTCCAGTACTCAACGGTCGTTGCTTTTCCATGATAGAAGAACGACTCAGACGTAAAACGATTCGCTATGCCACTGAACGTAACCACGCTCGTAGGGCATGGCGTGCGGGTGGTGATCGTAGAAGAAGTCCAACCACTAACGCCATAGGTGTTGCGTGTGCGAAGCTGCAGGCGCATTGTGCTGTCGGCCGGCAGACCACGAAGACTATAGACAACATCCTTTGCACCATTGGCAGGTATGTTGTTGACGAGCTTGATCACACTTGATGTCGCAGAATCCACAAGACGCAGATCGTACCACGTTGAACCCCGCGACTGTACCACCGGTTTCCATGAGACGTCAATGGCATGTGTTCGAATTGCCGGCACAATTCCTGTTCCGTAGAGGATGGAAGGGGCCTGCAGGTCAATCGGATCTTCGCATGAGACAAGCGCTCCGCTCTCGACCCACATGCTTCCGGATGTCAACGACAACTGACGCTGACGCACAACATCCTTTGACGTAATGCCCGAGCCTTCGTCAAGACGCCACCAACCAGCGATCTTCGAAGTTTCGCCAGCCTGCGGAGATCTGCGATTCATGTTTGACCGGATCTCCTCCGACGTGCGCGCCTCGCTCCATATTCTGAACTCATCTACCATACCGTTGAACCATGAATTCGAGCGCATACCACCGATCGTGAGCTCTTTCAGGCTAGTTGCTGATGAGGCTTCCTTTGCCGACGCTATTTCTTCGCCATTGACATAGATGGCCTTAAAACCTACACCGTCGCTCACAAGGGCGATATGTACCCAACGATCAAAGTTGGCATCTCCAAGTGGACCACTGATGCGGCCCTTTTCATTGATGTTGCCATAATCCCAGTAGATACGACCATCTTCCCACGGACAATGCGATTGGAAGCGGTTACCTGCGTTATCTGACTCGCCAATCATGAATGTTGTCGATGGCTTCAACGTCGAGCGCTTCACGAACGTCCAATACTCAATGGTAACAGGTCCTCCGCTCCAGGCAAACGTTGCATCGCTGGCCTTGTTCCCGTTGCCGTTAAACGTAAGTGCCTTACCGGCACAGTTCTTTGTTGTGATGAAGGTTGCAGGCTTCGTGAATACCCCAGTTACCGTTTGATTCATCGCCCGCACTCTCCAACGGTGCGTACTGTTGAACTCCAGCGGCAGCACAAGTGCTCCTGGATCACGCACAACTGCTACGTACTCTAGATCCTGGAACGCATTGTCGGTAGCAACCTGGATCTCGTATTGATCTCCACCATTGACCGAGGTCCACACCAGATCAACAAGAGCCGGTACACCGGATGTGCCATCAACAGGTGAGATCAGCTCGGGTGTGGCAGGAGCACTCGCACCAGGGAATGAAAACGGCGTTGCGTAGACGAATGGCGTAAAGACACTTTGGAGATTGCCCTTGACAACCCGCAGTGCGTAAACATAGGTGCCCTCATTGTTGAGACCATCATCTACATACGTGTTGACTGTTTCTCTGAAGGTCCGAATCTTCTGCATCGTAGCTGTGCTTGTACCACGCCAGAGCTCAACGCGCTGCGTGGGGTCGCTTGAGCGAACACGCCATTGAAGAAGAACTCTGTTTGGACCTTCCTCATATCGAATGTCTGATGGAGGTGTAAGCCCCTTGGCAGAGAACTCTCTCCAGAACCGGTCGTTGGCAGCATTCGTATCACTTGGTGCATCAACATAGAACTCCATCGTGTGGACACCATCAGCCAGCACAGGCGTTGGGGAAAGTGTAATGGTCTCTTCCGTGCGGGCCTTGACGAGCGGTAGTGTAAAGCTCGTATCGTAGCAGGGGGCTGTTGCACGGACCCACTTTATGAGGAATCGAACTTTGACATCTACGGCATCGTTGGCTCCGATGTTGCGGACAACGATCTTGGGCGTCAGCGGCGTGGTCTGTGCATCCTTTGTTACCGGATCTACGATGTCGAACGCCTGCACATCGAGCGGGACATCAATGC
The DNA here is from genome assembly GCA_046300675.1 of Ignavibacteria bacterium. GTDB lineage: Bacteria > Bacteroidota > Ignavibacteria > Kapaibacteriales > Kapaibacteriaceae > UBA10438. Next base: position 18,445 of record JBKCLO010000094.1, read on the forward strand.
TAAAGCGTGCATTGGATACATCAACAATGGCAGAGTTCGTTAGACTCATCACACGCACCAGGCATTGCGTCGAGACTACGAATGGAACCTGCCACTTGACCTTACCTGCGGCTGCGTCAACACTGTATTGCAGCGTGGTCCATGTTACTCCATCATCGATCGAATACTGTAGTGTTACGTTCTTTACTTTTACGGCAGTAAAGGTCACATCGACCGCAGTGCCGCCGATGAGCTTTTCGCCGCCATTTGGTGAAGTTACCTGCACAGTTCCTGAATCTGCAGCCACCACGGCAAAGGGACGAGTCATGATGTCATTGGTCGGATACTGGTCATTCAACGCCTTCGCAGTTATCCTGACCAAGTAACTTCCTGCAGTGTCGAGAACAAAGCCTGGGAATTGTACAAGCTGTGTCTGCAACGATCCGAGCTGGGGAATCGCTGCGTTGAGTGTCTTCTTAACGTTGTTATCCAGATCTGTGATCTCACAAACAGCGCTGATGTTGGCGAGCAGTTTGTCGCCCAGATTACGGATATAGGCGGATGGCTGAAGCGTTCGCTTGGTCACGTACTCAGCGCCATTGAGCGGTACGTTGATACTGATCACAGCCACATCGGAATCTTTACGCGTCGGGACAGATGCGTTGCACGACGTTGTCGATAGAACTCGATTAAAGAGCGAGGCAACACGAGCATGGAACTGCAGCTCAGTGCCTTTGTTGGTAAGGTGACAGTAGCTCATGATCGTACCGCGGCGGGCGCGAGTATTCTCGTAGCAGCCCCCTTCAGCATTCCAGCATGAATCAATTGGAGGATTCCACCCACAATTGTGTGTGTGAGACGACCCGATGTTATGTCCAAGTTCATGCGACGTTACATCAATATCCCAGATGTAATTCGGAGCGGGAAAATTCACACGTCCATCTACTCCGCTGACGTTATATCCATATCCGCCGCAGAGAACACCAACCCACGCAAGACCTCCGCCACCTTCGCCTGAGAGCAAGCATGTAACGCTGCGTCGAACGTGCTTCATGTTGCCTTCCCAGTGCTCACGAATCTTACCAAGCTTTGCACCGATATCGCCAGGGTATGGATCGGCAACGGTCCACACACGCAGGTACGGCACACGTATGAGTACATTGGCATCGCGGAAATACACTGCCCCGCATGCGCCTGCTATTGCGATAGCCGAACTTGCTGCGGTGGTCAGACTGCTTCCTACATTCTTGTAGAATGAGTTGGTGCAGTCTAATGCCAGCTGCAAGGAATACTGTGTGGCGTCCTGTGTGGATTCGATAGCTCGATCCTTTGACTCATCACGATTAGTGATAGCGAAAATCGAATCGACCTGACGTTGATAACTGGGGAGTTCTTCGGCATGACATTGTGTTGGGTTGCCTTGACCTGCGCGCGCCTCGTACACAACGTGATTTGCCATGCGTCCTGCAATCACCGTATCGGGAGCTATGATAAATCTGCGCTTGCCCTCTGGCTCAATGATCTCGAAGACACCAATCACATGGGTTTCGAATGCAGCCATAAAGACAGACGATCCCGGATACCCGTTAATAGTGCCGCGAACGAGTGCGTGCGCTGGGATCTCCGCGTACTCATCACCACGTTCGGTGCGGTTTATCATCACCGCATCGTCGGTGAAGATCTCAAAGTTCGAAGCAGAGATCTCGAAACTGCCCTGTGCCGATGGCACGATGATCGTGTGCTTTTGCAGCATCCGCAAATCACGAACGATCGTCGATGGAGGCCTGACGGCCCGGGCATCAGCCGGCAAGGGGCTTCTGGTACGCAGAAAAGCCGGGTCTGCACTCTGGAAACTGATCTGGGCCTCGACTACCGCTAATTGGAGTACGAGTACGAGAAATAGCGTACGTAAAACACGTATCATGGCAACTGCTTTCTTGTTTGAGCACGGCCAATATACTCCCGAGAATCCTGATATTTGGGCATGCAATCACTCTTTGATCAGTCCCCTGACCCCTCTGAGCGGATTTTTGAGCTCCGAAGGCAGATTCTGCGCCACGACCACCTGTATTATGTGCAGGCCCGGCCAGAGATTTCTGATCGCGAGTACGACGCGCTATTTGCTGAGCTGCAGGACTTAGAGCGTGCCCATCCCGATCTGGTCGCGCCGGATTCTCCAACCCAACGCGTTGGTGGCAGCCCCGTTGCTGAGTTTGCTTCAGTCACGCATTCCGTGCCGATGCTGTCGCTTGCCAACACCTACTCACGAGACGAAGTTGAGGCATTCGATAAACGTGTTCGAGAAGCACTTGAGGGGGCTGAACCTACGTATGTGTGTGAGCTAAAGTACGACGGGGTAGCCATGTCGCTTACCTACGAACAGGGCCTGCTTACCTTGGGCGCAACCAGGGGCGATGGGCAGTCAGGCGATGACGTAACAGCTAACATTCGAACGATTCGTGCGATCCCTCTCAGGATGCATGATGCAGGAGTAGCAAATGCTACAGTGCGCGGCGAGGTTTACATGCTGGACGAAACATTCCTCAAGATTAACGAGGCGGCCGAGGCAGACAGTGAGAAAGGGTATGCTAATCCTCGTAACCTTACCGCTGGTACCCTAAAACAAAAGGATCCGCGCCAGGCAGCCAAACGACAACTTCAGTTTGTGGCCTACTGGTTAGATACAAAGGATATTGCTCTGCAGGAGCATTCTTCAAATATCCAACTTCTTCAACGCATGGGTTTCCCGACGAGTCCGGCCATACGCACATGTTCGAGTGTAGACCAGGTGATGGAGTTTATCAGAGAGTGGGATGAAAAGCGTTTCAGCCTGCCATTCCAGATCGATGGGATCGTGATCAAAGTCGATGCACTCCGTCACCAGCAGGAGCTGGGCTTTGTTGCCCGGTCACCTCGTTGGGCCATCGCCTACAAGTACGAAGCACGCAAGGCTGAGACAGTGCTCGAAGACATCACTCTGCAGGTAGGACGTACAGGCGTCGTTACACCAGTGGCCGAATTGAAGCCGACATTCCTTGCCGGTTCTACGATCTCGAGGGCCACACTGCATAATCAGGACTACATCGACGAACTCGATCTGTGTGTTGGCGATACGGTTGTGATCGAAAAAGGCGGCGATGTGATACCCAAGGTAAGCGGTGTAATCCGCGAGAAGCGCCTGCATGATGCTCTCCACTGGACAATGCCCCATACATGCCCTTGTCCGCGCAATTCAGCACTGCATCGCCCCGAGGGCGAGGCGAATTTCTACTGCAACGACTCGCTATGCCCGTGGCAGCTGCGCAGACGTCTGGAACATTTTGTCTCACGAGATGCGATGGACATCGATGGACTTGGTGAGAAAGCAATCGCACAGTTTATCGATGCTGGTCTTTTGACGTGCATCAGCGATATCTATAAGCTCCCGAGCAGACGTACCGACGTGTTGGCACTTGACCGATGGGCACCGAAGAGTTTTGAAAAGATGCAGGCTGGAATCGAAGCAAGTAAGAAACAGCCGTATCACCGTGTGCTCTTTGCCCTTGGCATTCGCTTTGTTGGCGAAGGTGTTGCGAAGATTCTCACCAGAGCTCTGCCTACGATCGATGATCTCATGCAGGCATCACACGAGCAGTTAATCTCAGTGCATGAAATCGGCGACGCAATTGCCGCATCGGTGCGTGCGTACGCAAGCGAGCATGATAATGTTGCTGAGATTCAATTGCTACGACAGTCAGGTCTGTGCTTTGCAAGTGAAGCCCCCTTGCATACTTCGCAGGATCTGGCAGGCAAGACCTTTGTGTTTACCGGCGAGCTTGTGACTGTTACAAGGAAACAGGCAGAAGAAATCGTCGAAGCCCACGGAGGTAAGGCCTCTGGCTCGGTGAGTAAGAAAACATCATTCGTTGTTGCTGGCGCAGATGCAGGCAGCAAACTCAAGAAGGCCCAGGAGATTGGCGTGTCCGTCATCAGCGAGCAGGATTTCCTGCAGATGGTCAATCACCAACAGTCCAGTTGATGCCCAGCGTGATTTGATTACGGAACTGTGTGGCAGGCCCAACAGTACCATCTGTTCGTGTGATCGGGATGCGGTCGTCGTAGAACACATCAGCAAGCCACGAAACATTGAGCCATTCGTTTACCTGCATGATAACGGCATTCTCGACGTTAACAACCCAAAGATTTGGCGTTGCGTAGGGCATAAAGCCATTCAACCGGGTGCGCAGACTTACGTTATCGACAACCTCGATGTCCATCTTGATGTTTACCACCGTGCCGATGCGTGTTCGCGAAAACTCGCCCGGTGGCAGACCAAACACGCCTCGCTGACTTACTCTGCCAGATTCAACCAGTCGAGAATCGAGCACCCAGGTAGACCTCGAAGACAATGGCGCTATCAGCACACGCACATTTGGTAAGACGGCAGCGTCGATACCGAAGGCCGTCGTTAAAAAGGCAGGTGCAAAGAACGACGATATGCGCAGTGGTCCTGCTGTTGCGCTATCGAAGATGGCATTGTTGACACCATCGACGAACTGCGTTCGAAAATCAACAAACCCAGTTACTCTGTACCAGTGCGACGTAATATGTGAGATCCTGCTGCTAAGGATGATCTGGTCGTCTGACTTCTGAACGCGCTGCTGACCTTGTTTGACTACTCCATAGCGCAAATGAAGGTCGTTGTCCCACGATTGTACGCTGTCTGCATAGTCATAGGAAGCCAGGCAACTCAGGTCAAGGCTGTATACCTCCTGTCCACCCTGCGTCCAGTTCGTAAGCTGTGTTGTCGAGAAACCGGCGCCCCACTTCGTAAACCACTTCCATGGCAGAGAATCTGCTTTGATCTGCGGCACACGGGCGAGTGAATCAACATTAATGGCCATCTCGTTCTGCGCATAGATCGAGGCAGGCAACAAAATCATACAAACAGCAATTACGAGTATGCGATGCATAACATCCCTGTGGTTCACGTGGATACAAAACTACACGTGCAAGGCTGCATGAGATCTAAATTCGTAAGATGAACTCGCGTCAGCCTTCGATTCGGCCCGTTCTGTCGCTGCCTCATAGGTTGCAGGCAGACACGACAGCACGCGGACATGGCATTACCATTGCAATGGTCGATAGCGACTTTGTTTCGCATCCAGACCTTGCCCAACCCAACCAACGCGTAGTTCGATATGTAAATGCAGTAGACACATCCGAGAGCTCGTTGCTGCCTGAGCACACTCTTGCTCGCCATTGGCACGGCACCATGACGGCCTGCACTGCTGCGGGCAATGGTTTTCTCTCTCACGGGTTGTACACCTCACTGGCCCCATTGGCATCGATCATTGCCCTACGAACAATGAACGATGCCGGACGTATCACAACGCCAACGATCGTCTGGGCCTTACGCTGGATCGCGGAACATGCAGAGAAATATCACATTGATATTGTGAACATCAGTGTCTATGCCGATGAGATCGATCATTCGCTGCTGCACCCGGTGAATGCTGCCGTGGAGGACCTCGTAGATATGGGGATTGTAGTGGTTGCGGCTGCCGGCAATGACCCGTCTGCGCCTATACGTCCACCAGCTGCTGCTCCAAGCGCTCTTACTGTAGGGGGCTTAAACGACAACAATTCACTTGACCGCTCGGACGATACGATGTATCACAGCACGTTCGGACTTACGAGTCTCAATGTGCAAAAGCCCGACATTATAGCCCCTTCAATATGGCTTCCTGCCCCTGTGCTGCCGGGCACTCCCGGTTCAGAAACGGCATCAGCACTCTGTGCTCTCGACTGCATGAACGACGAGTTACTAATGACTCATGGTGTGGGCATGGCTCGTGCAGCCCAGATCAATGTTGAGCCAACCGTCAGTCTCGAGGCACTTCGCTCGGCAATCACAGATGCAATCCGCAGCAACCTGCTGATCAATCCATGGTATAAAATGGTCGACGGCACCTCGTTTGCAGCGCCTATCGTTACATCGGTTGTCGCTCAATTGCTTGAGGTAGCCCCCTGCCTAACCCCACACGATGTCAAGGACATACTCCAACAGACGGCACGGCCACTTATCGGCTATGAGAAGCTTTGTCAGGGGGCAGGTGTTATCCAGCAGCGCGAGGCGCTGCAGCTTGCCCGCAGCTACAGCGGACGCAGAATACCAGTCTCGACACGTAGCTAGCATTGTACTGCGCCGTAATTTTGGCGTATGATTCGTCTACTCGTTTTTCTCCTCGCAACTTCGGCCGTTCTGGCCCAAGTTTCTACAACCAACATCGACGGCCTTCGCGACAAGCGCACGCCATATGTTGCTTACGTTAACTGCATCGCCATTCCGTATCCCGGGGCGCGCATTGACTCTGCTGTGATCATCGTGCGTGGTGAACGCATTGAGCGCATCGGCAAGAATCTTGCCCTTCCGCAAGGAGCCGACGTACGAGATCTGCGCGGCGCATACGTGTATGCAGGTTTCGTTGAGCCATACGCAGACGCCCAGGCACTTCGCGGCGCGCAAGCTGAGTCCAAGCGTCCGAACTGGGACGAAGACGAGAATCCCAACACGCCCGAACCGCAGGGAGCTCATTACTGGAATCAGGCAGTGCGTCCTGAACGTCGAGCAACTGATGCGCTGCGCATCAGCGATGCCGTAGCGAAGGATTGGCAGAGCATTGGATATAGCGCAGCTGCCGCAGCGTCTCACGACGGCATCTTCAGTGGCAGCGCAGCAACACTGCTTATGCGCGGAGGCACATCGTCGGCAACGGTTATTTCCGATAACGTCTACCAGCGTCTGTCGTTTTCAAAGGGATCATCGAAGACCCCGTATCCATCGTCCCAGATGGGCTCGATCGCATTGATCCGTCAGGCGTTTATGGACGCATCATGGTACGGCAAAGCACACGCCGCATCTCAGCGCGTAAGCACGAATGTTCCACCCGAAGTGAATCTTTCCCTCGAAGCTTTGCAGCAGGCAGTTGCTTCAAAGACATCGTTCGTTGCCGAATGCTACGATGAGCACGACATTGTCCGCTGGAATCGCATTGCAAAGGAAGCAGGGATTTCTCTTGTGTGTCGCGGCAGTGGCACGGAGTTCCGCAGACTAAGCTCCATCGTAGCAGCCAAGCCCGACCTGATCGTCCTGCCACTGACGTTTCCTGATGTACCAGATGTTCGCGATGCGATCAGTGCGCATGAAGTCGGCCTTACAGAGTTGATCAATTGGTACTGGGCAGCAGACAACGCACGCCTGCTTGATTCGGTTGGAATTCATGTGGCCTTCACAACCAACGGACTCAAAGACAAGTCTGTTGTGCTTTCGCGAGTGCGCGAGTGCGTCAAGCGCGGACTCCGCGAGGATGTTGCTCTGGCGGCGCTCACAACTGAACCAGCGCAAGTTGCGCGCGTGGCAGACCGCATTGGACGTATCGATGCTGGCTATTATGCCAATCTTGTGATAACCAGCGGCCCCCTGTTCAATGAGGAAACAGAGATCAATCGCGTGGTCGTTGCCGGCGATGAGCGCATGTTGCGCGTTCCGAATGAACTCGACGTGCGTGGATACTGGACGCTCACATCATCGGGACTTCCCGGTAGCAAGAGCATCAAGCTCAAGCTATCAGGTTCGCTCGAGGCGCCTTCTTCAGAGTTTTCCCGCGACTCGATCACACTCACTGGCAACTTCTCATTGAGCGGCAAACGTGCATCGTTTACAATTGGCCTCGATACACTTGGCATGCCGGGTTTGATGCGAGCAGCTGCTGCTGCAGATTCGATCATGTTTGCAGGTGAAGCAGTGCTCCCCGACGGACGCAGCATCAACTTCATTATGCGCCGTGACTCAACACTCCGAGATCGCGACGATAAGTCAACATGGGTGCGCATTTCATCGATGCTCCCAATGCCAAAGATTTCACCGATGGGTCCGTTCGGCCTTGCATCGCTGCCTGCGCAATCCGATGTTGTCCTCAAGAATGCTACCGTCTGGACATGCGGTCCGCAAGGGATCCTCGAAAACGCAGATGTAGCTCTGCGCGATGGCAAGATCATCGCCGTTGGCAAGGGGCTTGCAGGCGCCACAACGATCGACTGTTCCGGGATGCATGTAACTCCCGGCATCATTGATGAGCACTCTCATATTGCCATTACACGCGGTGTAAATGAAGGCACTCATGCCGTGACCACTGAGGTTCGCATTGGCGATGTGCTTGATCCCGACGACGTGAACATTTACCGTCAACTCGCAGGTGGTGTAACATCTACTCACCTGCTGCACGGCTCGGCCAATCCCATGGGTGGACAGCTTCAGTACATCAAGACACGTTGGGGTGCAGATGCCGAGGGACTGAAAGTCGAAGGCGCAGTGCCTACCGTGAAGTTCGCACTTGGAGAAAACGTTAAGCAAGCAAACTGGGGCGACCGTTATACATCGCGTTATCCTCAAACCCGCATGGGCGTTGAGCAGATTATGCGGGATGCCTTCCGCACTGCACGTGAGTACGAGCGCGATCTCAAGGCCAATGATCCAAACAAGCCTGTACGGCCGGACTTACAACTCGATGCACTTGTTGAGATCTTGAACAGCAAACGCAATATTCACTGTCACTCCTACGTGCAGAGCGAGATCCTCATGCTCATGCGTCTAGCAGAAGAATTCGGCTTTAAGGTGCACACCTTTACACACATCCTTGAAGGCTACAAGGTTGCACAGGAAATGGCCAAGCACGGCGTTGGTGCATCGTCGTTTTCGGACTGGTGGGCATACAAGATGGAAGTTTACGATGCCATCCCGGAAAGTCCATCAATCATGCATCAGGCCGGCGTGAACGTCTCTATCAACTCTGATGATGCAGAGATGGCTCGAAGGCTCAATCAAGAAGCTGCAAAGAGTGTCAAGTATGGAGACGTAGCAGAGATAGATGCAATGAAGTTCGTGACGATCAATGCAGCAAAGCAAATGGCAATTGATCAGCGCACTGGCAGCCTTGAGACAGGCAAGGACGCAGATGTAGTTGTCTGGACCGGCAATCCACTATCGAACATCTCGCGCGTGGAGCGCACGTATGTGGACGGACGTGAGTACTTCTCGCGCGCAACAGACGTACAGCTTCGTGATCGGGATGCAGCACTTCGACGTCTTCTCGAGCAGGAGGCCATCAAGGCTATCGGCAAGGGGGCTTCAACCTCGACTGGTGGACGCAAGCCACGCCGCGAGTACCACTGCGACACGATAGAAGATGAAGTTGCAGGACGTTGATCGCGCGTTCTGCGAGAAACGCTCACGTCAGGGCGCTTCGCGGACGCGCCTTGCAGAACTCGTCTCTCAGTCCATGCATGGCCTTGATCTGTCAAACGATCAAGCACGTTCGCTCGAGCTACTTCGGTCTCATGAAACTGTTGTTGCCGTAACCGGCCAGCAGGCTGGACTCTTCGGCGGGCCAATGTACACCTTGTGTAAGATCCAGTCTGCCGTGATAGCAGCAGCCGATGTTACCGAACGTACGGGTTCTGCTTGTATCCCTGTGTTCTGGTTAGAAGACAACGACCACGATGCGCATGAAGCAATGCACACGCACCTGCTTGTGAATGCTGATGACATCGTTGAAGTATCGCCATGGGATAAGAGCAACCCCAGAATGCGTGTTGCCGATAGGCGAATCGACACGTCCCTGCATGATGCCATTACAGATTCCATTGATAAACTTTGTGGACGAACTTCAGAAACCACTGCTGAACGATTGCGCCATGCATACGCGCTAGGCGCATCCTGGAGCGATGCTTTTCTCGCAGTACTCGCCCCATACCTTTCCGCATGGGGCGTTCTGGTGGTTCGGTCCAGCAGGCTTACGGACGCAGGTCTGCACGGCCCCATTCTTGCACATTTGCTCGACAACAATGATGCCGTCGTAGATGCGATCTTGTCTGCAACTGCGGCCATCACCCGAAGCGGTGGCAGCGCGCAGGCATCTGTTGCCGATATCCCTTGGATGTATACAACCGCAGACGGACGTCAGCGCATTGAGAAAACACCGTATGGGGTCAGCATTGCCGCTCAGGATTATACACTGGGAGAACTGCATGAGATGGCCGGCAAACATCCCGAGCGGTTCACACCAACGGTACTTACGCGTCCAATGATACAGGATGCAGTTCTGCCAACTGTTGTTTCGATACTTGGAGCGGCAGAATTGGCATACCATGAGCAGCTTGTAGATGCCTATCCGCGGGCTGGGATTCTCATGCCAGCATTGCAGAGACGCTCGGGTCTTACAATTCTCACGGCAAAGTCTGCGCGCAACATCGGTAAATCCGGACACGCTGCTGACTGGTATCAACGACCATGGCAGCAGATAGAACGCGACATCGCAGCCGAGCTCACTACCGAGCTTGTGCCCAGCAGGGATGTTCAGCAAAGCCGCATTGAGGAGCTGTTTGCCCCGTATCTCAATGCTGCGGAGTCCATTGACCCCACATTGATCGCAACCGTCAAGGCGCAACGGTCGGGTGCCGAATCATCACTGGATACGCTCGAAGCCAAACTCCGCTCTGCGGCCAAAAAGAAGAATGCGGCCATGCTCGATCGTGCCCATGCAATTCACGCGAGTGTTTTCCCTCTCGACACACTGCAGGAGCGGATCTATCCTCTTGCCATGTGGGAGAGTGAGTTCGGCATCGCCGGCATGCTCCAGATATGTGGCTGCATCAGCCCACATGCAATCGGAACACACATCACAACACAAGCACCCGTTCATGGATCGTAAAGCTGAGATCAACGTCGGTGTGATAGGTGGTGGCATAGGAGGACTGGTTGCGGCAGTGCACCTTGCACAGGCAGGATATCATGTGGAGCTCTTCGAACAGGGCGATCGCGTTGGCGGCAAGTGCAATGTTAACGTGTTTGACGGCTGCACATTTGAGACTGGTCCGACGCTTGTGACAATGCCCTTCGTGCTCGACGAAGTCTTCGCACGAGTTGGACGTAGACGAGAAGATTACATTAGCCTGCGGCCTGTAGACCCGGCGTGTCAATACCGCTGGAGCGACGGCTCAAGACTCGACATGCCGTTTGCGTATGACGACGTGATCAAGGCCATTGATGAGTTTGCTCCCGGAGAGGGCCAGAAGGCAAGGGATTATCTGGAGCATGCTCGTGAAGTCTATGAGCTAACGAAAGACATCTTCATCTTCTCCCCGTTCGATGGCATTCAAGAGTTTATGAAGCTGAAGAACCTTTCGATGCTTCCTAAGCTGCCGCGTTTACGGTTTGCATCTACGCTTCATAAACACAACTCCTCGTACTTCACCGACCCACGACTGCTGCAGCTCTTCGACCGCTTTGCAACCTACAACGGATCGAACCCCTACAAAGCTCCCGCAACCCTTATGGTGATCCCATGGGTCGAGATCGGCTTTGGAGCATGGTATCCGGTCGGCGGTATGTATGCCATCGTTGACGGATTGGCAAAGCTAGCGGCCGAACTCGGCGTCGTGATCCATACCAACAGCAGAGTAACCTCGATCGACGTTTCTCATAAGAAGGTAAGGGGCCTGCAGCTTGCAACAGGACAGGCCTACGCGTGCCATCATGTGATATCGAATGCAGATGTATACGTCACACAAAAACACCTGCTTGGAATGTCTGTGCCAGAACCCTCGGATCTCTCCTGCAGTGGGTTTGTGATGCAGGCATGTGTAGAACAACAGGACTACGGCCTTGCGCATCACAACATCTTGTTTGCAGACAACTACAAGCAGGAGTTCCATTCTATTGAACGCGGTGTTCATCAGGATCCTCAATCAACAATCTATATCTCGCGATCCGTCGTTGCCGATACTTCGCTTGCAGCGCAAGGTCGCGAGAATTGGTTCATCCTTATCAATGCCCCAGCAAATGGCGTTTCTCCCCTGCTGAACGGCAGTGAACAATCGGCATGGATAGGACAGCACGAAAAGCTGGCTGATCAAACGCTTGCAAGGCTTGCAACATTTGGCCTGCGTCCAACTGTTCGATCCTACAGTATTCGCACGCCAGACACGATGGCAACCGAATGGTCGTCTTACCGTGGGGCTCTCTACGGGGCTTCCTCAAATTCACCATTGAGTGCATTTCTGCGGCCGCGCCAAAAGTCGCGCGACGTCGGAAATCTTTGGTATGTTGGCGGAAGTGCCCACCCTGGCGGCGGTATACCACTTGTTGCTACAAGCGGCATGATTGCGGCCGACCTCATTCAACAATCATCTTCTATTTAACGAGTTCAACACCATGACACGTGTCGTTGCAGTATTGATTCTAGTCTTCGTCACCTCATGCGGCAGTATCCGTGAAATGACGAACGCACTGATGTCGATGAAGGACATGCAATACAAGATCAGCCATGTGGGCAACATGAAGATCTCTGGCGTAGATATCTCGCGGCTGAACTCGATCTCTGATGTTGATCCAATGCAGGCCGTTCGATTACTCGAGGCCTACCATGCAAAGAATGTCAAGGCAACGTTTACGGTATATCTGGAGGCAAAGAACCCAAACGATGGTGCTGCAGCCAACACCAAGCCCCTTGATCTGACGCTGAAAGAGCTGCCTTGGACGCTGTACCTGGACGATCGGACCGTTCTTAGTGGCGTTGTGAACAAAGAGATCCCGCTAGCTGGCGGAGCCACCTCGCAGCCTATTCCAATCGAGATTGTGATGGATGTCTCAAAGGTCCTTTTCGAAAACGGCTACGATGAGATCATGAAAACGATGCTCGAACTGGGTGGACCTAACGGCTCGCCGGCCCGCCTCAAGATAAAGGCACGTCCAACAGTGAGCTCACCATATGGCATCATCAAATCTACAAGCGATATCACAATCCTTAGCACGGAGTTCCGCGCACGCTAAATGGATTACGTTATCGTTACAATCGCGATTGTTATCAGCGGACTCTGTGAGTTTATCTCTTCAGTTCTGCTGAACCTTCCTGTTTCTGTTGTCTCCGTCATGGCCGACGAGGGCTCGCCAGTTGGACTGCGCCTGAAACAGTCTCTCGACGAGCCTGCTGAGGCACAGCTGGCAATCCGACTCGTGGATGTCGTGGTGCTCATAGGTGCAGTCATTATCCTGGCAACGATGTTTGCCACCGACGGTAAAACCTTTTACATGGAGACTGCAATTCTGGCTGCAGGAATCTCCATATTCAAGATCGTAGTCTCGGTTGTTGGCGAGCGCGTTTCCGACAGGTATCTGATCTTCTCTTCACACATTCTTTCGGCGATGACAACGATTGCAACGCCGATGCTCTTGGTGCGCCGCGGACTGCTGGCACTTACCAAACCTCGCACGCAGGAAGAAGAAGAGGAAGAAGCACGGGAAGAACTTGAGGCGCTCGTAGAGACTGCACGGGAAGAAGGAGCTCTCGACCCGGGCGAGTATCGCATTATGACCAACATTATGCAGCTCAGCAGCATCGAAGTCACGGACGTCATGACCCCCCGAACAGTTGTGGCAGGCCTAGCGGCCGACCTTACCGTAGCAGATGCGATCAAGCGTCCAGAACTGCAGACATTCTCGCGCATGCCTGTCTACGATGGGGCTGATCTGGATGCTGTTACTGGTTACGTGATGACCAAAGACATCCTACGTGCGGCAGTCGCTGGAAGGCAGAACGTCGAGATTGGCCGTTTAAAGCGCGAGATAAGCTACATCCCTGAGAACATCACGCTTGATCATGCTCTTGAGCAATTCCTTCAGCAACGTCAGCATGTGTTCATGGTTGTCGATGAGCATGGTGGAGTTGAAGGACTCATTACCATGGAAGACGTGCTCGAAACTATGCTTGGTGCCGAAATCGTCGACGAAGCAGACCACGTCGTAGACCTGCGCGCACTTGCTAAGCAGCGCCGCGATGCCCGCATTGCCCGTATTACCCAATCGTAACGTTCTTTACGTTCACAAACTCCAACATACCCCAGCGACCGAGTTCACGGCCGTAGCCGGACTGTTTTACTCCACCAAACGGCAGCCGCGCATCGCTTCTTACGACCTCGTTGATAAAGACCGTGCCGCACTCTAGGCGCGAAGCAATCCGTTGAGCATTCTCGATGTTGCGGCTGCATACCGCCGCGCCGAGTCCAAAAGGTGTTGCATTGGCCAGTGCAATTGCATGGTCGATGTCGTGGTACGTGTGCACCATTGCCACCGGACCGAAGAGTTCTTGCTGTGCAACTGGATTTGATTGTTCGATGTCGATAAGTAGTGTCGGATTGACATAGAATCCCTCATCGTGCGCATCGTTGATGGCGCGAGATGTTGCAATCCTGGCGCCTGCAGAGCATGCGTCCTCTACCTGCTTCATGAGTTGTTCCTTAAGATCAAATCGGGCAAGGGGGCCAAGCTGGCTTGTCTGATCCATAGGATCCCCTACTACCAACTGATCAAATCGCTGAGCAGTGCGCCTGATGAATTCATCAGCAAGCGTTTGATGTACAATGTACCTCTTCGCCGCAATGCACGATTGTCCGGTGTTGACCATGCGGGAGGCAACGCACATGTCTATGGCCACATCAATATCTGCATCGTCACAGATAATGTACGGGTCGCTGCCGCCGAGCTCCATGACAGATTTTTTCAAATACGTACCCGCCAACGCGGCCACGGCCGAGCCCCCTTGGGTGCTTCCCGTAAAGGTTACGGCACGAATGCGATCGTCTGCGATCACGCCCTCGACATCATCGACGCTTATACGCAGGTCGGCAACCAGGTGTTCATCGATGCCGGCAAGCTGACATAATCTAACGGCAATCATGCCGCACCCCATGGTAGATGGTGCGTGTTTTACCAGCACTGCATTGCCAGCCAGAAGCGCAGGTACGGCAAAACGAAAGAATTGCCACAACGGGAAATTCCACGGCATAATGGAGAAGACAATGCCCAGAGGTTCATACCTGATGGTGCTAGAAGCGAAGTCAGCCTGAACGTATTCGTCCGCCAGAACAGCAGGTGCGATCTGCGCCATGTATCTGCAGACGGCAGCACACTTGAGAACTTCTGCCCTGCTTTGCTCAAGGGGCTTGCCCATTTCCCTAGTGATCAGGCGGGCTACGGGCTCAACATGCGCCTCAAGTCTTACTGCAAGCTGATGGATGTATCCGACGCGCTCCTCAATCGTTAGCACTGTCCAGCGCTGCTGCGCCTGACTGGCCGATTCAATGCGCATCTGCACGTCTTCGTGCGTGTGTGCCGAATAAACGGCAAAGGAAAGCCCCGTTGCAGGATTAACACTCGTAAAACTCATGGAAACAAAATTACATTTGTAGTCATGGAATCACTTCTCACAGCAGACGGACTCGTAGCGCTTGTTACGCTAACAGTTCTCGAGATCGTTCTCGGCATAGATAACATCATCTTCATTTCCATCCTTGTTGGACGTCTACCCGAGGCGCAACAGGCCAAAGCACGCTCTATAGGCCTATCATTGGCTCTTGTGCTGCGACTTGTGTTCCTCATGGGGGCCGTCTGGATTGCTCAGCTAACCGCACCGTTGATTACAATTCCGAAAATGCTCCTCATGTCTGCAGACTGGGGTGTAAGCGGACGTGACTTGATCATGATGTCCGGTGGCCTGTTTCTACTGGCAAAGGCCACCAGTGAGCTTCACGCCAAGCTTGAAGGGCAGGAGCATGGCGCAGACAGCAGCACAACGCGAGCCGCGTTCGGCATGATGATCGTCCAGATCATCCTGCTCGATCTGGTGTTCTCGATTGATTCTGTGATAACTGCCATAGGCTTGTCCCAGGATTTTCTCATCATGGCCATTGCCGTCGTTGCCGCTGTTATCGTGATGCAGTTAAGTGCCGGAGGTGTTTCGAGGTTCATTCACCAACATCCTACCGTAAAAATACTGGCTCTTGCATTTCTCCTGATGGTGGGACTTGTGCTGGTGCTCGAGGGTGTGGCCGTGCACGTTCCAAAGGGCTACGTCTACTTTGCCATGGCCTTTTCCATCTCAGTAGAATTCCTGAATATGCGCTTCCGAACGAAGGTCCCCAAAGGGTCTATAGCACTCCGAGAGCCCACTCTGCCCGAATAAGTTATACCCACCCTCTTGCTTTCTGACGAAGGTCTTTCTATTATTAGTGATAAACTGATATGTCTAGAAAGGGGCCTCTATGCCCAAAAATCCAGCCGCTGCTATCGATAAGTCGAACATGTTCGACACGTTGTACCGGTTTACTGAACAGGTAAAGGATGCCGTCAACATTGGCGAGAATGCACCTTTATGGCGTCAGCAGGCAACATCTAACCGCTATGCTTTCTTCGGTTTAGGTGGGTCGGCAATAGGTGCTGACCTGCTCAGAAGTTATGCGGCGGTGCTCCCTGGCGCAGATCATCTTGATATCTCGGTACACCGTGGCTACACGGTGCCATCGTGGATGGATTCAGACACTAATGTTGTCTGCTCCAGCTATTCGGGAGAAACAGAGGAAACCCTGTCGGCTTTTGACGATGTCCGTAAAAAGACCATGCGTGTGGTCTGCATTACGACTGGTGGCCAGCTTGGCAAGCGGGCTATTACATACGGCTTTCCGATCATCAATATTCCACCCGGCTTCCAACCACGCTGTGCGATTGCATACTCCTTCTTTCCGCTGCTGACGATCATGAGCCGTTACGGCGCAATTGATTCCCGCGCCTCGCGGGCAAATGCCAAGGGAATTCGCGAGATACTGGCCCACACTGAAGAAATGCGCGACGTCTACGCGTCTTCGGCTGCAAAGAACCCAGCGCTGCAAATCGCAAAGAAGCTTCATGGGAAAATGCCGGTTATTTACTCATCAAGCGAGCGACTCGATGCCGTCAATCTCAGATGGAGAGGCCAGATCCAGGAGAACGCTAAACAGGTAGCCTTTGGCAACCTGCTCCCTGAAATGAACCACAATGAGATCAATGGCTGGCAGAACCCGAAGAGCAAACTGAAGGACTTCTCGATCCTGATGCTGAAAGACACAGATGATCACCGAAGGGTCCAGATTCGTTTTGATGCGCTCAAAGATATCCTCAAGGGCTCGGTTGGAGAGATCACACCGCTCGAGGGTAAGGGGTCTACACTGCTATCTCGAATGTTTTCATTGATTTACCTCGGTGATTGGGTTAGCTGGCATCTGGCAGTTCTCAACAAAACAGATCCAACACCAGTGCCCATCATTCAAACGTTGAAGGCAAAGCTGGCCAAGGCCAAGTAAGCTTCGACAACCGCGGGAGTGCTCTGGATTCGGTTTTCTTTCGTATCTTGCGAGTCCCGAAATTCTCTGGAAACATTATGCCGACCGTAAAAGCCAAGAAGGCCACAACTGAGAAGGCCCCGAAGGCGAAGAAAGCTGCCAAGGTAGTCGATGGTGATGCAGAAGCAGCACCGAAGAAGACCAAGCGTAAAGCGAAGTACATGGTTCTGTATTCTCCATTCTTGATGAAGGATACAAAACACGAACTTATTGGCGAGCCAACAGAAACCGAGAACGGGCGCATGCAATGGGCCAAGTGTGCTGTGAGTCGTCACATGCAGATGATCAACTTGGATACGCTTGCATCAAACACTGATAAGAAGGTCACTGAGATCATGCTTTCACGTGAAGACTCGAAGGAGTATTCACCGAGGAATGTCTACAAGGTTGGTGATGTGATCTATCATAAGACATGGGACGATGTAGGCATTGTGCGTGCAAAGGAAGTCATGTCAAACGGACGTGGGTCAGTGTTGGTCCACTTCGAAAAGAATAAAGAAAAACGTCTCATTGAGAACTTCAAGTAACATTTTAATCTCAAAGGATCTCTCGTGATCGGAGTCACAGTACAAAGCAACGAGTCAATCGACCGCGCACTTCGCCGCTTCAAGAAAAAGTATGAGCGCTCTGGTGTTCTTCGTGAGTTCAAGAAGCGTGCATTCTTCGTGAAGCCAAGTGTTGAGCGCCGTATGTCGCGCCTCAAAGCTGCACGCCGTCAGCACCGCGCGCAGATGGAACAAGAATAAGACTCCGGTCTTACTTACAAAGAACCGAACCCGAAAGGCGCTTCTTCACTGATGCGCCTTTTTGTGCTTTGCAGACCAAGACAGTATTTCATCGGCATCGCTAAAGGGGATGCGCTGATCACCAATGATCTGATACTCCTCATGCCCCTTACCAGCTATAACGACTACATCTTCGGCGCCCGCCGCATCTAGCGCAGCAGCTATTGCAGCTCTTCTATCTTCTATCGCAGCGACCTTGTTAAAGTGCGCTCCGTCCACACCGCCCATGATGTTGTTAACGATGTCCTCGGGCCGTTCGTTGCGTGGGTTGTCGGTTGTGACGTAGACACGGTCGGCAAACACCGTGGCGATTCGTCCCATTTCGGAACGCTTACCTTTGTCTCTGTTGCCTCCGCATCCAAACACCACGTGTAACTGGCGGCCATGTGCATCAGTGCCGAGGAATCCGCGTACTACTTGCAGGACATTTTCGAGAGCATCGGGCGTGTGCGCATAGTCTACGATCGCTGT
This sequence comes from Ignavibacteria bacterium, assembly GCA_046300675.1. Lineage (GTDB taxonomy): Bacteria > Bacteroidota > Ignavibacteria > Kapaibacteriales > Kapaibacteriaceae > UBA10438. Next base: position 36,930 of record JBKCLO010000094.1, read on the forward strand.
TGCTCCTGTTGGTGTATAGTATACCTCCATACGTCCCTTCGGTCCATGCAGATCTGCCATGATCGTGGCAACGCGGCCTGCCGGGATTCCATCGAGCATGGCCATCACAGCTACGAGTGAGGCATTGGCAACGTTAAACTCTCCAAGAAGTCTCGTGCAGATCGTAACCTCAGCAGGTAACTGCAACAGCTCTGTCCCGTTGCGTACCAAGGTAAACGATGTACCCGTTACGCCGAGATGCACATCACGTACGATCACTTGATTGCCCGCGCTGGTGCCCACGGTTACCACCGTTCCAGCTTCGCAATGACGCTTCATGTAGGGAGTCCACTCGCTCTCCCCCCACAGCACTGCAATGGCATCTGTTTCTAACCCATCAAACAGACGTTTCTTCGACTTCGCATAACTCTCCATGGTTCCATGATAATCGAGATGGTCGCGAGTAAGATTCGTAAAAATCGCACCATGATATCGGATGCCATGCACGCGATGCTGGTCAAGTGCATGCGAGCTAACTTCCATGCTGATCGTATCAACACCGGCATCCGCCATTTCATGAAAGAGTCGGGCCAGCTCCCCAGCGTGAGGAGTGGAGTAGTTTGTCGGATACTGCGCACCATTGTATCGGTTTCCTGTGGTGCCAATGAACCCAACATTGCGCCCGGCCGCACTATAGAGCTGCTCAAGGAGTGTTGCGCATGTTGTCTTGCCATTTGTGCCCGTAACGCCGTAGGCCCGAAGCCGATCGCCGGGGTGGCCTTGAAGCTCGACAGTGAGCATAGAATAGGCCAGGCGCGAATCGCGCACCTTTACAGTAGGCACAGGCAAGGGGCTTGTAGGTAACTCCTCAACAATGAGCGCCTGGGCTCCGCGCTCAATAGCCTCTGAAAGAGCAGCATGGCCATTGAAATTCGTGCCCTTGATAGCTACGAAGATGCTGTCTTGACGCACTTGTCGAGAGTCGGATGTAACGTTTTGGATATTCAGAGCAGAGAGCTCGTCTAGGTGACCCAGAACATCTACTGTTTCACCGGCTATTGCGTCAAGGAGTCGTGCAAGTTCCATGGTCTGACAAAATACAACGCGAAAGTCTGCAGATTTGCATCATGATGTTCTCAACGTGGCTTACTCAACGATTACGATCACCTTTACCCGGACGTGAAGCGCACCGTCGATTTGTGCCCAACATTAAGGATGCAGATGTGCGTCTGGCGGCACCACCGGAAGAGGCACGTCGCAGCGCAGTGCTTGTTCCGTTGATCGAGACTGCGCCGTCTGATATTGATGTAGTGCTGACTGTTCGAAGCCAATCGCTTAGCAACCACAAGGGACAGATATCGTTTCCGGGTGGACGCATGGATGCCGGTGAAACGCACGTTGATACGGCCTTACGTGAGGCCCATGAAGAGATCGGGATACATCCATCCAACGCAGTCGTGATTGGATCACTGAGCTCACTTTACATCCCACCTTCGAATAGTGCCGTAACCCCGGTGCTTGCGATCATAGAATCTCCCACTACCTGGATACTGAATCCGGCAGAGGTTACCGAGATCGTGCAGATACCACTGCATTCATTTCTCAATGATGACATCTTTGACGAGCGCATAGGAATCATTCCACAACTTCCTGTCAGCGTTCCAATGTGGGACGTGCATCCAACGATTCCGCTCTGGGGTGCTACTGCTATGATGCTGCATGAGGTTGTTGTGCTGTTTCACGAATATCAATCTGAGGTACAATGAGACATCCACTTACTGCGGTCTGCATTGCTGCGTCCCTGCTTGCAGTGTCTTGCACGAAGAGCAACGATATCGATGAACGACTGCTCACTACATATACGAGCTATGTGATTGAGCGCATGACGCCAGGAGACTCTGCCCTCGTGCAGCAGCGACTTGATTCAGTACTTACAGCAAACGGATATACGCCAGAGACATTCTTCAATGAACTCTCGGCCTACGGCAAGAACCCGGAGCTGATGCGGACCTTTTATGATTCTGCGCGTGGGCGCTTCGGACGCATGCAGGCAGAGATTTCGCGGTAAACATTATGTCCGTGGGCAGCAAAGCCCTCAAAGTATCCAACGTACCACTGATTAAGGCGCACGCCTGCAGCAGCAGAAGCAGCAATGTCGTCAGCACTTGCAACGCCACCACAACGGATCACGTGGAACTCGTGCTCCGATCTGCAGTGCTCCAAAGAGCGCACAGCTGCAGCGCAGGAGGCTAGAGATGATGTCCGCAGCAGTGCGCCACTAACACCTCCGCCGAAGGTTGACGTGAAGTAATCGAACAACGCGCGATCGTCGGAATGTAGATGTTCGCGTAACTCTGTATACCGCGTTGACGTGTTGCCGAGTATCACGCCGTCGAAGGCTCGTTCTACAAGAGCATTGATCAGCCCGGGCAGCTGCTCAAGCGACGTATCAGTCGAGAGTTTTACGACTACCGGCAACTTGCGATCACGTTGCATGAGGAACGAGGTTGCCACGGCATCAAGTCTGCGAAGAAGATCTTCGTCAAGCGTGGCATGTCCGGCATGACCCGGGACGTTCGGACAACTTTCGTTAAGCTCTATGTAATCGACTCCTGCATCAGCATAGGCACGCATACCCATAAGGAGTTCAGGCAAAGCCTGATCTGAGGCAAGGCCAGGCTCTGCGCTTACGCTGGCACCTAACGGACATCCTTCTACCTTCGTTATCGCATGCAGACGCGCGGCCACTGCCGAATGTCCCTCGTTGGGCAGCCCCATCCAGTTCGAAGCAGAATGAGAATGCGGATACTGCGTGGACGGCCAAGCGATTCCTCGCGCAACATTGCCTTGGCGAGCGCGGGATGTTGTTGTACCTGCCACGAATGCACCAGCCCCCTGTGCAGCTACCATGTCATATCCATAACCCTTTTTGAACATGCCAGCGGCATTCCATATTGGCAAACGAAAATCCATTCCCCATGCACGCACAGACGCTTGAAGGGGCGGGGCAAAGGAAAGGCTTGGTACATCAACTGCAAATCGCGGCAGGAACATGTTGCGTCCAGCCGTGAAAGCCCGGACAACTAATGACGGTGGAAGCACAGTTGATACTGTGCGAAGCGCAAACTCGGACTTAGCGAGTAGTTCAATCAGCGACATAGCGCAAAGATACGCTTACCCCTTTTTGCGCAGCTCCGACTCTTGGAACTCCCGGGTCCAAACATCCTTGCCTGTTGCATCTACGATGCGCACCGTCAGAACGCGTTTGCCTCGCGAACCTGAGACGGTGATGTGACCAAAGTTATGTCCGACGTATTCAGTGCCCGGCACATTTCGGGAGTTTGCCCTATAGATGGGGCTCGAGTTTAACCCAGCTGAAAGGGGCGAGGACGTGATCTCGTAAAGAGGATACGTGCCCTCTCTGTCCAATTTGGAGAGTTCAGCAAAGTGGACATCTCCCGACATAAACATCACGCCTGGGATGTTGTTCTGCGTGATCAGATCTACGATGCGCTGGCGTTCCTCTGGCGAACGCTCGAATCCCTCGCGGCGCTTGTTGTCACTTAGGAACTGCGATCCAACAGCAACGATTTTGAATGTGGCTCTGCTCGATGAAAGCGCATCGATGAGCCACTCTACTTGGTGATCTCCAAGTATGGACTTAGGCTGGTCGTGACGGTCGTTCGAGGAACGATGATAGCGGTCGTCCAGCATAAAGACCTGCACATCTGCAAGCTCGAAGCACGTTGTGATACCAGGCTTGCCCCCTACACCGTATGACGGGTTGGGCCAAAAGAGTTTGAATACATCAAGGGCATCATCCTTCAAGACATACGATCTATCTGCATCGTTCGGTCCGTAATCATGATCGTCCCAAGTCGCATAGTTTGGAACGCTGGCAAACAACGCTCGCGATCGAGCATGCGCACGAGTATGAGCGTAGCGTTTGAGGATGCCTGAGCGGGAGCCCCAATCTGGATCACGCAGGTAAACATTGTCACCCAGCCAGATCATTGCATCGGGATTTCGCTTCACGATCGCATCAAAGATCTCTGTCTCTGTGCCGTAGCCCTTTTCCTTGCCCGTAGAATCAAATCGCTCATAACCTGCCTCATTCACGTAATGGCAGCTACCGAACGTCAGGTTCACGATTGGCCAATCGTTCCCACGATAGCGAAAGATCGACCTCGATCTGAAACGTGTTGGCACGGGCACACTAAGAGGTGCGCCACCGACGAGGATCTCATACGTATAGGTGCGACCTGGCTCAATGCTATCCAGCGTAAAGGTCATGCACCCACCGTTGCCGGGGTATCCGTAATACGTTGATGGTGTCGTGTACGTCTTGTTCGACGCTACGTCCGTATAGCGAACGACTACATCGGTTCGCCCCTGTTCTGCGAGATACCCAATCTGCAAGGAGATGCTCGCACTGCGCATGTCTACGTGACCAATAGTAGGGCCCGATACAATAAACGGCTGGGCCTCGGCAATCGACGTTGCTACAACCAGGCAAGCAACAAGGTATTTAATCATAACGCAGGTGTTTGATGTGTTCGCCTTTGATCCCAATCTCATGCATTGCCTCGATGCCTATGGTGAGATGTAAATCTGCGAATTCCTGTGTTACCTTTTTGTCACTTTCTTCGGTCTTTACGCCTTCAGGTACAACGGGAACATCGCTCACCAGAAGAAGCGCCCCACGTGGAATGTCGTTCTTATGTCCGACGATAAAAATTGTGGCCGTTTCCATGTCGATAGCGAGACAGCTCAATTGCCTGAGCCTGGTTCGAAAGTCAATATCCCATTCCCAAACGCGGCGGTTTGTAGTATAGACAACACCGGTCCGGTAGTCCTGTGCATGCTCAAGCACCTTATCTGAAACGAATTTGTGCAGCTTGAACGACGGAAGTGCCGGCACTTCGGGTGGGAAGTAATCGTTGCTCGTGCCATCGCCGCGTATAGCAGCGATCGGCAACACGAAATGTCCGATCTCTGTTGATTCCTTGAGTCCACCGCACTTGCCCAAAAAGAGCACACCCTTCGGCATGCGCGCCACGAGCAGGTCCATGATCAGTGCAGCATTGGGCGAGCCGATACCATAATTGATGATGGTTAGGTTATCATGAGTGGCCGTCTGCATAGGCTTATCAAGCCCCTTTACATCAACGCCAAATCTGCGCGCAAAGGCCTCAACATATCCGCGGAAATTGGTCAGCAGGATGTAATCACCAAACGCCGACACCTCGGTACCTGTATAGCGCGGCAACCAATTCTTCGCTATGTCTAATTTGGTTTGCATATGATTCCCATTGTCTCGGGCACGATGTATCGTCCCCCTGACCGCTGTTCGCTACGCATACGTTGGTTTCCACATGTGCGATTCGATCAATTCGGTGATGTTGGCAGGACGTTCAATGCCTGCATGACCATCATCGAAGAGATACTCAGCACATGCGATGGCAACAACTTTAGCTGCCTTTTGAATGTCTGACATCGGCGGATAGATAAGCCCCTTCGAGAATTGTTCTCCGCTTACCATGCCAGCAAGTGCTCGAGCAGCAACTCCAAATGTCTTATAGGGAATGTTTGTAGCACTTACGGCATATGCCGCCAGACCCACGCCTGGGAAGATATATACGTTATTGCCCTGCCCTGGGTGAATCGTCGTGCCATTGATTGTTACAGGCTGAAAGGGGCTGCCACTGGCAAAGATCGCCGTGCCATTGGTCCACGTATATGCTTCTTCCGCCGTACACTCACTCTTCGAGGTAGGATTGGAAAATGGGAAGATGATCGGTCTTGCGCAATAGGAGGCCATGTGTTCGATGACTTCCTGCGTGAAGCTCTTTGGGATTGTACTCGTACCGATCAGCACGGTAGGCTTTACGCTGCGCACGATGTCTGCCAGATTATCAACTTCTGGATGATCGTGCGCATACAAGAGCTTTGCGTCTACAAGGTCCGGTCGTGTGGCAACGACAAGCCCCCTGCTGTCTACAAGCCAGCATTTGGAGCGAGCTTCTTCCTCAGAGCATCCCTCGTCCATCATCAATCGCCAGAGAAGCTCAGAGATACCAAGTCCAGCAGACCCAGAGCCGAAAAACACATATGTCTGGTCACGCAGTTGTTCGCCCTTCATGCGCGCAGCTGCAATTACACCGGCAACGCCTACAGCGGCAGTTCCCTGGATATCATCATTGAACGAGGAAATCCGATGCCGGTATCGTTCAAGTATGGGGCTTGCATTTGGGTTAGCGAAGTCTTCCCACTGAATTGCACACTTTGGAAACACTTCCTGCACCGCGGTCACAAACTCCTCGATAAAGTCATCGTAGTCCTGTCCGACAAGACGTTTCTGACGTATGCCGATGTAGAAAGGGTCTTCGAGCAATGTCTCGTTGTTTGTACCAACATCAAGTACGATCGGCAGTGTTACCTCAGGAGGCACCCCTGCACATGCAGTGTAGAGTGCAAGCTTGCCGATTGGTATTCCCATCCCCTGTGCACCAAGGTCTCCGAGACCAAGGATGCGTTCGCCGTCTGTAACGCATATCCAGCGTACATCCTGCTCTGGCCAGTTACGCAGCACGTCGGCCATACGACCACGGTGCCGCGCGCTTATGAACATGCCCTTTGGACGACGGTAGATGCGCCCAAAGGTCTGGCAAGCAAGCCCTACTGTAGGTGTGTACACGATGGGCATGTACTTGACAGGATCCTTCTGCAGCAGCGCATAAAAGAGCACTTCGTTGCGCTCCTGCAAATCGCTGAGATAAATGTATTTATCGAGGTCAGATGTAAGTGAGTTTACGTGACCTTCAATGCGCTGGAGCTGCATCGAGAGGGAGGATACGATATCCGGGAGCAAGCCTAAGAGTCCATACTGTTGGCGCTCTTCACGTGAAAAAGCCGTGCCTTTGCTGTCGCGCGGGTCGCGCAGCAGATCAAAGCCACGCTTAGTGATTTGTGAATGTGGCATAGGGCACAAAAATACGGAGTCTTCGTAGCTTCGAACTATGCAAAAACCATTCTTGTGTGCGTCAGCAGCAATCTTATGCCTTTTGATGACGCAAAAACTCGTAGCAACTGAGCCGCATCTCCAGAACATTCGTCAGCTGACATTCGGTGGAGATAATGCCGAGGCCTATTTCAGTCCCGATGGAAAAAAACTTGCCTTCCAAAGTAACTTCAAAGGCTGGGGTCATTCGTGCGATCAGATTCACGCTCTCACGATCGCAGATGCGAAGGACTCGTCATACCGTCCGCCGTTGATCTCAACAGGCAAGGGGCGAACGACCTGCTCATACTTCATGCCCGACGGGAAGCACATCCTGTATGCCAGCACACACCTGGCCGGCGAGGCATGCCCGCCAGAGCCGCCCCCACGCAAAGACCGCAAATACCTATGGCAAGTACTGCCTACCTACGACATCTTCGTTGCCGATGAGAATGGCAAGATTTCACAACGAATGACTGATCGCGACGGATATGATGCCGAGGCAACGGTATCGCCCAAGGGAGATAAGATTGTGTTCACGTCTGATAGGTCTGGTGATCTCGAGTTGTGGACGATGAACATCGACGGTTCTGATCAACGTCAGGTAACAAATCAACTTGGATATGATGGTGGGGCGTTCTTTTCACCCGACGGGAAGAAGTTGGTCTTTCGGGCTTCACGTCCAACAACTGATAGCGCCAAGACTGAGTACAAAGAGCTGCTATCACAAGGTCTTGTTGCACCAACGAACATGGAGATCTACACGTGCAATGTTGATGGATCGGACCTGAAGCAACTCACCAATCTGGGCAAGGCTAACTGGGCACCATACTATCACCCAGCAGGTAAGAAGATCTTGTTTTCATCGAATCATAAATCACAGCGCGGCTACGACTTCCATATCTACATGATCAACGAAGACGGTACGGGCATTGAACAGATCACAACAGAAAGCATGTTCAATGCATTTCCAATGTTCTCGCCTGACGGCACGAAGCTGGTGTGGTCAAGTAATCGTGACAACGGTGGCACGCGCGACACGAATGTTTTCATTGCCGACTGGAAAGACTAAACCATGACTAAACAACAACTTCAAACAGCACTCGCGGTATTGGTCTACCTGGGTGGCATCGTCGGCGCGAATCTCTTTGCTGCAAGCTTTGGGCCAAGTGCAGTGCCGATCGTAACGTTTACACTGATCGGCCTTGACCTGTCTCTGCGCGACTTCCTGCAGCTAACAATGAAGAAATGGAGCATGTTCGCCATGATCTTCCTCGGAGGTGCGATATCCTACATCCTCGTGCCTGAGGCTGGCATCATAGCAATCGCATCTGGTACTGCGTTTACATCAGCGGCGTTGGTCGACTGGACAGTGTTCGCCCTGCTGAAGGGCAAGTGGATCGTGCGAGCTAACCTATCAAATGTTGCAGGCGCAATGGTAGACAGCAGCGTATTCATCACGATTGCCTTTGGTACATTCATGCCGCAAGAGATTGCCCTGTCAGTCGTATCAAAAGTTGCAGGTGGCTTTTTCTGGTCCTACATTCTGGCGATCATCTTCCGTAAGCGTATTGCTGCTATAGATGAACGAGGTGGCCAGACGCTGTGATCATGCGTCCAATTGGTCTCAGCCCCGTTAGTCCGACCTGAGAAGCTGCTGTCACAAAGTCATTAACCCTTGAGGGGTCTACAGACACAAGCAATCCCCCGCTCGTCTGCGGGTCGCAGAGCACATACTTCTGCTGCTCTGTCATCGGTGCAATGTGGTGTCCGTACGACTGGAAGTTCCGAGTTGTGCCACCGGGGAATGATCCCTGACTCAGGTAATCATAAATGACATCGCGGTCGATCAGCGGCACTGCTTCGACATCAAGTTGGGCTGAAAGGTTAGCCCCTTGACAAAGTTCGATAAGATGCCCCATCAGACCAAACCCTGTGACGTCCGTCATCGCATGTATGTAATCGAGTTTACCGAACACATAACCAGCACTGTTCAATTGTGCCATCACATCGCGGGCTAGCGTGGCGTGATCGTCACGCAGAATACCCTTCTTCTGAGCAGTTGTAAGGATTCCAACTCCGAGAGGCTTTGTGAGAAACAGTACGTCGCCCTCACGAGCACCGGTGTTTGTCTTGAGATGTTTGAGGTCGACTCTTCCCGTTACTGCCAGACCGAAGATCGGCTCAGGGCTGTCAATGCTGTGTCCACCAGCCAGCGGAATACCCGCATCCATGCATGCAAGGCGTGCCCCCTCCAGCACCTGCTGTGCAGCTTCGATTGGCACCGTATTCACCGGCCATCCAAGAATGGCAATGGCCATCATGGGTTTACCGCCCATGGCATAAACGTCACTGATGGCATTCACACTTGCAATGCGACCAAAGTCCACCGGATCATCAACGATGGGCATGAAGAAGTCTGTCGTGCTCACGATGCCGGTTCCATCGCCGAGATCATAAACAGCGGCGTCGTCCTTTGAAGCATTCCCAACGATTAGCCTCGCATCCGTTGGCATGGTGATACTGCTTTGAAGGATGCTATCCAGAATGGCGGGAGAGATTTTACATCCGCAGCCGGCGCCATGAGAGTACTGTGTGAGTTGAATCATTGTTGTTGAGTTCCTTGTATTCGTCGAAGTAGACAGTGCTCATATGTCCTGTCGTAATACTCAAGAATAAGGTGCACTGCATCTGCAAGTCTGCTTTCACGCACGGCTTCCACTGCTTGTTGGTAGCGCAGTCCACCGAGCTTCTCCCGAATCACATAGAGCGCAGCACAGAGTTCGTCGTGCGTGAACACTCCATAGTCCTGGACAAGATTTCGCACGCGATGATCCATATCTACATTGAGTTCATGCACTTGGGCTTGCTGCATGGCATCGAACATCACCTCTGGCACATGCACCTTACCAACTGTCCGGCTTTCATCTTCGATCCAAACGGGTCTACCAATATCGAAGGTCGACATCGCATGATGGATCTTGTTCAGCGCATGCTCTGTGGTTGGCTGCGGCTGCTGTCCGAGCCTGCCAAATGCTGAACCACGATGATTTGCCAGACCTTCAAGGTCTACCACCTGCTCACCGGCCACTGACTGGTTGTGCAAAAAGTGTGTCTTACCAGCACCTGTCTTGCCGATAACAAGCATATACTTCCATGGACGTGCGATAAGCTCGTGCGCTGCTGCACGAAAACCTTTATACCCATGGGGAATAATCCGCACCTTCATACCAGCCGTTGTAAGCAGCCACGCCATCGATCCGCTGCGCATGCCCCCTCTCCAGCAATACAGGATAAGGGGCTTATCTAGTCCGCGTGCTTGGTCTACATACTCATGTAGCCGCGGACCCACGATCTGGAGTCCTCTATCGATGGCCTGCTGCACACCGACCTGCTTATACAGCGTGCCAATCTCTGCACGTTCCTCATTGCTAAACAATGGGATGTTCACAGCGCCAACGATGTGCCCCTGTTCGTATTCTGCCGGCGTGCGTACATCCACAACAGCGTACGAAGGATTATAGATATCGTCAAGCACTGAAGTCATCATACTCCGGAAGTTGCGAGTACTCACTCGGCGGCGCGTCGATGGATCTCTGCACACGATCCTTGTCGAAGCTGTTGAATGCCTCATGAATCAAGTCAGGAATCACATGGGCATCCTGCACAATCGCTGTATGCGCTCGCTCACGCTTGCGATAGAGCCACGACGTTATGATCTGGAGTTCATCAAGCTCACGACTTGTGAAGCGCTTTGGTTCGACTTGTTTTGTGAAGTGACTCTCAATCTCTTCAATAACGATTGCACGAGGCGCTCGCAGGCCAACCTCGCGCTGGAACACGAGACGTCCCGACCTCATGGCATAGACTTCCACTGTTGCATTGCGCTCGCCGACAGGAATAAAGATCAGAACGTTGGTATCGGAGACTGCAAGCGGACGATCCGTTGCATGGATCGTGGCACGCTCTACCTCACGAACACCATCGCGAAGCATGGCGGCACGCTCGAAGTCCAGCTCTGCAGCGGCTAACTCCATCTGCGTGCGCAGGCGCCCAATTGCTCCTTCTTCAACGTTGGAGAGAAACTTGCGTGCATCCTCGATAGAATCCCTGTAATCGTCGATCGTCTGATGCAAAGCACATGGTCCGTTGCATCGCTTGATGTGATAGTCAAAACATGGCCGGATATCAGCGTGAGGAAACAAAGCACCGTTGCAGGTTCGCAGCTTGTTCTCCCGAACCACCATGTCCATGATACGCTCTGCCATGCGGTGGGAGCGAAATGGACCGAAGTACTCAGCCCCGTCATCTTCAATGGTGGACGCAAGTTCCAGCCTTGGGAAATCTTCGTTCGTGATCTTCAAAAACGCAGGTGCGCGATACTTGCGAGAGGCCACGTTGTGCAAGGGTAGGCGATCCTTGATCTCACGTGATTCAAGCAGCATTGCTGCTAGCTCCGTGCCTGTAGTCTCCCACTGAATATGCCGCACATAGCGGATCATCTTCTGCACCGATCGACCATGCAATGGTGCATCATTGAAATACTGGTTTACGCGGGTTCGCAGACTCTTTGCCTTGCCAACATACAGCACGTGCTTCTTTGCGTTCAAGAAGTAATACACACCCGACTCATCAGGCAACTCACGCAGGTAAGGGGCTAATTGTTCCTTACGCTTTGCGGCTGTGGTTGAGAGAGCCTTTGAGGTTGACTTCTGGACGTGCTGGAGCGCAAAGAGGTCTTCGAGCGTAACAGCATCATGCTCATTGCGTGCTCGTTCAATCAGATGAAGTAGAACCTCTGCAGTGGCCTCTGTGTCGCCCATTGCGCGGTGGCGCGCCGAGATCACACATCCGTAGTGTTCAGCAACTGAACCAAGATTATGCTTTGCCAGCCCCGTGCTGAGTCTGCGAGAAAGTCTGCACGTACACAGACGTGGGATGTCGGGTGCTACTTCACCCATGCGTTCGATGGCCGACTTTACAAAGCTCCAGTCAAACCCAACATTGTGGCCCACAAAGACCACCACCTGGTCATCTGCATGGATCTCAGAGATAACAGGTGCAAGTGCGTAATCTTCTTCTGGAGCATTGGCAACCATTTCCGGAGTTATTCCAGTCATGAGCTGGATGAACTCCGGAATAGGTTGCCGCGGGTTCATGAGTGATTCATAGCGACGCACGATCGCATCGTCTTCTACCACACACATTGCGATCTCCGTCATGCGGTGATCGCCGGTCGTACCGCCAGTTGTCTCTACGTCTACGACAACAAAGCGTACATTCTCGATCGGTGTGGCTAGAATGTCCATGGGCAGAAATTTACGCAGAACGGTAGGACTGCCCGCCCCGACGAAGGTCTCTATCTGACAAGCAGTGGGAGCGTGACCTCGATATCTGTCTCGTTACCTCGATTAGATCCTGTTTTGTCGGCTGAGTTGTCATAGTGGTACAAAGACATCGTAAGCGACCCCGGCACAGCAGAGGCATCCATAGATGTCATCAGATTGAACTGCAGACCAATAGGCAGGCCCCGCGAGTCGGCATCTGTGATGCTGATTTGGGCAGCGCCGCCTGTAACATCATAGAAGAGCTGGTGGTTGTCGAGTTCAGCTTTAATGTCGCCCGTTACATCCAACGCCGGATGTGCGCTGTGATTCTGCAGCGTTACATAACAGCGGTATGTCTTTGCCTTGCTGAGTTTGATCGTATCAATGCGATTAGGATTCGCTCCGCCGATGCCATCGACATCTTCCCATACAGCTGTGATGGTGTTACTCGAATCGCTCTGGTCTACGAACGTGAGTGTCACAGTTGTGATGATCTCATGCTCGCCCCCTTCTGGATGAAGGTGGACGTCCTTGCATCCATAAAGTCCAGTTGCGACCAACGCGATGGCCACTAGCTCAATAATGCGTTTCATGATTACTCCGGATGATGTCGTGATTAGAAAGATGTTGTGAATCGTAGAATGATGTTGCGGCCCGGATCATCTGAGAAGTAGCGATACTGACTCAGATAGTCGCGATAGGCAACGTTGAAGAGATTACTGCACGAGAGTGTTACACGTCCGAGGAGATCGTCGCCAAAGGTGATAATCCCGCCCACCGCAACATCGGTTCGTATATATCCAGCAGGGGGCTCGGCATAATCACGCCCAGCAACAACTCTGTCTTGTCTGCGAACTCCGATAAGAGAGACATCGACATATGCATCATGCAACTCCCATACGTCATCGGCATGAAGATGCAGACCAATACGGGCACGATCTGCTGGCACGAACAACAACGGTTCGCCCCTGTCGACATTTGTCCCACGAACCAACGCGGTTGAACCGTACATGTTTAGCTGCTCGTCCAGGACCACCGTTGCGTTGATGTCGCCACCTGCCAGCTGGGCATTCATCTGCGTAAATCGGTAGGTTGGAAATGTTCCACGAACAGTTACCGTAGGGTTTGTTGGGTCTGGCACAGCCATGATGTAGTTGTCTATGGCATGAAAAAAGCCTGATACCTCTATATCAATTCCCGTTTCGCTGTAGCTGATTGATGCATCACCACCGAGTGTCCGCTCGTTGTATAGTGTGCTGTCTCCGACTTCATAATAGGCTGAACCATGATGCACGTCGTTGCTGTACAGTTCATTGACCTGTGGCGGACGCCATGCCGTGGCCAGGTTGATGTTGGCAGAGATCTTATCGCTCACCTGCCACATGGCACCTAGACTACCGGTAAGATTTTCCCATCGGCGGGTTTGCAGCTGTACGTCATTACTTGGTCGTACAACAACAGCAGCCTTGAGGTCGCGTACGTCATAGCGCAGCCCACCACTGAAGGTGAAGTCGTTGTACGACATCGACTCAAAGAGATACGCGCCAAGTCCCCACAAGCGATAGTCGGGGATCAGATTGACCTTGCCATTCTGCTCATTGTATTGCCACATAGAGGTAAACCCTGCAGACCCGCGAATGCGATCGGTAATTGCATGCTCATATGTACCATCAAGTGTTGAGGTCATGAGATAGAGATTCATTGCCGGCTTATTGAGTGAGGCCTGCAGCCGCGCGATAGAGTCTGCCGCTCGGACTGCGGGGTCCTCGCCTCTTCCGACGATCCTCGTGTTATGTCCATCAAACTCATTGCGATCGTTGATCTGATGTCCGAACGTTAGCACAGCACGAGACTCATCGGTTAGCTGCAGATGCCCCTTTACCGAGAGCATTGCGTGTGAAATTTCCTGACGCGGATTGGTGATATCGTAGCTGAACGGTTGCGGATTTCCTGGATGTCCACGCTCGATGGCGCGGCGCAGATCTGCTCCGTTGCCGATATGGGCACCCTTGAAGATTCCAAGCTTAGTGGTGAACACAGAGCCTATTGCGGTTGCTCCGAGTCGCTCATCACCGAGCTGCATCATCAAACTGCCGTTGAGTTCTTCAACCCCTGTGTTGTTGATGACATAATCAGGTGCAGAAGCATCACCTCCTTTACGGGCACTGCCCTGCAGACGCAGTCCGAGGCTGGTGCCGGCAATGCCGGCGGACTCGAGAAAGAGTCCACCAGCCCCCTGACCGCCATTGCTAAAGAGGTTTAGTGTAGCCTCCCCATGTATCCCTTCGTCTTGCCGTATCGGACGTGATTCAAGATCAATCACTCCGCCAATTGCATTGGGTCCGTACATCACCGACGCTGGCCCTTTGACCACTGTGATTCGATACGGCGAGAATGCATCGATCTCTGGAGCATGCTCAATTCCCCACTGCTGTCCTTCTTGAACGACGTTGTTATTGCGCAGCACTAGCCGTGTTCCCGTCATGCCGTTGATCATCGGCTTCTTTAAACTTGGTCCGGTCTGCAACAGCGTTACGCCACTTACCTCCGTCAGTGCATCAGCAAAGGTCTGCCCACGATGTTCGTCTACCTCGGCAGACGATAGCACAGTAGCACGTTGTGTGGGCAATGCACTATGAGCGATACGTGCATCGGTTACAACGATCTCACTTCCCGTTGTTGTGCTCTGCGCCAACAAAACATCGATTCGCACATCACCAGCCGTAGGCACTACAATGTGTCCGGTCTTGTATCCAACATATGTCACATCGATATGCACTGAATCGGCCCGCACATCATGTATATGGAACGCTCCGTACCGATCAGTAACTGCCCCTTTTCGCTCGCCAACAACCTTCACCATGGCACCATGCAAGGGGGCGCGCGTAACACTATCGCGCACGACACCATGGATGTGCGAGTCGGCAAGAAGAGAAAGAAGGAGGAGGAGGTGGGGCATGAGTTAAGAAA